>NZ_JBSZIF010000004.1:0-1052500 GCF_056491205.1 Stenotrophomonas sp. C9D9
CCAATGGTATCAGTGCCACTGAGCGCATGCGCCTGGCAAAGGCACGCGCGTCCACCGCACCCAGCTCCGAGTGGTCGCCGCCACGGCCCTTGGCGATGTCATGGAACAGGCCGGCCAGCAGCAGCAGTTCCGGCTTGCACGGCGCGGCCAGACTTCATGCGCGATGAGAAGCGCTCGTCGGCGCGGCTGCTGGCGAACTGGCCGACGTTGCGCAGGACCATCAGCGTGTGCTGGTCGACCGTATAGACATGGAACAGGTCGAACTGCATGCGCCCGCTGACCTGGGCGAACGCGGGAATCCACTGGCCAAGCACGCCCAGCCGCGCCATGCGCGAAAGCGTATCGACCGGACGCTGGCCGCGCAGCAGGGCCAGGAACTGCTCGCGTGCATCGGAGTCGGCCTGGTCATAGGCCGGCAGCAGCGGCAGCGACTCGGCCAGTGCACGCGCGGTCAGCGAGTGCAGTCCGCGCACCTGCGGGTTGTTGGCCCAGCTGGAAAACAGTGCGAACACCTGGCCGATGTCGCCGCGCGGCCAGTCGGCCTCGTTGGCGGCCAGGTAGCCACGGCGCAGGGAAAAGCCCACGGTCAGCGGTTCCGGCTGGGCCTCGCCATCGAATTGTTCCTCGAAGCGCTGCAGCAGGCGGTCGCTGATCCGGCGCACCACCAGCGCGGCGCGGTAGAAGCCCTGCATCATTTTTTCGACACCGAGATTCTCGGCATCGTCTTCGAAGCCCAGTCGCGCGGCCAGAGTCTTCTGGTAATCGAAACGCAGGCGCTCTTCCGGACGGCGCGCGACCAGGTGCAGGCCGAAGCGCAACCGCGCCAGCACGGCACGTTCGCGCTTCAACGCCGCGGCTTCGTCAGCGCCCAGATGGCCGAGCCCGACCAGGGCCTCCAGGTCGCGCACGCCGAAGGCACGCAACGCCATCCAGCCCAGCGTGTTGAGATCGCGCAGGCCGCCGGGGCCATCCTTCAGGTCCGGCTCCAGGTTGTCGGCGGTATCGCCGAAGCGCTGGTGGCGGTTGCGCAGCTCTTCCAGCTTGGCCAGGAAAAAGCTGCGTGCCGGCCACAGCTCGCGGTCGTCGATGGCCTCGCGCAGCGCGCGGCGCGCGGCATCATCGGCCAGGATCGGACGCGCCTCGATCAGCGCGGTCAGCACGGTCTGGTCAGCTGCCGCCTCGCGGCACTGCGATGCCGAACGCACCGCATGGCTGACGGCCAATCCGCAGTCCCACAGCAGCGCGAACAGGCGCGCCAATGCCGCTTCGTGCGCCAGCTGTGCCGGCGGATCGCCGAACACCAGCAGGTCGATGTCCGAGCGCGGGAACAGTTCACCGCGGCCATAGCCACCGACCGCGAACAGCGACAGGCCACTGTCGGCCGGCAGGCAGCGCTGCCAGGCCAGGCGGATCAGATGGTCGGCAGCGCGCGCGCGCAGCGCCAGCAGGCGCTCGATGTTGTCGCCCTGGTCGAAGCGGCGGTACAGGCGCGCGTCGGCCTGCTGCAGCGCCTGGCGCGCGGCAGCAGCCCAATCCGGGTCGTTGAGCGACGCGGCCGGCGTGTCCAGCAGCGAACTCGCCGGCAGCATCTTCAGGAGACCTGCGACTCGCCTGGCGACAGGGTCAGCACGTCCACGCCGGTCTCGGTGACCGCGATCATGTGCTCCCACTGCGCCGACAGCTTGCGGTCCTGGGTCACCACGGTCCAGCCGTCCGGCAGCACCTTGTTGTAGCGGGTGCCCTCGTTGATCATCGGCTCGATGGTGAAGGTCATGCCCGGCTGCAGCACCAGGCCCTGGCCCGGGCGGCCGTAATGCACCACCTGCGGCTCGTCGTGGTAGACCTTGCCGATGCCGTGGCCGCAGTACTCGCGCACCACGCTGAAACGCTCGCCTTCGGCATAGCTCTGGATGGCGTGGCCGATGTCGCCCAGGGTGGCGCCCGGACGCACCGCACGGATGCCGCGCCACATGGCTTCGTAAGTGGTTTCCACCAGGCGACGGGCCATCACCGACGGGGTGCCGACGAAGTACATGCGGCTGGTGTCGCCGTGCCAGCCGTCCTTGATGACGGTGACGTCGATATTGATGATGTCGCCATCCTTGAGCACCTTCCCTTCGCTGGGAATGCCGTGGCAGATGACATTGTTGACCGAGGTGCACACGGTCTTCGGGAAGCCGCGGTAGCCGACGTTGGCCGGAATGGCGCCCTGCACGTTCACGATATGGTCGTGGCAGATGCGGTCCAGTTCCTCGGTGGTGACACCGGGCTTGACGTGGGGGGTGACGATGTCGAGCACTTCGCTGGCCAGGCGGCCGGCGATGCGCATCATCTCGATTTCCTGCGGGGTTTTCAGATTCACGCTCATGGCACCCATTATCGCCGATCCGGCCGCAATCTGAACGAACGCCACCCAACTGGCGATCCGGGCCATGCGCGGTTCCGGCAAGGAAAGTGAAAGCGTGATGCCCTCCACTCTTTCGCCTGCCTATTTATCACGGATTACAGACACTTACGCCTCCTAAGCTGGACCCACTGTCGTCAAAGCGGCGCCGAACGTGCCGTCTTCGCCTTGTTCAACAGACCTTCGGGTCAGGGAGGTTGTCCATGCGATCCCCAGTTCGATCCCCGCTGACATGGGTCGTGGCCGGGCTCCTGCTGTCCAGCCCGGCGTTGGCCGCCGACACCACCACCTTCAACGTCACGCTGGTGGTCACCAAGGCCTGCACCATCACGGCGGCGGCCGCCACCAACGTCGACTTCGGCACCGCCGCCTCGACCACCGCCACGCCCACCCTGGGCCAGGGCACGGTGACCGCGCAGTGCTCGGCACTGACGCCCTACACCATCTCGCTGAATGCGGGCGCCAATGCCAGCACGGCCAATGACGTCACCACCCGGCGGATGAAGAACACCAATGCTGCGGTGACCGCCAACAACTACGTCGGCTACCAGCTCTACCAGGACGCCGCCCATACCCTGGTCTGGGGCGCCACGTCCGGTACCAATACCCAGGCCGGCATCGGCACCGGCCTGGCCGTGCCCTACATCGTCTACGGCCAGATCCTGAACCTGAGCACCAACAACCCGGCTACCGGTAACTACCTGGATACGGTTACCGCCACGATCACCTATTGATGGAGCACGCCTGCATGGCCGGACCCCGCCCGTGGCGCGCCACCGGCGTGGCGCTGCTCGCCCTGTACCTGCTGGCCACCACCACCGCAGGCGCCACCAGCCTGCAGGTCGCCCCGACCAGCCTGCAGCTGGAAGCCCGCCAGCGTGCCGGCGAGTTGTGGCTGACCAACAGCGGCACCTCGCCGGTGAAGCTGCAGGTGCGCGTGTTCCGCTGGGTGCAGAGAACGGCCAGGAACAGCTGCTGCCCACCGATGAAAGTGATGGCCACGCCGCCGATGCAGGAACTGGCTGCCGGCCAGCAGCAGCTGGTGCGGGTGATGCGTCCGGACCGGGAACCGCCGCCGGCACAGCGGTACTACCGCCTGATCGTCGACGAGGTGCCCGATCTGGCCACGCGCGCCGGCGGCATGCAGTTCGTGCTGCGCTATTCGATCCCGGTGTTCGTGCAGCCCTCGTCCGGCACGCTGGCACCGCGGCTGCAGGCCCGCCTGGTCCAGTTGGCGGACGGCCGCAACGGCGTGGAGGTGGCCAACTCGGGCGACGGCTACGCGCAGATCGCCGATCTCGCGCTGGGCAGCGCCCACGCGCCCGCGCATCGTCCATCCCGGGCTGCTGGGCTATGTGCTGCCCGGCCAGGTGATGCGCTGGCCGATCGAACGCACGGCAATCGACCGCGACAACGACCAGATCACGGCCAAGCTCAATGGCGAGTCGGAACAGACGCCACTGTCGGCGCCCCCCCACCGGCTCGCTGAGGCGTTGATGGGCGCGCTGTTGGCTGCCCTGGCTCCCGCGGCGACCGAGGCCGCCGATGTGTCCGGCGCGGCGGCTGATGTATCCGGCGTGTCGGCAGATGCCATCCTGCCGCCACCGACCCCGCTGACCGCCAGCCAGGCGCTGTACCTGGATGTGTCGCTCAACAGCACGCCGCGCGGCCTGCTGCCGTTCACCGAGAACCGCGGCCGGCTCAGGCCAGCCCCGACGTGCTGCGCCAGCTGGGCTTCAATGCCAGCGGCGACGCACCGGTCTACCTGGACCAGATCAGCGGCGCGGTGGTGCGCTACGACGCACACATGCAGACGCTGGCGCTGGACGTCCCGCTGGACCAGCTGACCCTGCCCACCACCGTGCTCAGCCGCCCGCAGACGCGCGCGCCCACCGGCAACGCCTCGCCGGGCGTGCTGCTCAACTACGACGTCTACGGCAGCCGGGTGGACACGCTCGGCAACCTCAGCCTGAGCTCGGAACTGCGGGTGTTCGGCATCGGCAACGGCACTTTCGAAAACACCGCCATCAGCCGCCGCTACCAGCAGCCCGGCGACCGCCGTTGGCGCGGCGAAGTGTGCGCCTGGACACACGCTGGAGCCTGGATTTCCCGGACAGTGCAACCACGCTGGAGGTCGGTGACTTCTACAGCGGCTTCGTCGACTGGACCCGCCCGGTTCGCCTGGGCGGCCTGCAGATCGGCCGCAACTACGGCCTGCCAGCCCTACCGCGTGCTCACGCCCACGCCCAGCTTCCTCGGCCAGGCGGTGGTGCCCTCCACGGTCGAGCTGTATGTCGATGGCCTACGCCAGTACAGCGGCCAGGTGCCGGTCGGGCCCTTCCAGCTGGCGGCGCAGCCCGGCATCAGCGGCACCGGCAATGCGCAGGTGGTGGTGACCGATGCATTTGGCCGCATGCAGACGCTGGATTTCAGTTTCTACGGCACCCAGCAGCTGCTGGCCAAGGGCCTGTCGGACTGGTCGGTCGGCGTCGGCCAGCTGCGCAGGGATTTCGGCGAACGCTCCTTCGCCTATGACGATCGCACGGTGGCCAGCGCCAGCTGGCGCGGCGGTTGTCACCGACACGTTCACCGGCGAAGCGCATGCCGAAGGCGGCGGTGGCCTGGCCCAGGCCGGCATCGGTGGCTGGTGGCTGCTCGGCGCTGCCGGCGTGTTCAACGCCGCCTATGCACGCAGTGATTACCACGGCCTGCAGGGTGGGCAATGGGCGCTGGGCTACAGCTGGAACAACCGTCGCTTCAACGTCAATCTGCGCAGCGTACGCAGCCACGGCTACTACCGCGACCTGGGCGCGCTGCAGGGCAACCTGCCACCAGAGCATCCAGCGAGCAGGCCACGCTCGGCCTGGACCTGCTGCGGCTGGGCACGCTCAGCGCCAGCTATCTGCGCCTGCGCTACCCGGATGGAGACGACAACCGCTATGCCAGCCTGTTCTGGTCACGTACCTGGAGCGCCAGCGCTGGTCGGCCTACCTGTCGGTGAACCAGAACGCTGGACCGCAGCGACGACCGCAGCATCTACCTGTTCGGTGACCGCCAGCCTGGGCAACAACCGCCAGGCCAGCCTCTCCAGCCAGCGCAACGGCGACAGCCGAGAGGCTGGGTGGCGGACGTCACCGGCCGGTGTCCGGCGATGGCAGCGCCGGCGGCGTCGGCTGCGCGCGCAGCTGCGCCACGGCGAGGACGGCAACGGCGGCCTGGCCGAGGTCGGCATCCTCAACGATGTCGGCCGCTATTCGTTCGGCGCCTCGCGCCAGGGTGGACTCAACTATGCCTACGCCAGCGCCAGCGGCAGCCTGGTGTGGATGGGCGGGCACGCCTTCGCCACGCGCGAGGTCTCCGATGCGTTCGCGGTGATCAGCACCAATGGGGTCGGCGGCGTCCCGGTGCGGCTGGAGAACCGCCTGATCGGCGTCACCGATGATCGCGGCCTGCTGCTGGTCAGTCCGTTGCTGTCCTGGCAGCGCAACCGGGTCTGGATCGACACCCTGGACCTGCCCGAAGACATGCGCGCCGACCGCATCGAGGACTGGGTGACCCCGCGCCAGCGCGCCGGCACCCGCGTGACCTTCCAGCTGCGCTCGCGGCCGTCGCTGAGCCTGACCCTGCTGGCGATGGACGGCCAGCCTCTGGAGGTGGGCAGCGAGGTAGCTGCCTGACGGTCGCCAGGCCACGGTCGGCTACGACGGCCTGTCTATCTGGAAGATGTCGCCGCCGGCAGCGTGCTGTACGTCACCACCAGCCATGGTCCCTGCCGGGTGAAGGTGCCGGACCTGCCCAAGGTGGTGGCGTCCGGCGCCCGGCCGAAGCCGGCACCGCAGCAGTGCATCCGGAGGTCGCGCCATGAGGGTACTGCTGCTCGTCCTGCTGCTGTGGGCCGGCCTGCTGGCAGCGGCGCCTGCCAGTGCCCCGCGGTCTGCACGGCGGTCGCCAATCCGACCCTGCCGTTCGGCAACATCAACAGCAATGCACCCGGCCCGAGCACGGCCAACCTCAACATCACGGTGACCTGCACCACCGCTGCGCTGAGCCTGCTGGCCACCACCGGCGTGCGCGTCTGCGTGGGCATCGGCGCAGGCAGTGGCGGCGGCAGCAGTTCCACGTTCCGCACGATGGCCACCTCCACCAGCGACACGATGAATTTCCAGCTGTACAACAACGCCAGCTTCGGCCAGGTCACTGGCCTGGCTGCCGCACGGCACGCCCCCGGCGCAGGAACTGACCATGAGCTACAACGTGCCGCTGCTGACCGGCGGCAGCGGCGCACAGACGGTGCAGCTGCTCGGGCAGATCCCGGCCAACCAGGTCCTGGCCTCCGGCGCGTACAGCAGCACCTTCAGCGGTGCCAGCGTGGTGTACCGGCACTGGAACGAAGTCCTGCTCGGCACCGCCACCATTCCCGCCACCTGCAACGGCGGCGCCACCGGTACCAACAGCGCGAGTGCGGCCTTCAGCTTCACCGCCACCGCCAATGTGCTGCCGCAATGCGGCAGCTACGTCACCACCAACATGAACTTCGGCAACGTCACCGGTGGCATCCCGGCCAACATCGACCAGACCGCAACCCTTGGCCCTGACCTGCTCTGAAGAACACCGCCTTCCAGGTCGGTCTCAACAACGGCCAGAACAATCCCACCGCCACCACCACCCGGCGCATGGCCACCACCATTGGCGGCAGCACCTACTACCTCACCTACAAGCTCTACCGGGACGCGGCACGGAGCCAGCGCTGGGGCAACCGTTGACCATCGATACGGCCAGCGGCGCACCGGCACCGGCAGCGCGCCAGCACTTCACCATCTATGGCCGGGTACCGCCGGTCACCGGCCAGCCTCCGGCCGGCACCTACAACGACCTGGTGCAGGTGACGATCACTTATTGACCTGCGTGCCGACCAACGGTTGGCACCCGCCGGGGGCGATCCGCGTGCCGACCAACGGTCGGCGCCCGCCGGTGGATTGCGGTGCGCAAACGGATGCCGGGCAAGCGCGACGCTGCAACTTCCAGGCGCATCCGCGCCAGATACCGCGCAGCAGAGTCTTTTCGGTTGCGGTGGATGGCAGGTGGTTCGTGCATTTCTGATCGGGGCGATGCTAAGTCGCCAGCCTGCCGACATGGGCCGAACCCAGCACCGGCGCCCTGCAGATCCGGCTGACCGTGGTCGAATCCTGCAGCGACGATGGCGGTGGCGTCCGCTGCCGGCGCCGCACCAGCGCAGTGACGCGCCCCAGGTGCCGCCCCAGGTCCGCCCGAGCTCGCGCCACCGGCAACGGACGTGAACGCAACACCCTCCGTGACCCTCATCTACTGATGCGCGCGCTGCTGACCCTGCTGGCACTACTGCTGGCCCTGCCCGCCGCGGCGCTGGAGCTGTTGCCGACCACCCTGCAGCTGCCGGCCCAGGGCGGCCGCGCCGAGCTGTGGCTGCACAACCCGGGCCCGGCCGCTGGCAGGGCCGAGGTCAGGTGCTGGCCTGGGATCAGCAGCTGGATGCCGAACGGCTGCAGCCAAGCGACCGGATCCGGGTCAGCCCGGCGCGCCTGGACCTCGCGCCCGGCAGTACCCAGCGCGTCTGGCTGCTGCCAGCCGAGCCGGCGGCGGTCGGTGAACAGGCCTATCGGATCGTATTGGCGCCGTCGCTGGCAGGGCTGCCGCGCTATTCCCTGCCACTGTTCCGCGGCCCAGCGGCAACACCGTTGCATGCCCGCCTGCAGGGCCGCGTCGAGGCCCAGGCGTCGCAGCCCGCACTGCGACTCAGCAATACCGGTACCCTGCACGGCCGCCTGCACGATCTCGTTCATCACAGCGGACAGCCAGAAGTCAAACGCTGCTGACGGCTGGCCTGGCCGGCTACATCCTGGCGGGCCATGAACGCCGCTGGCCCCTGCCTGCCCGCGCCGATGGCTATGCTGGAGGCCGCTTCAGAAGGCACGCCTGCAGGACGGCCGCGAGGTCGATCTGGCCACTGCTGACCCTGCAATTGCAGCAAGCGCCCCCAGCGGGCTATAATCGACCGGATTCCTGCCGCCAGCGTGCGCGGGAACCCGTCCACACCGGACGTCACCGGTGAATCCACACCTGCTGCCCCCATCCGTGCCGGGGTGCTCCGCAAGGAGTTCGGCCACGGAGGCAACAGGGAAGCCCAACCCCGGAACCGATCGCGCTTCCACGCGTCCCGCATACCTATCCCCGCGGGCGGAATCGCTGGTTCCATACTCAGGAGTATTGCAATGCCCCAGGTCACCATGCGTCAGATGCTGGAAGCCGGCGTCCACTTCGGCCACCAGACCCGCTACTGGAACCCGAAGATGGCTGGCCGTGCATCTTTGGCGCCCGCGGCAAGATCCACATCATCAACCTGGAAAAGACCGTCCCGCTGTTCAACGACGCGATGAACTTCATCTCGTCGGTTGCCCAGAAGCGCGGCACCGTCCTGTTCCTGGGCACCAAGCGCAGCGCCCGCAAAACCGTCAAGGAAGAAGCCGAGCGTTGCAGCATGCCGTTCATGAACCAGCGTTGGCTGGGCGGCACCCTGACCAACTTCCGTACCGTCAAGCAGTCGGTTGCCCGCCTTGAAGGAACTGGAAGCCGGTGAAACCGACGGCACCTTCGAGAAGCTGGTCAAGCACGAAGTGCTGGGCCTGCGTCGCGAGCGCGACAAGCTGGAAGCCTCGCTGGGCGGCATCAAGGACATGAACCGTCTGCCGGACTGCCATCTTCGTGATCGACATCGGCCACGAAGACATCGCGATCAAGGAAGCCAAGAAGCTGGGCATCCCGGTCATCGCCGTGGTCGACACCAACTACAACCCGGAACTGGTTGATTACGCCATCCCGGGCAACGACGACGCCATCCGCGCTGTGCAGCTGTACGCCCGCGCCGCTGCCGACGCCGTGCTGGAAGGTAAGGCCGCTGCTCCGCACGCCGCTTCGGTGCGCGAGGAAGAGTTCGCTGAAGCCGCTGCTGAAGGCGAAGAGAAGCCGGCCCGCCGCGCTCCGGCCAAGAAGGCTGCCAAGAAGGGCGACGACGCCCAGGCCTGATCCAGGCCCCGGGGTGGACGCCCGGCGTCCACCCTCCCTGCACGCCGCCCTTGGCGCGTGACAGGACCGTGTCACACGGGCCGGCCACCATGCCGGCCCAACCCCTTTCTTTCGTGAGGTAATCCCGTGGAAATCACTGCTTCCCTGGTCAAGGAACTGCGCGAGCGCACCGGCGCCGGCATGATGGAATGCAAGAAGGCGCTTACCGAAGCCAACGGCGACATCAACGCTGCTGCTGAAGCCATGCGCAAGTCCGGCGCTGCCAAGGCCGACAAGAAGGCTGACCGCGTGGCCGCCGAAGGCCGTCTGGGCCTGGCCCAGGACGGCGGCAAGGCCGTGCTGGTCGAAGTCAACTCGGAAACCGACTTCGTCGCCAACGACGACAACTTCAAGTCCTTCGTCAACGCCGTCGCCGCCGCTGCCCTGGCATCGGGCGCCACCGACGTCGAAGCCGTGAAGGCTGCCAAGCTGGCCGACGGCCGCACCGTTGAAGAAGCCCGCGCCACCGCCGTGCAGACCCTGGGTGAGAACATCCAGATCCGTCGCATGGTGAAGGTGGATGGCAACAACACCATCGGCGCCTACGTCCACACCAACGGCAAGGTCGGCGTTCTGGTCGACCTGGTCGGCGGCGACGTCGAGCTGGCCCGTGGCCTGGCCATGCACGTGGCCGCGCTGAAGCCGCCGCACAACAAGGCTGCGGACGTCCCGGCCGAGTTCGTCGAGAAGGAAAAGGAAATCGAGCTGGCCAAGATGTCCGAGAAGGACAAGGCCAAGCCGGCCGACATCCTGGAAAAGATCATCAGCGGCAAGATCAACAAGATCGTCAGCGACGTGACCCTGTACGGCCAGACCTACGTGCTGGGCGACACCACCGTCGAGCAGGTGGTCAAGGCCGCTGGCGCCGACGTGGCAGGCTTCAAGCTGCTGATCGTCGGCGAAGGCATCGAGAAGGTGGTGGAAGACTACGCCGCCGAAGTTGCCAAGGCGATGCAGGTCTGATTCCAGCCTTCCGGCTGTGAAGCGACCAGAAGGAGCCGCGGGAAACCGCGGCTCTTTTTTTATGCCGGTGAACCTGTCGGTGCGCACCGTTGGTGCGCACAGCCTCCGTTGGTGCGCACAACCGGCACCTTTGCGTTGCGCGCGAATCAAGCCGATACTCGGCGCAGGGAATCCACAGTCACATAGCAGGAACGAAAATCGCGGACTGTGATGCATTCCTAGGTATTCTTGTCCTAATGGAATTGAACGACCCGACATGCCTCCCGAGCTGACAGCTGCCCTGGCGCTCTGCCGCAACCTGCCTTCGCCACCCGGTATTGCCCTGCGCATCATCGAACTGGCCCAGGACCCGGAAGCGGACATCGCCACCGCCGCCGACATCATCGCCATCGACATGGCGCTGAGCGCTCGCATGCTGCGCATCGCCAATTCGCCGCTGTATGCCAGCCGCCGCCGCATCGAGAACCTCGGCCAGGCGCTGACCATGCTGGGCCTGAACGCCACGATCAGCCTCGCCCTGGGCTTCACCGTCACCCAGGGCCTGACCGGCGGCACCGGCGCCGACCATGACCTGCGCCAGCGCGCGTGGAAGCGCAGCATCCTCAGCGCCCTGGCCGCCAGCCAGCTGGGCCAGGCGCGCGGTCTGCGCCGGCTGGAGGAACTGATGCTGGCCGGCCTGCTGCAGGACCTGGGCGTGCTGTGCCTGGCCCAGGCCGAGTCGGAGCGCTACCTGCCGCTGCTGCGCGAGGCACGCGACAACATCGACCTGGTCGCCCGCGAGCGCGAGGAACTGGGCTGCAGCCATGCCGAGGTCGGCGCCTGGGTGGCCGAGCAATGGGGCCTGCCCCGCTACCTGGTCGAGAGCATCAGCCACAGCGAGGACGAGGACGCCGCCGAATCGCCGTTCCAGGCCTGCGTGCAGCTGTCCGGCGCGGTGGCCGACATCTGGCTGGATACCGACGCCGATGCCGCGCGTGAGCGCGCCCTGCAGCAGGTGCACGACCGCCTGGAACTGGACAGCGCGCGCTTCGACCAGGTCCTGGCCCGCATCAGCGAGGCCCTGCCCGATATCGCCAGCCTGTTCGATGCCGGCCTCAATTCACCGTCCCGGGTGCGCGAACTGATCGATCACGCGCAGGAGCTGGCCACGCTGCGCAACCTGCGCGAACTGCAGGATGCCGACCAGGCACGCCGCCGCGCCGACGAGTTCGAGGCACGCGCCAAGCGCCTCGCCGACCAGGCCCATCGTGACGCGCTGACCGGCGTGCTCAACCGCCGCCAGCTGGAAGCGGTGCTGGAGCAGGAATTCCTGCGCGCCGGCCGCCAGGGCTGGCCGTTGTCGGTGGCCTTCATCGACCTGGACGACTTCAAGAAGATCAACGACGCCCACGGCCACCTGACCGGCGACGAGGTGCTGCGCGCCTTCGCCGGCAAGCTGCAGGGCCAGCTGCGCAACAGCGACACCGTCGCCCGCTTCGGCGGCGAGGAATTCGTCGCGCTGCTGCCCAATACCAGCGAAAGCGTGGCCCTGGACGTGATCCGCCGGGTACTGGCCAACATCGTCGCCACGCCGATGGCCGAGCTGGAAGGGGGGCCGCTGTTCGTCACCTTCTCCGCCGGCGTGGCCACCCAGGGTGGCTACGAGCGCTTCGCCGACGTGCAGGACCTGCTGCGCGCGGCCGACGATGTGCTGTACCGCTCCAAGAACCTGGGCCGCAACCGGGTGATCGCCCGCTGACCGGGCGCCCTCGGCCACGACGAGCTGTCGGCCACCGCCGGCGCCGAGCTGGGCTGAAGGGGGAAGCCCCGGTTGACCGGGGCGAATCACCGGATTCTGCGCCGCAGTGCACAAAACACTTTGGCACGACGCCGCATGCGCGTAGAATCGCCCGCGATTTCCACGCACCCGAGGTCCCCATGTCCAAGCTCGCCTATCGCCGCATCCTTCTGAAACTGTCCGGGGAGGCGCTGATGGGAGATGAGGACTACGGCATCGACCCGAAGATCATCAATCGCCTGGCCCGCGAGGTCATCGAAGCCCAGCAGGCCGGTGCCGAAGTGGCGCTGGTGATCGGCGGCGGCAACATCTTCCGCGGCGCCGGCCTGGCTGCTGGCGGCATGGACCGGGTCACCGGCGACCAGATGGGCATGCTGGCCACGGTCATCAACGCCCTGGCCATGCAGGACGCCCTCGAGAAGCTGGGCGCCAAGGCCCGCGTGATGAGCGCGATCAAGATCAACGACGTGTGCGAGGACTACATCCGCCGCCGCGCCATCCGCCACCTGGAAAAGGGCCGCCTGGTGATCTTCGCCGCCGGCGTCGGCAGCCCGTTCTTCACCACCGATTCCGGCGCCGCCCTGCGCGCGATCGAGATCGGCGCCGACCTGCTGCTGAAGGCCACCAAGGTCGATGGCGTGTACGACAAGGACCCGAACAAGCACAGCGATGCGGTCCGCTTCGACAGCCTGAGCTACGACGAAGTGATCCGCCGTGGCCTGGAAGTGATGGACACCGCGGCCTTCGCACTGGCCCGCGACAGCGACCTGCCGATGCGCGTGTTCGACATGGGCCAGCCGGGCGAGCTGCTGAAGATCCTCAACGGCGCGAACATCGGCACCCTGGTCCAGGGCCGCGACCCGGCCTGAGCCTGAGCGCAAAGCGATGACCGGGCCGATTCAGGCCCGGCAGCGTCCCGTATTCGCCTATAATCGCCCGATTCCAGATACATCCAGGACCGGGCGATGCTCAACGACATCAAGAACAACGCGCAGACGCGCATGGCCAAGAGCATCGACGCTCTGAAGCACACCCTCACCTCCATCCGGACCGGGCGTGCCACGCCTGCCCTGCTGGACCGCGTGACGGTCAGTGCCTATGGCAACGCCAGCACCCCGCTGAACCAGGTTGCCTCGATCTCCAACGCCGACGCGCACTCGCTGCTGGTCACGCCGTTCGACAAGAGCATGATCAAGGAGATCGAGAAGGGTCTCTACAACGCCGAGTTCACCCCGAACACCCTGGGCACCGCGATCCGCATCAACATGCCGCCGCCGACCGAAGAGCGCCGCAAGGAGCTGGCCAAGCAGGTGCAGAAGGAAGGTGAAGGCGCCAAGATCGCGATCCGCAACATCCGCCAGGACGCGAACAAGGAAATCGCCAAGCTGGTCAAGGACAAGGCGATCAGCGAAGACGAGAAGAAGCGCGGCGAAGACGACATCCAGAAGCTGACCGACGCCAACATCAAGGACGTCGACAAGGTCGTCGCCGACAAGGAAAAAGAACTGCTGTCGGTCTGAAGTCGATGCCTTCAGCCCCGCCTCCGTTGCCGGCCGCCCTGCCCCGCCACATTGCCATCATCATGGATGGCAATGGGCGCTGGGCACAGCAGCGCCGTCGCCCCCGCGTGATCGGCCACCGTGCCGGCGCGCGCGCGGTCAACCGCACCATCGAGCGCTGCCTTGAACTGGGCATTCCGGCGCTGACCCTGTTCGCCTTCTCCAGCGAGAACTGGGGCCGGCCGCAGGAGGAAGTGGATGCGTTGATGAAGCTGTTCCTCGGCGCACTCGACCGCGAAGTGGACGAGCTGCACCGGCGTGGCGTGCGCGTACGCTTCATCGGCGAACGCGAGCGCTTCGGTGCAGGGCTGGTCAGCCGCATGCAGCTGGCCGAGCAGCGCACCGCCGACAACACCACCCTGACCCTGTCGATCGCCGCCAGCTATGGTGGCCGCCAGGACATCGCCCGCGCCGCGCGCGCCCTGGCCGTCGAAGTGGCGGCCGGTCGCCTGTTGCCCGAGCAGATCCGACGAATCGCTGCTGGGCAGCCAGGTCGCCCTGGCCGACCTGCCGCCGCCGGACCTGTTCATCCGCACCGGCGGCGACACCCGCATCAGCAATTTCCTGCTGTGGCAGCTGGCCTACACCGAGCTGTGGTTCACCGAGGCCCTGTGGCCGGACTTCGATGCCGGGCAGCTGCAGCAGGCGCTTGACGCCTATGCCGGCCGCGAGCGTCGTTTCGGCCTGACCAGCGCCCAGATCGCCGCACTGGCCACCGAGACTTCCAGCCCATGACCAAGACCCGAGTCCTCGCCGCACTGATCATGGCGCCGGTTGCCATTGCGGCGATCCTGCTGCTGCCCACGCAATGGCTGGCCGCCGCCGCCGCCGCGGTGCTGCTGATCGGCCTGTGGGAATGGCTGAAGCTGGCCGGTATCGAAGACACCCTGGCGCGCACCGTGCTGCTGGTGCTGAACCTGCTGCTGATGGTGCTGCTGGTCTGGGCCGATGGCAGTACGCTGGTGCTGTTCCAGATAACCACCCTGGCCGGCGTTGCCTGGTGGCTGGCCGCGCTGGTCTGGCTGCGCTTCTTCAACTTCGGTGCACAACCGTCGGCGCCCTCGCGCATCCTGAAGATGCTGGCCGGCACCCTGGCCATCGTGCCGGCCTGGGCCGCGCTGGTGCTGATCCATGCCGGTGGCGATCCGCCGGGCAAGCAGGGCCACCTGTGGCTGCTGGCTGCACTGGCGCTGGTGTGGGCGGCCGACTCGGGCGCCTATTTCGCCGGCCGCCATTTCGGCAGGCACAAGCTGGCCCCGCGGATCAGCCCCAACAAGACCTGGGAAGGCCTGTTCGGCGGCCTGCTGGCCGGTGTCGCCGTGGCCGTCGGCCTGGGCTGGCTGGCCGGCATCGATACCGCACACCTGCCGGGGCTGCTGATCACCTCGGTGGTGGCCGTGTTCGCCTCGGTGCTGGGTGACCTGTTCGAGAGCCTGATCAAGCGCCACGCCGGCGCCAAGGATTCGGGCCACCTGATCCCCGGCCATGGCGGCGTGCTCGACCGTGTCGACGGCGTCCTCGCCGCCGTGCCGGTGTTCGCGCTGGGCAAGGAAATCTTCGGGTTCTGACCATGAATGCTGCTGCAGACCTGCGCCGGGTCGCCGTATTCGGCGCCACCGGCTCGATTGGTGCCTCCACGCTGGACGTGATCGCCCGCCACCCGCAGCGCTACCAGGCCACGGTGCTCGCCGCCGGTCGCCAGGTGCAGGCGCTGTTGGCGTTGTGCCGCCAACACAAACCCGCGCACGCGGTGATCGCCGACGAGTCGCTGTTCGCCGAACTGCGTGACGGCCTGCGCGACGCCGGACTGGCCACCGAGGCCCATGCAGGCAATGCCGCGCTGGACCAGCTGGCCGCCAGCGACGCCTGCGACACCGTGGTCGCGGCCATTGTCGGCGCTGCCGGCCTGTCCTCGACCCTGGCCGCGGCCGCCGCGGGCAAGCGCATCCTGCTGGCCAACAAGGAATCGCTGGTGCTGGCCGGCGAACTGCTGACCCGCACCGCCGAACGTGCCGGTGCCGAAATCATCCCGATCGACAGCGAACACAGCGCGATCTTCCAGTGCCTGCGCTCGCGCGACGCCAGCGTCGACGGCGCCGGGGTGCGCCGGATCCTGCTGACCGCCTCCGGCGGCCCGTTCCGTGGCCGCAGCCGCGCCGAGCTGGCCCAGGTCACCCCGGCCCAGGCCGTTGCCCACCCGAAGTGGTCGATGGGGCCGAAGATCTCGGTCGATTCGGCGACGTTGATGAACAAGGGCCTGGAAGTCATCGAGGCCCACCACCTGTTCGGCGTGCCCGGCGAACGCATTGAGGTGCTGGTACACCCGCAGAGCCTGGTCCATTCGCTGGTCGAGTTCGTTGACGGTTCGACCCTGGCGCAGATGGGCCTGCCGGACATGCGTACCACCCTGGCCGTCGGCCTGGGCTGGCCGCAGCGCATCGAATCGGGCGTGGCCGGGCTGGACCTGCTGGCCCAGGGCCGGCTGGATTTCGAAGCCCCGGACACCAACGCCTTCCCCTGCCTGGCCCTGGCCTGGCAGGCAATGCAGGCCGGCGGCACCGCGCCGGCGGTGCTGAACGCCGCCAATGAAGAGGCGGTTTCAGCGTTTCTTCAGGGCCGGATCGGTTTCCTGACGATCCCGGAGCTGGTTGCTAACGCTCTTTCAACACTGCCGACCCAGCCAGCCGATACACTGGAGGTCCTGTTGTCCGCCGACCAGCGGGCACGCCAGCTCACCCTGAACGCCATCGACGCCGCCTGAACGACCGCCTCGCCCAGCATGACGCCGCCGCCCCTGCCCGCCACTGTGAGCCTGCATGACTGACTTCATCGGATCGGTCTGGTGGATGATTGTCAGCCTCGGGCTGCTGGTCACGTTCCACGAGTTCGGGCATTACTGGGTCGGGCGCCTGTGCGGGGTCAAGATCCTGCGTTTCTCGGTCGGCTTCGGCCGGCCGCTGTGGTCGCGTCGCGACAGGCACGGTACCGAGTTCGCCATCGCCGCCATCCCGCTGGGTGGCTACGTGAAGTTCCTCGACGAACGCGAGGTCGAAGTCCACCCGCACGAACGCGGCCAGGCCTTCAACCACAAGACCGTCTGGCAGCGCATCGCCATTGTCGCCGCCGGCCCCATCGCCAACCTGCTGCTGTGCATCCTCCTGCTGTGGGCGATGTTCGTGATCGGCAAGCAGGATTACTCGCCCACCATCGGCCGCGTCAGCGGCATCGCCGCCAGTGCCGGCCTGGCCAGCGGCGACCGCGTGCTGCGCGTGGACGACCGCCAGGTAGTCACCCTCGGCGAGGCCAGCATGGCGCTGACAGCGGCCGCGATGGACCGCCGCGACGTGAAGCTGGAAGTGCTGGATACGGCCGACCAGGTGCGCACGCGCACCCTGCCGCTGTCGCAGCTGCCGGCGGGTTTCGATGAACGGCGGGTGCCGATCCTGGCCGGCATGTACTGGCAGTCGTGGCTGCAGCCGGCGCTGGTCGAGTCGCTGACCCCGGATTCGGTCGTCAGCGGGCAACTGCAGCCGGGCGACCTGATCGTGGCCATCGACGGCCAGCGCATCGACGGCGCCGACCAGGTGATCGGTGAGATCCAGGCGCTGGGGCGTGCCGGTGGCCCGGGCATGATCGAGGTCCTGCGTGGCGGCGAGCGCCTGGCGCTGGAAGTCACGCCGCGCAAGGGCCAGGACGCCAAGGGCGACCCCGCCTGGCAGATCGGCGTTCAGTTCCCGACCAAGTTCAGCCCGCCGTACGACACCCTGCTGCGCTACGGCCCGCTGGATTCGGTCACCGTCGCGGTGCGTGAAACCGGCCGCCTGGCGGCCGACTCGCTGGGCATGATGGGCCGCATCGTGACCGGCAAGGCCTCGCTGCAGAACGTTTCCGGGCCGGTCACCATCGCCCGCGTGGCCAATGTCTCGGCCAAGCGCGGCCTCGACTGGTTCCTGCAGTTCCTTGCCCTGCTGTCCCTCAGCCTGTGCATCATCAACCTGCTGCCGATCCCGATCTTGGACGGCGGCCACCTGCTGTATTACCTTATCGAGTTGGTCAAGGGCAGCCCGCTGAGCGAGCGTGCCATCGCCGCCGGCCAATACATCGGCCTGGCGTTGCTGGCCGGGCTGATGGGGTTGGCGTTCTACAACGACATCCTCGGCCTGGTCCCGCGATGAACTTTTCCACGTTGTTGCCGTCTACAGCGTCGGCATCCCGCACCAATGAAATCGACCTTCCTACCGGACGTGACATGACGCGACTCCCCAATCGCCGCCTGCTGGCCCTCGCCCTCGCCGCCGTCACCGGCGCTCCCGCCCTGGCCCAGGCAGCCGAGCCCTTCACTGTCAGCGACATCCGCGTCGATGGCCTGCAGCGCATCAGCTCGGGCACGGTGTTCACCTACCTGCCGGTGGAACGTGGCGAGACGGTCACCGACAACAAGGTCGGCGAGACGATCCGCGCCCTGTACAAGACCGGCTTCTTCGAAGACGTGCAGCTGGACCGCCAGGGCACGATCCTGGTGGTGACCGTCAAGGAACGCCCGGCGATCAACAAGCTGACCGTGACCGGCAACAAGGACATCAAGTCCGACCAGCTGCTCAAGGGCCTGTCCGACATCGGCCTGACCGAGGGCGGCACCTTCGATCGCCTGAGCCTGGACCGCGTGACCCAGGAACTGCGCCGCCAGTACAACGACCGCGGCAAGTACAACGTCGACATCACCCCGACGGTGAGCCCGCTGGACCGCAACCGCGTGGACATCGCCATCGCCATCAAGGAAGGCAAGGCGGCCAAGATCCGCCACGTCAACCTGGTCGGCACCGAGAAGTACGAGAGCAAGGACATCCTGGAGACCTGGGAGTCCAAGGAGCACAACTGGGCCTCGTGGTACCGCCGTGACGACCAGTACTCCAAGGAAAAGCTGTCCGGCGACCTGGAAAAGCTCAACTCCTGGTACCTGGACCGCGGCTACGTCGATTTCAGCATCGATTCCACCCAGGTCTCGATCAGCCCCGACAAGCGCGACATGTTCCTGACCGCGGGCGTGACCGAGGGTGCGCAGTACAAGATCTCCGAGATCAAGGTCAGCGGCGACACCATCCTCCCGCAGGAGGACGTCGAGCGCATGGTGATCCAGAAGTCCGGCGACACGTTCTCGCGCGCCCTGCTGGAATTCAGCTCGGACACCATCACCAATTCGCTGTCCAACATCGGCTACGCGTTCGCCAAGGTGAACCCGATCCCGACCACCAACCGCGCCGAGCAGACCGTCGCCATCAACATGCAGGTCGTGCCCGGCCCGCGCGTGTCGGTGCGCCGCATCCTGTTCCGCGGCAATACCCGTACCTCCGACGAAGTGATGCGTCGCGAGCTGCGCCAGTTCGAGAACAGCTGGTACTCGCAGGCCGCGATCGACCGCTCCAAGATCCGCCTGCAGCGCCTGGGCTACTTCGAATCGGTGGAAGTAGAGACCCCGGCCGTCAGCGGCAGCAACGACCAGGTCGACGTCGTCTACAACGTCAAGGAAACCACCTCGGGCAGCTTCGTGTTCGGCCTGGGCTATTCGCAGTCCTACGGCATGACCACCTCGGTGCAGCTGTCGCAGAACAACTTCCTCGGCGGCGGCAACCGCGTGTCGGTCGAAGCCTCGCGCAGCAGCTACCTGCAGCGCTACGGCTTCAGCTACACCAACCCGTACTTCACCGATGACGGCGTGTCGCTGGGCTACAACCTGTCCTGGCGCGAACTGGACTACTCCGACTTCAACACCGCGCAGTACAACAGCACCAATGGTTCGGCGCAGGTGGTGTTCGGCGTGCCGCTGACCGAGACCGACACCGTCTCGCTGATGTTCGGCATCGACAGCAACCAGATCACCACCTACGAAGGCTCCACCCCGCCGTCGATCATCGACTACATCAATGCGGTCGGTAAGCGTACCTTCCATGCCTGGCGCACCGAGCTGGGCTGGGCGCGCGACTCGCGCAACGACTATTTCATGCCGACCCGCGGCACCTACCAGCGCATCGGCCTGGAAACCACGCTGCCGGGTTCGACCATCGAGTACTACAAGCTGAACTACCAGATCAGCAAGTACTGGCCGATCATGCCGTCGCTGGTGATCAACACCCGCGCGGAGATCGGCTACGGCGATGCCTACGGCAAGGACTACACCCGTGTCATCGACAACGGCGACGGCACTACCCGCACGGTCACCGCCAGCGGCCTGCCGTTCTTCGAGAACTTCTACGCCGGTGGTACCAACTCGGTGCGAGGCTTCGAGGACAACACCCTCGGCCCGCGCGAAGTCACCCGCGGCTACCCCGAAGGGCAGCCGCTGGGTGGTTCGCTGAAGACCGTCGGTTCGGTCGAAGCCTACTTCCCGCGCCTGTTCGACAGCCCGTCGGCACGCGTGTCGGCCTTCGTCGACTTCGGCAATGTCTACAACGGCACCAAGAACTTCAAGGCCAACGAGCTGCGCGTGTCCACCGGTGTGGCCCTGCTGTGGCGCGCCCCGGTCGGCCCAATCTCGATCAGCTACGCCTTCCCGCTGAAGAAGGAAGACGATGACAAGATCGAGCGTCTGCAATTCACGTTCGGTGGCCAGTTCTGAGGAACTCTGTTCCTCAGAACTGATCCACCTCCGGTGAATTGCCCCCGCATTTCACCTATCCCCCGCGCCGTCGGCGCGCCCCCCCTTAACAGAAGGGGGGCTCTCCACCAGACGGGGTGCGAAGCGCCGGGCATTGCCCGGCGTTTTCGTTTGGTCCGGATGCCGGAAGCGCCCGCTCTGCTTTTGATCTTTTCTGTTTTTCCGTGGCTGGCACTCGCGCCACGCCGCCGGAGGTCGGACGGGGCGGGGCTGCGGGGGTGTGAGCCGCATGGATGCGGCGACCAAGGCTACATGGACGTACTTGCGCCGTCCCCCGCAGCCCCGCCCCGTCCGACCCAGCCCATGGGACTGGCTCTGCCGGCCGCGAGGGGCCCTGCCGTTGGCTGCATGACCTCCCCGCATGACCGCAATGGCGTCACACGTTAAACTCCCGCCGTGAATACTCCCACCTACACCGCCCAGCAACTCGCCGAGCAGTTCGGCCTGCAGGTCCATGGCGACCCCGCCACCGCCATCCATGGCGTGGCTACCCTCGCCCACGCCGGTCCTGGCCAGCTGACCTTCCTCGCCAACCCGCGTTACCGCGTCCAGCTGGCCGACAGCCACGCCTCGCTGGTGGTCCTGCGCGCCGACGACGCCGAGGCCGCCCCGGGCGCCGCGCTCGTGGCCAAGGACCCATACACCGCCTTCGCCAAGATCGCCGCGCTGTTCGACATGGCGCCGACCCGCGCGCCGGGCATCCATCCCAGCGCAGTGATCGATCCCGGCGCCCAGGTGGCCGCCAGCGCCCACATCGGCCCGTTCGTCACCATCGGCGCACGCAGTGTCATCGGCGAGAACTGCATCGTCGGCGCCGGCAGCGTGATCGGCGAGGACTGCAGCCTGGATACCGGCTGTGAACTGATTGCCCGGGTCACCCTGGTCACCCGGGTCAAGCTGGGCAAGCGCGTGCGTATCCACCCCGGTGCCGTGCTGGGTGCCGATGGTTTCGGCCTGGCGATGGATGCCGGCAAGTGGATCAAGGTGCCGCAGCTGGGCGGCGTCCGCGTCGGCGACGATTGCGAGATCGGCGCCAACACCTGCGTTGATCGTGGCGCACTGGAAGACACCATCCTCGCCGAGGACGTGCGCCTGGATAATCTGGTACAGATCGCGCACAACGTGCAGATCGGCGCGCACTCGGCCATCGCAGGCTGCACCGGCATCGCCGGCAGCGCCAAGATCGGCCGCTACTGCCTGCTCGGCGGTGCCGTAGGCGTGGTCGGCCACCTCGAGATCTGCGACAAGGTCGTGATCACCGGCAAGTCGGTGGTCCGCAATTCCATCACCGAGCCGGGCGAGTATTCGTCCGGCACCCCATTGACCGACAACCGCACGTGGCGCAAGAACGCCGCGCGCTTCAAGCAGCTGGACGCATTGGCTCGCCGCGTCCTGGCTGCTGGCAAGGAGAAAGAATGAACGATTCGCTGCAGCTTCCGATCGACGTCTGCCAGATCCAGGAACTGCTTCCACACCGCTACCCGTTCCTGCTGGTGGACCGGGTGCTTGAACTCGACGTCGAGGCCAAGCGCATCCTGGCGCAGAAGAACGTCAGCATCAACGAGCCGTTCTTCCAGGGCCACTTCCCGGGCCGCCCGATCATGCCCGGCGTGCTGATCATCGAAGCGCTGGCGCAGGCCGGCGGCGTCATGACCCAGCTCACGCTCGGCCGCGATGCGCAGTCCAAGCTGTTCT
The DNA here is from genome assembly GCF_056491205.1 of Stenotrophomonas sp. C9D9. NCBI lineage: Bacteria > Pseudomonadati > Pseudomonadota > Gammaproteobacteria > Lysobacterales > Lysobacteraceae > Stenotrophomonas > Stenotrophomonas sp. C9D9. The sequence goes on from NZ_JBSZIF010000004.1 coordinate 22,149, forward strand.
ACATGGTCAAGGTGGAAAACGCCCGCTTCAACAAGCAGGTCGTGCCCGGCGACGTGCTGATGCTGGATGTGCAGATGAAGCGCCTGATCCGCAACATGGGCTGGTACTACGGCGAAGCCAAGGTCAACGGCGAAGTCGTCGCGTCGGCCGAGGTCATGTGCGCCGGCGCCAAGGGCTGATCCACTGGAGGCAGCAATGACTGACAACGCACCGCGGATCCACCCCACCGCCGTCATCGATCCGGCCGCGCGCCTGGCCGACGATGTGCAGGTGGGCGCCTTCACCCTGATCGGCCCCGACGTTGAAATCGGCGCCGGCACGGTGGTGGGCCCCCATTGCAGCATCCACGGCCCGACCCGGATCGGCCGCGACAACCGCTTCGTCGGCCATGCCGCGATCGGTGGCGAGCCGCAGGACAAGAAGTTCGCCGGTGAGCGCACCGAACTGGTGATCGGCGACCGCAACGTGTTCCGCGAGTTCGTCACGCTCAACCGTGGCACCGGCGGCGGCGGCGGCATCACCACCATCGGCAACGACAACTGGATGCTGGCCTACACGCACGTGGCGCACGACTGCCATGTCGGCAACTTCTGCGTGTTCTCCAACAACACCACGCTGGCCGGTCACGTGACCGTGGGCGACTACGTGATCATCAGCGGCTTCGCCGGTGCCCACCAGTTCTGCCGCATCGGTGCGCATGCCTTCCTCGGCATGGGCGCGCTGACCAATGGCGATGTACCGCCGTTCACCATGGTCGGTACCGATTCGCTGGGCCGCCCGCGCGGCATCAACAGCGAAGGCCTGAAGCGCCGCGGCTTCGACGCCGACCGCATCTCGGCCATCAAGCGTGCCTACCGCACGCTGTACGTGGCTGGCCTGCCGCTGGCCGAAGCCAAGGTGCAGCTGACCGAACAGGCGCGTGACAGCGATGACGTGAAGGCCATGCTGGACTTCATCGAGCACGCCGAGAGGCCCTTGCTGCGATGAGCAGCACGACCGGCCAGACGCCGGCCGGCGCCGCGGTGATTCCGCTGGCCTCGATGGCCGGCAGCGTGCCTGCACAGCGGGTGCTCAGCGAGCGCCCGTTGCGGATCGCACTGGTTGCCGGTGAAGCGTCCGGCGACCTGCTCGGTGCGGGCCTGGTGCGTGAGCTGAAGGCGCGCTTCCCGAATGCCGAGTTCGCCGGCATTGGCGGCGATGCCATGCGCAGCGCCGGCTGCCAGACCTGGCACGATGCCAGCGAGCTGGCGGTGATGGGCCTGACCGAAGTGCTGCGCCACCTGCCGCGGCTGCTGAAGCTGCGCTCGGCGTTCCGCCAGCGCGCCCTGGAATGGCAGCCGGACGTGTTCATCGGCATCGATGCACCCGACTTCAACCTGGGCATCGAGCGCTGGCTGAAGCAACGCGGTGTGCGCACCGTGCATTACGTCAGTCCCTCGGTCTGGGCCTGGCGCGAGAAGCGCGCCGAGAAGATCGGCAGCAGCGCGGACCTGGTGCTGTGCCTGTTCCCGATGGAACCGCCGATCTATGCCAGGCACGGCATCGACGCGCGCTTCGTCGGCCACCCGATGGCCGATGACATTCCGCTTCAGGGCAACCGCGAGGAAGCACGCGCCGCGCTCGGCCTTCCGACCTCGGCCAAGGTGCTGGCGGTGTTGCCGGGCAGCCGCCTGGGCGAGATCTCGCGCCTGGGCGAACCCTTCTTCGAAGCCGCCTGGCAGGTTTCCGAACGCATTCCGGGCCTGCATGTAGTGGTGCCGGCCGCCAACCCGGCCTGCCGGCAGCTGATCGAAGAACAGCTGTCGCGCTCGGCGTTGCCGGTGGCCTATTCGCACGTGCTGGATGGCCAGGCGCGCAACGCGATGATCGCCGCCGACGTGGTGGTGCTGGCCTCCGGCACAGCGACCCTGGAAGCCATGCTGGTGAAGCGGCCGATGGTGGTCGGTTACCGCGTCAATGAACTGACCTACCGGCTGGTCAAGGCGCTGGGCCTGATCAAGGTCGACCGCTTCGCCCTGCCCAACATCCTGGCCGGCCAGGACCTGGCGCCGGAGCTGATGCAGCACGACTGCACGCCGGACAGGCTGGCCGCGGCCATCCAGCAGTGGTTCGACCACCCGCAGCGGGTGATCGACCTGCAGGACACGTACGTGCGCCTGCACGAGCGCCTGCGCCGCAACGCTTCGGCGCGTGCCGCCGATGCCGTCGGCGAACTGCTGATGCGCGACCAGGCGCAGGCATGAGCCGCCGTCACGCCGCAGCGGCCAGCCTGGCCCTGTTCGACGGCGCGACGGTGGTCGAGCCGGAGCGCCTGGTCGCCGGTGTCGACGAGGCCGGGCGTGGCCCGCTGGCCGGGCCGGTGGCGGTGGCGGCGGTGGTATTCGATCCGTCACGGCCACGCATCAACGGCCTGGACGATTCCAAGCAGTTGACCGCGGCCCGCCGCGAGCAGCTGCATGACCGCATCGTCGAGCGCGCCCTGGCCTGGCATGTGGTGCTGGTGGACGTGGACACCATCGACCGCCTGAACATCTACCAGGCCACCCTGCAGGGCATGCGTGACGTTGTTGCAGCGGTCGCCCATGTGGCCGGCTTCGCCCGCATCGATGGCAACGTGGTGCCCAAGGGCCTGGTGCTGCCGGCGCAGGCGCTGGTCGGCGGCGATGGCATCGACCGCGCGATCATGGCCGCCTCGATCCTGGCCAAGGTCTCGCGCGACCGTTACATGCTGGACGTGCATACCCGCCACCCGCAGTACGGCTTCGAGCAGCACAAGGGCTACGGCACCCCGGCCCACCTGGCCGCCCTGCGCGAGCACGGCCCCTGCGCGGAGCACCGGCGCAGCTTCGCCCCGGTACGTGAATGCCTGGAAGCGGCGCAGGCGGCCACCATCGCGATCGCCTGAACGGCTGCCGTAGCCCAGCGGGGGAACAGTCCCCCCTGAGTAAGGGGACACGCCCCTGGCGGGAGGGTGTGGAAGCGTGGTGAGACGGGGCCCGCGGTTCGCCTGCGAACCGTGGGCAGCGAGAGCGCGAATGCGATATCGCGTGCCGTCAAGAGCTTGTCGCCTCCCCCTGCCCTCGCTACCCTGACCGGGCACTCCAGCGCATCCCGACCCCGGCGACGATCTTCCGTCAGCACCCGGGGCCCGCGCGCTCCAACCTGGTCCGGCATGTCCAACTCCCGCTTCGTACATCTCCACGTCCACACCGAGTTCTCGCTGGCGGACTCGACCATCCGCGTGCCGGCCAAGCCCGACCAGGCGGACCCGAAGAAGGCCAAGCAGGCCAACCTGCTGTCGCGCTCGGTCGAACTCGGCCTGCCTGCGCTGGCGGTGACCGACCTCAACAACCTGTTCGCCCTGGTCAAGTTCTACAAGGCGGCCGAAGGCGTGGGCATCAAGCCGATCGCCGGCGCCGACGTGCTGATCGCCGAGGAAGGCCAGGACCCGTGGCGGATGACTCTGCTGTGCCGTGATCGCGAGGGCTACCTGAGCCTGTCGCGCCTGCTGACCCGCGCCTGGATGGAAGGCCATCGCCCGGAAGGCGGCGTGGCCGTGCACCCGGACTGGCTGAAGGCCGGCAACGCCAACCTGTTCGCGCTGGCCGGCCGGCAGAGCCTGGCCGGGCGCCTGGCGCTGGACGGCAAGCATGAACTGGCCGAGCAGCAGCTGGCCGACTGGCAGCGCGTGTTCGGCGATGGCCTGCACCTGGAGCTGACCCGCACCGGCCGCGAGGGCGAGGAAACCTTCAACCAGTTCGCGCTGATGGCCGCCGGCCAGCGCGGCCTGCCGGTGGTGGCCAGCAACGATGTGCGCTTCCTGTCGCCGTCGGACTTCAGCGCGCACGAAGCGCGCGTGTGCATTTCCACCGGCCGCGTGCTGGACGACCCCAAGCGCCCGCGCGAATACAGCGACCAGCAGTACCTGAAGTCGGCCGAGGAGATGTGCGCGCTGTTCGCCGACATCCCCGATGCGATCGACAACACGCTGGCGCTGGCCGAGCGCTGCAACATCGAGATGCGGCTGGGCACCTACTTCCTGCCCAACTACCCGGTGCCGGACGACGAGACCCTGGACACCTGGATCCAGAAGATGTCGCGCGATGGCCTGGAAGAGCGCCTGGAGAAGAATCCGCTGGCGCCGGGCAAGACCCGCGAAGAGTACTTCGAGCGCCTGGAATTCGAGCTCAACACCATCATCAAGATGGGCTTCCCAGGCTACTTCCTGATCGTGGCCGACTTCATCCAGTGGGGCAAGAACCAGGGCATTCCGATCGGCCCCGGCCGTGGTTCGGGTGCCGGTTCGCTGGTGGCGTGGGCGCTGAAGATCACCGATCTGGACCCGTTGCCGTACAACCTGCTGTTCGAGCGATTCCTCAACCCGGAACGCGTGTCGATGCCCGACTTCGACATCGACTTCTGCATGGACCGCCGCGACGAGGTGATCGACTACGTCGCACGCAAGTACGGGCGTGAGCGCGTCAGCCAGATCATCACCTACGGCACCATGGCCGCCAAGGCGGTGGTGCGCGACTCCGGCCGCGTGCTCGGCTTCCCGTACGGCCTGGTCGACGGCGTTTCCAAGCTGATCCCGAACATCCTCGGCATCCACCTGAAGGATGCGCTGGGCAAGGGCAAGGAAGGCCCGAGCTCGGAAATGGCGTCGGCCGAACTGATCCAGCGCTACGAGACCGAGGACGATGTCCGCGACCTGATCGATCTGGCGCTGCAGCTGGAAGACCTGACCCGCAACGCCGGCAAGCATGCCGGTGGCGTGGTGATCGGTCCCGAGCCGCTGAGCGAGTTCTGCCCGCTGTACGCCGAACACGACGAGAACGGCCTCGGCAAGAACCCGGTCACCCAGTTCGACAAGAACGACGTGGAAGAAGTGGGCCTGGTGAAGTTCGACTTCCTTGGCCTGCGCACGCTGACCATCATCGACTGGGCGGTGAAGGCGATCAACAAGCGCCATGAGCGCGCCGGCATCCCGCCGGTGGACATCGCCGCGATCCCGCTGGACGACACGCCCACCTACAAGGACATCTTCGCCAACGGCAATACCGGCGCGGTGTTCCAGTTCGAATCCTCGGGTATGCGCCGCCTGCTGAAGGATGCGCGCCCCGACCGTTTCGAAGACCTGATCGCGCTGGTGTCGCTGTACCGCCCCGGCCCGATGGACCTGATTCCCTCCTTCAACGCGCGTAAGCACGGCCAGGAAGAAATCATCTATCCCGATCCGCGCACCGAAGCGATCCTGAAGGACACCTACGGCATCATGGTGTACCAGGAGCAGGTGATGCAGATGGCGCAGATCGTCGGCGGCTACTCGCTGGGCGGCGCCGACCTGCTGCGCCGCGCGATGGGCAAGAAGGTGCCGGCGGAAATGGCCAAGCACCGCGAGATCTTCCGCGAAGGCGCGGCCAAGGACGGCGTGGACGAGGCCAAGGCCGATGCGATCTTCGACCTGATGGAGAAGTTCGCCGGTTACGGCTTCAACAAGTCGCACGCCGCTGCCTATGCGCTGGTCAGCTACCAGACCGCCTGGCTGAAGCGCCACTACCCGGCCGAGTTCATGGCCGCCACGCTGTCTTCCGACCTCGACAACACCGACAAGGTGGTCGGCTTCCTCGACGAGGTGCGCAACCTCGGCCTGACCGTGCTGCCGCCGAAGGTGAACCAGTCCGCCTTCATGTTCGAGGCGGTGACGCCTGACACCATCCAGTACGGCCTGGGCGCGATCAAGGGCGTCGGCCAGGGTGCCTGCGAAGCGGTGGTCGACGAACGCCTGAAGGGCGGCGAGTACAAGGACCTGCTCGACTTCTGCACCCGCGTCGGTTCGGCCAAGCTCAACCGGCGCACGCTGGAAGCGATGATCAACTGCGGCGCACTGGATGAGCTCGGCCACAACCGCGCCTCGCTGATGCTGCAGCTGCCGGAGGTGATCAAGGCCACCGACCAGATGGCGCGCGAACGTGCGTCGGGCCAGAACTCGCTGTTCGGCGGCCCCGACCCGAGCGCGACCACGATCCAGCTGGACCTGCCCGAAGCCGAGGAATGGCCGCTGTTGCAGCGCCTCAATGGCGAGCGCGACACGCTGGGCTTCTACCTCAGCGGCCACCCGTTCGACCCCTGGCGCGACGACGTGCGCGACCTGGTCGGCAACGACCTGGGCGCGGTGGAGAAGATCTGGAGCGCCAACAGCGGTGGCGGTGGTGGCGGCGAAAAGCGCTGGCGCCCGGAAGTGCAGACCGTGCTGGCCGGCCAGGTGGTCGGCGTGCGCCGCAAGGGTGAGAGCCAGATCTTCATCCAGCTCGAGGACGGCCGTGGTCGCGTCGAGTGCAGCGCGTTCTCCGACGCGATGGCCGAGTTCGGCCACCTGATGACCAAGGACCGCATCCTGGTGGTCAAGGGTGGCCTGCGCGAGGACGAATTCAACGGCGGCTTCGCGCTGCGCATCCGCCAGTGCTGGGACTTCGACGAAGTCTGCGCCAACTACGCCACGCGGCTGTCGCTGCGCCTGGACCTGCGCCAGCAGCGCCCGGTCTGGGAGCGCATCGACGCCCTGCTCGACCGCCATCGCCCCGGGCGAACGCCGCTGCGCCTGGACCTGCTGCTGAAGGGGCCGCACGGTGGCGTCGCCGGCATGCTCGATGTGTCCGGGCAGAGCGCGGTGCGCATCGATTCCAAGCTGATGGAGGCGCTGCGCGCCGACCCGGCCGTGCGCACGCTGAAGGTGCGCTACAGCCCGCCCTGGGCCAGCTGAGGCTGGCTCCCTGGTTTTCCTGTCCCCCCTGTTTCCCCGTTCCAAGTATCAAGGACGATTGCCGATGAAGACCCTGCTGTTCCCGTTCGCTGCCGCACTGGCCCTGGCCGCCTGCTCCCCGTCGAAGATCGAGTTCCAGATCGACAACCCGACCGACACGCCGCTGGCGTTGAGCATCGACGGCCAGGACCTGCCGGTGGCCGCGCAGGGTTCGCGCCCGGTCTCGCTGGCCATCGGCGAGCATCGCCTGCACACCGACAAGCTCGGTGATGTGCGCTTCATCGTCTACGTCGACGGTCGTGGCGGGCTGATCAACCCGACCCTCAGCGAGTACGTGATCGCCCGCGAGATCTATGTCACCGACGAAAGCAAGGTGAAGAACTTCGGCGTCGGCAATTCCGGTATCCAGCTGGGCGGCGTCGACTTCGAAGGCCCGTTCGAGAAAAGCCACGCACTGTTCATCGACAAGACCTGGACCTACGGCGTGCGCGAACCGTTCCCGAAGGAAAAAGTGGTGGCCCATGTTGATTCCAGCGGCGGCCAGATCGTGGCCAAGGTGTTCACCGCGCCGGACTTCATCGCCTACGTCGAAGACGGCATGGGCGAGCCGGGCGCGTTCAAGCGTGAACAGCCGGCCGGCTACGTGGCCCCGGCCTTCAAGCTGGAACCGGCCCCGGCCAGCCTGCCCGCGCTGGTACCGGCCTTCGAGGCGCATGCCGCGCCGCTGCGCGAGGTCTATGCCCGCTGGCTGAAGGCCACCACCGCCGATGAACAGAAGGCCCTGCGCAAGCAGGATTTCGCCGCACAGATGGCCTTCACCTCGGCCACCGCCAGCCTCGGCAGCGGCCTGGGCCGGGAGGCCAACGAGGCCTACAACGACTTCGTCTCGCAGCGCAGCCAGCTGATGGGCCGCAGCGCCCTGGTGGTGCCCTGAGCTGACTGGCGCCCCCTGCCCGGCTGCGCTACCGTCGCCTTCCAGACGAGGGCGTACGGGCGGTTTGCACGCATTCGGCTAGAATTCCCCTCTTCTTTACACGACGGCTTCCGATGAATCCGAACTACCTCGACTTCGAGCAACCCATCGCCGACCTGGAAGCCAAGATCCAGGAGCTGCGCAACGCCAGTGCCGGGCCGGCGGTCAATGTCGAGGCCGAAGTGCACGCGCTGCAGGACAAGCTGCGCATGCGCACCGCGCAGATCTTCCGCAACCTGACCTCGTGGCAGGTGCTGCAGCTGGCCCGCCACCCGTCGCGCCCGTACACCGCTGACTACATCCGCATCATCTGCGATGAGTTCCAGGAACTGGCCGGTGACCGCGCCTTCGCCGACGACAAGGCCATCATGGGCGGCCTGGCCCGCATCAACGGCCGCGCGGTGATGGTGATCGGCCACCAGAAGGGCCGCGACACCAAGGAAAAGATCAAGCGCAACTTCGGCATGCCCAAGCCGGAGGGCTACCGCAAGGCCCTGCGCCTGATGAAGATGGCCGAACGCTTCGGCCTGCCGGTGCTGACCCTGATCGACACCGCCGGCGCCTGGCCGGGCATCGACGCCGAATCGCGCGGCCAGTCCGAAGCGATCGCGCGCAACCTGATCGAGATGGCCGAACTGAAGGTGCCGATCATCTGCACCGTGATCGGTGAAGGCGGCTCCGGCGGCGCGCTGGCGCTGGGCGTGGGCGACCGTACCGTGATGCTGGAATACGCGGTGTACTCGACCATCACCCCGGAAGGCTGCGCCTCGATCCTGTGGAAGGATGCCGGCAAGGCCAAGGATGCCGCCGAGCAGCTGGGCCTGACCGCGCCGCGCCTGAAGAGCCTGGGCCTGGTCGACAAGGTCGTGCGCGAGCCGACCGGCGGCGCCCACCGCAACCCGACGCAGATGGCCAAGCGCCTGAAGGCCGTGCTGCTGAACGAACTGGACGCGCTGGAAAAGCTGTCCACCGAGCAGCTGCTGGAGCAGCGCTACACCCGCCTGCGCAGCTACGGCACGTACGAAGCGGCCTGATTCATCGGCTTGTTACTTTCTTGCTCGTGCAAGAAAGTAACCGAAGAACACGCCGCCGAACGCGAGCCGGTGCCATGCACCGGTTCCCTGCGCTTCTCGGTGAATCAGGGGACGGCGCCGAACTCGCTGCGCTCAGACATCGGCGCCTCTTCGCCCCTGTTTCACCTGCGATGCTCGGCTCGCTCATGGCGGACCTGAACATCAAAAGCCACAGCTGCACCCAGTAGATCCACGCCATGCGTGGATGCCTCTGCTTTGGCGAAGAATCACGCGAACCCGTAGAGCCAAGCATGGCTCTACGGATAGCGGGATCTCAGAACGGCTTGGCCAGCACCAGCCACACGATCGGGATGAACGCCAGCAGCGGGATCTCGTTGATCCAGCGCAGCGCGCGCGACGACGGCAGCGCCCTGCCCTTGGCCACGCCCTTCAGCAGCCGCCCGATCCAGATGAAATACGCCAGCAGCACCACGACCAGGCCCAGCTTGGCATGCAGCCAACCGGCACCGCCCGGGGCGACCATGGTCGGGAAGTCCGGAATGACCTTGTAGCCCAGCCACAGTACCAGCCCGAGCAGGAATGCCAGGCCGAACATCGAGTGGCCGAAGCGGTACAGGCGCAGGCCCATCAGCTGCAGGCGCTCGGTCACCGCCGGCTGGCCTGCGGTCTCGGCCAGGTTGACCAGGATGCGCGGCAGGTAGAACACCGTGGCCATCCACGCCACCACGAACACGATGTGGAAGGTCTTGACCCAGTAGTAGCTCTGCATGCGCTCGCTCCGGCGGCTGGCGTAGGTTGGCGGCCATTCTCGCATGCCATGGCAAGGCGGCCGCAGGCACGCACGCCGCGACACATCGACGCATGGCGCGCCGCAACACCGTACGATATGCGCCGTTTTCCCCGATCGCGCACCGCCCCATGGACAAGACCTACGACGCCGCCTACTTCCAACGCTGGTACCGCCGCGCCGACATCGGCGGCAGCGCCCGCCTGGCGCGCAAGGTCGCGTTGGCCGTGGCCAGCGCCGAGTACTACCTGGAGCGGCCGATCCGCAGCGTGCTGGACATCGGCTGCGGCGAAGGCGCCTGGCGCGCGCCGCTGCTGAAGCTGCGTCCGAAGGTCGAATACCTCGGCTTCGACAGCAGCGAGTACGCTGTGCGCCGCTACGGCCGCACCCGCAACCTGCACCTGGCCCGCTTTGGCGACTTCGCCTGGCTGCGGCCCTGCGCCCCGGTCGACCTGCTGGTCTGCTCGGACGTGATGCACTACGTGCCCGACCGCGAGCTGCGTGCCGGACTGGCCGGCGTGGCGGAGCTGACCGGCGGCGTGGCCTTCCTGGAGACCTTCGCCGCCGAAGACGCGTTCGAGGGCGACCACGAGGGCTTCCAGGCCCGCCCGGCGCGCTGGTACCGACGGACGCTGGCCCGCCAAGGCCTGCAGCCGGTCGGGTCGCACTGCTGGCTCGGCCCCGCCTTGGCAGGCGATGCGGCCGCGCTGGAACGGATGTGAATCCGGATTCATTATTTTCAGCCGACTTAACCTGCGGGACACCCGGATGGGATATGCTGCGCGGCAACATATGACCATACATATTCGGTCGTCATGCTCTATCAACTGCACGAACTGACCCGCAACCTGCTCGCCCCCTGGGTGCACCAGGCCCAGGCCAACGCCAAATTCTTCGCCAACCAGGGCCACTGGTGGTCGCAGATGCCCGGTGCCGATCGCCTGGCAGCGGTCAATGAACTCTTCCACCGCATCGGCAAGGATTACGAGAAGCCCGAGTGGGGCATCAACGAAATCGACGTCGATGGCGAGCGCGTGCCAATCGTCGTGCACGAGGAAGTGAGCAAGCCGTTCTGCAAGCTGCTGCGCTTCAAGCGCCACAGCAATGAAGCCGACCAGCTCCACACCATGCTCAACCAGCCGTTCGTGCTGGTGGTGGCGCCGTTGTCGGGCCACCACGCCACGCTGCTGCGCGATACCGTGCGCACGCTGCTGCGCGACCACCGCGTGTACGTCACCGACTGGGTGGATGCGCGCATGGTGCCGGCCAGCGAAGGCGAATTCGGCCTGGACGATTACATCGCCTACATCCAGGAGTTCATCCGCCACCTTGGCGTGGAGCGCCTGCACGTGGTGAGCGTCTGCCAGCCGACCGTGCCGGTACTGGCTGCGGTTTCGCTGATGGCCAGCCGTGGCGAACCGACGCCGCGCACACTGGTGATGATGGGTGGCCCGATCGATGCACGCTGCAGCCCGACCGCAGTGAACAACCTGGCCACGCAGAACCCGCTGTCGTGGTTCGAGAACAACGTCATCCACACCGTGCCGGCCAGCTATCCCGGCGCCGGCCGCCGCGTGTACCCGGGCTTCCTGCAGCACGCCGGGTTCCTGTCGATGAATCCGAGCCGCCACTTCAGCTCGCACTGGGATTTCTACACCGACCTGGTCAAGGGCGACCTGGAAGACGCCGACGCGCACCGTCGTTTCTACGACGAGTACAACGCGGTGCTGGACATGCCGGCCAAGTACTACCTCGATACCATCCGCGTGGTGTTCCAGGACTTCCTGCTGCCGCGTGGCGAGTGGGTGGTCAACGGCGAGAAGGTCGATCCGTCGGCGATCCGCGATACCGCGCTGCTGAGCATCGAAGGCGAGCTGGACGACATCGCCGGCCTCGGCCAGACCGAAGCGGCGCAGGCGCTGTGCACCGGTATCGCGGCTGACCGCCGCGAGCATTTCATCGTCGAAGGTGCTGGCCATTACGGCATCTTCAGCGGCCGCCGCTGGCGCGAGGTGGTGTACCCGAAGGTGCGCGACTTCTTCGCCGCACATGCCGAAGCACCGGCGGCGAAGGCCACGAAGAAGAAGAGCAACGTGACCCCGTTGCGGCGAAAGGCGGGGTAACTCGCCCACGGTGGGTGCCGGCCTTGGTCGGTACTCCCCGGTAGATGCCAACCTTGGTTGGCGCTCTACCATGCATCCCGGTATCTGATGGATTGTGCCAACCAAGGTTGGCACCTACCGAAGCGGAGCCCGCAAAACGTCCCGATAGCTGATGGACCGTGCCAACCAAGGTTGGCACCTACCGAAGCGTGGATTCCCGCTTACAACCGCACCAGCAGGTTCTTGGCGATCAGCCCATGCAGCTTGCCGATCCCGCGTGCCAGGTGCATCGTCAACAGCAGCAGCAACGCGCCCACGGCGGCAACCACGATCGCTACCAGCGGCGAGGCCGCCATCGGCAGCACGTTCACGCCGTCGACGTAGACGCCCGGAATGTCGCCGCTGAAGATGGCCGCGACCGGTGCCCAGATCAGGCCCAGCGACAGCGACAGCAGCGTCACCGCGATGGTGAAGTAGACCACGCCCAGCGGCAGCATCAGCACGAAGTACAACAGGGTCAGCCAGGTGCGGCCATCGGTGAACATGTCGCCGACGCGCTGCAGCCAGGTGCGGCTGCGGTCGGTATAGCGCGGACGGCGCGGCATGCGTTCGCCCAGCAGCGCTTCCACCAACCGCCCTTCCAGCAACGCCAGCCCGCGCACCGAGCCGAAGAACAGCACAGTCAGCGGAATGCCGATGATCAGGACCAGCAGGCCCAGCGACAGCGACAGACCGGTCACCACCCAGGTGAAGAAGAAAATGCCGGTAGCCAGCGACAGCAGCATGTAGAACAGCGCGCCATAGGTGTGCGGATCAGCCACCACGCCGAAGAAGCGGGCCAGCAGCGAGCGCTGCACCGGCGCCGGTGGTGGCGCGGCCGGCTCGACACCACTGGCTTCGGCCGCCGCACGCAGCACCGGCGCGGTATCTGCACGCGGTGTACGCAGCGCGCGGTTCACTGTCACTTCGGTCTCGCGGTAGATCTCGGCCACTTCATCCGGTGCGCCATAGCTGCCGGCGACGTCGGCGATCACCTCGGCCTCGCTGCGGCCAGGCTGCGCGGCCAGCTCCGAACGCAGGTACTCCTCGGCGTCGTACAGCGCGTCCTGCACCATCGCCGGATCGGCGCCCTCCAGCGCCGCGCGCAGCTGCGTCAGGTACTGTGGAATGGTGGTCGGCAGGGCTCGGCCTGCCAGGCTCGGGTCGTTCATTGCGGTACCCCCTCCAACACGGAATCGACGGAATCGCGGGTGGCCTGCCAGGCCTGGCGCCACTGCGCCAGCACGTCGCGGCCACGTTCGTTGATGCGGTAGTAGCGCCGCGGCGGCCCGCTGCTGGACGGCTCCACATGGCTTTCCAGCAGCCCGGCGCCCTCCAGGTTGCGCAGCACCGGGTACAGCGCGCTCTGCTTGCCGCTCAGCACGCCCTCGCCCACCCGCTCCAGTTCCTTCGCGATCAGATACCCGTACAGCGGCTCGCCGGCCCGGGCCAGCACCGCCAGCAGGGCCAGCGACACCGTTCCGGCGCTCAGCTCCTTCTGGAACTTCTTCAGGTGGACATCGTCCTCGGACATGGCCGGCCCTCCACTACGTTGAAGTCCACACTAGTACGAAGTTCGGTATAGCGAATGTGTCGTTAGTCATCGTGCCGGTTGGCGTGGCCGGGCCGCTCGCGCAGAATCGAAGCCTCGTTCATGTTCCGGGGTTCCCATGCCGCACCATCGTCGCCTTGCCCTGACCGCCCTCGCCTGCCTGCTGCCCGCCCTGGCCAGCGCGGCCACGCCCTACCGCAGCCCGCAGCAGATCCTCGACGCGTCGGCGGCCAGCGACTGGCGCACCCCGGACCCGGCCAACCTGCTGTACATGGACCTGCCGGCCGGGCGGGTGATCATCGAGCTGGCGCCCCAATTCGCCCCGCGCCATGTCGCCAACATCCAGACCTTCGCCCACGAGCACTTCTGGGACGGCACCAGCATCTACCGCTCGCAGGACAACTTCGTGGTGCAGTTCGGTGATGCCGACGCCGATGACGCCGCCAAGGCCAAGCCGTTCGGTAGTGCCGCGCGCAAGCTGCCGGCTGAATTCGAACGCGCCAGCGCCGGCCTGAAGGTCAGCGTGCTGCCGGATCGCGACGGCTGGGCCGCGCAGACCGGTTTCGTCGACGGCTTCCCGGTCGGCCAGGACCCGCAGGCCGGCAAGGCCTGGCTGGCGCACTGCTACGGTATGCTCGGCGCCGGCCGCAGCAACGAGGAAGACAGCAGCATCGGTGCCGAACTGTACGTGGTGACCGGGCAGTCGCCGCGCCAGCTGGACCGCAACATCACCCTGGTCGGCCGCGTGCTGAAAGGCATGGAACTGCTCAGTGCAACCCCGCGCGGCCCGGCGCCGATGGGCTTCTACACCGACCCGAAGCTGCGTACGCCGATCGTGTCGATCCACCGTGCCAGCGACGTGCCGGCAGCCGAGCGCACCCCGATCCAGGTGCTGCGCACCGATTCGAAGACCTTCGCCGATACGGTGGAGGCCCGTCGCAATCGCGTGGATGATTTCTACAAGCGCCCGGCGGGGCATATCGATCTTTGCAATATTCCGGTGCCGGTGAAGTAGCGCCGTCGCAGGTTCTGCGCGTGGCGCCTGCTGAAGGCGCTTCATTGTTCATGGGCGTCACTTTTCTTTTCGCGCGAAAAGAAAAGTAACCAAAAGAAACGCGCCGCCAGGTTGCGAGCCGCCGTGCTTCGCACGCCGGTCCCCTGCGCTTCTCGGTGAATCAGGGGACGGTGCGAGGAAGTCAGCCGACTAACAGTCGGCTCTACAGGACATCGGCGCCTCTTCGCCCCTGATTCCCCTGCGATGCTCGGCTCGCTCAAAGCGGACTGGAAGGTCAAGATCAACCGCAAAAGCATCCACGCATGGCGTGGATCTACTGGGTGCAGCTGTGGCCTTTGATCTGGGTCCGCCTTGAGCGAGCCGAGCACCGCAGGTCCGGCGAGGGCGAAGAGGCGCGGGTGTCTGAGCGCAGCGAGTTCCCGCGCCGTCCCTCGACGGGCCGAGGAGCGCAGGGCACCGATGCGCAACGCGCATCGGCTCGTGACCGGCGGAACGTTTCTTTTGGTTACTTTTCTTTGCGTACAAAGAAAAGTAACACCCATGAACAATGAAGCACCTTCAGCACGCGCCACGCGCAAAACGCCAACGCCTCAGCCCTTCTGACTCACCGCCACACTCCCCAGAATCAACGCACCCGCAATCAGCATCTGCAGCGTCACCGGCTCACCCAGGAACAACCACGCAAACGCCGCACCGAACAGCGGAATCAGGTAGGTCACCGTCGACGCGCGTGACGGACCGATACGGCCGATCAAACGATAGAACATCAGGAACGCCAGCCCGGTGCAGGCCACGCCCAGTGCGATCGCCGCGCCCCACGCCTTCAGCGGAATTGCCGCCTGCGGCCAGTGGGTCACCGCCATCGGCAGCATCCACAGTGAGGCACACGACAGCGTCGCAGCCGCAGCTGCCGCCGACGGCAGGCCGGTCATGTGCCGCTTCACCAGGTTCACGCCCAGGCCGTACAGCAGCGACGCAGCGGCGCCGGCGAGTACGGCGGTGCCGATGCTCAGGCCCGAGACCTTGGCCGTGGCCAATACCACCACGCCGGCGAAGCCGACCAGCAACGCGCCAGCGCGGCGCATGCCGATCTTCTCGCCGAAGAACAGGAAGGCGATCAGCGCGGCGAACAGCACGGTCATCGCATTGCAGATCGCACCGATCGCGGCCGGTGCCTGTTCGGCGGCATAGGCGAACAGCACGAACGGCAGCGCCGAGTTGATCAGGCCGATCGGCGCCAGCCACAGCCAGCGCCGCGGCGGAAACTGTGCGCGGGCGCGCCACAGGAACGGCAGCAGCACCAGCGCGCCCAGCACCAGCCGCACCTCGACCAGCGCGAACGGGCCGAACGACGGCACCGCTACCCGCATGAACAGGAAGGAACAGCCCCAGATGGCGCCCAGCAGGGTCAATTCCAGCGGCGTGCGCCAGTCGCGCTCGGCCACCTGTGGGACCGCATTCATGCCCTGCCTCCGTCCATCGTCTGTTCCTCGCCAAGGCAGACAGGATCGGGCGCAGACGCCCGCCGCACAAGCGCGTAGTATCGCTGCCAGCCACAAATATGGTTTGAGGCTAAACATGCAGCTACGCCCTTCCCTGCTCCCCGCACTGGCCGTGTTCGCGGTCGCCGCGCGCCACCAGAACTTCGCCCAGGCCGCCCAGGAGCTGCACCTGACCGCAAGCGCGGTCAGCCATCACGTGCGCCGCCTGGAGGAGGTGCTGGATACCCGGCTGTTCCTGCGCCATGCCCGCGGCGTGCGCCTGACCGCCGAGGGCCGGCAGCTGGCCGACGCCGCCAGCGCCGCCTTCACCGATGTCGCGGCGGTCGCCCACCATCTGCACCCGGACGCGGACAGCGTGCCATTGCGGATCACCACGCTGCGCTCGCTGTCGTACTGCTGGCTGCTGCCGCGGTTGCCGCGTTTCACCCAGGCCCATCCGCACATCCGCATCGAGCTGCATACCGGCAGCGGCCTGGACCGCTACGACGACAACGGGCCGGAGGTCGGCATCCGCTATGGCCTGGGCCAGTGGCCCGGCCTGCGTGCGCAGCACCTGATGGATGACTACCTGTTCCCGGTGGCCTCACCGGCGCTGGCCGGGGTCGAAACGCTGGTCGATCCGGCGCGCATCGCTGACCTGCCGCTGTTGACCGACCTTTCGCCACAGGGCTGGCGTGACTGGTTCCGTCATGCCGGCGTGCGCCCGCCCTCGCCGCTGCCGCCGATGCATACCTTCGCCGACAGTACCGATGCGATGCGTGCCGCGGTGTACGGCATGGGCGCGGTGCTGGCACGCACCCACATCGCGCAGCCCTACCTGCAGCGCTACGAGGTGGTGCGCCTGCCCGGCCCGGCGCTGAAAGCGCGCTACGCGTATCACGTGGTGCATGCCGAAGGACAACCGCCTAGCCACGCCGCGCGCCTGTTCATCGACTGGTTGCTGGAGCAGGCGCAGGACGAACGCACGCCGATTCCCGCGTTGCCGGAAAGCCTGCTCGGGCGCCCGGCCACGCACGGCTGACTGCGCCCTCACCCGTTCTTTGCTTCACGCTGGCTAGGCTGCAGGCAACCCCACACCGTATCGACGCCATGGCCATGCTGCGACTGCGCATCACCGGAACCGAAGACGACGCCCGCGCGATCAGCGACCTGCTGCTCGGCCTGGATGGCATCGAACATGTCGAGGAAACCGACGACCTGATGCCGCACATGGACGACGACGATTCCAGTTCGGCCGGGCTGTCCGATGACATTGGCCCGGGCATCCACGAACTGGAAGTGGAAGTCGGCAATGAAAGCACCGCGCAGAAGGTGCGCGATGCCGTGCAGGAACTGGCACTGGAGCTGGACGTGTTCGTGGAATACGAAACCGACGAGGGTTGATGCCAGCGGGTTGCCGGCATCAACCTTCACCTCAGAGGCTGGGCGGCAGCGTGCGGCGGCGGCGACGCCACCACGCCCGCACTCCCCAGGCCGCGATCAGGGCGAGCACCGCCACCGGCAGCAGCGCGGCCGCGGCGCGGATCAGGAACGCAATACTGGTGCTGAGGATGCTGCCTGATTCGCTCAGCGCCTCACCGATCTCGCTGCGGCTGCGCTGGCCCGAGGTGGTGTCGAAGTGGATCGTCACCAGCTGGGTATCGATGCGCCGGCGCTGCTGGGCGGCATCCTTGTTGGCCTGCTCGACGCCCGCTTCGATCTCCGACAGGCGCGTGGTGATCGCCATCAGGTCTTCGATCTTCAGGTCCTTGCGGTCCTGGTAGGACAGCAGCCGCGCATGTTCCTTCTCCAGCCGCGCCTTGGTCAGTGCCGTATCGGCCACGGCTTGCGCGAGATCTTCGGCGCGCGCGTTGCGCGACTGCAGTTTTCCACCTTCACCGGCCATCGCGATCAACGGCTCGGCGCCCTTCGGCGCGATGCGCACCTTGACCTCGCCGCTGGGCTGCTCGCCGCTGCGCTGGTCAACCTGCAGCACCGCACAGTCGCCGAACTTCGCACTCTGGCAGGCCTGTGCGATCTGCTGGATGCGCGGTGCGATCTGCGCCGCCTCCAGCTGCACCTGCACGTCATGTTCGTAGGCGAGGAACGCGCCTTCCGGCGACGCGACAGCGGCATCGGCCGCAGTCGCGCCGGCCTCTGCCGCGCGCTCGCCGTTCCTGGCGCAGGCCACGAGTGCCAGCAGCAGTACCGGCATCGCTATCACGCGCGTCCACGCGCGCAGCGACCTCACAGAGCGGCCCCGTTGTAGGAGGTCACCGAAAGACCGGCCAGATCCACCTGCGGCACGCAGCGCACGTTCACCGCCACCATCGGCGTACCGGTGCGCGGGTCGACCGCTTCGCTGTACGGCGCGATGCCGCACTCGCGGCAGTGGTGGTGATCGATGTGCGCCTTGTTGAAATGATAGGTCGCCACGTCCGCCGGATCGGTGGTCAGCTGGAACGCCTCGCGCGGGGCGAACCACAGCAGGCTGCCGCGGCGGCGGCACATCGAGCAGTTGCAGTCGATGACGTCGCTGATCGGCGTCCCGGCCTGTACGGTGAATGCGATCCTGCCGCAATGGCAGCTTCCCTGGTATTCCATGTCCTGCGCTCCGCTGGAGAGTCCCTGTCTGCGCCCATGGTAATCCTATGGCACGGGGACAAAGCAGCCCCGGGGGCCTATGCTCGGGGTTTGACCCTGTACAGGAACGCCGATGCGCCCGCATCTTCTTGCCCTCGCCCTGGTCGCCGCCCTGGCCGGTTGCCAGCCGGCCGACGCCCCGACCAACGGTTCCACCCCGGCCGCCAGCCAGCAGGCCGGTGACGCGGCGGTCGATGCCGCCTTCGCCGACCTGTCCAAGCGCGCCCTGGACACCTGGATGCAGCTCTCGCCGGTCAGCGCCACCCAGATCGGTGACCACCGCTACGACAGCGAGCTGGATGACCTGAGTGCCGCCGGCCAGCAGAAGACCGTGGCCGCCTACAAGGCATTGCTGGGCGAGCTGGACAAGATCGAGGTGGCCAAGCTGGGCCGCGAGAACCAGGTGGACGCAGCGATCCTGCGCAACCAGCTGCAGTCGGAGATCTGGAACGCCGAAGTGCTGCAGTCCGGCAAGTGGGACCCGCAGCTGTACAACGGCATCGCCGGCAGCGCGATCTACGGCCTGATGGCCCGCGAGTTCGCGCCGCTGCCGGAGCGCCTGAAGTCGGCCACCGCGCGCATGGAAAAGCTGCCGGCGATCTTCGCCCAGGCCCGCGAGAACCTGGATCCGGCCCGCGTGCCGAAGATCCACGCCGAGACGGTGGCCAAGCAGAACAAGGGCATCCTCAGCATCGTCGATACCTTCATCACCCCGCACATCGGTGAACTGCCGCAGGCCGACCAGCAGCGCCTGCAGGCCGCCATCGACGGCCTGAAGAAGGCCGTGGACGAACAGCAGACCTGGCTGGACAAGACCCTGGTGCCGAACGCCAAGGGTGACTTCCGCATCGGTGCGGAAAAGTACGACCAGAAGCTGAAGTTCGCGCTGAGCTCCTCGCTGTCGCGCCAGGAGATCGGTGAGCGTGCACGCGCCGAACTCAAGCGCGTGCGCGAAGACATGTACGGCATCGCGCAGACCGTGCTGAAGGACAAGCCGGGTGCGCCGGAAATGCCGGCCCAGCCGACCGACGAGCAGCAGCAGAAGGCGATCGAGGCGGCACTGGAACTGGCCTACGCCGACAAGCCGGCGCGCGACAAGGTAGTCGACGACGCCAAGGCCGCGCTGGAGCAGTCCACCGCGTTCGTGCGCGAGCACGATCTGGTGACCCTGCCCGATGCGCCGGTGGACATCATCCTGATGCCGGAATTCCAGCGTGGCGTGGCTGTGGCCTACTGCGATTCGCCGGGCCCGCTGGACAAGAACCTGAAGACCTTCTACGCCGTGTCGCCGATTCCGGACGACTGGAACGAGAAGCAGGTCGACTCGTTCCTGCGTGAATACAACTCGCGCATGATCCACCTGCTGAGCATCCACGAAGGCACCCCGGGCCACTACCTGGAAGGCTGGCACTCGGCCAAGTTCCCCTCGACCCTGCGTGCGGTGCTGCGTTCGGGCCTGTTCGCCGAAGGCTGGGCGGTCTATACCGAGCGCATGATGCAGGAGCAGGGTTACCTCAACAACGACCCGCTGTTCCACCTGGTGCAGCTGAAGTTCTACCTGCGCACGATCTCCAACGCGATCCTCGACCAGGGCGTGCACGTGGACAACTGGGATCGCGAGAAGGCGATGCACCTGATGACCCACGACGCGTTCCAGCAGGAAAGCGAAGCCGCCGGCAAGTGGGTGCGCGCGCAGCTGACCTCGGCGCAGCTGCCGACCTACTTCGTCGGTGCGCAGGAACACTTCGACACCCGCAAGGCGGTGCAGGAGAAGCTGGGCGACAAGTTCAACCTGAAGGCGTACCACGACCAGGTGCTGTCCTACGGCGCCCCGCCGGTGCGTTTCGCACGCCAGCTGATGCTGGACCAGCCGATCGAGTGATCGGGCGCGGGGCTGAATGCCCCGCGGCTCTGGCAGCATCTCACGGCCCGGGCTTCCCGGGCCGTTCTCGTTTGAAGCACCCAACGGCCTCACATCCGGTGTATGTACAGCTTCCCGGCATGGCTGCGGATATCAAGAAAGTACTTCACCTTGCAGCCCCGGCATGCCGCCGGATGCATTTCATCAAACCCACGTTGGTTCTCCAGCGCGACGGCCAGTATGGGATACCCGCAGTCGAAACAGCAGAATGCAATGTTGTTGCCATGGGGATCGGCGTCGATCTGGTCGCCATAGTGATCCATTACCAGAAAGTCCGTGATTTTCATGGTCGATCTCCAGAGTAGGTGAATCACCCGCAGACTACATCGCAACCCCGCTGCCCAGAAGGGCACGCGTCGCCTACAGCGCAACGCATCCTTCCCGCCACGCTGGAGCCGCTCCGGTCCTGAACCGTTGCACATCGGGCGTGCGTGACCTCACACTTGGCGAACAACTCCGGGCGCATCTTTCGCCGGGTTCCCCCTTCCGCCGGCGTCCATGTCTCTCCCCCTCTTGCGTCTTGCGCTGCTGCCCGCGCTGTTGGCCTGCGCTCCTGCCTACGCTGCCTGCCCGCCGCCACCGGCGGGACAGCCCGACATCCGCGCCCTGGGCTACTACACCGACAAGGCCGGCTCGGTGATCGACCCGGTACTGCACCAGCAGAACAAGGACGCCACCGCGCCGCTGGACCGCTATGCCGCCGATGTGGCGCGCATGAGCGATGACTACCTGCGCACCGGTGACCGGGCGGCGGCGCAATGCACGCTGGCCTGGCTGGGTGCGTGGGCCGACGATGGCGCCATGCTCGGGCAGATGATCCGGGTCAACAACGATCAGTCGTTCTACATGCGGCAGTGGATGCTCGATGCGCTAGCGATGGCCTACCTGAAGGTGCATGACCAGGCCAACCCGCAGCAGCGCGCGCGCATCGACCCCTGGCTGCAGAAGCTGGCACGGGCCAACCTGGCGTATTGGGACAACCCGAAACGGCGCCGCAACAACCACTACTACTGGGGCGGCCTGGGCGTACTGGCCACCGGCCTGGCCACGAGTGACGAGGCCTTGTGGCAGGCAGGCCACTCCGCCTTCCAGAAGGGCATCGATGACATCCAGGACGATGGCAGCCTGCCGCTGGAGATGGCGCGCGGGCAACGTGCCCTGCACTACCACGACTACGCATTGGCGCCGCTGGTGATGATGGCTGAGCTGGCGCGGCTGCGCGGCCAGGACTGGTACGCCAGCAGGGATCACGCCATCGACCGCCTTGCCCGCCGCGTCGTCGAAGGCAGCAAGGACCCTGCGTGGTTCAACCAACACACCGGCGTTGCACAGCTGCCCCTGCAGGCCAGCGGCTGGGTCGAGTTCTACCGGTTGCGATCACCGGATGGCGGCCTGTTCGACGCCGCGCATGCACGCGGCCCGTTCCACTCGCCACGGCTGGGCGGCGACCTTACGCTGATGGCCACGCATGGCATCGTGCGCGCGCCGCTGCGTTAGCGGCGTACCTCAGCGCGCTGCCGGATGCAGCAGGCGTTGGAACTCGGCGACGGTGCAGCCCTGCGCCGCGCACCCCGGCACACGAAGCGCGACGCGGCCCGGCGGCTGCGCGTTGGTCAGCGGCAGCGCATCGCGCAGCTGCGCGGTGGTCGGGTAGACGTAGGCCAGGCGGATCCGTTCCTCGCCGCGGTGGCGGTCACGCCAGCGCTCGAACTGCAGCAGGCCGCCGATCGGCGTCTTCTCGTACTGGCCCGGCAGGCTGTAGTCGCTGATGCCCAACGCCGCCAGCACCGAACCGATATTGGAATCGTGACCGACCAGCAGGCTCACTTTCGGCGATGCGGGATCTTCCAACAACGCCTCCACGCGTGCCAGCAACGGTCCGGCCACATCCCGCGCCACCTCGGGCGTTCCGAACAGGATGTCCTGGTAGCGGTTGCGGATCTGCGCCAACGCCTGCCATTGGCCTTCCGTGTTCAAGCGGCCCCAACCTTCGCGCGAAGTACCGCTTCCCTGGTAGTGCTCCATCAACAGGGCATCGACCAGTCCACTGGCCAGGGCCAACGAACCGGACGCGCGTGGCTCCTTGCCCGGTTCCGCATTGAAGGTCGTGTCGGCCAGCATCAGATGGCAGTCGCTGCGCCCCTTGCATGCCGCCGACTGCGGATAGCGGGTGATCGCCTCCACCACGGACAGCGCCGGAGCCAGATCGGATGCGGCCAGCGCCTGCTGCATCGCCGACACCGCACGTGCGCGGAACGCCGCGTCATCGCGGTGGATCACCGGATTGAACAGCGGGTCCATCGTGCCCAGCGGCATGCGCTGCTCGACCGCAACATGACAGCCCGGGAAGGCACCGGCAACGAAGAACTGCGCGGTGGCCTGGGTGCGCTGCAGGCTGTTGGCATGGGCGTGGAAGTCATCCGGCTGCGGGCAATCCGACGGCGGCAGCAGCTGTGCCTGGCGCAGCCACTGGCCGATGTAGCGGCCCATGTAGACCTCCAGCACGCCGCCCTTGGTGGTCAGCGCGCCCGAGGCAACGTCCCAGCCTGGCCAGCGCTCTGGCGTGGCATTGGCCAGCGCGCCCGATGCCACCACCGGCGCGCGCAGGTTGTGGCGGCTGAGCAGGACCACCTGCTCGAGCTGGTCGCCTTGCATGGGGGCCGGCGCCGCAGTTGCGGCCGTGGTCGCCAGGCTGAGTGCCAACAGCAGCGCAATCATTGATCGGCGGCCACGAAACCACCGGTCTGCCGCGCCCACAACCGCGCGTACAGGCCACCGGCTGCAATCAGCTCGGCGTGGGTGCCGGTCTCGACGATGCGGCCCTGGTCCATCACCACCAGCCGGTCCATGCGCGCGATGGTCGACAACCGGTGCGCGATCGCGATCACCGTCTTGCCGCCCATCAGCTCGTCCAGGCTGTCCTGGATCGCCGCTTCCACTTCCGAATCCAGCGCCGAGGTCGCCTCATCCAGCACCAGGATCGGTGCGTCCTTCAGCAGCACGCGGGCAATGGCGATGCGCTGGCGCTGGCCGCCGGACAGCTTCACGCCGCGCTCGCCGACATGCGCGTCGTAGCCACGACGCCCCTGCCCGTCCACCAGCGTATCGATGAAGGCTTCGGCACGCGCCTTGGCCACGGCTGCGCGCAACTGCTCATCGGTCGCGTCGGGACGGCCGTACAGCAGGTTGTCGCGGATCGAGCGATGCAGCAGCGAGGTGTCCTGGGTGACCACGCCGATCTGCTGGCGCAGGCTTTCCTGGGTGACGTACGCAATGTCCTGGCCGTCGATCAGGATGCGGCCGCTTTCCAGGTCGTACAGGCGCAGCAGCACGTTGACCAGGGTCGACTTGCCGGCACCGGAAGGACCCACCAGGCCGATCTTCTCGCCGGGCTTCACCACCAGGTCGAGGCCGGCGATCACGCCGCCCTTCTTGCCATAGTGGAAGTGGATGTCCTGGAAATGCACGCCACCACGGGTCACCTGCAATGGCACCGCATCCTCGCGGTCCTGCACGGTCAGCGGCTGGGCGATCGTGGTGATGCCATCCTGCACCGTGCCGATGTCCTCGAAGATGCCGTTGATGGTCCACATGATCCAGCCGGACATGTTGTGGATGCGGATCACCAGGCCGGTGGCCAGGGTGATCGCGCCGACGGTGATGTGCCCGCCGTTCCACAGCCACAGCGCCAGCCCGCAGGTACCGGCGATCAGGAAGCCGTTGACGATGGCGATGGTCAGGTCCATGCCGGTGGTCACCCGGGTCTGCGCGCGGTGCTTGACCGCCAGTTCCTGGATCGATTCGGCGACGTAGGCCTGCTCGCGTCCGCCATGGGCGAACAGCTTCAGCGTGGGAATGTTGGTGTAGCCATCGACGATGCGACCCATCGCCTTGGAACGTGCCTCGGACGCGATCCAGGCCCGTTCCTTCGCGCGCGGCACGAAGTAGACCATGATCACCGCATAGGCCAGCAGCCACAGGATCAGCGGCACCATCAGCCGCCAGTCGGCCTGCGCGAACAGGTACAGCGCGGTGCCGGTGTAGACCACGATGTACCAGAGCGAATCGACCATCTGCACCGCCGATTCGCGCAGCGAGGTGCCGGTCTGCATCACCCGGTTGGCGACGCTGCCGGCGAAATCGTTCTGGAAGAAGCTCAGGCTCTGCCGCACCACGTAGTTGTGCATCAGCCAGCGCGAGCGGTTGCTCAGGCCTGGCACGATGGCCTGGTTGACCAGCAGGTTGTGCAGGCCGACCAGGATCGGCCGCGCGATGACCGTGATGAACAGCATCCAGCCCAGTTCATTGGCGTGGCGCTTGAAGAAATCGGCCCCCGGTTGCTCGGCGACCATGTCGACGATGCGACCCAGGTAATCGAACATCGCCACTTCCACCAGCGCCAGCAGCAGTCCGGCGATCAGGGTCGCCAGCAGCACCGGCCACACCGGGCGCAGGTAGTGCAAGTAGAACGGCAGCACCTTGCGCGGTGGCATGCGCCCATCCACGGGCGGGAACACCGGGATCAGGGATTCAAACCAACGGAACATCGCACTCCCTCGCCTCTTGCAAGCGGCGAAGTATCCCACGCCGGATGTGTACGCCAGCCGATGATCGCCGCGGCTCCGGTAGTGCCGGCCGCTGTCCGGCACCCTTGCGACGCATCCGGGGATCATGAGGTTGCCGGCCAGCGGCCGGCACTACCCATCGGATTCGTCAAACGTCAGCGCCGGGCCACGCCCGGCGGCGTCATTTCACCGGGGTGAACAGCAGGTCCTGGAAATCGAAGCTGAAATCGGTCAGGTCGAAGATCGACTGCATGCGCACCTCGCTCACCTTGCCGTCCGGGTCCAGGCTGAAGTTCACGAACGCATCGGCGTTGAGCGAACGGTCGTCCCAGCGCACGATGAAGGTGTCGTGCTGCCAGTGCTCCAGGCGGCCGCTCAGCTGCGCGGTCTTCATGAAGCGCAGGCGCAGGCCCCTGCCCTCGGCAGTGATCTGCATGTCGCCATACCAGCGGTCGCGGAACGTGCCGGTGTAGCCGGCCAGCGGCAGCGACGGCGTGCTGCCCTTGTCGCGCGCGCTCTGGTGCTTGGCCCAGGCCTCGTCGGCCTTGTCCTGGCCCTTGGCCACGGCCTTGGCATAGGCGTCCACCCAGTCGTGCTTCTCGCCGCCCAGATAGGCATCAAGCACGCTCAGGGTGATCGCGTTGAACGCCGCACCCACTTCCTGGTTGGTCAGCACGACCACGCCCAGCTTCTCGCCCGGCACCAGGGTCAGCCGCGAAACCATGCCCGGCCAGCCACCGGTGTGCCAGACCAGCTTCTGCCCGCGGTAGTCGCTCAGGCTCCAGCCTTCGCCGTAGCCGGCAAAGTTGGCCCGCGCCGGCGCCAGCTCCGGCACGCTCGGCGCCGGGATCGACTGCGGGGTGATCATGCGCCACATCTGCTGCTGGCTCTTCTCGCTGAACAGCGCAGTGCCGTCGGCCAGCTTGCCCTCGGCCAGCTGCACCTGCATCCAGCGTGCCATGTCGTGCGCACTGGAATAGATGCCACCGGCGCCGGCATTGTTCGACCAGGTCAACGGCGCGACGGTGCGCAGGTCCTTGAAATCGTACTTGGCGTGACCGACCGCCGCCTTGTCGCCCGGCTTCAGGTGGTCGGCGTTGTAGCGCGTACCGGCCATGCCCACCTTGTCGAAGATGCGGGTCTGCAGGAACTGCTGGTAGCTCATGCCGGAGACGTGCTCGATCACCTGCTGGGCGACCGCGTACAGGATGTTGTCGTAGGCGTAGCTCTCGCGGAAGCCGCCTTTCAACGGCACTTTGCCCAGCCGCTGTACCACTTCGGCGTTGCTGTAGGAGGTGGTCGGCCAGAACAGCAGGTCACCGGCGCCCAGGCTCAGGCCGCTGCGATGCGACAGCAGGTCACGAATGGTCATCTGCCCGGTCACGAACGGATCGGACATGCGGAACGACGGCAGGTGGTCGATCACCTTGTCGTCCATCTTCAGCTTGCCGTCCTCGGCCAGCAGGTTCAGCGAGGTGGCGGTGAACGCCTTGGTATTGGAGGCGATCGCGAACAGCGTGTCGGCCTGCACCGGCTCCGGCTTGCCCTGCTCGCGCACACCCCAGCCGCGCTCCAGCACCACCTGGCCGTCCTTGACCACGGCCACGGCGATGCCCGGCACGTCGAACTGCGCGCGCACGCGCTCGACGGTCGCATCCAGGTCCTGCAGCGGCGGCGGGGTCGCCGCGCTCGCCATGGTCGTGCACGCCAGCAGCACGGCACCTCCGATCCAGGTTTTCATCCAGCACGATCTCCGAACAGGGGTAGCGGCCGTGTGCAGGCCGTCACCGGGGTTTCGCGGGATGGTAACGGTCCGCGGCGCACCCTGCCCTGTGCCATAGGAGGGGTGTCATGGGCGAGAACGGCCAACCCAGCAGCGGCTCCACCATCATTCCGTGCCTGCGCTACCGCGACGCGCAGGCCGCCATCGACTGGCTGCAGCGCGCCTTCGGCTTCCATGCCCAGGCCGTCTACGCCGATGGCGATACGGTCTTCCATGCGCAGCTCACTTTCGGCCACGGCATGATCATGCTCGGTTCGGTCAACAAGGAAAGCGAGTGGAACCAGCATGCCGTGATGCCTGACGAGGTCGGCGGACGCCAGACCCAGAGCGCCTGCGTGATCGTCACCGATGCCGATGCGCACTATGCCCGGGCCAAGGCTGCCGGCGCGCGCATCGTCATCGACATCGCCGACCAGGACTACGGCGGCCGTGGCTACGCCTGCGCCGACCCGGAAGGCTACCTGTGGTGGTTCGGCAGCTACGATCCGTGGCGCGCGGACCACGGCCAATGACCACAGCTGCCGGCCAGGCGGCCATCCGCTGCGGCATCGGCGGCTGGGTGTTTCCCGAATGGCGCGGCGGTGTGTTCTATCCCGCAGGCCTGCCGCAGCGCGAGGAACTGGCCCATGCCAGCCGCGCCCTGCGCTGCATCGAGATCAACGGCACGTTCTACCGCACGCCCACTGCGGCCCAGTGCGCGCAATGGGCTGCACAGACACCCGGCGGTTTCCGCTTCTCGATGAAGGCGCCGCGCTACCTGGTGCAGCGCCGCGACCTGTCCAGCACCGTGGAGGCCGCCGCACCGTTCCTCGAGGCGGCGTTGGCGCTCGGTGACCGGCTCGGCCCGTTGCTGTGGCAGTTCGATCCGCGCCATCCGGCCGACGCCGATGCATTGGGCGCGCTGATGGCGCAGTTGCCGCAGCAGCTGCAGGGCGTACCACTGCAGCACGCGCTGGAGGTGCGCAACGCCGGGGCACATGGCCCGGCGCTGGTCGCCGCCGCGCGCCGACACGGCGTGGCGCTGGTGATCGAGGACAGCGACGAGGCGCCCCTGCACGGTGATGTCAGTGCCAGCTTCGTCTACGCGCGGATCAAGCGCAGCCAGGCCCGCTTGAACGAAGGCCTGCCAGCGCCGCTGCAGCAGCGCTGGGCCGAACGTGCCCTGCGCTGGTCACGCGGCGAGCCGGTGGATGACCTGCCCTGCCTGGCCGGGGCGGCCCCGGGAACCCCGCGCGAGGTCTACCTGCTGTGCATCGGCGCAGGCAAGGCACGCAACCCGGCGGCGGCGATGGCCCTGCAGCGGCAGGTGGACGCCCCCCGCAATTCCTCACGCGGATAGCGCTGCGGTCATCGCCTTGCCTCACAATAGGCGGATGAGCACACCCGACACCCGCAAAGCGCTGTGGCAGATCCATTTCTGTGTCCTGCTGTGGGGCGTCACCGCCATCCTCGGCAAGCTGATCACCCTGCCCGCGCTGCCGCTGGTGTGGTGGCGCATGCTGCTGGTAACAGCGATGCTGGCCCTGCTGCCGCGGGTCTGGCGCGGACTGCGTACGCTGCCGCTGCGGCTGGTGGCCGGTTATGCCGGCATCGGCGCCCTGGTCGCCCTGCACTGGCTGACGTTCTACGGTGCGGTGAAGCTGGCCAATGCCTCGGTGGCCGCCACCTGCATCGCACTAGCGCCGGTGTTCACCTCGATCATCGAACCCTGGGTGGCCAAGCGGCCGTTCCAGCTGCGTGAACTCGCCTTCGGCCTGGCCGTGCTGCCGGGCGTGGCACTGGTGGTCGGTGGCGTGCCCGATGGCATGCGCCTGGGCGTGTTGATCGGCGCGATCTCGGCATTGCTGGTAGCGGTGTTCGGCTCACTCAACAAGCGCATGGTCAGCCACGCCGATCCGCTCACGGTCACCGCGCTGGAGCTGGGCGCGGGCACCCTCACCCTGACCCTGCTGGCGCCGTTGATGCCCTACCTGCTGCCTGCGCTGGCCAGCCCGCTGTGGGTGGTGCCGGACCTGCACGACGGCATCCTGCTGCTGGTGCTGGCCGGGTTCTGCACGCTGCTGCCGTTCGCCCTGGCGCTGGTCGCACTGCGCCACCTGAGCGCCTACACGGTGCAGCTGGTGACCAACCTGGAGCCGGTCTATGCGGTGCTGCTGGCGGTGGTGCTGCTGCGCGAGCAGCACGAAGTCACCCCGTGGTTCTACCTGGGCGTGGCGATCATCGTCGGCGCCGTGTTCCTGCATCCGCTGCTGAACCGCCGCAAGCCGGTGCAGCACCCGGAGATCCTCGGTACGGCCGAGGCGCGCAACATCGCCGATTGAGTGCATCCACGCATGGCGTGGATCTACCGGGCGTGGATGGCCGTATCAACGCTGCGGCCAGTGCCATGCCGGGGCATCCAGCAGGCCCTGCCCGCTCAGCAACGTGCGGCCGTGTTCCTTGTGCAGATGCAGCGAATGGCACCCGGGCGCCTGCTCCAGTGCTGCGATCAGGCGACTGGCATGTGACACCACCCAGACCTGGCTGCGCGCACTGGCCGCGATGATCAGCCGTGCCAGCGCCGGCAGCAGGTCCGGGTGCAGGCTGGTCTCCGGCTCGTTGAGCACAAGCAGCGGCGGCGGACGCGGCGTGTGCAGCGCGGCGGCAAGCAGCAGGAAGCGCAGCGTGCCGTCGGACAGTTCGGCCATCGACAACGGCCGCAGCAGCCCGGGCTGGTGGAAACGCAACGCCAACCGGCCATCCAGTTCCTCGAAGCCGACCGAGGCGCCCGGGAACGCATCGTCGACACTGCGTGCCAACGCAACCGGGTCACCGATCTCGAGGATGGTGACCCAGGCCGCGGCCAGATCACGGCCATCGTGATGCAGCACCGGCGTGCGCGTGGCCATCGCCGGCTGCCGCGCCGGCGCATCGGCATCGCTGCGGAAATGATCGTAGAAGCGCCAACGGCGGATGTACTCGCGCAGGGCGATGGTTTCCGGCATGCGCTGCGGATCGCCGACCTGGGTGAACAGGCTGTCGAACAGCGACAACCGGTCATCCACAAGATCCCAGCCGCGCGCATGGCGTTGCCGCACCATCGCCCCACGGCGGTCGACCAGCAGGTTGGCGCTGCGCAGGAACGGGCCCGCCCAGATCGCTTCGGCCTTGATCTGCGGGTCCAATGCGAAGGCCGATCGACTGGGCGGCGGGTAGCCCAGATCGATGGCGTAGCCGAATTCGTCAGTGGTAAAGCCCAGCTTCAATCCCACCGATTCCTGGCGTGGGCCGCCCTGCAGGGGGATCTCGCCGACAGCAACCCGACGGTCCATTTTTTCCGGGCCCGCCCACAGCGCCGAACCCAGCCCGCCTTCGCGGGCCAGCACCGCCGCGACGCCGCCCTGCGCGGTCTCCGCCAGCAGGCGCAGCGCGCGGTACAGGCTGGACTTGCCACTGCCGTTGTCACCGGTCACCACATTCAACTGCTGCAGCGGCAGTACCAGCCCGTGCAGCGAGCGATAGTGGGTGATGGCCAGGGTCTGCAGCATGGTCGGTGTCCGGGGAAACAGAGAGGTCATGCTGCCCGGTTCTGATCGCAGGAACTGCGACGCAATGTGAATCGGAAACAGCATCCACGCATGGCGTGGATCTACCTGGGGGTGCTTCAGCCCGCCCGTTCCACCCGGTTGCGGCCATTGCCCTTGGCCCGGTACAGCGCCTTGTCGGCACGTGCCAGCGTGTCATCCACGCTTTCACCAGGCTGATGCTGGGCCACACCAATACTGATCGTGACCGGGAATCCCAGCGGCAGGTCAGCCACCGCCAGGCGCAGGAACTCGCACTGCAGTTCGGCGGTGTGCAGGTCGGTAGCCGGCATCACCGCCACGAATTCCTCGCCACCATAGCGCGCGGCCATGCCGCGACCGGCGAAATGGGAACGCAGCAGCACGCCCAGTTCGGCCAGCACGCGGTCGCCGGTGGCGTGGCCCTGGAAATCGTTGATGTGCTTGAAATGGTCGATGTCCAGCAGTGCGACGCAGGCCACACCGGGCTGGTCTCCGTTCACCGCCACCGCCTCTTCCAGCGCCGCCGCCATCGCACGGCGGTTCGGCAGGCCGGTCAACGCATCGGTGCGGCTCTGCTCGGCCAGGTCCGCATTCTGCGCCAGCAGCACGTCCTGGTACTCCGACAGCAGGCGCTCGTAGTCATCGCGCTCCAGCATGTGTTTCTGGATGTCGAGCGCGAAGCGGCGCAGTTCCATCACCAGCATCACCTGCCGCGACAGCGCGGCCAGCGCTTCGGCCTTGTCGCTGGCCAGGTGCTGCGGCTGCGCATCGAATACGCACAGCGTGCCCAGCGGCAGGCCATCTGAGCTGATCAGTGGCGCGCCCGCATAGAAGCGGATGTGCGGGTCGCCGGTCACCACCGGGTTGTCGTGGAAGCGGATGTCCTGCAACGCGTCCTCGACCACCATGACCTGCTGCGGTTGCAGGATCGCGTGGCCGCACATCGATTCGCTGCGCAGGTTTTCCGCCGCATCGATGCCCTGGATCGACTTGAACCATTGCCGCTCGACATCGATCAGGGTCACCGCCGCCATCGAGGTGCCGCAGACCGCCTTGGCGATCACCACCAGGTCGTCGAAGGATTTTTCACGCTCCGAGTCGAGGATCCGGTAGCGGTACAGCGCCTCAAGCCGAAGGGCTTCATTGGCAGGCTTGTCGGGCTTGATCATGCAGCGTCACGTTCCGGCAGGTCACCGCGAAGTCTAGCCGATGTAGAGCCGAGCCCATGCTCGGCTGCACCCGGACAAAAGAGCAGCCGAGCATGGGCTCGGCTCTACAGAAGCCGTTTACCAGTCCAGCTGCTTCGGCAGCAGGCCCTGCAGCTCCTGCTCGGTCAGGTTGCGCCACTGGCCCGGCTTCAGCGCACCGATCTTGATGTTGTCGATGCGCACGCGGCGCAGCTGGGTCACGCGGTAGCCGAACTCGGCCGCCATCAGGCGGATCTGCCGGTTCAGGCCCTGCTGCAGGGTGATGCGGAAACCGAACTTGGCGATGCGCGAGGTCTTGCACGGCAGCGTCATCTGGTCGTGGATGCGGACGCCACGGGCCATGCCACGCAGGAACTCGTCGGTGACCGGCTTGTTCACCGCCACCAGGTACTCCTTCTGGTGGCCGTTCTCGGCGCGCAGGATCTGGTTGACGATGTCGCCGTTGCTGGTCATCAGGATCAGGCCTTCGGATTCCTTGTCCAGGCGCCCGATCGGGAAGATGCGCTGTTCATGGCCGACGAAGTCGACGATGTTGCCCTTGACCGAGGTCTCGGTCGTGCAGGTGACGCCGACCGGCTTGTTCAGCGCGATGTAGACGTGGCGGCGGGCACCGGGCTTGCGGGCCACGCGCGCGCGCAGCGGCTGGCCGTCGACCAGCACCTGGTCTTCCTCGCCCACCACCGCGCCGGTGCCGGCCGGATGGCCGTTGACGGTGACCCGGCGGGCGGCGATCAGGCGATCGGCCTCGCGGCGGGAGCAGAAGCCGGTGTCGGCGATATGTTTGTTGAGTCGGGTGGTCATCGGCCTATTATCCGGCATCGCCGCCCGCAGCGCTTCATGCCAGGCCGGGTGGATCGAGCTCTTCGCCGTCGAATACCCGGTTGCGGCCGGCACGCTTGGCCACGTACATGGCGTGGTCGGCCCGGCGCAACAGCGCAGCCAGGTCGTCCTCGCCCGGCCGCCACTGCGCCAGGCCGATGCTGGCGGTCACCTCCAGGCCGGGTACCTGCAGCGCCCGGGCCGCCTCGGTGATGTGCTGGCGCAGGCGATCCAGGCGCGCCGACGCCGCCTCCCGCGGCATGCCCGGCATCAGCAGC
This sequence comes from Stenotrophomonas sp. C9D9, assembly GCF_056491205.1. Lineage (NCBI taxonomy): Bacteria > Pseudomonadati > Pseudomonadota > Gammaproteobacteria > Lysobacterales > Lysobacteraceae > Stenotrophomonas > Stenotrophomonas sp. C9D9. The sequence goes on from NZ_JBSZIF010000004.1 coordinate 54,657, forward strand.
AGGAACTCCTCGCCGCCCATCCGCACCACCTGGTCCTGGCTGCGTACCGCAGCACGCAATGCACGTGCCACCGCCACCAGCACCTGGTCGCCCACGGCGTGGCCATGGCGGTCATTGATGTCCTTGAACAGATCGATGTCGAGGAAACCGATCACCAGCGGGCCGCGCTCGCGATCGACCCGTTCCAGATGCCGGGCCAGCTGCTGCAGCCCGGCACGGCGGTTGGGCAGCCCGGTCAGGCCATCGGTTTCGGCCAGCTGGCGCAGTTCATCGCGCTGCTGTCGCAGGCGGCCCAGCCGCTGGTTCAGCGCATAGGCGGCCATCATCAGCAGCCAGGTCACCGACAGCTGCAGTGCCTCCACGCGGTACTCCAGCAACCACTTAGCGCGGCAGGCATCGGCCAGGATCAACACCAGCATCGGTGCCAGCGCTGCCAGCCCCGCCTGCGCCCAGCGGTCACCGCGCAGCCGTGCCCATACCCCGACCATCAATGCCAGGCCACAGCCCAGCAGGTAGGAGACCTGCAGGCCCTGCGCCACCCAGGCCAGGCTGTTCCACTGCAGCCAGGGCACCCATGCGGCCAGCGCCAGCAATCCCCACAGCGCCAGCAGCTGCACCGGGCGCGATCGCGGCAGCAGGCGGTCGCCACCGTTCAGACGCCACAGTGCCGGCAGCACCAATGCCTGCGACGCCGCGGTCAACGACAGCAGCCACCAGGCACCGCGCTCGCCCACCGGCAGCCACGGCTCCGGGTAGCCGCTGAGGCCACCGAGGATGGCCTGCCACAGCACCAGCACGGTGGTACCGGCGATGTAGACCAGGAAGCTGCGGTCGCGGGTGGTGAGGAAGGCCATCAGGGCCGACAAGGCCAGCGCGATCGCCACGGCGATGCAGGCCGCGCGCACCAGCAGGCGGGCGGTATCGTTCTGCTGCACGGGGCTGGGCGCCCCCAGCCGCAGGGTCGGCACCCAGCGCGCCTTCAGCGGCGTCTGCCATGACACCAGGAACGGTTCATTGCTGCCGGCCGGCGGCACCGCGACCAGGCCGATGCCTGCGCGGAACCGGGAATCACGGGTACGGGCATCGTGCATGTTGCCGCAGATTTCGCGATCACCGTGCTGCACGCGGACTTCGCCGGCAAACACGTTGAACACGTCCAGTGCCTGCGGCTGGCCCGACCAGCCGTCCGCTGGCGCGGACACCTGCACCTGCTGTCGTGGCCCCGCCAGCATCTCCGGCGTGCAAGCGCGATGCGGGGTGGGTTCATCGGTGGCCGCACCGACCAGCAGGTAATCACGCCCGGCTTCGGCTACCGCCGCCGACAGCGGCCACGGCGTTGCCAACCACACCAGCAGCACGACCAGCACCGCTCCTGTTCCGTACTGCCACTGCCTGCCGCCCACGCCACGTCCTGTTCCTGCTTACGCCCGCGCCCACTGCGCGTCGCCCCTGCCGGGCATTATCGCAGCCGCGGCTGCAGCGCACGTGTAGACCAAAGTCGCCGACGCACGTTCAGCCTGCGGCGGGAGGCCCCTTCACCGCCACCAGGCGGACCGGCCTCAGGTCACTCAGGGTCATCCGCTCCAGCGGCTGCGGCCGCTCGACCGCATAGCCCTGCAGGCCCTGCACCCCGAGCCGGGTCAGCGCGGCGGCGACGTCGGCGGTCTCCACCCATTCGGCCACCACCTCCATCTGCAGCTCGCGCCCCAGTTCAGTGATCGCGCGCACGGTGGCGTGGCTGACCGGATCGGTATCCATGTCACGCACGAAGGCCCCGTCGATCTTCAGGATGTCGGCCGGCAGCTGGCGCAGGTAGCCGAACGAGGACAGCCCGGAGCCGAAATCGTCCAACGCCATCCGGCAGCCACGCGCCTTCACCGCATCGATGAAGGCACGCGCCTGGCTGAGGTTGCTGATCGCAGCGGTCTCGGTGATTTCGAAGCACAGCTTGGAGGCCACTGCGCGGTTGCGCTCCAGCAGGTCGCAGACGAAGGCGAGGAAGCCCGGCTCGGCGATCGACTGCGCCGAGACGTTGACGTTGCACAGGCCCAGCTGCCGGACGTGTGCCGGGCACACCTGCAGATGCCGGAACAGCAGGCCGAGCACGTGCCGGTCCAGCGCCACGGCCATGCCATAGCGCTCCACCGCCGGCATGAACTGGCCCGGCAGGTGCAGGCTGCCATCGCTGCCACGCATGCGCACCAGCACCTCATAGTGCAGGTACGCGGGATCGCCGACGCGGGCGATGCGCTGCGCATACAGCACCATGCGGTTCTCGGCCATGGCCAGGCTGACGCCCTGCAGGCGTTCGGCTTCCAGGCGCCGTTCCTCCAGCGCCATGCGGTTCTCGTTGAAGCAGTGCACGCGGTTGCGGCCGGCCTGCTTGGCCGCATAGCACGCGCTGTCAGCGGCGCTCATCAGCCAGTTCACATCCGGTGCCTCGGCGCTGACCTCGACCACGCCGATGCTGCAGCTCAGCTGCGGGCTGCCCTCGCTGACCGGGAACGTCGCCTGGCCCAGGTTGCGGATCACCCGCTGCAGCACGCGCTTGGCCTCGTCCTGCCCGGCATGGGCAAGGAACACCGCGAACTCGTCCGCGCCCAGCCGTCCCACCCAGTCGCCATCGCGCACCGCCGCCACCAGATAGTCGGCGAAGCTGCGCAGCATCTGGTCGCCGGCGGCGTGGCCGAAGCTGTCGTTGACCAGCTTGAAATGGTCCAGGTTGATGTAGCACAGCGCGTGCGTGCCGCCCTCGCTGCGCACCTGCAGCAGCGCGCGCTCCAGCAGCCGCTCGATCTCGCGGCGGTTGATCAGGCCGGTCAGCGGATCATGGCTGGCGTGGTGTTCGATCTCGCGCGCCAGTGCATGGTTCTGGCTGACGTCCTCGATGATCGCGAACACCGACAGGCCACCGCCGGTGCTGCGCACGCCGGTGCCGCTCCAGCGGCCCCAGACCAGGCTGCCATCGCGACGGCGGAAGCGCAGTTCGCTCGGCCGCAGCTGGCGGTCCCAATCGATGCGCCCCACCCCATCGATGACCAGTTCACCGTCCATCAGCAGGTCGCCCAGTGACAGCTGCAGCAGCATGTCACGACGGTGATCGAGGATATCGGCCATCGCCTGGTTGGCCTCGACCACCTTGCCTTCGGTATCGAGCTTGAGCATGCCGACGTTGGCCTGGTAGAACGCAGCGCGGAAACGGCTCTCGTGTTCGGTCAGGTCCTTGCCGACGCGACGCGCCAGCGCGACCGCCATCAGGCTGATCGCCAGCACCGACAGGCCCGCAACCATCAACGTGGCCAGCCTCACCAGCGTCGCCATCCGCAGCAGCGCCTGCGAGAACGCCTGGCTCTGCACCTGCATCCGCCGATCAAGGTCACCCAGTTGCTGCAGGTAGCGGTCACGCGCGGCGGTCGGCACCGGGCCACTGTCGTGCCGCAGCTGCAACTCATCGATCAGGCGCTGCACCGCCATCAGGTCGCCGTCGGTCTTCCGCCACAGCGCGGTTGCTTCGCGGAAGGCACCGATATCGCGTGCATAGCGGAACGAGAACACCAGGCGCGGGATATCGGCGCGCGCGTTGCCGCCCTGCAGGAAGCCCTGCCTGGCCTTGGCTTCGTCCGGCTCGGCCTGTTCCAGCGCCAACCGCGCCTGCAGATCGCCCAATGGCACCTGCAGGGCCTGGCGTGCGTCGTCCAGGTCCTGGGCATCCCCCCGCGCCAGATAGCGGCTGAGTGCGGCGGTCGCATCCTGCTGACCACGCGACCAGTAGCCCTGGCCGGCGATCCAGGCGGTGGAGGCCGCCTGCAGTTCCTGGATCAAGGCGGACAGTGCGACCAATCCAATCGCCATGCCCGTCAACAACGCAAATCGCAGTCCCAGGCCGCGGGTCATCGGTACCCGCCGGCTCTGTTGGTCCGTGCCACTCCTACCCATCCCGGATCCCCCCGAATGTGCTGCGGTGACAACCTCCCTTGGAACCGGCTCAGCCTAGGGCCGGCAATGTGTTGACCATGCGAAAAAGGGGACGGAGGGGATTAAGTCGTTTTCAGCATAAGCACGTGGCCTGCCATATACGACTTAATCCCCTCCGTCCCCTTTTCCGGCCCCGGAACGGACAACGCCAGCCCGAAGGCTGGCGTTGTCATGGCTACGTTGCCGCTCAGTAGCTGCGCGGGCCACGCGGCTTGAAGCCGTCACGACGCGGCGGGCGGCTGTCGCGGTCACCGCCGCGCTCGCCACCGTGGCCACCCGGACCGCCCGGGCCACCGCGACGCGGGCCACCCGGGCCGCCCGGACCACGCTTGTCGAAGCGCGGCTTGAACGGACGCGGGGCCGGGTTGGTGTCTTCACCCGGAGCCAGCGCACGCATCTGCAGCTGCTGGCCCGACACCCAGACCTTCTGCAGGTGCGACAGCACGTCCGGCGGCATCTGTGCCGGCAGGTCCAGCAGCGAGAAGTCATCGTGGATGTCGATGCGGCCGATGAAGCGGCTTTCCAGGCCGGCTTCGTTGGCGATGGCGCCGACGATGTTGGCCGGCTTCACGCCGTGCTGGTGGCCGACCGAAATGCGGTAGGTCTCCATGCCCTGCTCCGGCGCACCACGCGGCGGAACCTCGCGGCGCGGACGCTGCTCGAAACCACCTTCAGCGTCATCACGGCGCGGGCCACGCTCGAAGCGCGGACCACGCTCGTTGCGGTCGAAGCGATCGCCACGTTCCGGGCGGTCGCCACGGTCGAAGCGTTCACGCGGCGCACGCTCTTCACGCGGGGCACGCACCGGCGGCTGCAGCAGGAACGGGGTGTCACCCTGCAGCATCTTGGCCAGCGCAGCGGCCACTTCGATGGCCGGCACGTTCTGCTCGTTCTCGAAGCGCTCCAGCAGCTGGCGGTAGAAGTCCAGGCCGCCGGCGCCGAGGGTTTCGCTGATGCGCGAGGTGAACTTGTTGATGCGGGTGTCGTTGACCGCTTCCACGCTCGGCAGCTGCATCTCTTCGATCGGCTGGCGGGTGGCGCGCTCGATCTGGCGCAGCATGCCCTTCTCGCGCGGGGTGGCGAACAGGATCGCCTCGCCGCTGCGGCCGGCACGGCCGGTACGGCCGATGCGGTGCACGTAGCTTTCGGTGTCGTACGGGATGTCGTAGTTCAGCACGTGGCTGATGCGCTCCACGTCCAGGCCGCGGGCAGCCACATCGGTGGCGACCAGGATGTCCAGCTTGCCTTCCTTCAGCATGGCGATGGTGCGCTCACGCTGGGCCTGCTGCATGTCACCGTTGATGGCGGCAGCGGCCAGGCCACGGGCCTGCAGCTTGCTGGCCAGTTCTTCGGTGCCGGCCTTGGTACGCGCGAAGATGATCATCGCGTCGAACGGCTCGACTTCCAAGATGCGGGTCAGCGCGTCCAGCTTGTGCATGCCGCTCACCCACCAGTAGCGCTGGCGGATGTTGGCCGAGGTGGTGGTCTTGGCCGCGATGGTCACTTCCACCGGGTCCTGCAGGTAGGTCTGCGCGATGCGGCGGATCTGCGGCGGCATGGTGGCCGAGAACAGGGCCACCTGGCGCTGCTCCGGCAGCTTCTTCAGCACGGCTTCGACGTCGTCGATGAAGCCCATGCGCAGCATTTCATCGGCTTCGTCCAGCACCAGGGTCTTCAGCTCGGACAGGTCCAGGGTGCTGCGGTCCAGGTGGTCGATCACGCGGCCGGGGGTACCGACCACGATATGCACGCCACGACGCAGCGCCGACAGCTGCTGGCCGTACGGCTGGCCGCCGTACACCGGCAGCACGCGGAAGCCCGGGATCTTCGACGAATAGGACTGGAACGCCTCGGCGACCTGGATGGCCAGTTCGCGGGTCGGCGCCAGGATCAGCGCCTGGGGCTTGATCTGCTGCAGGTCGATGTTGGACAGTACCGGCAGTGCAAAGGCAGCGGTCTTGCCGGTACCGGTCTGGGCCTGGCCCAGCACGTCGCGGCCTTCCAGCATCGCCGGGATGGTGGCGGCCTGGATCGGCGACGGGGTTTCGTAGCCGATGGCGGTGACCGCCTGCATCACGGACTCGGACAGGCCGAGCTGCGCAAACTGCAGCGGCGCTTGGGAATCTTGGGACATGGGGAACTCCGAAGGCACTGCCGTCTTCCTGGCAGTGCGATAAAAAAGGGATGGTCCGCGCTTTGGGCGCCCTTCTTATCGCGTGCCCTGGCGCTGCTCGGTCGGAGGAGATTTCACTCGCTCAGAGCGGAATGATACCGCATTGATCCTGAACAACGCATACAGCTTTGCGTGCGCGTGCCGTCCTGCCCCGTGCTGGCGCACAATACGCGCCCTCTTTCCGGCCCGGCCGCTGGCCTGCGCCCTCTTCCCAGGAACCCCGCTCCATGCAGATTCTCGAATTCGACCTCGACGGTGACTACGTCGAACTCAAGCAGCTGCTCAAGCTGGCCGACCTGGTCACCAGTGGCGGCGAGGCCAAGATGGTCATCAGCGAGGGCCAGGTACGGGTCGACGGCGAAGTCGAACTGCGCAAGGCCTGCAAGATCCGCGCAGGCCAGGTGGTCGAATTCGCCGACAGCCAGATCCGGGTGCTGGCTGCCGGCTGATCTGAAGCTGTTCAGGCCACGCGCTGGGTCAGGTGCGAGGCGATCAGCTGCCTGAACGGTGCCACCCCCTGCGCCAGGCGCAGGCCGGCCGCACGCAGCAGGCGCGCCGGGCGGCGGTCGTCGGTGTACAGGCTGGCGATCGCATTGGTGGCTTCGTACAACGGACGCGATGCCAGCCGATGACCGCGCTGGTAGCTGGCCAGCATGCCGGCGGCGGCAATGTCGGCGCCACGGCGCTGCTGCGCGACGATGCCCTGCGCCAGCCGCTGTGCGCTGGCCAGGCCCAGGTTGAAGCCATGCGCGGTGACCGGGTGCATGCCCACCGCGGCATCACCGATCAGCGCCGAACGCTCGCCGACGAAGCGATGCGCGTACACCCCCACCAGCGGATACGCCTGCGGCGTGGCCACCGGCTGCATCCGGCCCAGGCGGTGTTCGAAGCAGGCACTGATGGCCTCACCGAAAGCCACCTCGTCCATCGCCAGCAGCTCTTCGATCTGCCGCGGTGGCAGCGTGATCACCGCCGACGCCTGGCCCTCGTTGAGCGGCAGCAGCGCCATGGTGCGGCCGTAGCCGAACCACTCCCACGCGGTGTGGTGATGGTCGCGCTCGACCTGCATGCGGCACACCAGCATCGACTTGCCGAAGTCGCGCATCTGCGCACCGATGCCAAGCATGCGGCGGGTGGCGGAGAAGCGGCTGTCGGCGGCGACCAGCAGGCGCGCGTGCAGTTGGCTGCCGTCATCGAGCTTGACCACATGGCCCTGCGCATCGGCCTGCACGCCCTGTACCTTGCGCCCGTCGAACAGTTCCAGGCCGTCCTGGCCCTGTACGGCATCCCACGCGGCGCGACGGATCAGATGGTTGGGCACCAGCCAGCCCAGCGGCTGGCCATCGACCTGGCTGCTGGCGAAGGTCAGCGCGAATGGCGATCCGCCGTTCATCACCTTGGCATCGCGCAGTTCAGCGACTTCGGCGTGCGGCAGGCGCTGCCACAACCCCAGCTGTTCCATGCTCTGTCGTGAGGCATGGGTCAACGCGATCTCGCGCCCATCGAAGGCGGCCTCGGCCAGGGCCTGGCGCGGCTGCACTTCAACCAGCCCGACCTGCAGACCGCTGCCGGCCAGCGCACGCGCGAAACACAGACCCGCCGGTCCGGCGCCGACCACCACCACGTCCATCCTGCGCATGCGCGCCTCCCGCCAATGATCCAGTCCGGGCAGCATAGCGCCACGCACCTGACCAGCCTTGATCTGGATCAGGTCGTGATCACAACAACGCGAACACCAGCGCCAGGATCGACAGCAGCGACACCGCCCAGACCAGGCTGCGCACATAGGGCACGCCTGCGGCATACAGCGGCAGGTAGGCCACGCGCGCCCAGAAGTAGGCCTGCGCGGCCAGCGCCGTGGTGTCGTTGCCGCGCCCGGCCAGCACCACCGCGATCGCAGCCGCAGCGAAGAACGGGAAGGTTTCCAGGAAGTTGGCCTGCGCACGCTGCAGGCGACCGGCCAGCGGGCTGACCGGTTTTGCGTCGCCATCCCGTGCCGAGGCATTCCACTTCATCCCGCGCTCGCGGGTGACCACGGTGGAGGTGGCGAAGATGTAGACGAAGCCCAGCAGCACCGACCAGGCCAGCATCGTCAGTTCAGTTGCCATCGTTCATCTCCTCAGGGTGCCGACGCACGCAGGCTGTAACCGGCCAGGCGCCACACCTGGTCCTCGTCGAAACGGAATGACACCAGCTCACGTACCGGCTGCGCGCTGTTGGCGAAACGGGTCGGGAAGCTGACGTTGATGTACAGCCCTTCCGGCACCGCGGCACCGGCGCTGTACTTGACCCGGGTGATGGTCGGTTGGCCACGCCCAGCCAGCGCCCCCAGGCGCGTGCGCTCGGTGGTCAGCTGGCTGACGAAGGCGGCCTTCGGTACTGCACGGCGCGCGACGGCGGAGGCGCCATCCCACAATTCGCCGGCGCGGTTGGCATCGACCAGCTGCGCTGCCTTCACTGCGGCCGCGCCCATTTCCGCGTCCTGTTTCTGCACCTGCGCCTGCTGCGCAGCGGTCAACGCAGGGGAACCGGCGGTAGCGGGCTTCGCGGCCGCTGGCGAGGCAGGGGCCGGGCGTGCCGGAGCCGGTGCAGGCGTGGCCGGCGCAGGCGCCTGCGCCAATACGGTCAGGGGCAGCAGGGACAGCAGCAGGAGCACGCGCTTCATGGACACCGCCGGTTCTCGGAAAAGAACCGCAGTCTACGCCAGCGCGGTGAGCCGTTCGTCAGCGCGCGTGGGCGCTGCCTTCCACCACTGCGGCGTCGGCCTGCGCGGCCGGCGTGCCGGTTGCGGTCGGGGCCTGTTCGGCCACCGGCGGCGGCTCGGACGGTGCCGGTGGCAGCGTCGCCACATCGATTTCCGACAGCGGGCTTTCTTCCGGGCATACCGCATCCGGGAAGCCGAAGCGCTGCTTCAGGGCCTGGCCACAGCTGTTGATCGATTCCATGTCGGCGCCTTCGCGCTTGCACTGCTGGTCGAAGGCGATCAGGAACGCATCCTTGCGCTGCACGAAGTCATCGCCGCAGGCGCGCATCTGCTTGATCCGTTCCAGATCGTCCTGCACCGCGTTGGTGCCATCCAGGCCGTACTGGCGCAGCTCATCCGGCGTCAGCAGGCGCAGGCTGCGGTTGGGCACGGTCATCATCAGATCGGCCACGCCCACCGCCACGCCATTGCGCTGCAGGTAATCCTTCACGTTGTCGTAGACCTCGTGCAGTTCGCGGTTGAGTTCCGCGCGCGAGGTGGCCTTGGAGCTGATGCGCATCATGCGGTGGATGCCGACCTTGCCCGACAGCAGGCGGTTGTCACCAGCGGCCAGCACGAACACGCAGGCGCTGTGGCAGATCGAGCCTTCGCGCACCCAGATGGTCCAGCCCGATTCACCGATGCTGTCACCGGCAACGATCGCCGACTCCACCTGGCCGCCGCTGGAGTCCAGATCGAGGATGCGCTTGTGGATCTTCTGCTCGTCAGCGACCACCGCCAGCCGCCACATCATTTCGGCGAAGCCCGGATTGATCTTGCCGGCGTAACGCACGCGCATCAGGCCACGCTCGGCACACGGCGCCAGGGCCTGGGTGATCTGCTCGCGCTGCAGGCCTTCCAGCTCGGCACCGTCGCCGGCATCGCCCGCATATTCCGTGCTGCAACTGACCCACGCACGCCCATTTTCCAGCTGCGCCTGCGGCCACGGCCGATCCGCCTGGCTGCGCGGTGGTGCCGGCGGTGGCGGCGCGTCGGCGGCGTTGATCGAGACCATGTTCTCGCCATCGCTGGCCGGTGCCCTCGCCGCCTTGTCGGCAGCAGTCACATTGCCCGGATTCTCCAGCTGACTGCAGCCCGCCAGGGCCAGGCACAACAGGGGCAACCAGCGGAATTTGGCGGACATCGGGCAACCGGTCTTCATCTGAGCAAGAGCCACAGTCTACCCGTCCAGGCCGCGCATTCAGCGCGCGGCACTGAACCCCTTCTGACCCTTGGGGAAAAAGTGTGTCGACCAAGGTCGACACCTGCCAACGGCAAAGCGTGCCGACCAACGGTCGGCACCCACCAACTGCAGCGACCAACTGTCAGAGGTGGGGCGATGTGGGCTGGCAGGACCGTTGGCGCCATGGATGGCGCCATCGAGCCCCCATGGGCGGGTTTACGGCGTGTCCTGCCAGCCCACACCGCCCCCATCCTACGGACTGCCAGCTTTTGATTGAGACGTTGACGGTGACGTTGCGGGTGCAGGGCTGCAAGCCCTGCCAGTACCCTCTCCAGCATCCATGTCCGAATGTGGCGAGTATTGCCCCCCTTACCCGCCTAGACTGGCGCCATGGACACCGCCCTCGCCCTCGACACCGCCGCCTGCGACCGCGCCCGCCTGGCCCGCGACGCACGCTTCGACGGCGTGTTCTTCACCGCCGTGCGCAGCACCGGCATCTATTGCCGCCCGGTCTGCCCCGCACCGCCCCCGAAGCCCCGCAACATCACCTACTACCCGACCGCCGCTGCCGCCGCCGCCGCCGGCTATCGCCCGTGCCTGCGCTGCCGCCCGGAGCTGGCACCACAGGCCCAGCAGGCACTGGCCGGGCAGACCGTGCAGCGCGCCCTGGCCCTGATCCACGGCGGCTTCCTGCAGGAGCAGCCGGTGGCCGATCTTGCAACGAAGCTCGGCCTCAGCGCGCGCCAGCTGCAGCGCCTGTTCGTCGAACATCTGGGCGCAACGCCGGGGCAGATCCATGCCACCCATCGCCTGCTGCTGGCCAAGCAACTGCTGACCGAGACCACGCTACCGGTGACCGACGTCGCGCTGGCCGCCGGCTACAACAGCCTGCGCCGTTTCAATACCGCGTTCCTGCAGGGTTGCGGCATGGCGCCCACCGCACTGCGCCGCCAGCATCAACCGCTGGCCGCCGACGATGGCGGCCTGGTGCTGCGCCTGGGCTACCGTCCACCGCTGGACCTCCCGCGCATGCTCGCGTTCCTGCGCAAGCGCAGCCTGCCCGGCATCGAACTGATCGGCGAAGACAGCTACCAGCGCGTGCTGGGCACGCCGGAGCGCCCCACCCTGCTGCGTGTCACTGCAGACCCGAAGCGCCCGGAGCTGCGCCTGCAGCTGGGTGCGGTGGATCCGCGCCTGATCCCGGACATCGTGCGCCGCGTGCGTCGCGTGTTCGATCTGGATGCCGACCTGCAGCAGGTGCATGCCGCGCTCGGCGAGGAACCGCTGCTGGCGCGCGGCATCGCCGAGCGCCCCGGGCTGCGCGTGCCCGGCGGCTGGGATGGCTTCGAGGTCGGCGTGCGTGCGGTGCTCGGCCAGCAGGTCACGGTTGCCGCAGCCACCACCTTCGCGCGGCGGCTGGTCGATGCCTATGGCGCGCACCTGCCGGGCATGCCGTCCGACTTCGATCGCCAGTTCCCGGCACCCGAGGTATTGGCCGAGGCGCCTCTGGAATCGATCGGCCTGCCGCGCAGCCGCGCCGCCACCGTGCGCGCATTGGCCACCGCCTGCGCCAATGGCCAGCTCGACTTCGGGCCCGGCCAGGCGCTGGAAGAATTTGTTGCCCGCTGCGTGGCACTGCCCGGCATCGGCCCATGGACCGCGCAGTACATCGCCCTGCGTGGCCTCGGCCAGCCCGATGCCTTCCCGGCCGGCGATCTTGTACTGCAGCAGGTGCTCGGCCACGCGCAGGGCCAGCGCCTGAGCGAACGCGCGACCGAAGCGCGCTCGCAGCCGTGGCGCCCCTGGCGCGCCTATGCCGTGCTGCACCTGTGGCACCTGTCCGGCACTTTCGTTGGAGAACCGACATGACCCTGTTGTTCGATCGTTTCGACAGTCCGATCGGCGTGTTGACCATCGCCGGCGACGAGCGTGGCCTTTCGCATGTGCTGTTCCCGGAGAACCGCCACCCCGCACGCGGGCGCGATGACTGGCACTACGCACCGGATGCATTGCCGGAAGCGCGCGAGCAGCTGCTGCAGTTCCTGCACGGCGAGCGCAACCGCTTTGACCTTGTGCTGGCGCCGCGTGGTACGCCGTTCCAGCTGCGCGTGTGGCAGGCGCTGGCACTGATTCCGTTCGGCCAGACCTGGAGCTACCTGCAGCTGGCGCAGCACCTGGGACAACCCAGCGCGACACGCGCGGTGGGCGCGGCCAATGGCCGCAACCCGTTGCCGATCATCCTGCCCTGCCACCGCGTGATCGGCAGCAATGGCGCGCTGACCGGCTTCGGTGGCGGCCTGGAAACCAAGGCCGCGCTACTGCGGCTGGAACAGCGCCAGGCCCCGCTGTTCGCCTGAGAGGGCTGGCCGGGCTGCGCCCGGCATCCGCAGAGGCAACGGCAACAGCCGAAGCAACAGCAGCATTCCGTGGGATGGCGCGGTGGGTCCAGTTGCGGGGGACGCCGTAAACCCCGCTCCGCGGTCCAGCCCAGCCGCTGGCGGCTGGGCGTTCGGGCGCTTGCGAAGCAGTGCTTCGCAAGCAAAGCGCCCTCACCCTTGGGGGCTCGGCCGCGGCATCCATGCCGCGGACACCCCCGCAACCGGACCCACCCCGCCTTCGACAGATTCCTGCGATCTGCCGGGACGGCGTACTGCGCGGCCGCTGGTAGGTGTCGACCTTGGTCGACACGGTAGATCCATACGATGCGTGGATGGAGACATCTGGAATCTGTCTGGTGGAAAGCCCCCTTGTTGTTCAAGGGGGCGCGCCGACGGCGCGGGGATAAGGAAAAATGCGCGGACACGGCGCGCGATAGCGCGGCGTGTCTTTGGTACGTCATTGCACCGGCTTATCATGAGCAGATGACTTCCGTACGCCTGACCTGTTCGCTGGCGCTGCTGCTGCCATTGGCTGCCTGCACCACTGCGCCCGCCCCTACCGCCTCCGTTCCCACGTCCGTCGCCGCGGCTACGCCGCCGAAGCTGCTGCTGATCTCCATCGACGGCCTGCGCGCCGATGCGCTGGACCGCGGGATCACCCCGAACCTGCAGCGGATGATCGACGGCGGCGTGCGCGCCCGCTGGATGACGCCGTCTTATCCTTCCCTGACCTTCCCCAACCACTACACGATCGTCACCGGCCTGCGTCCGGATCACCACGGCATCGTCAACAACAGCATGGACGACGCAGCCCTCGGCCGCTTCGAACTGGGCAACCGTGAAGCGGTGACCGACAGCCGCTGGTGGGGGGGTGAACCGATCTGGGTCGGCGCGGAAAATGCCGGCGTGCGCACCGCCACCACGTCGTGGCCGGGCAGTGAATCGGAAATCCGGGGTGTGCGCCCCAGCCAGTGGCGCGTCTACGACGGCAAGGAACCGCTGGAGCAGCGCGCCGGCATCGTGCTCGACTGGCTGGCACAGACCGATGCCGATGCTCCCCGCCTGACCACGCTGTACATGGAGCACGTGGACAAGGCCGGCCACAACTACGGCCCCGGGTCGAAGCAGTACGCCGACGCGATCGTACGCGCCGATCTGATCGTCGGCCAGGTGCTCGACGGCCTGCAGCAACGCGGCCTGGCCGCCACCACCAATGTGATCGTGGTATCCGACCACGGCATGGCATCGGTGCCTGAAAGCCAGGTGATTTCCACCGAATCGATGGTCGATCCGGCCATCGCACGCAATGTCAGCCAGGGCCAGTCGGTGGGCTTCGCGCCAGTGGCCGGTCGTGAGGCGGAGGCCGAACGTGCCCTGCTCGGCCGCCACGCGCACTACGAGTGCTGGAAGAAGGAGAACCTGCCGGCACGCTGGCACTACGGTACCCACCCGCGCATTCCGGCCATCATCTGCAACATGGATGAAGGCTGGGACGCGCTGCACCAGCAGAAGCTCGCCAAGCGCGTCCACCAGGACCGGGGCTCGCACGGTTACGACAATGCTCTGCCGTCGATGCGTGCGGTGTTCGTGGCCAGTGGCCCATCGTTCCGCCAGGGCCTGGTGATCGACGGCTTCGACAATGTCGACATCTATCCGCTGCTGGCCCACCTGCTGCAGATTCCGGCCGCGCCGAACGACGGCAATGCGGAGACGCTGAAGAAAACGCTGCGCTGATCCGTTTGCAGGGCCGAGCCCACGCTCGGCTCGCCGGACAGGCACAAAAAAAACGCGGCGCCAGGCGCCGCGTTTTCCTTGGACCGGTCGGTCGGCCGGATCAGGCCTTGGCGACGGCCTTCTTCGCCACAGCCTTCTTCGCCGGAGCCTTGGCGACGGTCTTCTTGGCAACCGGGGCGGCGGCGCCTACGGCGACCTTGCTCGCGGTGTGCGAACGGGCGTTGCCGTAGCTGGCGTTGTAGCGCTTGCCCTTGGCGGTCTTGCGGTCACCCTTACCCATGTCTTCAACTCCTCAAGTGTGAAATCTGGTTACCCCGTACTGACACGGGTTCGGCGGGGCCGCCTTGCTGGGCGCCCCCGCGCACGATCAGAAATCCTATCACGGCGGGCCTAGTGCGCGCAGCTTGCGTCGTGCACGTGGCCATGGTTGAGGCGCAGGTTGACCAGGTGGGCAACGCCCACCAGCAGGCCGCCGATGGTCATCACCACCGCATGTGGCACCGCATTGTGGTGCAGCGGGTCGTACAGCACGCCGGCCCACAGCGCGACCAGGCCGGGGATCAGGAAGCCGAGCGCGCGCAGCGCACCGTGGCGGCGATAGCCCCAGACCAGGCTGAACAGCCCGAGCAGGGTCACGAACACCACCAGCGCCTGTTCCACGCCATCGCTCAGCCAGAACGACAGGCCCAGCGACGGCGCCGCCGCCAGCAGGACGGGGATCACCGCGCAGTGCACCGCGCACAGCATCGAACCAGTGGCACCGAAACGGTCGAGCAGGTGGCGCAGGCGTGAGGACAGGGACATGACTTCCAGCAGGGTCGGCGAATCGTTATGGAATAATATAACATCCCTCTCCGACCCGCACGGTTTCCCTCCCCCTGTCCCATCGACGGGATTCGTGCGCCCCGTGATTGATACATTGTAACAAAGGACCTGCCCATGCCCGCCCACACCCCTCGGCTCAAGCCGCATTCCCTGGCCCTGGCCCTCGCCGCCCTGCTGCCGTCCGTCGCCTTTGCAGCCGGCCAGGACACCTCCCATCGTGACCGCCACCTGACCGAGCTGTCGTCGGTGCAGGTCACCGCGTCGCCGCTGCAGGGCGATGCCGAATCCCTGGCGCGCCCGGTGGACGTGCTGGCCGGTGAGCGCCTGGACGAGCAGAAGGCCGGCACCCTCGGCGATACCGTGGCCAAGCTGCCCGGCGTGCAGAGCACCTTCTTCGGCCCCGGTGTCGGCCGCCCGATCATCCGCGGCCAGGAAGGCCCGCGCGTGGCCGTGCTGTCCAACGGCATGGGCAACATGGATGCCTCCACGGTCAGCGCCGACCATGCCACCAGCATCGAGCCGTTCCTGGCCGACCAGATCGAAGTGCTGAAGGGTCCGGCCACGCTGCTGTTCGGCAGCGGCGCCATCGGTGGTGCGGTCAATGTGGTCGATGGCCGCATCGCGCGCGAGCTGCCGGAGCGCCCGCTCAGCGGCCGCGCCGAGCTGCGCGGCAATTCGGTGAACAACGAACGCAGCGGCATGTTCCGCCTCGACGGCGTCAGCGGCAATGTCGTGCTGCACGTGGATGGCCTGGTGCGCAATGGCGATGACTACCGCATTCCCGGCTACGCGGTGATCGACAGTCTTGAAGACCATCACGACGACCACGACCATGACCACGCGGGCGAGGAAGGCGAAGAGCCGCGCCGCGGCCGCCTCGACAACAGTTCGATCCGCACCCGCGCCGGTGGCGTCGGCGCAACCTGGCTGGGCGACGGCGGCTACTTCGGCGTATCGGCCAGCACCTACCGCACCAACTACGGCATTCCCAATGGCGCGCACGTGCATGCCGATGGTGATGATCATGGCCATGATCACGGCCACGACCATGGCGATGAAGAGGAAGGCGGCGACGAGCATGATGTGCGCATCGACATGGTGCAGAACCGCTTCGAGACCAAGGCCGGCATCTACAACCCGGTCTCGTTCCTGAAGAACATCAACGCACGCGTGGCCTACACCGACTACGAGCACGTGGAGCTGGAGGCCGGCACGCCGTCCACCCGCTTCACCAACCGTGGCATCGAGGCGCGCCTCGAAGCCGTGCAGCAGCAGATCGGCGGCTGGGACGGTGCCTTCGGCCTGCAGTTCGGCAACAGTGATTTCGGCGCCAAGGGTGAAGAGGCGTTCGTACCGGATACCGGCACGAAGAACATCGGCCTGTTCGTGCTGCAGGAAAAGCAGTTCGGCCCGTTCAAGCTGGAACTGGGCGGCCGCCACGACCAGGTCAAGCTGGACCCGACCGGTGACTACCGCCGCCGCACCTTCGGCGCTACCAACCTGTCTGCCGCCGGCATCTGGAAGCTCAACGATGCCGTTGACCTGCGCATCGGCGTGGACAGCTCCGAGCGTGCACCGACCAACGAAGAGCTGTATGCCGCCGGCGCGCACATCGCCACCCGCTCTCTGGAAATCGGCGACGCCAACCTGAAGACCGAGCGCGGCCAGCGCATCGAGCTTGGCATCCATACCCACAGTGATCGCCTGGACTTCTCCGCGTCGGTCTACCAGACCAAGTTCAAGGACTTCATCTACCTGGCAGACACCGGCGTCACCGAGGGCCTGCCGGTTCGTGCGTGGACCCAGCAGGACGCGGTGTTCCGCGGTGCCGAGGCCGAAGCGCTGGTGCACCTGTTCGAGGGCGGCGCTGGTGACTGGGATCTGCGCCTGTTCGGTGACTACGTGAAGGCCAAGCTGGATGGCAGCGGCAGCCGCAACCTGGACATCGCCGTGCCGCATGGCGACCACAACCACAACTACTCGGTGGAACTGGCCAATACCGGCTACCTGCCGCGCATCGCTCCGGCCCGCGTCGGCGCCGACCTGCGCTGGTCGAAGGACGGCTGGCGCGCCTCGGTCGGTGCGGTGCGTTACAGCCGCCAGAAGGACGTCGCCCAGAACGAGGAACCGAGCAACGGCTACACCCTGGTCGATGCGCACCTGGCCTACCGCTGGGATCGCAACGCGAGCAACAGCTACGAGGTGTTCCTGGATGGCAGCAACCTGACCAACCGCGAAGTGCGCCCGCACACCTCGCTGCTGCGCGACTACTCGCCGCTGCCGGGCCGCGGCGTCGCATTCGGCATCCGCGCGTTCTTCTGACTCTCCTCCATCCACGCATGGCGTGGATCTACTGCACCACGCCGGGGGTCGGATCCCATTCCGCAGGAATGGGCTCTGCCCCCCGCCTTGAGACCACGCATGGCGTGGATCTCCTTGCCACTCCTTCCACATGTACGCAGCGGGGGCCTTCGGGCCCCCGTTTTCATTTCGCCCCACGCCATCACACATCCGTCACAAAGATGTGCGTACGACAACAACCGGACAATCCCGTCACTCAAAGTCTCGCCAAACGGACACTTTTGTCCGAAAATAATTCCATGACCGCTCAACGTGCCGATGCTGCTGCCCGCCGTGCCCTCATCCTCGACGCCGCCGATCATGTCTTCGGCCAACATGGCGTCACCGCCCCGCTGGACCTGGTGGTCGAACGCGCCCAGGTGGGCCGCGCCACCCTGTACCGCAACTTCCCCGACCGCACCGCGCTGATCCAGGCGCTGCTGCAGCGTACGGTCGACCGTATCCGGCGCCAGGTCGAACAGTTGGGCGACCGCGACGACGCCCTGTTCGAGGTGTTCGAGGGCATGGCCCAGCGCATCATCGATTCGCCGGCACTGGCCGATTACTGGCGCGCGGTCGACTCCGATGTTCCGGCCATGCGCACCGCGCGCGAGACCGTGCGCGACCTGCTCGAAGCGCCCATCGCCCGCGCCAAGGCCGCCGGCCTGTGCCGTGCCGACCTGGAGAAGACGGATATTTCACTGATCTCGGGCATGCTGGGCGCGGCCCTGCGCGGCAAGACCCGCGACGAGCGCGCCCACCTGGCCGGGCGCGCCCTGCAGCTGCTGCGCGGGGGTCTCCAGGGAGCAACCAGCGAGGCCCGCTGATGGTCCAGCCGTATCTGAAGCCGGTTCCGGATTGGGAGGAGCACGAAAAGCCGACCATGCCCGGTTCGGCATCGATGCCCTGGCATCCGCCCTATCGACGCGTGGCCTATGCCCTGGTGTCGCTGCTGGTGGCGATCACCGGCGGCCTCGGCAATGCGCTGGTCACCGCCAACCTGCCCTTCCTGCAGGGCCAGCTGGCACTCACTCCGACCCAGGGCAGCTGGCTGGTGGCCGCCTATGCGATGGTGAATGTCACCGCCAACCTGCTGGCTTTCAAGTTCCGCCAGCAGTACGGCATCCGCCTGTTCGCCGAGATCGGCCTGGGCCTGTATGCGGCGCTGGCGGTGCTGCACCTGTTCGTCGGCAGCTTCGAGACCACGATGCTGACCCGTGCTGCCAGCGGCTTCGCCGGCGCGGCCTGTTCGACGCTGGGCACGCTGTACATGCTGCAGGCGCTGCCACGGCGGTTCACCGGCAACCTGCTGGTGGTCGGTGTCGGCCTTTCGCAACTGGCGGTGCCGATCGCCTGGATCGTGTCGCCGGGCCTGGTCGATACCGGCCAATGGCACCAGCTGTACTCATTCGAAGCCGGGCTGGCACTGTGCGCGTTCGCGGCAGTGGTGGTGCTGAAGCTGCCGCCGGGCATCCAGGTGAAGGCCTTCGAGCCATTGGACTTCCTCACCTTCGCCCTGCTTGCGCCGGCGGTCGCGCTGCTGGTGATCGTGCTGGCGCAGGGCTATACGCGCTGGTGGCTCAATACACCGTGGCTGGGCTGGGCGCTGATCGCCTCCATCGCGCTGACCACCGTCGCACTGATCATCGAACACTACCGGCGCAATCCGCTGCTGCAGATCCGCTGGCTGTCGACACTGCCGGTGCTGCATTTCATCGTCGGCGCCTTCCTGATCCGCTTCCTCACCACCGAACAGTCCTACGGCGTGGTCAACCTGATGCGCACGCTGGGCATGGGGCCGGACCAGATGCGGCCGCTGTTCGTGGTGATCCTGGCCGGGGTGATCGTCGGCATCGCCGGCGCCTCGCTGACCTTCGGCCCGAAACGGCTGATCGCGCAGCTGTTGATGGCGATCCTGCTGCTGGGCGCCGCCGCGTTCTTCGACCAGCACCGCACCAGCCTGGACCGGCCGCACGACTTCTACGCCAGCCAGTTCCTGGCCTCGGTCGGTGCCGGCATGTTCATGGGCCCGCTGATCATGCTCGGCATCTCCGCCGCGTTGAAACAGGGCGTGGACCACATGATCACCTTCCTGGTGACACTGTCGATCACGCAGACCCTGGGCGGCCTTGCCGGTTCGGCGGTGCTGGGCACCTTCCAGCTGCATCGCGAGCAGCTGTATTCCAGCGCGCTGACCAGCCAGCTCGACCCCGCCGACCCGGTGGTGGCGCAGCGCCTGCGCCTCCAGCAGCAGCTGTACAGCGCACAGATCACCGACCCGGTGCTGCGCAGCGCGCAGGGCAGCGCGCAGCTGGCGCAGACCGCGCGCCGCGAAGCCAACGTGCGCGGCTTCAATGATGTGTTCACGCTGAGCGGCTGGCTGGCGATCGGCTTCCTGTGCTGGTTGCTGCTGCTGACGCTGCGCACCGCCGTGCTCAAGCAATGGCGCAAGCGCCACCCCGCCCTTTCCACTGCGGCCACGCCGGCCGCGCCCCGTTGAGTCCCCCCATGCCTCCCGTCCCGCCCCGCCCCGACGACACCGACAACGTGACCCCACCGCCGCAGACCGACGCGGCGCCCGCGCCCACCCCGGCAGAACCCGCGGTCGCGCCGAAGTACCTCAAGCCCAGCGCGCGCAGCGTGGTGGTGATGGTGGTGGTGGCCTTGCTGGGCATCGCGCTGATCCTGCGCGCCTGGCACCTGTGGCCGTTCACCAGCAGCGTGATGGTGACCGACAACGCCTATGTGCGTGGCCAGATCACGGTGATGGCGCCGCAGGTGAACGGCTACGTGACCGAGGTGCTGGTGAAGGACTTCCAGCATGTGAAACAGGGCGAGCCGCTGCTGCGCATCGATGACCGCATCTATGCACAGCGTGTCGCCCAGGCGCAGGCGACGCTGGACAGTGCGCACGCAGCATTGGCGAACTCGGACCAGTCGCAGGCGCAGAACCGCGCGCAGATCGCCTCCGCGCGGGCCACGCTGTCGGCCGGGCAAGCCGAACTGCAGCGCTCGCGCAACGAGACCAAGCGTTACGAGGAGCTGGCCGCGCAGCAGCTGGTGTCGGTCAATGACCGCGACAAGTTCCGCACTACCCAGGCCTCGGCGCAGGCCAGCGTGCAGCAGTCGCAGGCGCAGATCCGCATCGCCGAGGAAACACTGGTGTCGACCCGGGTGGCGCGCAAGAGCCTGGAAGCCCAGGTGGAGAGCGCACAGGCACAGCTGGAACTTGCGCGCATCGACCTGGCCAACACGGTGATCCATGCGCCGCGCGACGGCCAGATCAGCGAAGCCAGTGTGCGCGTGGGCCAGTACGTCGCCGCCGGTTCGCAGCTGCTGTTCCTGGTGCCTGACACGCTGTGGGTGGTGGCCAACTACAAGGAAGGCCAGACCTGGGGGATGGCGATCGGCCAGCCGACCACGTTCTCGGTGGACGCGTTCCACGGCCAGGTGCTGCGCGGCCGCGTGCAGGAAATCGCACCCGCCACGGGATCAGAGTTCAGCGTGCTGCGCCCGGACAATGCCAGCGGCAACTTCACCAAGGTGGTGCAGCGGCTGCCGGTGCGGATATCGATCGATGAAGGCCAGACGCTGGCCGCGCAGCTGCGGCCCGGCATGTCGGTGATCGTGCGCGTGGATACCGCGAGCAAGCCGATGGACTAGCCTTGTCATGAAACGGGGTCGGATCCCTTTGCCAATGGCAAAGGGATCCGACCCCAATCCCGTCCTGCCTTCAGCCTGCGCAGCGCGCGCAGAGGCCGTGCACTTCCAGGGTCTGCGCCTGCGGCTGGAAGCCCAGCTCCTTGGCGCGCTTTTCCAGCTGGGTGACGATCTCGCGGTCTTCCAGTTCCACCGCGCTGTGGCAGCTGTTGCAGATCAGGAACGGCACCGAGTGCGCGGCACTGCTGGGGTGATGGCAGGCCACGAAGGCATTCACCGACTCCAGCTTGTGCACGAAGCCATTGGCCATCAGGAAGTCCAGCGCGCGGTACACGGTGGGCGGGGCATCAGCGCCCACGCCCTTGCCGTTGCGCACCCATTCCAGCAGCTCGTAGGCCTTGACCGGCTTGCCGGCCTCGGCGATCAGCTTCAGCACATTGGCGCGGATGGGGGTCAGGCGCAGCCCGCGTTCGCGCGAGACACGCTCGACCACCGCCACGAAATCCGATGCGTCGTGGACGTGGTGGTGCGGGGCGGTACAGGCAGTGGCGGTCTTGGCGGGCATGCGTGTTCTCCGGTTCGGGCCTGGCAAGGATGCCTCAGGCCGTTGCTACCTTGGTGATGGCCACATCAATGCGTTTCAAGGCCTGCTCGCGGCCGGCCAGGTACACGGTATGGGAAATGTCAGGACTGACCTGGGTGCCGGTGATCGCCACGCGCAGCGGCTGGGCGACCTTGCCCATGCCGATCTCCAGCGCGGCGGCCGCATCGTGCAGGGCCACACCCACCGATTCGGCGGTCCACTCCGGCAGGGCGGCCAGCAGCTCGCGGGCCTTGCCCAGCGCCACCTCAGCACCGGCCTTGAAGTGCTTGGCCACCGCCGCTTCGTCGTACTCGGTCAGCGGCTGGTACCAGACCACTGCCTTCTCGGCCATTTCCTTCAGGGTCTGCACGCGTTCACGCAGGGCGACCACCACGTCCTCCGGGGCGGGGCCAGCGGCCACGTCCAGGCCCAGCTTCTGCAGCTGGTAGACCAGGTGCGGCACGATGGCGGCCACATCCTCGGTTTTCAGGAAGTGCTGGTTGACCCAGCCCAGCTTGGCCATGTCCAGGCGCGAGGCCTTGGAGTTGCAGTCCTTCACGTCGAACAGGTCGATCAGCTCCTGGCGGCTGAACAGCTCCTGGTCACCGTGCGACCAGCCCAGGCGGGCCAGGTAGCTCAGCAGCGCATCGGGCAGGTAGCCGGCGTCCTTGTACTGCATCACGTCGGCCGCGCCGGTGCGCTTGGACAGCTTGGCACCCTGCTCGTCGAGGATCATCGGCATGTGGCCGAACTTCGGCACCGGCGCACCGATGCCTTCGTACAGGTTGATCTGCCGCGGGGTGTTGTTGATGTGGTCGTCGCCGCGGATGACCTCGGTGATGCCCATGTCCCAGTCGTCCACCACCACCGCGAAGTTGTAGGTGGGGTAGCCGTCCGGGCGGAAGATGACCATGTCATCCAGCTCGCTGTTGGCGATCTCGATGCGGCCCTTGATCAGGTCGTCGAACACCACCGTGCCTTCCAGCGGGTTCTTGAAGCGGATGACCCGGTTCGGGTCGTCCTTGTACGGCAGGCCCAGTTCGCGTGCAGCGCCGTTGTAGCGTGGCTTTTCCTGCCTGGCCATGGCGGCCTCGCGCATCGCGTCCAGCTCTTCGCGGGTTTCGTAGGCGTAGTAGGCCTTGCCGTCGGCGATCAGCTGCTCGGCCACTTCCTGGTAACGGGCGACGCGGTCGGTCTGGTAGATCGGGCCTTCGTCGTAGTCCAGGCCCAGCCACTCCATCGCTTCCAGGATGGCGTCGATCGCGCCCTGGGTGCTGCGTTCACGGTCGGTGTCCTCGATGCGCAGCACGAACTCGCCGCCACGGTGGCGGGCCTCCAGCCAGCAGTACAGCGCGGTGCGGGCACCACCGATATGCAGGTAGCCGGTGGGACTGGGGGCGAAGCGGGTGCGGCAGGTCATGGACGGCTCGAGGAACGGGAATCCCCCGATTTTACCAGCCCACCGCCCCTGCGAAAAAGGGGACGGAGGGGATTAAGTCGCGATTGCCCAGCCGCTTGACCTGCAGCCGGGAAACGGAGGGGAGATACGACTTAATCCCCTCCGTCCCCTTTTACGGTTCTACCTTGCGCGGGAAGGACTGCTCGCGCATCGCGGCGTTGTAGGCGAACGAGGCGACGATGGCCGCGGCCTGCTTCAGGTCTTCCGGTTCGGCGTGGTCCCAGGTGTCCAGGTGGCTGTGGTGGACATTGGTGAAGTAGTCCAGCCGGTCCTGGATGAACTGGAAGCCCGGCAGGCCGATGCGGTCGAAGCTGATGTGGTCGGTGCTGCCGGTGTTGCGGGTGGCCACGGTGGTGGCGCCGACGTCATGGAACGGGGCCAGCCAGGCTTCGAAGATCGGCATCGCCGCCAGGTTTTCCTGCGCGTAGATGCCACGGAAGCGGCCCGAGCCGTTGTCCATGTTGAAGTAGACCTGGAACTTGCTGTAATCGCGGGTCTTCTGCAGCGCGCCGGTCGGTTCGCGCAGCGAGGCCGGCAGCGCCTTCTGCGCCGGGTCGGTGGGCTCCGGGAACCGGCCGAAATGCTTGGCCACATAGGCCTGCGAGCCGATCAGGCCCTGCTCCTCGCCGCTCCACAGCGCCACGCGGATGGTGCGCTTGGGCCTGGCGCCGGTGGCCTTGAGGATGCGCATGGCCTCCATCATTACCGCCACGCCGGCGGCGTTGTCGGCCGCGCCGGTGCCGCTGTGCCAGGAATCCAGGTGCGCACCGATCATCACCACTTCATCGGGCTTGCTGCTGCCGCGGATCTCGGCCAGCGTGTTGTAGCCCGGCTGGTCGGCTTCATCGGTGAAGCGCGCGGCCACATCCACGCGCAGGCGCACGCTCTGCTTGGCCTTCAGCGCGCGCACCAGCGGATTGAAGTGCTCGCTGATCATCGCCAGCTCGGGGATGCCCACCGGCTCGCCGGCCTTGCGCGAGCCGCCGCCGGCAACGCGGATGATGCCATTGTCCCAGCTGCTGATGCTGATCGAGGCCAGCGCGCCCTCTTCGACGAAGAACGCATTGACCTTGGCCGCCAGCTGCTGGCGTTCCTGGTACTCCTTGACCCGCTTGGCGCGCTCGGCGGTGGCGTCCTGGTCCTTCGGCAGGGTGAACTCCTGCAGGCCTTCCAGCGAGGTCGCGTCATGCCGATGGGAATCCGGCTCGGTGCCGCGCTTGTATTCGCGCGCTTCACCCAGCAACAGGATCTTGCCACGCAGCTTGCCGCGGTACTTCTCGATGTCTTCGGGCTTCTTGATCTCGACCTGCACCAGCTCGCCTTCAACCGGGCCCTGGGTGCCCGGCGTCCACGCCTTCGGCAGCGCGTGCAGCGGCTGGATGCGGTCACCCAGCATTTCCACGCTGGCCGAGGTGAACTCCCAGCCACGGCCGAAGTCATCGAAGGCTTCGTCGTGGACGTTGTCCAGCTTCCATTCGTTGAACTTGCCGCGGGTCCACGCGTTGGCCCGGCCCATCGCCGGCGAGTTGGTCAGCCGTGGGCCGATGCGTTCGGTGAGATAGCTGAAGGTGTCCATCACCTGCGAACGATGGAAGGCCTCCTGGCGGATGCGGCTGACCATGTCCAGGTCCACCGTTTCGCGCTGCTGCGCCGCTGCATTGCCACCCATCGCCAGCGCTACGGCCAGCACGCCCCACTTCAACACATCACACCCCTGCCTTCCGGCCTGCTCATCAACCCATCGAGTCTAGCCAGCAGGGGCGCGCCGATACCGTCCCATCGGTCATGGACAGCGACAGTAGATCCACGCCATGCGTGGATGAACTGCCGAATCACCCACTCCAGCCCAGCCACAACTGCGCCCGCTCCGGCAGCAGCAGCAACCAGTGCCGCCGGTCGATGCTGCTGCAGCCGTATACCGCCGCATGCGCCGGCCAGTCATCGGGCAGGCCACCGATGCCGATTTCGGTCAGTGCGTCCGCCCCGGCCTTCCATGGCCGGTAGCGCGGCACCTTCCCCGCCAGCGCACCGCGTCCCTGCCGCGCGCCCTGCAACCAGGCCAGGCCCTTGCCCTGCAATCCCTCGCAGGTCACCGCGGCCAGCTGGAAGCGGACCAGGCCGGGGGCGATCCGTGCCCCCGGCAGGGCCGCCAGCACGCCATGTGCCTGCAGCAGTGCATCCACTTCCAGCAGGGCCGGAATGCCCTGCCGTGCCCGTTGCCGCAATCCCTGGCGCCAGCTCATGGCGTGCTCCTTACTTCAGGTCCGCGCCAAGCGCGTACCAATCGACCCGGCGGGTCACCCACATCGCCAGCGCCAGGATCACGAACAGCAGCAGCGACCCCATCAGCAGCGCGTTGTTCTCCGACACCAGCAGGCCATACAGCGCGCCGTACAGCACGGTCAGCAGCGCAGTGAAGCCGAGGCCGCGCTTCCAGTGGCCCAGCACATTGGCCAGGTACACCGCCTGCAGGCCGATACAGGCCACGGCCGAGACCAGGTAGGCCTTCCAGAACGCGATGTGCTCGGACAGGCTGATCAGCAGCAGGAAGAAGATCGCCAGCGCCAGGCCGACCATCAGGTACTGCAGCGGGTGGATGCGCAGCGACTTGATCAGCTCGAACAAAATGAAGCCGACGAAGGTCAGCAGCACGAACAGCACGCCATACTTCGAGGCGCGGTCGGCCTGGGTATAGGTATCGACCGGATCGACCAGCGACACCGTCACCGCCTGCGAATCGATCGGCCCCTCGCTGCGCAGCTGGCGCTGTGCGTCGGAGGCCAGCGAGGACACGGCCCAGCGTGCATCGAAGCCCTGTGCATCGACGCGCCGCTCGTTGGGCAGGAAGGCGCCGCTGAACGACGGGTGCGGCCAGCTCGAACGCAGCGCGATGCGGGTGTCATCGCCCACTGGCACCACCGACAGCATGCGGCTGCCGTCCAGGCGCAGCTCCAGTTCGATGGTGCTGGCAGCCAGGGAGAGGCCCTGATCCGAGGCAAGACCGCTCACCGGCGCATGCAGGCCACGGCCGATTTCGCTGGCCGCACCAACGCCAGGCAGCAACCGCAGCTGCTTGCCGTCCACGCGCAGGTTCGGCGTGCCGACCAGGCCACGCACATCGGAAACACCCAGCGCTACATAGGGCTCGCCGTAGCTGCGGCCGCTCTTCGATGGATAGTCGTCTGCTGCGAAGGTGGCCTTCAGCTGGCCGTTCCAGCTGTACACCGGCACCTTGAACAGGCCGACTTCGCGCTGGCTCGGCAGCATCTCGCCGCCCACCTCCAGCGACGCTGGCATCTGCAGCCAGTGGCCCTCGGTGACCTGCTCCTCGATCTTCTTGCTGCCCTGGGCGTCAACCACCTCGACCTGCTTGCGTTCCACCCACGGCACCACCCGCACCGGGCCCACCAGCTGCTGCGTGCCGGCACGGCTGTCGGCCACTCGCGCAAAGGCCTCGTCGCGGTACTGGCTGCGCTCGGTGATGACCCCGCGGATCATCATCAGCGGCACCAGCAACAACAGGATCAGCCCGCCGACAATGGCGAACCTCAGCAGCATCTTCAGGGATTTCATGGTCCATCCTCGTTGGAGAGGGCTGCAGGATGGACCGCTGCGGTGAGCAGGGTTTGTGGCGAATTTGAAGCGAGTGTGAAGTCAGCGGCGCGGACGCTGGCCCGGCAGTGCCAACGGCAGCCACAGGCTGGCCACGGTACCACCGCCATCGCGGGCGTCGAGGCTGGCGCGGCCGTCATGCAGGCGCGCGACCTCCTGCACGAACGGCAGGCCCAGACCGGAACTGCGCCGGCCGCTGCCGGGGCGGGCCAGCGAATAGAAGCGTTCGAACACCCGTTCGCGCGCGTAGTCGGGAATGCCGGCACCGCGATCCGCTACCTGCAGGCGCACGCCCTGCCCGTCCACCTCGGCCTGCAGCGCGATCTCCGCGCCGGGCGGCGAGAAGGCAATGGCGTTGTCGATCAGGTTGTGCAACGCCTGCCGCAACAGATAGGCGTCGCCCTGCACCCGAAGGTCGGGCACGCTGCCAATGCGGACCTGCACGCCGGCCGCCTGCGCACGCACCTGCGCCGCCGCTGCCGCATCGGCCAGCAAGGTTGGCAGCGCGATCGGATCGCGGGTCTGCAGCCAGCCGTGCTGTTCCACTTCCGCCAGCGCCAGCAGCTTGTCGATGGTCTCGGTCAGCCGCTCCTGTTGATCAACGATGCTGCGCGCGAAATGCACGCGATCCGCCTCGGGCAGCGGCTCCTGCAGCAGCTCGGCGGCACCGCGGATCGCCGCCAGCGGGCTCTTCATTTCGTGCGTCAGTGACTGCACGTACTGTTCAACGTAGGCCTTGCCTTCCAGCTTGCGGCGCATGGTTTCCAGCGCCTGGCCGAGATCGCCGATCTCGTCGCGTCGCCGCCGTGGCGGTGGCACCGGTTCGCCGGCGGTGACCGCGCGTGCATAGCGGCTGAGCTGGCCGAGGCCGGTGGTGAGCCACATCGTCACCAGCACGCCGACCAGCGCCGACAGCCCGATCAACCAGGCGCCGCGCTCGATGATGGCGCGCTGGCTTGCAGCAATGAACGGATCGATGCTGCGGTTGGGCTGGGCCAGGCTGAGCACGCCGATCAGGGTGCGCCCGTCGGCCGGGTCGTATACCGGGGCCGCCACATGCATCACCGTGTCGCCCTCTTCGCCGCCAGTCTCGGGGCTGGAGCGGGCGCCGTACTCGCCACGCAGGGTGCGGTAGACATCGTTCCAGCGCGAATTGTCACGCCCAAGGTCGCGGCCCAGCGAATCGTAGATGACGATGCCCTTGGCATCGGTGATGGTCACCCGGTAATCCAGCGAGCGCTTGGGAAAACGCCAGACCATCGCCTTCAGGTCGCGCTGCCGCGCCTTGGCCAGGTTGCGGGTGAAGCTGCCGCTGCGGATGGTGCCGTCCTTGACGTCGGCGGCGGCCATCTCGGCCAGCACGTTGGCCGCATCGACCAGGGTCGATTCCATCGCCTGGCGCACACCCGGCTTCACCTCGTTGACGAACACGCGCATTACGAAGAAGGCCGCGATGCCGGTGATCAGGAAGAAGCCCAGGAACAGCTTCAGTACCAGGCGCATCGGCTAGACCTCCAGCGCGTAGCCGAGGCCACGGTGGGTGCGGATCGGGTCGTCGCTGGCACCGGCCGCACGCAGCTTGGCGCGCAGCGTCTTTACATGGGTGTCGACGGTGCGGTCGGCGCTGTCGGCACTGCTGTCCCAGCCCCGGTCCATCAGCTGCGTGCGGCTGAGGATGGCCCCCGGGCGCTGCAGCAGCGCTTCCAGCAACGCGTATTCGTAGCGGGTCAGGTCCAGCGCATGGCCGCGGAAGCGGATGCGCCGGCCTTCGCGGTCGATGGCGAACGCCCCGTGTTCCTGCCAGCCGGCGTCCGCGCGGGGCGCTGCGACGGCCGGTGCCGCACGGCGCAGGCGCGCACGCACCCGCGCCACCAGCTCGCGCGGCGAGAACGGCTTGGTCATGTAATCGTCGGCGCCCAGTTCCAGGCCGAGCACGCGGTCCACTTCATCGTTGCGGGCGGTCAGGAAGATCACCGGCAGCTGTGCCGCCGGCCCGGGCTGCGCGCGCAGCCGCCGGCAGACCTCGAAACCGCCCAGGTCGGGCAGGCCCACGTCCAGCACCACCACGTCGATATCGCCGGCCTGCAGCCGTTGCAGGGCCTCGCCGCCCAGCAGGCAGTGGCTGGCGGCATAGCCTTCGCTGCGCAGCGCATAGAGCACGGTTTCGGCGATGGCGGCTTCGTCCTCGACCACCAGGACATGGGCAACAGGAGCTGTCATGGCGCGCAGCATAGCCGCTGCGGCCGCCGCCCCGTACACTGCCGCCCATGAACTATCGCCACGCCTTCCATGCCGGCAACCACGCCGATGTGCTCAAGCACATCGTGCAGCTGGCCCTGATCGACAGCTTCAAGCGCAAGGACAGCCCGTTCTTCGTGCTCGACACCCACGGCGGTGCCGGCCGTTACCTGCTGGCCAGCGAAGAGAGCCGCAAGACCCTGGAGGCCGAATCCGGGATCATGCGCTTGATGGCCCAGCCCAAGCTGCCCGAGGTGGTCGAGCGCTACCTGAAGGCGGTGCAGGCCGACAACCCGGTGGGCGCGCTGACCAACTACCCGGGCTCACCGCTGCTGAGCGCACAGGCGATGCGCGCGCAGGACCGCATGGCGGTCTGCGAGCTGCAGGAAGCCGAAACGGCCACGCTGAAGGCCCTGTTCGCCCATGACAGCCGCGTCGACGTGCGCCCCGGCGATGGCTATGCCCTTCTTCGTTCGCTGCTGCCGCCGAAGTTCAACGGCAGCAAGATCGGCCGTGGCCTGGTGCTGATCGACCCGCCCTACGAGGCCCAGGACGCCGAATACCAGGCCGTCCTGGCCGCCCTGGCCGAGACCCTGGCACGTTGGCCGCAGGCCACCTGCGCGGTGTGGTTCCCGATCAAGCAGCGCCGCACCATCCTGCACTTCCTGCGCAAGGCCACCGCCCTGCCGGTGAAATCGGCGATGACGATCGAGTTCCTGGTGCGCCCGGACGACTCGCCGCTGCGCCTCAACGGCAGCGGCATGCTGCTGCTCAACCCGCCGTGGCAGTTCGACCGGGTGGTCGGCCCGGCCCTGCCGGCGCTGCGCCAGCACCTGGGCGAACCCGGGGCCAGCACCCGCCTGGATTGGCTCAAAGCCCCCGAATAACGGCCTTCACGAGGCTGTACCGCCGTGAGCCTTTCGTTCACGGAATGCAGCCCCGGTGATGCCACAATCGATGGACCACCAAGGAATCACCCGGTATGGCCACTCGCAACCGCATGCCGCCCTGGCATGAGATCTTCAAGGCTCCCAGCGGCCACGAGCTGCTGATCCGCCCCATCCGCCCGGAAGATGGCGCACCGCTGCAAGCGGCGTTCAGCCTGTTCGGGCCGGAAGAAATCCGTGATCGTTTCCTGCAGGCGGTGACCGAGCTTTCGCCGGAAACCACCCAGCGCCTGACCCACCCGAATCCCAAGACCGAGATCACCCTGGTCGCAGCCGAATCCCTGCCCGCTGGCGAAGCGGTGGTCGGCGCGGTCGCCCGGGCCTCGATCATCCCCGGCACCCGTGAAGCCGAGTACGCGATCCTGATCAGCCGCTTCCTCATTGGCCAGGGCCTGGGCCGGCAGCTGATGCGCAAGCTGGTGAAGTGGGGCCGCGGCAAGTACCTGGACCGCCTGTACGGCGACGTTGCCGCCGAGAACGAGCCGATGAAGCAGCTGGCCGCCTCGCTGGGCTTCAAGCCGGTGCCGCACCCGACCGGTGCCGAAGGCCTGGTGCGGATGGTGCTGGAGCTGGACAACTGAAGGCCGCGCCGGGCATGCCCCGGCGATGTATTCCGGTCGTGCCGGCCGCTGGCCGGCATTCCGCTACCCCAACGGCGCATGAGGCCGCCGGCCAGCGGCCGTCACGATCCGCCGGGCTTCGATCGGGCTTCTGCTAAAATCCGGGGTCCATGTCGCGTACCTCATACCCCGCCCCGCCGCTGCCGCGCGCCGGCCAGCTCCGCGCCTGGTGGCGCGCCCCCGCATCGCCGACCGCCCTGGCCTGGTACCTGGCCCAGGCCGCGCGTGCGCACGACGCGCCCCTGCTGGTGATCGCCCGTGACAACCACGGTGCCAACCAGCTCGAAGCCGACCTGCACACCCTGCTCGGCGGTGACCCGGCCCTGCCGGTGGTCGCCTTCCCGGACTGGGAAACCCTGCCCTACGACCGCTTCAGCCCGCATCCGGACATCATTTCGCAGCGACTGTCCGCCCTGCACCGCCTGCCCGCGCTGAAGCGCGGCCTGGTGATCGTGCCGGTGCAGACCCTGCTGCAGCAGCTGGCCCCGCGCAGCTACGTGATCGGCGGCAGCTTCGACCTGAAGGTCGGCCAGCGCCTGGACCTGGAGGCCGAGAAGCGCCGCCTGGAAAGCGCCGGCTACCGCAACGTGCCGCAGGTGATGGACCCGGGTGACTTCGCTGTGCGCGGCGGCCTGCTCGACGTGTACCCGATGGGTGCCGACGAGCCGCTGCGGGTGGAGCTGCTGGACGAGGACATCGATTCGATCCGTGCCTTCGATCCGGAAAGCCAGCGTTCGCTGGACAAGGTCGAGGCGGTGCACATGCTGCCGGGCCGCGAAGTGCCGATGGATGAAGCCAGCATCGCCCGCGTGCTGGCCACGCTGCGCGAGCGTTTCGATGTCGATACCCGGCGCAGTTCGTTGTACCAGGACCTGAAGTCCGGGCTGGCGCCGGCCGGCGTCGAGTACTACCTGCCGCTGTTCTTCGAACGCACCGCGACCCTGTTCGACTACCTGCCCGACGGCAGCCTGCCGGTGGTCTGCGCCGGTGCCGGCGAAGCCGCCGAGGCATTCTGGGCGCAGACCGGTGAGCGCTACGAACAACGCCGCCACGATGTGGAACGGCCGCTGCTGCCGCCGTCCGCGCTGTACCTGTCGCCGGAGCTGCTGCGCGAGCGTCTGAACGATGCCCCGCGCATCGAGGTGTGGTCGGCTGACCACGCACGCATCGCCGACGCGCACGCGCTGGGCGACCAGCCGCTGCCGCCGCTGCCGGTGGCCGCGCGCGAGGCGCCCGCAGGCGACGCGCTGAAATCCTTCCTCGGCCATTATCCGGGCCGGGTGCTGATCGCCGCCGATTCGCCCGGCCGCCGCGAGGCGCTGCTGGAAGTGCTGCAGGCCGCCGAGTTGAAGCCGCCGGTGGCGGCCGACCTGCCCAGCTTCCTCGCCGACGATGCGCGCTTCGCGATCGCGGTGGCGCCGCTGGAGGATGGCTTCGCACTGGACGACCCGCGCATCGCGGTGCTGACCGAGCGCCAGCTGTTCCCCGAACGCGCCGGCAGCACCCGTCGCACGCGCCGTGCCGGCCGCGAGCCGGAAGCGATCATCCGCGACCTTGGCGAGCTGACCGAGGGTGCGCCGATCGTGCACGAGGACCATGGCGTCGGCCGCTACCGCGGCCTGATCGCGATGGACGTCGGCGGCATGCCCGGCGAGTTCCTCGAAATCGAATACGCCAAGGGTGACCGCCTGTATGTGCCGGTCGCCCAGCTGCACCTGATCAGCCGCTACTCCGGTGCGTCGGCGGAAACCGCGCCGCTGCATTCGCTGGGTGGCGAACAGTGGAGCAAGGCCAAGCGCAAGGCCGCCGAGAAGGTGCGCGACGTCGCCGCCGAGCTGCTGGAGATCCAGGCCCGCCGCCAGGCGCGTGCCGGCCTGGCACTGCAGGTGGACCGCGCGATGTACGAGCCGTTCGCCGCCGGTTTCCCGTTCGAGGAAACGCCGGACCAGCTGGCCGCGATCGACGCCACCCTGCGCGACCTGGCCAGCAGCCAGCCGATGGACCGCGTGGTCTGCGGCGACGTCGGCTTCGGCAAGACCGAGGTGGCAGTGCGTGCGGCATTCGCGGCCGCCAGTGCCGGCAAGCAGGTGGCCGTGCTGGTGCCGACCACGCTGCTGGCCGAACAGCATTACCGCAACTTCCGCGACCGTTTCGCCGATTACCCGCTGAAGGTCGAGGTGCTGTCGCGCTTCAAGACCACCAAGGAAATCAAGGCCGAGCTGGAAAAGGTCGCCGCCGGCACCATCGACGTCATCGTCGGTACCCATCGCCTGCTGCAGCCGGACGTGAAGTTCAAGGACCTGGGCATGGTCATCGTCGACGAGGAGCAGCGTTTCGGCGTGCGCCAGAAGGAAGCGCTGAAGGCGCTGCGCGCCAACGTGCACCTGCTGACCCTGACCGCCACGCCGATTCCGCGCACGCTGAACATGGCCATGGCCGGCCTGCGCGACCTGTCGATCATCGCCACGCCGCCGCCGAACCGGCTGGCGGTGCAGACCTTCATCACCCAGTGGGACAACGCGCTGCTGCGCGAAGCCTTCCAGCGCGAGCTGGCGCGTGGTGGCCAGCTGTACTTCCTGCACAACGACGTGGAAAGCATCGGCCGCATGCAGCGCGAGCTGTCCGAGCTGGTGCCCGAGGCACGCATCGGCATCGCCCACGGCCAGATGCCCGAGCGCGAGCTGGAAAAGGTGATGCTGGATTTCCAGAAGCAGCGCTTCAACGTGCTGCTGTCGACCACGATCATCGAGTCGGGCATCGACATCCCCAACGCCAACACCATCATCATCAACCGCGCCGACCGCTTCGGCCTGGCCCAGCTGCACCAGCTGCGTGGCCGCGTCGGTCGTTCGCACCACCGCGCCTACGCCTACCTGGTGGCGCCCGACCGCCGTTCGATCACCCCGGATGCGGAGAAGCGCCTGGAAGCGATCGCCTCGATGGACGAACTCGGCGCCGGCTTCACCCTGGCCACGCACGATCTGGAGATCCGCGGCGCCGGTGAACTGCTCGGCGAGGACCAGAGCGGGCAGATGGCCGAGGTCGGCTTCAGCCTGTACACCGAACTGCTGGAGCGCGCGGTGCGCAGCATCAAGCAGGGCAAGCTGCCCGACCTGGATGCCGGCGAGGAAGTACGCGGTGCCGAGGTCGAACTGCATGTGCCGGCGCTGATTCCGGAAGACTACCTGCCGGACGTGCACACCCGTCTGACACTGTACAAGCGCATTTCCAGCGCGCGCGACAGCGATGCGCTGCGCGAGCTGCAGGTGGAGATGATCGACCGCTTTGGCCTGCTGCCGGATGCGGCCAAGCACCTGTTCGCCATCGCCGAGCTGAAGTTGAAAGCCAATACGCTGGGCATCCGCAAGCTCGACCTGGGTGAGAACGGTGGCCGCATCGTGTTCGAATCCAAGCCGAACATCGACCCGATGGCGGTGATCCAGCTGATCCAGAAACAACCGAACCTGTACGCCATGGAAGGGCCTGACAAGCTGCGCATCAAGCACCCGCTGCCGTTGCCGGAAGACCGCTTCAACGCGGCCCGCGCCCTTCTGACCACCCTCGCCCCGGGTTGATCGCCCCCGAATACCCCGCACCGGTCCCCACCCGGTGCGGGCGGATGACCATGTTTCCTGACGCCGTACCCGCCCCCGACCTGCTGCACGCGCAGGCCTGCCTGATCGATGCCCTTTCGATGTCGCTGCAGATGCGCGACGCCTATACCCGCCACCACTGCGACCGCGTCGGCCTGTTCGCGCAGCGCCTTGCCGCGCACTGCGATCTCGATGACGAGGCCTGTGCGCAGATCGGCCTGGCCGCGCGCTTCCACGACATCGGCAAGATCGGCATTCCCGACGATGTGCTGCTGGCACCGCGCCGGCACACCGATGAGGAGCGCGCGATCATGCGCGAGCACCCGGTGCGCGGCGAGCATATCTTCCTGGCCACCGGCCGCAGCGACGCCGCGCCCGTGGCGCGACTGATCCGCGCCCATCACGAAGCCTTCGATGGCAGCGGCTATCCCGATGGGCTGCGCGGCGAATCCATCCCGCTGGGCGCGCGCATCGTCACCATCGCCGATGCCTACGATGCGATGACCAGCGTGCGCCCGTACCGCGACGCGATGGAGCACGAAACCGCATTGCGGATCATCGAAGCGCAATCCGGCGGGCTGGTGGACCCCTACGTGCTGCAGCGCTTCCATCGCATGCTGGCACGGGAGCCGGAGCTGGCCTGAGATCCACCGGGCACCGCCCGACGCCACCAACCGCGCAAACAAAAGGCCCGGCATTCGCCGGGCCTTCTGCATCACGCATCACGCATGATCGATTACCAGATCACCACGCGCTTGTCGTCGGCACGCACCATCGCGTCGCCGGCCTTGCACTGGAATGCAGCGGCATAGGACGGCATGTTCGACGGCGCGCCGTTGGCACGGAAGTTGGCCGGGGCGTGCGGGTCGGTGTTCAATCGGACGCGCAGCTCACCATCGGTGAAGTTGCGGCGCCACACGGTGGCCCAGTTCATGAAGAAGCGCTGGTCCTGGCTGTGGCCGTCCACTTCGACATTCGCCTTCGGGTCCTCCTTCAGCGCCATCTGCAACGCGTCGTAGGCCACGGTCAGGCCACCCAGGTCGCCGATGTTCTCGCCCAGGGTCAGCTTGCCCTTCACGAACACGCCCGGCACCGATTCATAGCCGTCGAACTGCGCGACCAGCTGGTCGGTACGCTCGGTGAAGGCCTTGCGGTCGGCATCGGTCCACCAGTTGTCGAAGTTGCCGTTGGCGGCGAACTGGCTGCCCGAGTCGTCGTAGCCGTGCATCATTTCGTGGCCGATGACCGCACCGATGCCGCCGTAGTTCAGCGCCGGATCGGCCTTGGCGTCGAAGAACGGTGCCTGCAGGATCGCCGCCGGGAACACGATCTCGTTCTTGGTGGCGTTGTAGTACGCGTTGACGGTCTGCGGGGTCATGCCCCACTCGGTCTTGTCCACCGGCTTGCCGATCTTGTCCAGCATGTAGCGGTAGTTGAACGCACGTGCCGCCTGCATGTTGCCCAGGTAGCTGTCGCCGTTGGTCTGCAGGCCCGCCCAGTCACGCCACTTGTCCGGGTAACCGATCTTCGGGGTGAAGCTGGCCCACTTCTCCAGGGCCTTCT
Organism: Stenotrophomonas sp. C9D9; assembly: GCF_056491205.1. Taxonomy (NCBI): domain Bacteria; kingdom Pseudomonadati; phylum Pseudomonadota; class Gammaproteobacteria; order Lysobacterales; family Lysobacteraceae; genus Stenotrophomonas; species Stenotrophomonas sp. C9D9. Next base: position 90,283 of record NZ_JBSZIF010000004.1, read on the forward strand.
TCTTGGTTTCTTCGCCCATCCACGGCAGCTGCTCCAGGCGCGCCTTCAGCGCCTGCGACAGGTTTTCCACCAGGTGCTGCATGGCCACCTTGGATTCGGCCGGGAACACGGCGTCGACGTACAGTTGGCCCAGGGCTTCACCCATGCCACCGTTGACCGACTCCAGCACGCGCTTCCAGCGCGGCTGCATTTCCTGCTGGCCGCGCAGGGTCTTGCCATAGAACTCGAAGTTGGCCTTTTCGAACTGGCTGCTCAGGTACGGCGAGGCGTCGTCGATGGTGTGGAAGCGCAGGTAGGCCTGCCAGGTGCTGGCCGGCACGTCGGCCAGCATCTTGTCCATTTCACCGAAGAAGCCCGGCTGGGCCAGCGAGAACTTCTGCGCGGCCGGCACCTTCAGGGTGTCGAACAGCGCGGTCCAGCTGAAGTTCGGGGTCAGCTTGTCGGCGTCGGCCGCGCTGAGCGGGTTGTAGCGCTTGGCCGGGTCACGCATTTCAATGCGCGACATCGAGGCCTTGGCCAGGCGGGTTTCAAAGGCCATCACAGCCTTGGCCTGCTCGGCCGCCTGCGCCGCGTCCACGCCGGACAGGGTCAGCACCTGTGCGATGTAGGCCACGTAGGCATCGCGGATCTTGGCCTGCGCGTCGTCGAAGTAGTAGCCCTTCTCCGGCAGACCGAGGCCGCCCTGGCCGACGTAGGCGATGACGTTGGCCGAATCCTTGTAGTCGGCATTGGCGAACAGCGAGAACAGCACGCCCTTGCCCTCGGCCTGGCTGTCGCGCAGGTACTGGGTGATCGCAGCGGTATCGTTCAGCGCGGTGATCTTGTCCAGCTGCGGCTGCAGCGGAGCGAGGCCGGCGGCTTCGATCTTGGCTTCGTCGTTGCCGGTCTTCCAGATGTCACCGATCTTGGCTTCCACCGAGCCGGCCTTGGCCTGACTGGCGGCGGCCTGCTGCACCAGCGTGTGCTGCACTTCCAGCGAGCGCTCGCGCAGGATCTCGAAGCTGCCCCAGGTGGTCTGGTCGCCCGGCACCGGGTTGGCCTTCCGCCACTTGCTGTTGACGAAGCCATTGAGGTCGGTACAGGCCGAAATGGCCGGGTCCAGATCGGCGCTGTTGAGCGAGATCAGCGGCGTCTTGATCTGCGACAGGTCGAAGGCCGGCTTGGCGTCGGCGCTGGCCGCCGGCGCGGTTTCATTCTTGCCACAGGCCGCCAGCGAGGCAGCGATGGCGATGGTCAGGCCCAGCGGGACCAGGTTGCGGACGTTCATGAGGCTCTCCTGCGGGTAATTTCACAGGGTAGCCGGGGGAACGGAGCTGGGGACCGGCCAAAGGTCACGAGCCCGTGGAGTCGCCAACCAACTGCATGCCGGTATTCTTAATCTTCCCGATCACCGGATCTCACGCCCATGGACGACGCTGCGCTGCTACTGGCCCTCGACCGCTGCGAGTATCTATTCCTGACGGGTATTGGCGAACCGGAGGCCAACTGTCTGCGGCTGGTCATCGAAGAGGGACAGGTGAAAGGAGAGCCTCGCCCAGTGGACCTCGGCAATGGACGTTCGATCGAGGGCGTGCGCGCGATAGAGATAACCTCCCATTCGCAGCGGTTCGAGCTGGTTTGGAACGCCTACATCAGCTACGCCGTGCACAACGAGTCCTACCAGAGCTGGGACGACTCCGAAACCTGGAGCGGCAACCTGTTCCGCCGTTACAGCCGTTCGAAGTTCCTCGATTATCTGGACCGTGCCACCTTCGCCGACACCCGCTACCCCGGCCCATTCACGCACTATCAGGTGATATGCCAGGACCACGTCATCGACATTGCCGCGTTGCAGCCGCCGAGCGCGCGTCTGTTGGGTCCTTCGTAGCTGGCAGATGCAGCCACCCATGGGGTGGCTCTACTGGGGTGCGACAGCGTCAGTCGAGCATGGCTCGACTCTACAAAAGCGAAGGCCGGCTTGCGCCGGCCTTCTGCTTCTTTATTTCGCCTTGCCCTGGTTGGCCACGGCTTCAGCGGCCTTGCGCGCTGCTTCCGGGTCGCCCAGGTAGCGGAACGACTTCACCGTCAGGTCGTCGTTCAATTCGAACAGCAGCGGGATGCCGGTCGGGATGTTCAGCTCGAGGATTTCCTCGCGCGAGACGTTGTTGAGGTACTTGTACAGCGCGCGCAGCGAGTTGCCGTGGGCGGTGACCAGCACGGTCTTGCCGTCCTTCAGCTGCGGCGCGATGGCGTCGTGCCAGTACGGCAGCACGCGGTCCAGCGTGGTCGCCAGCGATTCGGTGCCCGGCAGCGCGTTGCGGTCCAGGCCGGCGTAGCGGCGGTCATGGATCGGGTGGCCCGGATCTTCCAGGTCCATGGCCGGCGGCGGGATGTCGTACGAACGACGCCACACCTTGACCTGCTCCTCGCCGTGCTTGGCAGCGGTCTCAGCCTTGTCCAGGCCCTGCAGGCCACCGTAGTGGCGCTCGTTGAGACGCCAGGACTTGTTCACCGGCAGCCAGTCCTGTTCCAGCTCGGCCAGTGCGCCCTGCAGGGTGTGGATGGCGCGCTTGAGCACGGAGGTGTGGGCGACGTCGAACTGCAGGCCTTCCTCGCGCATCAGGCGACCCGCGGCGGCCGCTTCCCGGCGCCCCTGCTCGGTCAGGTCGACATCGACCCAGCCGGTGAAGCGGTTGTCCAGGTTCCACTGGCTCTGGCCATGGCGCAACAGTACGAGTTTACGGGTCACTGCAGGGTCTCCAACGCGAGGAAAGGCAGGCTGCCATTGTAGCCCCGGGCGCCGCTCACCGGGCCGTGGCACCGCGCATGCGATGCTGTGACCAATGAATACGGTGATCGACCCCGGGCGCTGGGAAGGCAGCGTCGCCGCGGCACGCGCGCAGCAGCTGCAGCTGGCAGGCCGCGTGGAGCGCCAGGACCGCCTGCCACGCACGGTGCGCTGGCTGGCCGGGCTGGATGTCGGCTTTGAAGACGGCGGCGCCATCACCCGCGCCGCGGCGGTACTGCTGGACGGGGAGACGCTGCAGCCTGTGGTGCAGGAGATCGCGCGCATCCCCACGGTGATGCCCTACATCCCCGGCCTGCTCAGCTTCCGCGAGCTGCCGGCACTGCTGGCCGCGCTGGCGCTGCTGCCGCGCACGCCGGACCTGGTGTTCGTCGATGGCCATGGCATCAGCCACCCGCGCCGGCTGGGCGTGGCCGCTCACCTCGGTGTGGTCACCGACCTGCCGAGCATCGGCGTGGCCAAGTCGAAGCTGGTCGGCCGGTTCGTCGAACCGGGCGCCGAGGCCGGCGCACATACGCCGCTGATGGATGGCGATGAGCAACTGGGCTGGGTGCTGCGCAGCAAGGTGCGCTGCAAGCCACTGTTCGTGGCCGGCGGCCATCGGGTCAGTGCGGATACCGCGCTGGACTGGGTGCAGCGCACGCTGCGCGGCTACCGGTTGCCGGAGCCGACCCGGCTGGCGGACCGGCTGGCCTCGCGACGGGACGAATGACCGCACCGGGCACCGCCCGGCGCGGTCGTCATCCTCGATCAACGATGCACGTGGCCGCGATGGCCCTGCGCGTCCTCGCCATGGTCGTGGCCTTCATGGCCCTCGTGCTCGCTGCCCTTGGCCGGCGCCGGCTCACCACAGGCTTCGCCGCAGTGGTCCGCTTCGATCTGCAGCGTCACGTGCTCGATCCCGAAGTCATCGTGCAGGCGCCCGCCCAGCTCACGGCGCAGCGCATCGGCATCGGTGCCGTCGCGCATCACGATGTGCGCGGTCAGCGCCGGGGTGCTGGAGGCCAGCGCCCACACGTGCAGGTCATGCACGTCCAGCACGGCGGCATGGCCGGACAGGCTGTCGCGCACCTTGGCCACGTCCATGCCCTTGGGCACGCCTTCCAGCAGCACGTTGATCGCCTCTCGCATCAGCACGTACGTGCGCGGCAGTACCCACAGGCCGATCAGTACCGCCAGGATCGGGTCGATCGGCTTCCAGCCGGTCCACTTGATCAGCAATGCACCGGCGATCACGGCCACCGAGCCGAGCATGTCCGCCCACACTTCCAGGTAGGCGCCCTTCACGTTGAGGCTCTCGCCACTGCCCGCCTGCAGCAGGCGCATCGAGATCAGGTTGATGACCAGGCCCGCGGCGGCGATCACCAGCATGCCGGAGGAGGCAATCTCCTGCGGCTCGCGGAAGCGCCCGACCGCCTCCCACAGGATGTAGGCGGCAACCACGAACAGCATGGCGCCGTTGATCATCGCGCCCAGCGCTTCCAGGCGTGCGTAGCCGTAGGTGCGGCGCGCGTCCGGCGGGCGCCGGCTCAGCCGCACCGCGACCAGCGCGATCATCAGCGCCAACGCATCGGTGGCCATGTGCGCGGCGTCTGACAGCAGCGCCAGGCTGTTGGTCCAGAACGCGCCCACCACCTCGACGACGAGGAAGGTGGAGGTCAGGCCGAGTGCCCACCACAAGGGTTTCTCGTGACGGATCTCGGATGGCAGGTGATCGTGGTCGTGGCCCATGGCAACAGCTCCTTTGCGATGCGGTGCAGGCTACGCCGTGCTGGCGGGGGAGACTATTACGGTGTTTATAACATTGCAGGCCACGCGGTCCCTCACCGGGCATGGCCCGGCGCTACCGGAGCGTGGCCGGTAGCGCCAGGCCATGCCTGGCGAAGGCAGCGGACCGACGTCCGCGTGCGCTCAGAACCCGAAGCGCAGGCTGGCCCAGTACGCGCGGCCCGGCTCGTTGTAGGTCGCCGCGCCGGCATCGCTGCTGTTGGCCTCGCGGAACAGGCGCTTGTCGGCCAGGTTGTTCACGCCGAAGCCGAAGCTGACCGTCTCGGTCACCTTGTAGCGCGCGCTCACGCCCCAGATGTTGTAGGCGCCGCGGTCCTGCAGTGCGATCGACGCATCGCAGCTGCCGGTGCAGCGCGGATCATTGTTGATGTTGGTGGTGGCCGGCTTCTGCTTGCCGTAGAAGGTGCCGGTCAGCAGCACCGACAGCTTGTCGGTGGCCTGCCAGTCCAGCATCGTGTTGATCGTGTACTTCGGGATCACCGACAGCGGCTGGCCGGTGCTCTTGTTCTCGTTCTCCACCATGTACGTGAAGTTGTTGCTCCACTTCAGGCGGTTGCCCTGCTCGCCCAGCAGCGGAATCACCAGGTTGCCTTCAAGCCCCTGCACGATCGCCTTCGGCGCGTTCTCCCAGCGGAAGATGCGGCCCTTGGTGTCGGCGGTCAGCCCGATCTGGGTGTAGCCAGCCTGGATCTTGTCCTTGTAGTCGTTGTGGAAGTAGGTCAACGAGGCCTGCCAGCCGCTCTGCGGTGCCCACTCGATGCCCAGTTCCTTGTTCAGACTGGTTTCCGCCTTCAGGTCCGCATTGCCGCGCATGTAGCAACCAGCACCCAGGCTCGGCAGTGCATTCGGCAGCCATTGCCACGGGTGTAGTACAGGTAGTCCGGGTTCGACTGGTACAGGTTCGGCGCCTTGAACGCGCGCGCGATGCCGCCCTTCACCACCCAGTCGCTGTTGATGCGGAACTGCGCATTGAGGCTGGGGCTGGTGTTGTTGCCGAACTGGCTGTGGTGGTCGAAGCGCAGCCCCGGGGTAACGATCCAGCGCTCACCCAGGTAGATGTTGTCTTCCACGAATACGGCGGTGGTCTGCGCATCGGCCTTGCCGCGCGCACGGTCGGCCGACAGCCCCGGGAAGCCGCCGCCGCTGCTGCTGGACTGGCTCATCGAATACGGGTCGGTCAGGCGGCTGTCCAGGTATTCAAAGCCCAGCGTCCAGATGTTCTCGGCGCCACCCAGCGTGGTCGGGAAGCTCACTTCGCCATCCAGCTGGTAGTTGCGCAGGCGCGAGGTCGACCAGTCGGTGCCGTTGAAGCTGCCTTCCGGGCCACCGGCCAGGCCTTCGTTGATGCGCGAGTTGTTCACCGCTTCCACTGCGGCGGTCACCCGCGAGGTCACGTCGCCCCAACGGCCGCGATGGGTGATCGCGCCGGTATTGCGGTACATGCGGTTGGTTTCCGCCTCGCCCTCGGCCAGTGCCGCCAGGTCGACACCGGTCGAGGTACCGGTGGTGCTGACGGCGCGGTCGCCAGCGTAGATGTTGCCCTGGCGGCTGGTACCGGCTTCGAACTCCACCACCTGATCGGCGGTGATGTCCCAGCGCAGCAACGCGTTGACGTCGCGGTTCTTGACGCCCTCGCGGCCAGCCGGCGGCACCGCGTTCGGGTTGGTCGCGTACTGGCGGTTGAGGTCCAGCGAGTCCGCGTCGGTCTTGTTGAGATTGCCGTACAGGCGGAACGACAGGGTGTCGGTCATCGGCCCGCTCAGCTGCAGGCCGACGCGCTCGCTGCCGCCTTCGGCGCTGTGCTCGGGCACCAACCCATACAGGTCGACCGCACCGGTCAGGTTGCCGGTCGGGCGCTTGGTGATGATGTTGACCACGCCGCCGGACGCACCGGAGCCATAGCGCGCCGCCGCAGGGCCGCGCAGCACTTCGATGCGCTCGATCATTTCCGCCGGCACCCAGTTGGTATCGCCGCGCGTATTGCGCTCACCGCTGCGGCCCATGCGTACGGCGTCACGCGCACCGATGCGCTTGCCATCGACCAGGATCAGCGTGTTCTCCGGGCCCATGCCGCGCAGGTCGATCTGGCGGTTGTTGCCGTACTGGCCCGAGGCGCTGTTGCCGGTGAGGTTGACGCCCGGCATGGTGCGCAGCAGTTCGGCGATGTCGTTGGCCGGTGGGCGCTTGGCGATGTCCTCGGCGGTGATGGTCGAAGTGCCCAACGCCTGGCGGGCGATCTGCGAGGCGGTGACATGCACCGTGTCGATATCGGTTGCGTCGGTTTCGGCCTGGGCGGTCAGGGCGCTGCCCGCCAGCAGGGCGGCAACGGCGAGCGCCAGCGGGCGCGGCGAAAGGACAACGGCTCGGGACATGATCTGGACCTTCTGGCAGGGCAACGGGGCCTCTGGCAAAGGGCTTGAGGCAACGACGAGGGGGAGGCGGAGCAGTCCCGCAGTCACCTGCGGCCCGATCCGTGTGCGCATTCTCCCATTAATGCGAGTGATTCTCAAATGCGTTCACTCATTGCCGCAGCGACGCCGATGTGCTTTGCGCACCGTGCAACCCTGCACCGCGCGTAAACTGGCCGGCTAACCCGCCATCAACCGTATGCCGCCGCGGCCGATACCCGTGGTTTGCCGTACGCAGTCAGAGATCGACGTGGAACCACCCCAATTGGACGATGCCAGCCAGCCGCTGGCCGAAGCCTGGCAGCACTGCCTGCAACAGGCCGGCCCCGCCGCCACCGCGCTGCTGCGCGCCGCTGCCATCGACGCCCCGCCCGCGCTGGCCCAGCGCTTCTATGAAGTGCTGCTGCAGGATGGGCGTGCACGCCGCTTCCTGTCCCACGAGCAGGTCAAGCAGCGCCTGCAACCGGCCATGCAGCGCTGGCTCGTGCAGCTGTTGACCACCGATGCCGACGGCATTGCTGCCACCGTCGCCTCGCAACGGGTGATCGGCGACGTGCATGCCCGGGTCGGCATTCCGGTCGACCTGGTGACCCGTGGCGCACGCGTGCTCAAGCACGAGCTGTTCGTGCGCCTGCGCGATGATGCGCCCAACAGCGCCATTGCGTTCGCCGCCATCGACTGCCTCAGCGCGATCATGGACATCGCCATGGAAGGCATGACCCTGGCCTACACCCATGCCCGCGAGCGCTCGACCCGTGCCGATGCTGCGTACCGGCTGTTCTCGCTGGTGCAGAACGTCGGCACCGAACGCGAGCGCCAGCGGGCACTGCTGCTGGACTGGGAGAACGCCCTGCTCTACGCGTTGGCCGGTCATGTGCAGGCCAGCGACAGCGCCAGCCTGGCGACATCGGAGTTCGGCCTGTGGTTCACCCACAAGGGCATCCCCAGCTTCGGCGAGAGCAGCGAGACCCAGCAGGTCGGCCAGCTGATGGCCCGCATCGACAGCAGCCTGCAACAGGCAAGCCATGATGCCCCGGCACAGCGACTGGCCGTGCTGCCGGCCATCCGCGAGGACCTGGCCGCCATCCGCACGCTGATGACGCTGCTGTTCGAGCGCATCGGTGAACTGGATGCCGGCAGCGATGCCCTGACCAACCTGCTCAACCGCCGCTTCCTGCCTACCGTGCTGCGCCGGGAGATCGAACTGGCCACGCGCAACCGCACGCCGTTCTCGCTGCTGCTGCTCGACCTAGATCATTTCAAGGCGATCAACGACGGCCACGGCCACGATGCCGGCGACCGCGCGTTGCAGCACGTCGCCGGCCTGCTCGGCCAGCTCACGCGCGGCAGCGACTACCTGTTCCGCTATGGCGGCGAGGAGTTCGTGGTGGTGCTGGTCGCGGCCAGCGAGTCGCAGGCCTCGGTGATCGCCGAGAGCCTGCGCCGGCAGATCGCACACTCGCCGGTGGCACTGGCCAATGGCCAGGTGCTGTCACTCACTGCCAGCATCGGCGTGGCCGGCCATGACGGCCACCCGGACTACGAGCGGCTGATGGCACGTGCCGACGCGGCGATGTACGAGGCCAAGCGCAGTGGCCGCAACCGCGTGGTGGTGGCCAGTGCGGACCTGCAGGAAGCCCCGGGGCGGCGTGCACTGCAACGCTGATGGCGCGCCGCCTCTACCGACAGCCGGCACTACCGATACGGGCACCAGCCGCTGCTTTCACCGCCACCACCCGCCACGCGGCCCACCACAGCAGCGCCAGCAACGCGATGCCTGCACCCAGCAGGCACACGGCAGGCCAGCCGTGCCGGGCCTGCATCCAGGGTCCGGCCGCCGCACCGGCGCCACTGCCCACCGCATAGAACAGCATGTACAGCGCCACCAGGCGCCCATGCTGTTCTGCCGGCGCGCGCAGCAGCAGCGCCTGGTTCGATACGTGCAGTGCCTGCCCACCGAGGTCGAGCACGATCACGCCCAGCAGCAGCAACGACAGCGACTGCGGCAGGCCCAGCAGCGGCCACCACGCGGCCAGCATCAGCAGCAGTGCGCCAAGACTGACCCGATCGGCGAAACCGCGGTCCATCCAGTGCCCGACCCGCGCCGCCATCAATGCGCCCACTACGCCGGCCAGGCCGAGCGCACCGATGGCCGCGGTGGACCACTGCAACGGAGGCGCCGACAACGGCAGCGGCGCCGCCGCCCAGAACACGTTGAGGCCAGCAAACAGCAGCAACGCCAGCGGCCCACGCTCGCGCAGACTGCGGTCCCGGCGCAGCATGCCCAGCATCGAACCCAGCAGTGCGGACCAGCGCGGCGGTACCGCCGGTACCGGCACCGCCGGCAGGCGCCGCCACAACAGCACGGCCAAGGCCGCCATCATCGCTGCCGACAGCAGATAGACCGCACGCCAGCCGATGGTGGCCGCGATCGCGCCCGATACCACGCGCGCCAGCAACAGGCCGATGAACACGCCGCCCTGCACCACGCCCACCACGCGGCCGCGCTGCTCCGGCGGCGCCAGCGTGGCGGTATAGGCGATCAGCCCCTGGGTCAGCGCGGTGCCCAGCAGGCCGGCCAGCAGCATGCCCGACAACAGCCATGCCGCAGTCCGGGCAGCCGTCAGCCACAGCAGGCCCAGCACCAGCGCCATCAACTGCAGCCGCAGCAGACGTCGCCGGTCACCGCGATCGGCCAACGGCAGCAGGCCAAGCAAGGCCAGCACACTGCCGGCCTGGGTTGCCGCCAGCACTGCGCCCGCCACGGCACGGTCCAGTGCGAAGCCCTGCGCCAGCCGATCCAGCAGAGGTTGCGCGTAGTAGACGTTGGCAACGCTGGCGCCGGCCGCGACCGCGAGCAGGATCAGCAATGGGCGGGAAATCAATGGAACGCTCATGATGTGGTTGCAATTTGAAACTTGATGCAGACTATCGCCATTGGTTTTAAACTGCAACCACATCCGGAGGCCCCAGCATGCACGCCAACAGTCCCTGCCCCGTCGCCCGCAGCGCCGACCTGCTCGGCGACCGCTGGGCGTTGCTGGTCATCCGCGATGCCTTCGATGGCATCACCCGCTTTGGCGACTTCCAGCGCAGCCTCGGCGCGGCGCGCAACATCCTCAGTGATCGCCTGCGCAGGCTGGTCGAGGCCGGCATCCTGCAGCTGCAACCGGCCTCCGATGGCTCGGCCTACCAGGAATACGTACTCACCCACGCCGGCCAGGAACTGTTCCCGCTGCTGGTCGCGCTGCGCCAGTGGGGAGAACGCCATCGCTTCGGCGCTGGTGAAGCTCATTCGCAGCTGATCGAATCCAGCACGCGGCGACCGCTGCCCTACATGCAACCGCACGGGCGCGACGGTCAGCCCCTGCAGGCCGCCGCGACCCGCGTGCGCAAGCTCAAGGACGACGGGCGCGGCGCCTGATCCACCCATTCGCGCACACCACGATCCGGCCGCGCCGGTTAGCATCGGATGTTTCCGCCGCAGGACGCCGCCAATGCCGCGCTATCGCCCTTCCCTGATGACCGCCCTGCTGCTGCCGCTGCTGGCCTGCAGCGCCGGAGCCACGCAGGCCCGCGAGGTTGCCGCGCCCGCCGACCACGTGCAGGCCGATGGCCCCTATGTATTCCGCGAGGGCACGCAGCTGCAGGCCAAGTGGATCTGCGACGACAAGGTCGAGTCGCGCACGCTGGCCACGCAGCCCGCAGGCACCGACATCGCCCCACGCTGCGGCTACGGGCACACCGTGCATGTGGCCGCGCCGAATGCACCTTCGATCTCCGTACTGCCGGCCGCGCCGCGCATCGTTGCGCTGTCCGACATCCATGGCCAGTACGGGCTGCTGGTGCGCCTGCTGCGCGCCCACCAGGTCATCGACGCGCAGGACCGCTGGGCACTGGGCAAGGACACCCTGGTCATCGCCGGCGATGTGTTCGATCGCGGCCCCCAGGTGACCGAGGCGTTCTGGCTGCTGTATGGCCTGCAGCAGCAGGCGGCCGCCGCCGGCGGCGCAGTGCACTTCGTGCTCGGCAACCACGAAACCATGGTGCTGTACGACGACCTGCGCTACGTCAACCCGAAATACCTGCGCAGCGCCCAGCTGCTCGACCGCAGCTACCCGCAGCTGTATGGCGCCGATTCGGTGATCGGGCAGTGGCTGCGCACCCGCCCGGTACTGCTGAAGATCGGCGACACCCTGTTCCTGCACGGCGGCATCTCGCCCGAGGCGGTGCAGCTGGCGCTGGACCCGGCGCGCACCAACGCGGCCTACCAGGCGTCACTGGGCCTGCCCAAGGCCGAAGTGAAGGCCGACCCGGCCACCGCACCGCTGTATGACGGCAAGACCAGCCCGATCTGGTACCGCGGCTATTTCGATGGCCGCCTCGACACGGCGGGGGTACAGACCGTGCTCGATCGCCTGCAGCTCAAGCGCATCGTGGTCGGCCACACCTCGATGCCGCACGTCAGCAGCTTCCATGGCGACCGCGTGATCGCCATCGACAGCAGCATCAAGAACGGCGAGAACGGCGAACTGCTGTTCATCGAGGATGGCAGGCTCAGCCGCGGCCTGCTGGACGGCTCACGGGTGCCGCTGGCACAAGGCGAGCCCGGCCTGCAGGACTGAATGGCGGGACAGCGCGACGGCCCCCGGCGGTGTCGTCGCGCTCCACCTTCACCCGGTTTGCGGCTACCCTCGGCAACCGAGAGGCCCACCCCGTCCATCCGCTGGGCCCGACCGATACAGGAGCCCCCCGCGCATGCGCGTTCTGATTGCTGAAGACGACCCGGACATCGCCTCCGGCCTGTGCGCCTCGCTGCGCCGACAGGGGCACGTGGTCGACCACGTCGACAACGGCGCGCACGCCGACGCCGCGCTGGGTTCGACCCAGTACGCACTGCTGGTGCTGGACCTGGGCCTGCCGCAGCTGGATGGCCGCGACGTGCTGCAGCGCCTGCGCCAGCGCGGCGATGGCCTGGCGGTGCTGGTGGTGACCGCCCGCGACGGCCTGGCCGAACGCGTGCGCGTGCTCGACCTCGGTGCCGACGACTACCTGGTCAAACCGTTCGCGCTGGACGAATTCGAAGCGCGCGTGCGCGCACAGCTGCGCCGCGTGACCAGCAATGGCAACCCGGACCTGCGCATCGGACGCCTGCGCCTGGACCTGGCCGGGCATCGCGTGTGGATCGACGACCAGTCGCTGGAACTGACCGCGCGCGAGTTCGGCCTGCTGTCGGCGCTGGCAGTACGCGCCGAGCGCATCGTGTCGCGCGCGCAGCTGGTGGAGGCGCTGTGTGACTGGGGCCAGGACCTGACCGACAACGGCCTGGACATCGCCCTGCACCGCCTGCGCCGCAAGCTGCAACCCGGCGGCATGGGCATCCGCACCGTGCGCGGGCTGGGCTACATGCTGGAAGACGCGCAGGACGACAGCGCCCCGTGATCAGTGGACCACCCAGCCTGCGCCGGCGCCTGCTCGCCTTCCTGGCGTTGCCGATGCTGGGCCTACTCACCTTCAATACGATCCTGGCCTACTACGTTGCGCTGGACTATTCCAACCGCATCCACGACCGCAACCTGATCGACGACACGCACTCGTTCGCGCAGATGCTGAGCACCATGCCGGTGACCAGCGACCTGTCTCCGCAGGCGCGCTTCCTGATCGAGTACGACCCCGACGGCCATCGCTATTTCAACGTCGACAGCAGCCGCAAGGGCACCCTCAGCGGCAACGCGGACTTCAGCCCGTATGCCCCTTCGCAGGACTGCACCGGCGTGCATCCGGCGCTGTACGACGGCAACCTCAATGGCCAGCAGGTGCGCATGGCCACCGTCTGCACGCAGGCGATGAACGACCCGCAGGACCAGCTGGCGGTGACCGTGGCCGAAAGCATGGCCGACCGCCGCCAGCGTGCGCGCGAGATCCTGATGATCATCATCCCGCTGATGACCATGCTGGCGCTGGGCACCGCTGCGCTGGTCTGGTTTGGCGTGACCTACGGCCTGCGCATCCTCACGCCGCTGAGGACCCGCCTGGCGCAGCGCCGCGGCGAACTGGCGCCGATCTCCGATGCCGACGTGCCGGAAGAGATCCAGCCACTGATCAGCACCATCGACGATCTGTTTGCGCGCCAGGCGGAAATGATCACGCTGCAGAACCGCTTCATCGCCGATGCCGCGCACCAGCTGCGCTCGCCGTTGGCCGGCATGGCCCTGCACGTGGACCAGGCGCTGGCGCATGGCGACCCGGACACGGTACGCGAGGCGCTGCAGCACATCCGCCGGCTCAACCAGCGCACCGCGCGGGTCAGCACCCAGCTGCTGGCGCTGAGCCGTGCGCAGACCGTGCCCGATACCGTTGAAGCGCTGGACCTGTGCGAACTGGTGCCGCAATGGGTCGGCATGCGCGTGCCCGAGGCGATCCGCGATGGCATCGATCTGGGCTACCGCGGCAGCCCCCATCCACTGCGCGTGCTCGGCAACGGTGCCCAACTGCAGGAAGCACTGGACAACTTGATCGACAACGCGCTGCGCTACGCCGGCCGCGATGCGACCGTCACGGTCGGCGTGCATGCGCTGGACGACAATGACGTCGAACTGTACGTGGAGGACAACGGACCCGGCGTACCCGAGGACGTGATGCCGCGGCTGGGCGAGCGTTTCTTCCGCGCGCCCGGCACCACCGCCAGCGGCACCGGCCTGGGGCTGGCCATCGCCCACGAAGCGGTGGAGCACTTCGGCGGCCGACTGACCTTCCTCAACCGTGCCGGTGGGGGCCTGAAGGTCGCCATCACGCTTCCGCTGCTGAAGGCCCCCTGACCCGGACCGGGGCGCTGAAAGGCTGGCGAAAATCGCGCTTGCGATCCTGACCATCCCCACTGCCGTCCCGGAGCCGCCAGGTGACCGAATCGCACGACTTCTTCCTCCCCGGTGGCCCGCAGGGCGTGCTGCTGGTCCACGGCCTGACCGGCACCCCGGCGGAAATGCGCATGCTGGGCAAGGGCCTGAACAACGCCGGTTTCACCGTGCACGGCGTGCAGCTGCCCGGCCATTGCGGCACCGTGGATGACCTGCTGGCGACCACCTGGGAACAGTGGTACCAGGGCGTGGAAGATGCGGCGGCGAGCCTGCGTGGCAAGGTCGACCAGTTGTTCGTCGGTGGTCTGTCGATGGGCGCGGTACTGTCGCTGGCGCTGGCTGCACGCCGCCCCGAGTGGGTGTCCGGCGTCGGCGTGTATGGCGCCACCTTCCGCTACGACGGCTGGAACATTCCCGCCGTGGCCCGCCTGTCGTTCCTGCTGCCGTGGTTCAAGCGCTTCAACATCGGCCGCGACCGCATGTTCATGGAAGAACCGCCCTACGGCCTGCGTGACGAGCGCCTGCGCGCGCAGGTCAGCGCCGCCATGCTGTCCGGCGACAGCGCCGCTGCCGGCCTGCCGGGCAACCCCTGGCACGCGCTGGCCGAGATGCGTGCCCTGAGCAACTGGACCCGTCGCCACCTGCATCAGGTCACCGCGCCGTGCCTGGTGATGCACGCCCGCGAAGACGACGTGGCCAGCATGGGCAATGCCGAACTGGTGATGTCGCGGGTCAGTGGCCCGAAGGAACTGGTGGTGCTGGAAGACAGCTACCACATGATCACCATCGACCGCGAACGCCGCGACGTGATCCGCCGCAGCGCGCGCTTCTTCACCGAAATCGGTGAACGCAGCGGCGTCCTCAAGGCGGTGGCCTGAGATGGGGGCACTCGCCACGCTGCTGTGGCTGGCCAATGTCGTGCTCGATACCGGTGGCCAGCTCGCCTTCAAGGCCGCCGCCAGCGACCCGCAGGACGGCGAAGGACTGCAACGCTGGAAACACATGCTCAGCCGCCCCTGGCTGTGGATCGGCATCGCCTGCTACGTGCTTGAGTTCGTGGCCTGGATCGCGTTCCTGTCGTTGGTACCGTTGTCCAAGGGCGTGCTGCTGGGCTCGATCAACATCGTTGCGCTGATGATCGCCGGCCGCTTCCTGTTCCGCGAAAAGCTCACGCCGCTGCGGGTGACCGGCATGCTGCTGGTCACGGCGGGCGTGGCGGTGGTGGGGGCGGGCTCATGAGGCGCCTGTATGTGATCGGTTTTCCGCTGCTGATGGCCTTCGACACGCTGGCCCAGCTGTGCTTCAAGTACGCCGGTGACGCCGCGTTGCCGGTCGAGGCCAACACCGCCTGGCTGCTGCGCGTGCTGTCGCAGCCGTGGGTATACGGTGCCATCCTCGGCTACGTCGGCGCGTTCTTCACCTGGATGAGCCTGCTGCGCCACGCTCCGATCGGCCCTGCCTTCGCGGCCTCGCACCTGGAAGTGATCAGTGTGCTGCTGCTGTCGGCGTGGCTGTTGAACGAACCGCTGACCCTGCACCACCTGGTGGGCGCGGTGCTGATCGTGGCCGGCATCGTCTGCCTCGGCCGCGCCGAAGCGGATGACCCGCACAGCCCCGCCGAAAGCACCTCGTGAGCGGGCTGCGATGAGCCTGTTCGCGCGCGAACTGCCTCCGACCGCCGGCCTGCCGATGCAGGCCAGCGACTTCCTTCCCGGTGGCGGCGAGCTGCGTGACATCCTGGCCAAACAGCTCGGCACACCGCCGCTGCAGCTGACCTGTTCCGGCACCCACGCGCTGCTTATCGCGCTGCGCACCCTGCGCAAGCGTGCGCCCAAGCGTGATACCGTGATCCTGCCGGCCTACACCTGCCCGCTGGTGCCGATCGCGGTGCACAGCCTCGGCCTGCGCGTGCAGCTGTGTGATACCCGTCGCGGCCACTTCGACTTTGATCCGGCACAGCTCTCGCGCCTGGCCGACGCACGCACGTTGGCGATCCTGCCCACGCACCTCGGCGGACGCATCGCCGATGTTGAACTGGCCGCCGACATCGCGCATGGCGCCGGTACCTGGGTCATCGAAGATGCCGCTCAGGCGCTGGGCGCGCGGGTCGGCAACAGCAGCGTCGGCCTGCGTGGCGATATCGGATTCTTCAGCCTGGCCGCCGGCAAGGGGCTGAGCCTGCACGAAGGCGGCCTGCTGGTCAGCCGCGATGACGAACTGCGTGCCGCGCTGGCCGAACATGCGGCCGAGCAGGTCCGTTTCAGCCTGCGCTGGGAGCTGCTTCGCAGCGTGCAGCTGCTGGGCCTTGCCGCCTGCTACCGCCCCTCGCTGCTGTCGCTGGTGTACGGCAATCCACTGCGCAGCGCACTGCAACGCGGTGATCTGGAAGAAGCGGTCGGCGATGTTTTTCCGCTGGACATCCCGCAGCACCGGGTCAGCCACTGGCGGCAGAACATCGGTGCCCATGCTGCACGGCGGCTGCCGGCGTTCCTGCAGGCCGGGCGCCTGCGCGCATTGCAGCTGCGCGTGCAGCTGGCACAGCTGCCGGCGGTGGAGGTGGTCGATGGCCTGGCCGGTACCGGCGGCACCTGGCCGATGCTGATGCTGCTGCTGCCCAGCCAGCGCGCGCGCGATGCCGCACTGGACGACCTGTGGCCGCGTGGCCTCGGTGCCAGCCGCATGTTCATCCATGCCCTGCCCGACTACGCCTACCTGCGTGGCATCGTGCCGCAGGACGACATGCCGAACGCGCGCGACTTCGCCGCACGCATGCTGACCCTCGGCAACAGCGCCTGGCAGACCCGTGAAGAGACCGCGCAGATCCTGCAGGCGCTGGCCGCCGCGCAGCCCTGAAACGGCTATTTTCCGGGCATTGCGCCCATTCAGGATGTTCGATTCCTGAACACTTTCCCCACCCCGCAGTGCAGCCTTTCAACAGGAAAGGAACGAGAAAGGCTGCCTGCCTACATTGAGCCTGCCCCGGCACCGTGCCGGACGCCTTTCTCATCGACGGACCTGCCCATGCACTGGAGCATCCTGTGTGACTTCGACGGCACCATCAGCCTCGAAGATGTCATCGACTCGCTGCTGGAGAAGTACGGCCAGCCGGGCTGGCAGGAACTGGAAGACCAGTGGAAGTCGGGAAAGATCGGCTCGCGTGAATGCATGCAGGGCCAGGTGCGGCTGCTGAAGCTGGACCCGGCCACGCTCGACGCACACCTGGACCAGGTAAAGATCGATCCGGGCTTCGCCGCCTTCGTCACCCGCGCCGAGCAGCTGGGCCTGCCGCTGCGCATCGTCAGCGACGGCCTGGACTATGCGATCCACCGCATCCTCGCCAACCATGGCCTGCCGCCGCTGCCGGTGGTGGCCAACCACCTGCGCTGGTGCGAAGACCACTGGGAACTGGAGTCGCCCTACCAGGCCGAGGGGTGCCGCAGCGGTACCTGCAAGTGCACCTGCGCCGCGCAGGCGCGTGCCAACGAAGCGCCGCGCGTGCTGATGATCGGCGACGGCAGTTCGGACTTCTGCGTGTCCGAGGATGCCGACTTCGTGTTCGCCAAGCGCCGCCTGATCACCCATTGCACCCATGCCGGCATCGAGCATGCCGCCATCGATACCTTCCACGATGCAATCGCACTGTTGCCGCGCTTGCTCGATGGCAGCCTGCTGCAGCCACGTCGCCTCGACGCCAGCCCGCAGCCCGCCGCACTGCCACTGCTGCTGGCCACCGCCTGAGCACTCCCTTCCAGGCACGCTCCCCCGTTACCCCTTTCGAACGTCCTTCACGGAACCGAACTGCATGAACATTTTTGACAAGAACGCCGATTCGGCTGCCTCCGACGCGCAGCTGCTGGCCGACGAAGCCCGCTACAGCTCCTTCGGCGACACCGTCCACTACGTCGACCCGCCGAAGATCTTCCAGCGCGGCGAAGGCAGCTACATGTTCGACGGTGCGGGCGTGCCCTACCTCGACCTGCAGATGTGGTACTCGGCCTGCAACTTCGGCTACAGCAACAAGCGCCTGAACGACGCGCTGAAGGACCAGATCGACACCCTGCCGCAGGTCGCCAGCCAGTACCTGCACCCGACCCGCGTGCAGCTTGCCAAGACCATTGCCGTGGACATGCACGAGAAGTTCGGCCTCGACGGCCGCGTGCACTTCAACGTCGGTGGCGCGCAGGCCATCGAAGACTCGCTGAAGATCGTGCGCAACGCGCGCGGCGGCAAGAGCCTGATGTTCGCCTTCGAAGGCGGCTACCACGGCCGCACCCTGGGTGCGTCGTCGATCACCTCCAGCTACCGCTACCGCCGCCGCTACGGCCACTTCGGCGAGCGCGCGATGTTCATCCCGTTCCCGTACCCCTTCCGTCGCCCGAAGGGCATGACCCCGGACGAGTACTCCGACCACTGCGTTTGGCAGTTCGAGCGCCTGTTCGAAAGCGAGTACAACGGCGTGTGGGATCCCAAGGTCGGCCAGGCCGAGTACGCCGCGTTCTACGTCGAGCCGATCCAGGGCACCGGCGGCTACGTCATCCCGCCGCGCAACTTCTTCACCGGCCTCAAGCGCGTGCTGGACAAGTACGGCATCCTGATGGTGGTCGATGAAATCCAGATGGGCTTCTGGCGCACCGGCAAGCTGTGGTCGATCGAGCACTTCGGCGTGACCCCGGACGTGCTGGTGTTCGGCAAGGCGCTGACCAACGGCCTGAACCCGCTGTCGGGCCTGTGGGCGCGCGAAGAGCTGATCAACCCGACCGTGTTCCCGCCGGGTTCCACCCACTCCACCTTCAACTCCAACCCGCTGGGCACCCGCCTGGGCCTGGAAGTGCTGAAGCTGGGCAAGGAAATGGATTACGAGCGCACCGTGCCGGAAAAGGGCGCGTACTTCCTCGACGGCCTGCGTGGCCTGCAGAAGCGCCACCCGGAAATCGGCGACGTCGACGGTCTGGGCCTGGCCCTGCGTGCGGAAATCTGCCAGACCGACGGCTACACCCCGAACAAGGAACTGCTGGACCGCATGGTCGACATCGGCCTGGCCGGTGACCTGCTGCACGACGGCAAGCGCATGGGCCTCGTGCTCGACGTGGGTGGCTGGTACAAGAACGTGATCACCTTCGCGCCGTCGCTGGACATCAGCTACGAAGAGATCGACCTGGCGATCACCCTGCTCGACCAGGCGCTGACCAAGGCCAAGGGCTGAGGTCGATGCGCTGCCGGTTCCCGTGCCGATGGAGATGACGTCACGCGCATCCAGCACCGCGCTGGAACCGGCCGCGCTGCTGGAGGGCTTCCTGGCCCACCCGCCGCTCGGATTCGAGGCGGGCCGCCTTCCCAGCGGCCTGCCGACCTTCCGTGCGCCGCTGGACCTGACCACCACGATGGATGACGACCTGCGCGGCAAGCTGCTTGGCCTGCCGCTGTCGCGCCTGTGGCGGCCATGGATCACCTGGAAGACCCGCTTCGTCGGTGCCACCAGCACCGAGTACACCCCGCTGCCCGCGCACGTCGCACCAGAGGCATTGGCCGAGGACGTGACGCGTCACGCGATCGGCGATACGCGGCTGCTGGTAGTCAAGGACCTGGCGATCGATTCGCCGCTGCTGGACGACGCCGCCAACGCACACAGCGGTGCCTTCCTGCAGGCGCTGCTGGCACGCGGCTTCGTCGAACTGGAAGGCATGCCGCTGGCCTGGGTGGCCATCGATTTCGATTCGATCGATGGCTATCTCGGACGCCTGTCGTCCTCGCGCCGCAAGAACATCCGGCGCAAGCTGCGCTCGCGTGACGAGCTGCAGATCGAGTGCATCGCCACCGGTGATCCGGCCCTGGCCGACCCGCGGCTGCAGGCCGAACTGTATGCGCTGTACCTGGGCGTGTACGCGCAGAGCGCGGTGCATTTCGACCAGCTCGACCTGCCCTATTTCCAGTACCTGCTGGCCGACAGCCTGGGCCAGGGACGGATGTTCCTGTACCGCCACCAGGGCCAGCTGATCGGCTGGAACCTGTGCTACGTGCATGCCGGCAAGCTGGTGGACAAGTACATCGGCCTGGCCTATCCGCAGTCGCGCGAGCACAACCTGTACGCGGTCAGCTGGATGCACAACCTCGAATACGCGCTGCAGCACGGCCTGAGCCACTACGTGGCCGGCTGGACCGACTCGCGGATCAAGGCCGAGCTCGGCGCCCGCTTCACCTCCACCCGGCACGCGATCCACGCACGCTCCCCGCTGCTGCGCGCCGCCCTGCGCAGGCTGGCCCCGTACCTGCAGGGCGAACCTGATGGAGGCGGTTGAACGATGCCGTTGCGTTCCCCGTTGATCCTGGACCTGGACGGTGGCGTGCTGCCGCTGCCCCAGGCGCAGACCCTGGCCCTGCCGCAATGGCACGATCCACTGCGCTTCGCCTGCAGCAATGCCACCCTCGACCGTTTCGCCGCTGAAGTGCTGGCTCCGCTGCCGGCCCAGCTCGGCACGGTGATGCTCGGCAGCGGTGATTTCCATCATCTCAGCCTGCCTCTGCTGCGTCGCATGCGCGCGCAGGAGCCGTTCCAGCTGGTGGTGCTGGACAACCATCCCGACAACATGCGTTTCCCGTTCGGCATGCACTGCGGTTCCTGGGTGAACGCGGCCAGCAAGCTGCCGCAGATCTCGCACATCCATGTGCTGGGCATCACCTCCAGTGACATCGGCCTTGGCCACGCCTGGGAGAACCATTGGCGCCCGCTGATCGGCGGTCGCCTGACCTACTGGTGCATGGACGTGGACGTAGGCTGGGGGCATCGCCTCGGCATGGGCCATGCCTTCCGCCGTTTTGAGCATCCCGAAGCGCTGGTGGCCGCGTTCGCTGCAGAGCAGGCGAAGTCGCCACAGCCAACCTACCTGTCGATCGACAAGGATGTGTTCGCCGAGGACGTCGCCCGCAGTAACTGGGACCAGGGCCGCTTCCAGCTGGAACACGCGCTGGTGGTGATCGAAGCGCTGCGCGCCGGCGGCCTGGTCGGCAGTGACATCACCGGCGAAGTGTCGCTGGCCAACTACCAGAGCCGCTTCAAGCGCTGGCTGTCCTCGCTGGATGGCCAGCCCGACATCAGCGCCGACGATCTGCCGGTGTGGCAGGCACGGCACCAGCAGGTGAACCGCGAACTGCTGGCCGCGATGGCCTCGGTGCCGACGGCCTGCTGACCGCTGTCCTGTAGAGTCGAGCCATGCTCGACTGCTGTTTGCTGGCCACCGAGTCGAGCATGGCTCGACTCTACAGGGGACGATGGCCGAGCATGGCTCGGCACTACACTGGACGCCTGCCCCAGGAGCCCTCGCCATGCCCCAGACCGTCATCCCGCAACTGCGCATGCGCCATGCCGATACCACCCTGCCGTTCTACGTACAGGGGCTGGGCTTCGTGGTCGACTAGGAACACCGCTTCGAACCCGGCTTCCCGCTGTTCGCCCAGCTCACCCGCGACGGCCAGACGATCTTCCTCACCGAACACAGCGGCGACTGCGAAGTCGGCGGCGCGGTGTACTTCATCGTCGAGGACGTCGACGCCCTGCACCGCGCCTTCAGTGCCGCAGGCGTCCCCATCGAACAGCCGCCGCATGACACCGAATGGGGCAGCCGCGAGATGCTGCTGCGTGACCCCGACGGCAACCGCCTGCGCTTCGCCACCGACGCCAGCTGAACCGGGCGGCCTTGAGTTGGATATACGAAACATATACGCTTCGTATATCCACTCCTCCAGGACCGCCCATGGGCATCGTCAACATCGATGACACCCTGCACGACCAGCTGCGTCGTGCCTGCACCGTCTCCAGCCGCTCGATCAATGCCCAGGCCAACTTCTGGATCCGGGTCGGCATGCTGTGCGAGATGAACCCCACGCTGAGCTTCCAGGACATCGTCGCCAGCGAACTGCGGGCGGCCGGCGTGCAGCCGCCGCTGCTGGCACCGGGGCAGGTCTGAGCAGATGGCGATCATCAAGCGCCCTGACGAGATCGCGCTGATGGCCGAATCGGGCCGCCTGCTGGCGCAGGTGTTCGCCGCGCTCGACCGGCTGCCGCTGCAGGGCCGCAGCACGATGGAGATCAACGATTTCGTCGAACGCATGATCGTCGATGAACTGCGGGCGCGGCCGGCCAGCAAGGGCCAGTACGGCTTCCCGTATGTGCTCAACACCTCGATCGACAACGTGATCTGCCACGGCGTGCCCAGCACCACCGACGTGCTGCGCAACGGACAGATCGTCAACCTCGACATCACCCTGGAGAAGAACGGCTACATCGCCGACTCCAGCACCACCTACCTGGTGGGCGAGGTCGACTACGCCGCGCGCAGGCTGGTGCAGACCACCTACCAGGCGATGTGGAAAGGCATCGCCGCGGTGCGCCCCGGCGCGCGCCTGGGCGACATCGGCCACGCCATCGCCCGTCATGCACGCAGCCACGGCTACAGCGTGGTGAAGGAATACTGCGGCCATGGCATCGGCCAGGAAATGCACGAAGAACCGCAGATACTCCACTACGGCCATCCCAACACCGGCATGGTGCTGGAAGAAGGCATGGTGTTCACCATCGAGCCGATGCTCAACCAGGGCAAACCGGCCATCCGCCAACAGCCGGACGAATGGCCGGTGTACACCCGCGACGGCAAGCTGTCTGCCCAGTTCGAGCACACCGTGGCGGCTACCCGCAGCGGCGTGCGCGTATTGACCCTGCGCCCCGGCGAAACGCCATTGTGCGCGGTGGAAGCGGCCTAGAGCGGACGCAACAGCAGCAGCGTGGCCAGGCAGAACATGAAGATCGCGACGCCCGCATCCAGCACCCGCCAGGCGCCCGGCCTGCGGAACACCGGCTGCAACAGGCGCGCGCCATAGCCCAGCGTGCAGAACCAGGCCACGCTGGCGGCGCAGGCACCGGCGGCGAACGCCCAGCGCAGGTCACCGGGGTAGCGCGTGGACAGGCTGCCCAGCAGCACCACGGTATCCAGATAGACGTGCGGGTTGAGCAGGGTGAAGGCCAGGCAGGTCAGCAGCACCTGCCGTCCGCTGCCGCCCTGCGCCTCGGCGGCGGCCAGCGCACTGCCACCGCGCCATGCGCGCAGCCCCGCCTGCAGGCCATACCAGAGCAGGAAGGCCGCGCCACCGAAGCGCAGCACCTGCAGCAGCAGCGGCCACTGCAGCACCAGCGCGCCCATGCCGCCGACGCCGGCCAGGATCAGCACGATGTCCGCGCCGGCACAGGCCAGCACCACCCTGCCGACATGACGCTGCTGCAGGCCCTGGCGCAGCACGAACGCGTTCTGCGCACCGATGGCGATGATCAGGCCGGCGCCTGCGAACAGGCCGGCGGCAGTAGCGGCGATCCACATCAGGACAGGCCAGGCAGCGAGGGGACGCGCAGGGTGCGGCCGCCGCCCCTGTTTAGACAAACTGATTTTTCTTTATCCTGTGCAGGAAAACTGAAGAGGCACCGGCATGGACCTGGTACATCCACAACTGGCCGCGTTTGCCGCGGTGCTGGAAGAAGGCAGCTTCGAGGCCGCGGCACGCCGCCTGTCGATCAGCCCGTCGGCCCTGTCGCAACGGATCAAGGCGCTGGAGGACAGGCTCGGCCAGGTACTGGTCGTGCGCCAGGCACCGTGCCGGCCGACCGCCGCAGGTGAAGCGCTGCTGCGCCGGGTCCGGCCGATGCAGGCGCTGGAGGCCGAGGCATTGGCCGAGCTGCTGCCCGAGCGTGGCAGCGACGCTGCGCGCACGCCGATCCCGCTGGCGGTCAACGACGACTCGCTCGATACCTGGTTCGTACCGGCCATCGCCGACCTGCACCAGCGCCGCGGTTACCTGTTCGACCTGCGCATGGACGATCAGGACCACACCCTGCAGCTGCTGCGCGATGGCAGCGTACTCGGCGCGGTCACTGCCGAAAGCCAACCGGTGAAGGGCTGCAACGTGCACCCGCTCGGCGCGATGCGCTACCACGCCATCGCTTCGCCCGGCTTCGCCCGCCAGTACTTCAGCGATGGCATGCAGGCCGCGGCCCTGGCGCGCGCGCCGATGCTGGTGTTCAACCGCAAAGATGAACTGCAGTGGCGCTTCGTGCGGCGCCTGACCCGCGCGCGACTGCAGCCGCCGCTACACTACCTGCCCTCCTCCACCGGTTTCGTCGAAGCCGCCGCGTGCGGACTCGGCTGGGGCATGGCCCCGGAAACCCTGGTCGCGCCCGCCGTGCGCGCCGGCCGCGTGGTGGTACTGGAACCCCGCCGCTGGCTCGATGTGCCGCTGTACTGGCAGCATGCCGCTGTGCGCTCAAGCACGCTGCAGCACATCACCCAGGCGCTGCGCACTGCGGCCAGCGGCACCCTTCGTTGAGGACAAACCGATGATCGCAGACCCGGGCTTCACGCCGCGCGCACTACCGTTTGCGCACTTCTTCACCATTGGGACGGCATGGGCGTGATCGGCCGACGTACAAGGATGCACCGCGCGAAGGCCGCGCTGGCGTTGACGCTGGCGACCTGCCTGCCACTGGCAGCGCCGGCGCAGACCCTCACCGATGCACCGGCTTTGGACTGGGAACAGGCACGGCAGCGCCTGGAACAGGTCTCCGATGCGCTGGCCGCCGCCGACGCCGCCGTGCGCAACAAGCAGGACCTGCAGGACGCGACGCGTCTGCTGCGCCTGCCGGAGATCACCGGCGAAGTGCGCCGCCTGCAGTTCCAGAAGACCCTCACCCTGCCACTGGGTTCGCTGGCACCGGTGGCCGAGGCCTATGGCATCGACTCGCCGCTGTCGTTCACCGAACGCGACTGGCGTACCCGCCCGGTGGTGACCGCGGTGCTGCCGCTGTACACCGGCGGTGTGATTCCGGCCGCGCAACGTGCGGCCAGCGCCGCGCACGAACAGGCCAGTGCCGAGCGCGAAGCACAGCGCCAGTCGCTAACCGTGCAGCTGGCCCAGGCCTACTTCGGCCAGCGCCTAGCCGAGCAGGCGGTGGACGTGCGCCGCGACGTGCGTGATGGGCTCAACCGCCACCTGTCCGACGCAGAGAAACTGGAACGCGAGGGCTTTGCCACCCGCGCGCAGCGCCTGCAGGCCACCGTGGCCCGCGACAAGGCCGAGCGCGAATACCAGAAGACGGTGAACGACCTGGCCACGCTGAAGGCCGCACTGGCCACGCTGCTGCGCAGTGGTGGCGAGGTGCAGCCGGTGTCGCCGCTGTTCGTGCAGCGCGTGCCGCTGGAACCGGTGGCCAGCTTCGAGCGCACGGCGCAGGCGCGCCAGCCGCAGATCGCACGCCTGCGGGCGATGGTGGCGCAGGCCGAACAGGGCGTGCGCGTGCAGCAGGCCAAGCTGAAGCCGCAGATCTTCGCCTTCGGCCAGTACGACTTCCGCCGCCGCGACGAGATGCTGACCGATCCGGACTGGGCGTTCGGCATCGGCCTGAAGTACACCTTCCTGTCGCCGAATTCGCGGCCGGCGCAGATCAGCGCCGCGCGTGCGCAACAGGACCAGGCTGAAGCGGGCCTGCGCGAGGCCGAGAACCAGGTCGCGCTGGGCGTGCGCAAGGCCTGGAACGAACTGGAAACCGCACGCCAGCAGTACGTGCTGCTCGACAGCAGCATTGCCCAGGCACAGGAAAACCTGCGCCTGCAGGAGCTGGCGTTCCGCGAAGGCCAGGCCACCTCGCTGGATGTGATCGACGCGCGGCTCGGCCTCGGCGGCGCCCGCGTCGAGCGCGCACAGGCCGCCTACCAATACGATATTGCGCTGGCACAGTTGCTGGAGGTCAGTGGACAGATGGACCGTTTCGAAGAGTTCCGGCGGCGTGCGGACGAGGTGATCGACCATGAGTGATGTGCTGCACGACGATGCGACGACGCCCCCGGGCAAGCGCCGGTTGGGACCGATCCTGGTAGTGGTGCTGCTGGTCGTGGTGGTGCTCGGCCTGTGGCTGGCCTGGCGCAGCCCGGGCGACCAGATCCAGGGTATGGCCGATGCGGACACCATCAACGTGGCCGCCAAGATCACCGCGCGCGTGGCCGAGCTGAAGGTGCGCGAGGGTGACCGCGTGCAGCCCGGGCAGGTGCTGTTCCTGCTCGACAGCCCGGAAGTGGCCGCCAAGGAACAGCAGGCGCACGGCGCATTGGCCGCCGCACAGGCGGTGGCCGACAAGGCCGACGAAGGCGCGCGCAGCGAGGACATCCGCGCTGCCGAAGCGAACTGGAAGCGGGCCGAAGCCGGTGCGACGCTGGCTGAAGCCACCTACCAGCGCGTGCAGAACCTGTTCAACGAAGGGGTGATGACCCGGCAGAAGCGCGATGAAGCACATGCCCAGGCCACCAGTTCGCGTGAACTGGCGCGTGCCGCCCGCGCGCAGTACGACATGGCCCTGGCCGGCGCACGCGAGCAGGACAAGCGTGCCGCGCAGGGCCAGGTACAGCAGGCACAGGGCGCGGTGGCCGAAGTCAACGCCGCGCGTGTCGAAGTGGAAGGGCGCGCGCCGGTCGCCGGCGAGATCAACAAGCGCATGGCCGACCCGGGTGAACTGGTGCCGGCCGGCTACCCGGTGTTCACCCTGGTCGACATCGACCGCATGTGGGTGGCGATGAACCTGCGCGAATCGCAGATGCAGGGCCTGAAGGTCGGCAGCAAGCTGCAGGGCAGCGTGCCGGCACTCGGCCTGGATGGCGAATTCGAGGTCTACTTCATCAATCCGGCCGGGGACTATGCAACCTGGCGGACCACCCGCCAGTCGTCCGGCTACGACGTCCGCAGCTTCGAGGTGCGGGTGCGCCCGGTACGCCGCATCGAGGGCTTCCGCCCCGGCATGAGCGTGCTGTTCGCATGGCCCCAGCACTGAGCCCTGGCCGCGGCGGCTTCGCCGCCAGCTGGCGGCGCGAGCTGCGGTCACTGCGCGGCAACCGCGCCGACCTGCTGCTGGTCACCCTGCTGCCGCTTCTGATGCTGGTGGTGATGGCGTGGATGTTCACGCCCTCGGTGATGCGCGACATCCCGATCGCGGTGGTCGACCTCGACCACAGCAGTGACAGCCGCCTGCTGCTGCGCATGCTCGATGCCAGCCCCGGCGTGCGCATCGCCAGCCAGCCGGTGGACCTGGAAGACGCACGCTCGCAGCTGCGCAGCCTGGACGTGTTCGCCATCGTGCTGGTGCCGCGCGACGTCACCCGGCAGGCGTTGCGTGGCCGCCAGGGCACGGTGTTCGCCTATTACAACGCCACCTACATGACCACCGGCCAGTCCGCGGCGCGCGATATCGGCGACGCGGTCTCGGCCTGGAACGCACGCCTGCTGCGCGAGCGCATCGGACTGCAGGTCGGTCCGGGTAAATTGCGTGCGGCACCGATCGCGGTGCAGTCGGACATCCTGTACAACCCGGCGCGCAGCTACGAGCTGTTCCTGCTGCCGCTGATCTTCCCGGCGGTGCTGTCGCTGGTGCTGGCACTTGCAGTGGCCGGCAGCCTCGGCCGCGAGATCCGCGACGGTACCCTGCCCGCCTGGCTGGGCCGCACGCCGTGGCTGGCGATTGCCGGCAAGGTCGCACCGTACATCCTGATGTTCTCGGTGTATGGCGCACTCGGCATCGGCTACCTGGCCTGGCTGCGCGGCGATGGCGTGGCGGGCAGCGTGCTCCTGCTGCTGCTCGCACAGCCGCTGTTCTACCTGGCCACGGCCGCCTACGCGCTGTTCTTCGTCGGCGTCACCCGCGACATGGGCACCGCGCTGTCCGCGGTCGGCCTCAGCATCGGCACCGCACTGGCGTTCTCCAGCGCCACCTTCCCGGTGCTGGATGGCCCCCTGTTCACCCGCATCTGGCATCAGCTGCTGCCGCTCAGCGCCTACATCAAGCTGCAGACCCAGCAGCAGTTCATCGGTTCGCCGCTGCAGGTTTCGGCATGGCCGTTGGCCACGCTGCTGCTGATGGCAGTGGTGGCCGGTGGCATCGGTGGCCTGCGCCTGATCGCCTTTGCGCGTACGCCTGCCGCCGCACAACCGGCAGGGGCCGACGCATGAGCGCACTCTGGCGCAGCCTGCGGCAGACCCTGATGGCGGTGCTGTGCGACCGCTATGCGATCGTGGTGATGGTCGGCGCGGTGATCCTGTACTCGTTCTTCTACCCGGCTGCGTACCGTCACCAGGTGGCCGGCAACCTGCCGGTGCTGGTGGTGGATGAAGACCACAGCGCGACCAGCCGTGAGCTGCTGCGCAAGCTCGATGCACTCCGGGTGGCACGCGTAGTCGGGCAACCGGCAGACATCGACAGTGCCCGGCAGCAGCTGGAAGCTGGCCACGCCGAGGGCATCGTGCTGATCCCGGCCAACCTGGAACGCGACATCCTGCGCGGCCATCCGGCCAAGCTGGTGCTGCTCGGCAACGGCGCCTACCTGGGGCGTGCCAGCTGGGTGCTGGGCAGCGTGGCCGATGCACTGGGCGCGTTCGGGCGTGAGGCGGTGGTCGGCCAGGCCGCCTTCATGGGCGCACCGCAGGCACCACCGGTCACCCTGGTGCAGCGCCCGCTGTACAACACGCAGGAAGGCTATGGCAGCGCCATCGTGCCCGGCGTGGCCGAGCTGATCGTGCACCAGACGCTGCTGATGGGCATCGGCGTCCTGCTCGGCGGCCGCCGCCTCGCGCTCGGCCGGCGCCTGCGCTTCGACCTGCCGACCCTGGCCGGCATGGCGATGGGCTTCGGCCTGATCGGCCTGTTCGGCCTGTTCTACTACGCCGGTTTCACCGCCTGGGTGCAGGACTATCCGCGCGGCGGCAACCCGCTGGGCCAGCTGCTGGGCGGCACCTTGTTCATCGCCGCCACCGTGGCCTTCGGCCTGTTCGTCGGCAGCTTCTTCCGCACCCGTGAACGCGCCTTCCAGTACATCATCGCCACCTCGATCCCGCTGTTCTTCCTGGCCAACCTGTCGTGGCCGGCGGTGATGACGCCACAACCGCTGGTCTGGCTGGCGCAGCTGTTGCCGACCACCTCGGGCATCAACCTGATGGTGCGCCTGAACCAGATGGACACCAGCCTGGCCGAAGTCAGCCACGAACTGATCACCCTCACCGCCCTGCTGCTGCTCTACGGCAGCCTCGCCACCTGGCGCCTCCTCGCAAAAAAGGGGACGGAGGGGATTAAGTCGTAAGCGGCCGGTTGGGGGGGATTGCGACTTAATCCCCTCCGTCCCCTTTTCCTGCAACGAAGAACGCCGGCGCGGGGCCGGCGTTCGAGTGCTGCGATGTGGAAGGGGAAAACGGGGTCTGGCAGCGATCGATCAGCGATAGACGCGTTCGCAGCGGCGCTCGACCACGCGGTCGCCATTCTTCTGTTGGCTGTTGCCCTGGATCTGGCGACCGGCCGCACCACCGGCAACAGCACCGGCCACGGTAGCGAGCTTCTTGCCATTGCCGCCGCCCACCTGGTTGCCCAGCAGGCCGCCGATCACCGCGCCGGTGGCAGTACCGGCAATGCGGTTGGGATCGCGCGAGTTGCGCTGCACTTCCACGTTCTTGCAGACCACGCGGCTGCCATCGTTGAATCGGCGTCCTTCATCGCGCGGCCCGTAGGTCTGTGCACCGGCTACCGACGAAGCCGCCAGCAGGGTGCCCAGCACAAGCAGTCGGGTCGAGGTCTTCATGGCCATCTCCTGAGTTCCGGTATGGCGCAAGTGTCCTCCCGCGGTTGGCAACCGGAAGTGAAATGCGCGTGTCCGCCACCTCATCGGCCATCGCGCGTTCAGGAAGAAAATCCGCGCCCATCACGATCAGCCATCGTGATGGGCGCCGTCTCCCTACCGGCGTGCTGCCTTGCTAGAACTCTTCCCAGCCACCGGCGTTGGCCGCCAGTGTCGGTTCGATGCGGGGTGAAAGCGCAGCGGGCCGACGCACTGGAGTGACCGTCGCAGCTACCGCTGCCAATGCAGGGCGTGCCACCGCCGCCGCCGTCGCCGCACCCGTGCGGAACACCGAAACCGCCTCGGCCAGCAGGTTGGCCTGCTCTTCCATCGAGCGTGCCGCTGCACTGGCCTCTTCCACCAGTGCCGCATTCTGCTGCGTGGTCTCGTCCATCTGCACCACCGCCTGGTTCACCTGTTCGATGCCCGAGCTCTGCTCCTGCGAGGCGGCGGAGATATCGGCCATGATGTCGGTCACGCGCTGCACCGACGCCACGATCTCGCCCATCGTGGTGCCAGCCTGGCGAACCAGCGCCGATCCATCGGCGACCTTGCCGACCGAATCCTCGATCAGGCCCTTGATCTCCTTGGCCGCACCGGCCGAGCGCTGGGCCAACGTGCGCACCTCACTGGCCACCACCGCAAAGCCCCTGCCCTGCTCGCCGGCGCGCGCAGCTTCCACCGCCGCGTTCAACGCCAGGATGTTGGTCTGGAAGGCGATGCCGTCGATGACCGAGATGATCTCGGCGATCTTCTTCGACGAGGCTTCGATGGCCGACATCGTGGTGACCACCTGTCCGACCACCTCGCCGCCCTGCGAGGCGACACCGTGCGCGCCGATGGCAAGCTGGTTGGCCTGGCGGGCATGCTCGGCGTTCTGCTTCACGGTAGAGGTCAGCTCCTCCATCGACGCAGCCGTCTCTTCCAGGTTCGCCGCCTGCTGCTCGGTGCGCCGCGACAGATCGGTGTTGCCCGAGGCGATCTCGCCTGCCGCCAGGTTGATGCTGGACGCGCTGGACTGGATGCGGCCGACAATCTGCTTGAGCTGGTCGACGGTGGCATTGCAGTCATCACGCATGCGGGCGAACACGCCATGGAAGTCGCCCTGCATGCGCACGGTCAGGTCTCCGCGCGAGATCGCCTGCAGCAGGGTCGACACCTGCACCAGGTTCTCGTCGGTGGTCTGCATCAGGCGATTGAGCCCGGTCACCATGTCGCGGAAATCATAGGCGAAGCGATCTTCATCGCCGCGCAGGCTGAAATCGCCCGCCGCCGCTGCCGTCGCCAGCCGGCGGATCTCGCTGTTGATCGCCGACAGGCTGG
Organism: Stenotrophomonas sp. C9D9; assembly: GCF_056491205.1. NCBI lineage: Bacteria > Pseudomonadati > Pseudomonadota > Gammaproteobacteria > Lysobacterales > Lysobacteraceae > Stenotrophomonas > Stenotrophomonas sp. C9D9. The sequence continues at coordinate 121,124 of NZ_JBSZIF010000004.1, forward strand.
TCTTGGTCTCGTCCATGGCCTGGGTGATCGCCGCCTTCTCGCCCGGCAGCGGATCCATGTCCACCGACAGGTCGCCACGGGCGTAGTGCTTCATCACCTCGATCAACCGGTTCTGCACCTGCACGTGCGAGCCGACCAGCGCATTGGTCTCATGCACCATGCGCCCGTAGTCGCCGGGAAAGGCACTCTCGTCCATGCGGTAGCTGAGGCTGCCCGCATCGTGCTGGCGCGCCAGCTCACCCTGCGCCGCCATCACCGACTGCAGCTGCGCCTGCATGCGCTGCATCGACCGGAGCAACTGGCTTACCTCATCATTGCCGGAGGCGTCGATGCTGCTGTCCAGCCGCCCGTTGGCGATGCCATCGGCCAGCTTCACCGCCCCTTCCAGCGGACGGGTCAGGCTGCGGGTGATGGCCCACGCGGCCAGTGAACCCAGTATGAGGCTCAGCACGCCGAACACGATCGACAACGTACCGGTCCAGGATTCGGTTGACCGGTATTCCTCGCGGCTGCGCGCGGTCAGCGCTTCCTGATGCCGCAGCAATGTCGAGATGGCCTCGTTCCATGCGGTTGCCAGCCCATGCTCGGCGAGCAGTTCCTTGGCCGCGCCGTCGAAATCACCGGCCTTCATGCGCTCGTGCAGATGCTGGGTGGAGGCATCGGTGGCCTTGCGTGCCGCGTCGATCTTCGCAACCAGGGTATCGCCGGTGGCATCACGCGGAATCTTGATGTATTTGGCCCAGATGCCGTCGTAGGTCCGCGACAGCTCCTGCGCCTTCTGATAATCCTTGTCGAAATCCTCGCCACGCTTGATCACCATCAGCCGGCGGTGCATCAACACTGCGTTGTTGGTATCCAGCATGTCGTTCAACAGCCGCATCTTCACCATGTTGACGTCCACCACTTTCTCGAACTGGGCGGACTTCAGGTGATTCCCGTACAGCACCAGGCCGACGATGGCCACGATGAACAGCAGCAGCAGTCCAAACCCGGCACCCAGCCGGGATCCCACTCGGAGGTTGCGTAAGGCGAGCATCTCAATTCCCTTGATCATGGCCGTACGATCGATGGCGGCGCAGACAGGGGAAACTTTATGGGTCGATATTATTATATCGATCCAAAACTCTGGAACTGTGCAGACAGGTGTGAAATCAGACGACCCACGAAGGCGTTATATCCATAAGGTATATCGCCACGGGTAGCGCGAATGGGATCAGGCCGGGGCCTGCCCCCCCGCTATCCGGCATTACGGTGCAGCAGGCCCCGGGAAGACCAGATCCTTTCCGAGCCTTGCCGCATAGACGCTCTCGAACTGGAACGAGAGCACAAATCGAAACCCACACGTCGCGGCGTAGCGCTTTGTGAAGCGGCAGATTTCCTCCCAGGCGCTTTCAAACCCGCTCGCGCGGAAATGAAACGAGCCGAGCAGGCCCACCTGCCACTCGACTTCAAGCCCTTCCGCTACGAGCGCCTCCGGCGGGTCGACGATGCCGAACCCGAAGCTGGTGTTGGACGCTGGAAGATACCCATGCAGACCGTCAGTACCGTCGGAGTACTCGGCCTGGATCGAATCCAGGGCGTGCAGCACGGCATCCAGGTCGGCACCGGCTTCGGCTTCGGCTTCGAGAAACAGCGAAATGCTCATTACTTGTGCAAGTCGATAAGGGTATGCCTGTTGAAGAACCGCATCTTCCCCTCGATCGTGAAGTCCGTGCGCCTGATTTCACCCAGCATCATCTCGCGTTGGGCGTCGTTCAACGTACACGGCTCCAGGACATTGGCCTTCAGCACTTGACCTGGTGGCGCCAAACGCAACTCGACAATGCAGGCATTGCCCTCGGTTGGAACGCCCGCTGGCCACGCCGTCATTGCGATCGCACGCATTTGCTCCTGGTACACCACCCGCTCCGCTTCCTCTATCTGCGGGTCCGGCAGATACGGCGGGTTCGCCGCCACGTACACGGCAGACTGCGTGGGCGTTGGCTCTGATATCGAACCAACGATCAGTTTGATAAGGGTGTTCTGTGAGGCCGTTACCGCCAAGGCGATCACCAGAGCGGTGTAGCTGACGCCGCCAGCCTTCTGCAGTTCAAGGTGCCGACGATGTGCCCCGCGATGCTCGGCATCAACCATGCGGACAATCCTTCGACAGTGCGCCAGGTACAGCGGATTCGCCAGGATTCCTGCAAGTACGCGAAACACCACGAAAGAGAGCAAGGACAACCATGGCAGCCCCAGCAGCGCGAAGGTGGTCATCAGCAACGGCGAAAGGATGAACCAGATCGCGCCCCACGCATGCATGCGCCGGAAGAAGAACCAGAGTGACGAGAACAGGAATGCCGGCCAGTTCCATCGCCTTGGCGCCCTGCCGCATGCTTCGTACAGCCTCCAGTAGTGGAGATAGGTGGAGAACCTGTCTCCTACCACGATCGCCAGTGCGTCCTTTTCGCTCAGCCCATCGGAGGCTGTATCTGTGCGCTGTACTGCTTCACCGTCGGCGCTACCGAAGGTGGGTTCAATCCTTGCTCTCATTATCTTTTATCCAAACTCGCCACGAAACTCGACCTTGCTCCAGACAGGCTCCTCTGTCACCTCAGCATGAGGCCTACTGCGGCCGACAAGAATCTCGAATTCGAAGTCACAACCAAATTCAAGATCCTCTTGCATCGCCAGCCCCCCCCCTTTCAATCCCTATTGCCATCAGGGAAGCCGCCGCCCAAACCCCTACGACCTAACCTTTCCAACCGACTCCACCCACTCAACCCAGACAGAGGAATCATTCGGACAACCGGAATCACTTAGAGGCGACATGAGACGCCCAATAACTTCGAAAAGCGGAAGATCCTCACCGGATCGATCAAAGATCGCCTCGAGGAATACCAGCATTACTGAGAACGCATCCAGCAACGTCAAACGTCCGCCTGATGAACTAATTTGCGCGCTACAGAATTCATAATTAAGAGCATTTCCATCGACTGAAACCTCAGCAAATGCGTCGCACCAGTCACCCCACATTACCGGGTCGTTGGGCAAGCCATTCGCCCACAGAAATTCCCCTCCCGAAGACAATAGATCAGCAAGAGTGCCCTGCCCCCTCTCCATATACTTATTCAGGAAAAGGCATTCGGCGGCCTGAAATAATGGCATGGGACCGCCGCAAGATTATCTATTGGCGCTTCAACCAAGAGTTGCAGCACCTCTCGGAATTCATTGCAAAGGATCCCAAGGCGACCTGAAGAACACAAGCCCATCAAGAAGATCTCCTCGACTGTAAAACTCACCAAACAATCGAAGTGCAACATCGACATCACTGCACACTTTTCGAGAATCCCACATATCATCGTCAAATTTTACGTAGCCACTGGCCGTTCCATCATCAGGCCCACACCACTCCAGAATTTCCATCCTCATATCATCCGAAGAAGTAAAAGCAAGCATTCTGAAATTGCCCGGATTTGCGTCCATGCTCATCTTTCGAATGTAACCGCTTGCTTCGAGAAGTCGCAATCTTACTCGTCCTCCTTGAGCGAACACTGCTCTAACCCCAGCCTCAACCCTACTCCAGACCACCCTCTCTGCGATTTCAACGTGCGGACTGGAACGCCCAATAAGAATTTCAACCTCGAACGCTCGATCGTCCTCAAGACTATCGTCCACCATCATTTCCATCCGATCCCCCTTACCCAAACATGGACTCTACCATTGCTCGCATCCAGTACTCTCACACTATTCAAACCGGCGCGGTCAGCAGCCTTTCCGATATCAGACATACAGAAATCACAAACGGATCTGCCTCGCACGACCATACTCATATCCTGTCCTCTCGTAAGACCTGCATCGAACGCCTGTTGAATCAACGCGATCTCGGCATGTGCGTCTTTCATATTTGAATTTGGACGCCCTGGAGGCACCAGATCTGAGATCAAGGTCGGCCGATTCGGATCGGCCAAATGAGCTGGCCGCGACCCCTGATTGGTATCCCACAGCACTTGGCCACCAATACTACTTTCCGCGATTACCTCAATTGGCTTTCCACCGCCGGGCAACATCGTGTTAAGCCTAACATCAACCTTCTGTAGCTCGAACAGATCAGATTTCAGCCTCTCGGCGGCGACCATTGATGAATCCGGAATTTGCAGAACGGGATGTTCGATTAGACCGTGACCATCAATGTTATCCGGCAGAAGATGCGGCGGCAACGAGCCATCCGGCTCCAATTTTACCGAGCGCGCCTTTCGAGCTCGTTCGAGTGCCTCTGAAGCAGCAGCCTCCAGTGCGGTGACCTTAGCCCCCTTTGCAAGGAGCGCCTCAGGCCCTGCGAAAGAACTTCCAATATCAACAACAAGCCTTCCGCCAATGTCGGCTGCCTGGCCAACGTCCTCGAAGTTCCACGAATTTCGCCCAGCCGTCAGATAGTACGCAAGGCCTGCCGTCTTTTCCATGTACCCATTAATGGCCTGACTGATCGCGTTGTTGCGTTTTTCGTAGAACGCTTGCAAGCCGAGCTTATCCATCTCCTTGTAATCCGAGACCAAGCCCAGCAGAACACTGATCTGGTTCATGCTTGCAGCACCCGCTACCAGGTCCTTTCCGCCGGTCCAGAGCCCGTTTACGAACGCAGCACCAGCGACCGCTCGATTCGTCGACGACAACCAGTCGGCTTCCGCACCGTAGCCTGCACCACGCAATAAATCGACAGTGTTCGAACCACACTCACCAACCAGCGAACAGTACACCTTCCTTTGCAGATCTTCGGTGGAAGAGTGAATGGCAATTTTTTCAAGGTTGACCCCAGAACCGGCATTATTGCTCGCAGCGATGAGCTTATCGGCGTTTTCAGCCATCCATGCGTCATACTCCCCCTTATATATAGGAGAGTTATGCGATTCCAGTGCAATCTTCGCAAGTGATCGCTGCTCACTGCACGCGATAGACCCTGGCACTTGGCATGCCATCATGAGCTTGTAATCGCGCTCAGCGGAGAGCCGCTCGAAGTTTTCCTTGATATCGCAGTCTTTACCTGCATCAGAGCAGATAACAGTCGCCTGAAGGTACTCCATCCGCTCGTCATGATTCAGGTAGTTGTTCTCAACGGCGTTTTTTGCGATACCCATGCCCAATGTCGCGCCAGAAATACCTGCACCGGAAAGTCCTCCCGCCATTGCGCCGACCGCTTGTCCGAGCACCCTTACTTGCTCCGCCTGCTCGGGCGACAACTGCCCCTTATTATGCTTGGCGTAGTAGTCGCCCAGGAACTTCGCCGCCAGCTCACCACCACCGGCCGCCAACGCCCCACTTCCCGCCGACCCACCATTGGCCTCTGCCAACAGCGCGCCCAGCAGCGCGTGCGACAGCATCTGCATGGCCTCGCTAGGCACAGCACTCTGCTTGTTCGGGTCAAACGTCTTGCCGATCAGTTCAGCCGCATACGGCGCCAGCGCGTTGGAACCCAGCTGACCCAGTCCCTGTCCTTCAACACCACCGACCAACGCGCTGGTCACTGCGCCGAGCGCGCGGCCATAGACGCCATCAGGGGCCCACTTCTGCTGGGTCACCAGTGCATCGGGGTAGGATGCATCGAACGCGACGAGGCGCTTGAACTGCTCGTCCGAAGGAAGCGCATCGAATGCCCGTCTCTCTTCGGGACTCATCGGCTCCCGATATTTATCCGTGATCTTCTTCGCATCTGCACTGCCAATATCCCAGGCAATCTGCTGGCTGGTGGCCATCACCGTCCCCGCCGCAGCCGCCATCGCCTGCTGGTCCGCCAGCAGCTTGCTCGCATCCGGCAATGCATCCAGCGCACGATGCGCTCCACTGGCGTCGGTGTTGATGCCCAGCTCGGCCGCCGACGTCTGTCTGCCACCGATCGTGATGTTGCCCTCGGTCAAGGTGGCCAGGGTGGAGCTGCTGTCGCTGCCCTTTTCCATCATCGGCAGGCCCGGACCACCTCGGGGTGCGGCAGTTCCCGGCTTGGGCGTCCAGCCATCCATCTCCCCGCCCGCACCACCACTGATGCTGCCGGAGCTGGCCGTGTAGTCCATGTGGTTCTGCAGGTCAGTGAACGTCAGCGAGTCCGCAGTCAGTTCACTGTTGCCCGCATCGGTGCTGGCAATCGCACCACCCACCAGGTTCACGTGGCCGGCATCGACGTGGTACCCGCCATTACCGGCAAACAGGCCGCTCTGCTGGCCAACACCCTGATAGCTGCCGCTGGCCTTGCCTGCACTGGCGTAACCGTCGGCATTCCACGCAGTGCCGAACGACACCTGCACGCGGCCACCCACCTGGCTGTTCCTGGACATGCTCTCGGCGATGTCCTGCAGCGACTCGATCGTCAGCGTGCCGCCGGTCTTGACGTCGATGCGATCAGCGGACGCTGTGGCGCCACGCAGCGTGGTATCGCCGTCGGCCTTCATCGAGATGTTCTTGCCGGTCAGCGTGGTGTTCTGCCAGGTGCTACTCTCGGCATTGGCCTTGCTGCTGCCAACACTCGCTTCGGCGTACACATACACGCCGGTCTGCGCGCCTACAGAGACCCCACGCCGACTTCGGCGCCGGCATTGCTGCTCTTGCTGCGGTCGGCCACATGCGCCTTGCCAGCTTCCAGCAGGATATCTCCGGCCGAATCCAGGCTGAGGGTGTTGCCTGCACTCAGGTTGCCCTGAACAACATGGATGTCGCCCTGGGTGCTGGTGAGGTTGACGTTGCCGCCGCCCTGGATGGTGGAACCACGCGACACCATGCTGCTGCCATCGGCACTGCTGTTGGCGGTCTTGAAGCCGATGCCTGCTTCAGCACGGAACAGTTCGCCACTGCCGCCATGGCCGGAAAGCGCCGAGATCGCACTGGCTGCCTGGTACGCGTTGGCGCCCGCTGCCATGCCCTGCATCTTCTGCAGGCGATCATCTGACTGACGGGCCGCGTCCACGTTGTTGATCAGGTCGATCAACGGCGACTTCACCCGCGCGAACACGCCGATCTTCAGGTCCTTGTCGCTCTGCGAGTAATGGCCACTTTCGTCGGCGGTCAGCAGCTCGATCTCGGCAGCGGTGATGTTCACGTCCTTGGCTGCCACTACATTGCTGGCCGTCTGCGTGTACTTGCCACCGGCGGTCAGGTTCACGCTGCCACCCAGACTGCCGATGCTGCTGGCCACCTGTGACACCTGCGCGCTGTCGTCCTGGTGCTGCTCGCGGTGCCAGCCGGAGAACTTCTCGGTATCCGATATCTGTACCGTGCCGATCGCCTTGCTGTCCGACGTATTGGCGTTGCTGACCGTATCCTGCCCGCTGCGGACCAGCAGATCACCGGCCGCACGGATGCTGACGTCCTTCTCGGCGGCGATATTGGCTGCGGTCAGGCTGATGTTGCCCTCGGTGGTGGCCATGCGCACGCCGCCGCCGACCGACAGCTGCGTGCCGGTGATGGTGTCGCTGCTGCCGCTGCCCTGGCTCTGCGAGTTGTTGGTACCGAACGGCAGGCCGCTGGTGTTGTTGGCAAAGCCCCAGCCCTTGCCGCGGCTGCTGCTGTCGCTGCGCTCGGTGTTGTGGGCCACGTCGAACACGATGTCCTTGGTGGCCAGCAGCACAGCGTTGCCCTCGGCCGACATCTGCGTGCCCTGGCTGAGGATCGAGCCCCCATTGGCAATCAACGTGAGATCGCCGCCTGCAGCCAACTGGCTGACGCGGGCATCACTGGTCGAATGGCTCTGTTCGCTGTTGGTGCGCTGGCTGCCGGCAGTCACCACGGTCGAAGTGGTGGCCGCGCGCAGGCCGGAGGCTGCACCTTCAGCGGTGCGGGTGATCCGCCCCATTGCCGAGCCACTGTCGGCCATGCCGTCGGTGGTCGAATCGCGGGCGCTGCGGTAGGCCTTGGTCGGATCGTAGGTCACGCCCACCGAGAAGCCGCTGGACTTGCTGGCCTGGCTGGATTCGCTATCCGTGGTGTCCTGCCGCGCCAGCAGCGCAATGTCCTTGCCCACCAGTGTCAGGTTCTCGCCTGCGGCGACGTCCGATGCCCCGATCGTCAGTGTGTTGCCAGCATTGATCAGCACATTGCCGTCGCGCGAGGCGATCGCCGATCCCACCTGGGTGGTGGACTGCTCGGCGCGGGTGCTGCTGTTCTTCGCGCTGCTGTATCCAACCGATGCCACGCCGTTGCCGAAGCCTCCGGTAACGCCCGATTTCTTTTTGCTCTCGCTGGATTCACTGCTGTGATGGTCCTCGGCGGCAGTGATCAGCACATTGTTGCCAGCCCCCAGGATCACGTTGCCGGTGGCATCGACCACCGCACCTACCGCAGTCAGATCGCGGCCAGCCGTGATGTTGATGCGCTCGCCCTGGATCGCCGTGCCGATGGCATAGCTGTCGCTGGCGTCGACGCTGCGCGTGGTGGTGGTGCTGGAGAGCGTCTTCTTTTTCTTGTCGTAGCTGTCGAGGCTGTAGTCGTGCGTCTCGTTGGCTGAGAGCAGGTTGACGTCGCGGCCCGCAGCCACGCTTACCGTGCCGTCATTGCTGTCGACCAACGCGGCGGTCAGGTTGACGTCCCGGCCAGCCTTCAGGAGCAGATTGTCCCCTGCCTGCAACGTACTGCCACGCACCGTCTCATCACGCTGGCTGACCTGCAGCGAGCTGCGCTTGCCCGCATTGGCAAAATCGCGGCTCTCGCTGTCCACCAACGCCTGGCTGTTGATGTCCCCACCGGCCTGCAATGCCAGGCCGGCCCCCGCCTTGATCTGCGCGGCGGCCAGGGTGATGTCCTTGCCAGCGGCCAGCACCACATCGCCAGCGCCCTGCACCGACGAGGCGGCATGTGTCGTCCTGCTGCTGCGCTGGTGGTTGCGCTCGTCGAAGGTGGCGTCGCGGCGTTCCTCCAGCGCAATCGCGCCAACATCCAGATTGCCGCCTGCGGCCAGCTGGGTCAGGCCGTCAGTGCCAGCGTTGCGGATCTGTGCGGCCTGCAGGCTGATGTCACCGCCAGCCACCACCGACAGCATGCCGTCGCCACTGGGGTTGGTTACATACAGGCCGGCGACCCGATCGATGCGGTTGGTCTCGTACTGGTAGCTGCCACCGCCCCGCTGTGTCTCCACCGTGGAGGCCACCGTGACGTTGCCCGCCGCCTTGACCGACAGCGCATCGGTGGCCGTCACGGCGGCACCGACAACGCGGATGTCCTTGTCCGACGACAGCCCGACGTACTGGCCGGAAATGCTGCCGCCGAGGTGCTCGATGTTGCCGGCATCGATGGTCACCAGCTTGCGGCCGGCGATATTGCCGGTGTTGACCAGGCCATTGCCCAGTTTGATATCGACATTGGCACCGGCCAGCAGTGCACCGTTGCCGTCCAGGTCGCCCGGTCGCAGGCGCAGGTAGACCTGCGGCACCAGCGCGGTGGTGGTGCTGCCATCGGCCAGGGTGACGGTCTGCTCGACCAGCCAGACGATGTCACTGGTCAGCTGTGCCATCTGTGCTTCGGTCAGCGCCACGCCGGGGCGCAGGCCCCATTCGCTGGCCACCGTGGCACCGGCCTCCAGCAGCGCGCGGTACTGCGCCTCGTCACTGGCGTAGCCATCGAGGAAACGGCGACCGGTCAGCTGGCCGATCTGTTCGCGCACCAGTTTCTGCTCGTAGTAGCCATCGCCCAGGCGTTTGTGCACGGTATCGGGCGAGTAGCCCATCTGGCCCAGCAGGTGGTCCGAGCTCAGCCAGGTCTTGTGGTCGGTGAAGCGCGGATCGGTCTCGACCAGATAGTGGCCACTGTTGGGATTGACGTTGAACAGGCTGGCGCTCGGCGCGCGCGTGTCCGGTGCACCCATCGCGATGCGGTCCGGTGATCCACCACTGGCCGCGACCACGCGCGGCCCAGAGGTGCCGCTGTTGCCGGCCACGCCGCCGACGTTGCCGCCCTGCTGAGTGCCGGCGGCATCGGCCGCCTGCGCCAGCGCGCGTTCGGCACCGGTGCCGGTGGACTGGCCCGGCCCCTGCGCACCGCCATGGCCCGGCCCATCCGGCAGCGACTTGGGCCCCTGCACATTGAGGTTGGCCATGGCCGAACCGTTCTGCACGTTCGGCGCGTTTCGCCCCTGGTTGAGGTTGCTCAGGTCACCGACGTCGATGACCAGCGTGCCACCACTGGTGATGCTGCCACCGATCCTGCCGATCTCCTCGGAGATCGTGTCATTGCTCCAGGTGACCCGTTCGTTGCTGTAGGTGTGACCCACATTGTTGAATTCATGGGTGCGGAACAGCGTCTGCGCCAGGTTCTCCACCTTCGCCGTCGCGGTCAGTCCCACGATGCTCAGGTTGCCCCCTGCGGCGATGCTGCCGTAGTGGTTCTTCAGGTTGTCGGTGCCGATGCGCATCGCGCCGCCGGAGCGGATCACCGCGTCGGCGCCTACCCCGGCGCCGAGCACATCTTCGGTCACTGTCCGGGTCGCGATGCGGTACTGCTCATTGCTGCTGACGTTGTTGCCACCCGAGCCGCGCGGATTGGTCAGCGTATGGTCCGGATCGTTGTAGTCCTTGTAGGTCCACAACTGCACGCAGTTGGTGGTGCAGGTTCCGTAGTTGCTGGAATAGGTCAGCTTGTCGTCGACATAGCGGAATGCCGGCGCATCGGGATGCAGGGTACTCAGCTCGGCGAACGGGTCATCCGCGCCGACACGCACCTGGTCCGGATTGACCTGGTTGTCCTGGCGGCCGACGTAGTACATCACCACCGTGCCATCCTGCACGTTCAGGCGCGCGCGCTCGCCCAGGCCGGCATACAGGCCACCGCGTCCGAAGAAGTAGGCACTGGTCTTCGAGCTCAGGCGCACCACCGCGCGATGCACGGTGAAGCCATCAGGCGTGATGTGCGGCGTGTCTTCGAGGATGTCGGCCGGGTCGAGGTAGTACACCTCGTGCGCGGAGTAGTGGCTGGTACTGCGGATATCCTCGGTGCCGTTCTTGCCGTTGCGCCACCATGCCGGGCGGTCCAGCCGCACCGGATCCATCACGGTCGTGGCCTGTGTGATGACCACGTTCTCGCGGATGTTGTTGACCACCTGCGCATCGATGGACAGGTTGCCGGTCACATCGATGACCGAGCTGATGTTGTCGATCCGCCCGGCAATGCCGCTGGCGATCCGGTCAGCGTCGAGCGTGCCGCCGATGGCAGCATCACCACCGCTGTAGATCAGGCCCTTGCCGGTGTTCTGCAGCTCGCGCACGCCCAGGTCCAGGCGCTCACGTGCGGCCACGGTGCCGACGCGGGTGGCACCACCGGCCTCTTCGGCGCGGTTCTTCAGCACGCCGGTGGAGATCGCCACGCGATCACCGTAGATGCGCCCGGTGCCGAGATTGTCGATTTCGCCGGCCTCCAGGTGGGTCAGCGCGCCATCGATCAGGCCCCGGTTGGTCAGCTGGCCACGGGCATTGAGGTGGGTCGTGCCCTGGCTGGAGATCTCACCCGAAGCCGCATTGGTGATGTTCTGGGCGTTGAGGTCGAGGTTGCCACCGCGCACCACACCCTGGTTGTCGAGGTCGCCGGACAGATTCAGCGACAGCGTGCCGTTGGCGATCCATTCGCCACGTTGGCGCATGCCCTGCTGCAGGGTGAGGCCGAGGTCACGCTGCGCATGCACCTGGCCGTCTTCGCTGAGCGCACGTGCCACCAGGGTCTGGCTGCCATCGGCGCGCAGCAGGCCACCGCTGTTGGCGACGTTGTCCGCCTGGCTGTCCAGGTTGCCGCCGGTGCTGATCACGCCGCCGGTGTTCTGCAGCTGGCCGTTGATCTGCAGCCGCGCACCGCCATCGGTGACGATCTGGCCCTGGCTGTTGTCCAGCCACTGGGCGCCGAACTGCAGCTGGCCCGCCTGCAGGCCACGCGTGCCGTCGCCGCCACGGGTGTTGCGGTTGTCCACGCTGGCGGCAGTGAGGGTCAACCGCTGCCCGGCCGCGATCGCGCCGGCGGCGTTGTCCAGGTGCCCGGCCAGGGTCAGGTCGAGGTTGCGCCCGGCCTGCACGCGACCACTGGCATTGGCCAGGCTCGCCGCCTGCAGGGACAGATCCGCGGAGCTGGCAAGTGTTCCACCGCCACTGTTGTCGACGCGGGCCAGCAGCAAGCGCGCATCGCCTTGTGCATTGACTGCGCCGCCACGGTTGTCCAGCACGCCACCATCCAGCTGCAGCTTCCCGGCTGCCAGCAATCCACCGCTGCCGGCGGTGGCGCGGTTGTCGATGTCCTGCCCGGCCGTGTTGATGGTCAGGTCGGCCGCCGACTGCACGCGACCACCCTGGTTGTCCATCGCGCCACTGCGAACGATCAGGTCGCCCTTCTGCGTGCCCAGCGTGCCGGCGCGGTTGTCCAGCCGCTGGCCGCGGGTATCGATGTCCAGCTGGCCGCCCAGCAGCGTACCGCGCTGGTTGAGCAGGCCATTGGCCTGCAACTGCAGGCGTTCGCCGGCCTGCATCGCACCGTCGCTGTTGTCCACGCCTCCTGCCGTGGTCACCGTCAGGTCCTTGCCAGCGACCAGGGTGCCGTGGCGGTTGTCGAGGCTGTCGGCGTCCAGGGTCATCGTGCCGGTGCTGGACAGCAGGCCCTGCTCGCCATTGTCCAGGCGACCGTCAACGCCCAGCACCAGCGCGCTGCCGCCCGCATGCACGGTGCCGCCCTGGTTGCCGAGGCTGTCAGCGGTGACCGTACCGGCACCGCCGAGCAGTATGCGGCCCTTCTGGTTGTCCAGAGCGTGGCCGATCGCCAGCGTGGAGTGACCGGTGCCTGCGCCCTGCAGCGTGCCCTGCGCATTGATCAGCTGCTGCGCGGTGACATCCAGCGCGCCATTGCTGGCGAGCGAACCACCGCGATTGTCCAGCACACCCTGTACGCGCAGGCGCAGCGCGTCTTCACCCGTTGCGGTAAGCGTGCCACCGGCGGTGGTCAGGGTGCCGGCAGTGATGTCGACGCGGCGCGCCGAGGTGGTCGCCCCGGTCAGATCGAGGTTGGCGCCATCCAGCGCAAAGCTGCCATTGCTGAGCACGCTGCCGCCCTTGCCCAGCAGGGTCTGCGCCGAGACCTGCAGCTGGCCGCTACCGGCGTGCTGGATCCTGCCTGCGCTGTTGTCCAGCGCCTGCGCCTGCAGCGTCAGGTCACCATTGCTGGCCAGCGTGCCACCGGCATTGCCCAGCGTCGTCGCCTTGATGCGGCTGGCGCCTTCACCGCTGGCGATGATGCGGCCACCGGCGTTGTCGAGCGTGGCGGCCTCAAGGTCGAAGCGATCAGCGCCCAGCGTCGCGTCACGATGATCCACGTCGTCGGCGCGCAGGGTCAGCGTGGCCGAGGAGACCAGCGTGCCCTTGCTGCCGTCCAGGCGGCCGGTGGTGATGTCCAGGCCCTGGTTGCCAGCCTGGCGGATGCTGCCGCCACTGTTGTCCAGCCGTGCGGAAGTGACCGCCAGGCGGTTGGCGTTGCTGGCGATCGTGCCTTCGTGATTGTCCAGCGCTCCGGCGATCTGCAGCGTGCTGTCAGCCGTACCGGCGCCGCTGAGCGTGCCCTTGCGGTTGATCAGTTCGCCGGCCTCTACCTCCAGCGCGCCATTGCCTGCAATCGTGCCGCCACTGTTGTCCACGCGCTGCGCCACGCGCAGCCGCAGCGCGCCGCTGCCGGTCGCGCTGAGGTTGCCGCCAGCGTTGTCCAGGCGCTGCGCGTCGATGGCAATGCGCTCGGCCTGGGTAATGCTGCCGGCCCCCAGCAGCAGGTCGCCGCCCTCAAGCTCCAGCGTCGACTGGCTGAGGATGCGGCCGCCCGCACCCTGCACGCTGTCGGCGCGGATCTGCAACGTGCCGCCGCCGGCGTGTTCGATCGCACCACTGCGGTTGTCCAGCCATGCCGCCTGCAGCCGCAGATCACCGGTACCGGCCAGGCGGCCGCCGCTGCCGTTGTCCAGACGTTCGCGGGCCTGCACCTGCAGCGCGCCGCTGCCTGCCGCCAGCACCTTGCCGCCCTGGTTGACCAGGCTGCCAACCTGCAGCTGCACCTGGCCATTGCCGGAGATGCCTCCGCCGCTGTTGTCCAGCGTGTCGCGCACCGTCAGCGCCACGCCCTGCGTGCCGGCCGACTGCAGCGTGCCCTGCTGGTTGTCGATGCGACCGGCGTCGATGCGCAGCCCGCCGTTGCCGACGATCTGGCCGCTCTGGTTGTCGAGCGCATCGCGCACGTCCAGTGCCAACGCCTGCGTTCCCTGCGCAACGATCTGGCCCTGGCGGTTGCGCAACACATCGGCCTGGATCTGCACGCGCTGCGCCGACGTGGTACCGCCACTCACGTCCAGCTCGCCGCCGGACAGCACCAGCGCGCCGTTGCTGAGCAGGCGCCCTTCGCTGCCACGCAGGGTCTCGGCCTGCACCCGCAGGCTGCCGGTGCCGGCCTGCTGTACCAGCCCCTTGCGGTTTTCCAGCGTGATCGCGGTGAGGCCCAGATCACCATTGCTGGCCAGCGTGCCGCCGGCGCTGTTGTCCAGCACCGTGGCCTTCACCGAACTGGCACCGGTGCCGAGCGACAGCAGGCTGCCACCCCGGTTGTCCAGCGTCCCGGCGACGATGTCGAACCCGGCCGCACTGAGCGAGCCGTTGCGCAGCTCGGCGTTGCCGGCCGTCCATTGCAGGCGGCCCAGCGTACTCAGCCGGCCACCGGCGCCAGCCCAGTCGCCCGTATCCAGCTGCAGGCCCCCCTCACCGGCATGTTCGATGCGGCCACCGGCATTGCCGACCTGGCCTGCGCGCAACGCCAGCTGCGTGGCATTGGTGGCCAGCAGGCCACCGTCGTTGTTGAACAGGCCATGCACCGCCCACGACGATGCGGCCTTGCCGGCGTGCCGCAGTTCACCGCCGCGGTTGTCGAGCGACTGCGCCTCCAGCAGCAGGCCGCCGGCCACGCTCAGCGCGCCCTTCTGGTTGGACAACAGGCCCACCTGCAGCGCGGCATCGCCATGCACCTGCAGCGTGCCGCCCTCATTGCGCAGCTCGCCCCCGGCCTGCAGCGCGCTCACTCCCAGGCGACCGCCGCTGTTGTCGAGACCGTTGCGTGCAGCCAGTGACACCGCGCCGCCGTTGCTGATGCTGCCGCCGTCGTTGTCCATCGTGCCGGTGATGGCGATCAGTCCCTCGGCCAGCGGCAGCGCCGGCGACGTCGGCGTGCCGGTCGAGCCGCCATTGCCGCCGCCGGTTCCCGGTGTTCCGGGCGTGCCGGTTCCGGGCGTTCCGCTACCGCTGCCCGGCGACGTACCGCCGCCAGGGCTGCCCTCATTGCCACCTGACGCCACGGCATCCAGTGTGCCCAGCAGGCCATTGTTGCGGTTGCTGGCCGCGTCGGCCTTGAGCACCAGGGCCTGCACGCCGGTCTGTTCAATCGCGCCGCCCTGGTTGCGCAACCCCTGCGCCTGCAGCTGCAGGCGCTGCGCATTGAGCGTGCCGTTGCTGTTGTCCAGCGTGCCGCCAGACGTGATGGCCACCTCACGCGAAGCCGCGATGGTGCCGGCATTGGCAAGGTCGCCACTGACCTGCACGCGCACGTTCTGCCGCGACTGCAGCGCACCGGTGTTTTCCAGACGGCCATCCACTGTCACCACCAGCTCGCCGGCCTGCGCACCGATGCTGCCGGCATTGCGCACGCCCACGCCATGCTCGTTGCCGACCAGCCAGATCTTGTTGGCGAACATGCCGCCCAGCGCGCCGACGTCCAGTGCGAACGTCGGTGCCTCGCCGCTGGCCGCGTTCGCGCTGGCCTGGCTGTGGTCGGCACTGACCACGTTGCTGCCCAGCGTTGCCTGCAGCTGGTTGGCCCAGATGCCGGCATTGACCTTCAACGAACGGGTGATCAGGTCGGTGTAGTCGGCACGGCTGCTGTCCAGGCCATCGCCATCGATCTGGATCGCACCGCCGGTGACACGGTAGCCCTCAAGTGCGCCTGCACCGCTGAACATCGGGGTGCCGGTGGTCAGGGTCACCCGGCTGGCATTGAGGAAGCCGCCACCGTTGACCTGGATGCCGGCCGGGTTGGCAATGATCACTTCGGCACGCTGCCCGGCCACTTCCACATAGCCGTTGAGCCGGCTGGCCGGACCATTCACTTCATTGAGGATGACCCGTGCACTGCCAGTGGCCAGCCACGGGTTGCCCTGCACCCAGCCGCCCAGCTGCGTCTGCACCTGGCCGCGGGCGTTGTTGAGGATGGCGCCTTCGCGGCCCACGTCGAACTGCGAATAGCGGTTGCGCGACACACCCGCCGCCGACGGCGTGGTGATGTTCACCATCGGCACGCCGTTGGGTGCCGTCACCACCGTCGGCCGTTCACGGCCCGGCGCGTTCGGATCGGAACTGATGCGTGCATCGGACTGCGCCAGCGCAGGTGTTGCCAGACTGACCCAGCCCAGTGAGCACATCAGCGCGAAGCCCAGCAGCGACAGTGCCGCGCTCTGCCGGCCCGGCACATGGCCGACCAGGCCACCGCCGCCCTTCACCAGCTCTGAAGCCACCTGCCAGACGCGCAGCGCGCGGTTGAAAACCAGACGATAGATAGTGTTCATGTCACGTGTCCTTGTGGCAGATCAGTAGCGCCAGGCCAGGCTGAAGCCGAACGTGGTGTAGTCGGTGGGGAAATGGGCGGGCTTGTGCAGTGCCGAGCCCACGAAGCCATCCCAGGAAAGCTGCTGCCAGCCGCCGCGCAGGCCCAGCGCCATGCCGGCCAGGTCGCGGCCGGACTGCCACTGCGTGGATGGGCCGCCGATACGGCCGTAGTCGGCGGCCACGTAGAACTCCTGGCCGCCGCCGATGCCCAGCGAAAGATCGTTGCGCAGCGACCAGCCACGCTCGCCGCTGAGCGAGCTTTCACCATCGAAACCGCGCACGGTATAGCGGCCACCGATGGCGAAGCGGTCCTGTGGCGAGAGCGGCGTTCGGTTCCACTGCGCCCGCCATGCGGCGGTGTAGCGCAGGCGCTGCTTGCCCAGCTGGAACGGCACGCTGAACTGCGCATCAGCGGTGATCACCTTCATCCGCGAGGTGCCTTCCAGCGGCAGCGTCGGGTCCCACTGCTGCGCCTTCTCTTCCGGCGAGCGCAGGGCGTGGAAGGCGCCCGTGCCACGCCGGTAGGCCACGCTGGCATCGAGCGTGGCAGTGCCGATGAACTGCTTGTGGGTCAGGCCCAGTTCCCAGCCAGCGGTGCGGCGGCGCTGCACTTCAATCTCGGTATCGTCGATGTAGTTCTTCGACTCGCGCTGCCAGCCGCGTGCATAGGCACTGAACTTGATCTTGGCATTGCGCAGCAGCAGCCGGTCCACCCGCGCTTCGGCGTTGCGGCTGCGGCCGCTGTAGTCATAGCGTTCAAAGGCGCCGACCACGCTCTGGCTGTAGTCGTAGGCGCTGGCGGTGGCACCGAACAGCCAGTAGCCGTACGGCACGTCGTAGTGCGCGGTCCAGCTGTCGGTGTCCCTGCCGCGGCCGTTGAACACGCCACGCCCGGCACTGATGTAGAACAGCTCGTTCAGCCCCAGCGGATTATCCAGCGACAGCGTCGCGTTGGCCTGCAGCTTGCCGGTGCCGCGGCTGCCGGCATCGTCCAGGGTGACGCTGGCGCGTACCGGTGAACGCTGCGTCCAGTCGATCTGCAGGTCGCTCTGGCCCGGCGCCGCGCCCTCGCCGTCGGCCGGCGCGATCTTGATGTCGGCGCTGACGGTGGGCACGCGCTGCAGGTTCTCCAGCCCCTGCTCGATGTCACGCAGGTTGAGCAGGCCGCCGCTGCGGATCGGCAATGCATTGGCGATGGCCGGATGCCGGCCCTGCGGATCGGAGAACACGGCCTCGCGGAACCGGCCCGGCACCACCGACAAGGTCAGCGTGCCCTGGTTGAGGTCCTGCGGTGCCGACAACACCCGCGTGGTGACATAGCCACGGGCGATGATCGCGTTCTGCACGCGTTTCATCACAACGTTGATGCCTTCGGTCCCCAGGCAACGGCCGGTGGCCGGATCATCCACCGGGTCGGCCGCGGCCAGTGCCCAGCCGAAGCGCTGGCTGTCGTCGCCTTCCAGCACGATGCGGTCAATGCGCACGCAGGGCTGCTCCCGCGCCGGCAGGTGCTCACCGTCCTTCGGCGCATCCCGCTCCAGGCGGACGTCGGGCCGTTGTTCCTGCTGCTCGCGCAGCACGCGTTCGCGTTCCTGTTGCCGCAGCAGTTCCTGCACGGCTGGATCACCGGCCTGCTGGGCGGCAACACTGAAGGTCATGCCAAGCAACACCACCCACCCACCACCACGGCACACCTGTCGTGCCTGCTTCTTCCCTGACCGCACAGTCTTTTCCTGATATTGATGCAGGCCGTCGGGCGCTCTGTCCGGAAAGGACAAGGCATCGACGTGCCGGCTTGATTCGGGTCTGCCGTCGCACACGCGAGAGCACGCCGCCGCGCGAAGCGCAGAAAGGCGCAAAGGGTATCGGCCGCCACAGGAACTTCTATAGGGAAGATTGCAAATTCAGTCGGCTGCGGGGAACCACACCGCAAACGCCCGGGAAGCATGCGCGCTCGGGCCCTGGCGCGAACCCGGTCGTTCAGCACGCCGGCTTTCGCCTGCTGACGCTACAGTCGGCGCATGACCATCCTCCTACAGATCGAAGGCGCCGCCATCGGCGACATCGCCAGCCTCTATGCCGAGATCAACCGCGTGTTCATGGCCGGAGAAGACTGGCAGCTGGCGCCCAGCCTGGATGCGCTGGATGACCTGCTGTACGGCGGAGATGGCGCCCTGGCCGGACGGTCCACCCGCACCATCATCTGGCGCGATGTCGAACACAGCCGCGTAGCATTGGGCGTGGCTGCCACACGCAGCTGGCTGCAGGCCAAACTGGCCCATCCCGGCGCATTCAACACCGCGGCCATCGAGCAGCAGCTTGCGGCATTGGAGTGCGGCGAAGGGCAGACCTACTTCGAGATCGTGATGGAGATCTTCGCGGCCCACCCGGACATCACCCTGGTGCAGGCCTGAAGCAAGCGGCAGCCCACGCCTGCGAATGCGGCAGCCCCTGCCCCCACCAGTTACCATGGGCATCCCTGTACCCGCTCCGCCGCGCCGCCCTCCAGCGCGAACGGACGCCCCGGATTCACGAGCCCCATGTCCAAAGAAAGGTCCGCCGAACACACCCCGCTGATGAAGCAGTTCTTCGCAGCCAAGTCCGACTACCCGGACCTGCTGCTGTTCTTCCGCATGGGCGACTTCTACGAGCTGTTCTACGACGATGCGCGCAAGGCCGCGCGCCTGCTCGACATCACCCTGACCCAGCGCGGCAGCTCCGGCGGCGCGCCGATCCCGATGGCCGGCGTGCCGGTGCACGCCTACGAAGGCTACCTGGCACGGCTGGTGGCGCTGGGCGAATCGGTGGCGATCTGCGAGCAGATCGGCGACCCGGCGCTGGCCAAGGGCCTGGTCGAACGCAAGGTGGTACGTATCGTCACCCCCGGCACCGTCACCGACGAAGCGCTGCTGGACGAGCGCCGCGATACCCTGCTGATGGCGCTGTCGCGCACGAAGCAGGGCTACGGCCTGGCCTGGGCCGACCTGGCCGGTGGCCGCTTCCTGGTCAACGAAGTGGAAACCGACGACGCGCTGGAAGCCGAACTGGCCCGACTGGAACCGGCCGAGCTGCTGGTACCCGACGAGGAGAACTGGCCGGAGTTCCTGCGCCAGCGCACCGGCGTGCGCCGCCGTGCGCCGTGGCTGTTCGACGCCGACAGCGGCCGCCGCCAGCTGCTGAACTTCTTCAAGCTGCATGACCTGAGCGGCTTCGGCATCGATGACAAGCCGCGCGCCACCGCTGCCGCCGGTGCCCTGCTCGGTTATGTCGAGGAAACCCAGAAGCAGCGCCTGCCGCACCTGACCTCGATCGCGATGGAAACCGCTGGCGAGGCGATTGCGATGAACGCCGCCACCCGCCGCCACCTGGAACTCGATACGCGCGTCGACGGCGATACCCGCAACACCCTGCTGGGCGTGCTCGACAGCACCGTGACGCCGATGGGCGGGCGCCTGCTGCGCCGCTGGCTGCACCGCCCGCTGCGCCTGCGCGAGGTGCTGATACAACGCCACCATGCGGTGGAAACCCTGATCGACCGTGGCAGCGACGCCGACATCCGCGAGCAGTTCCGCCGCCTCGGCGACCTGGAACGCATTCTCACCCGTGTCGCGCTGCGTTCGGCGCGACCACGCGATTTCTCCACTCTGCGCGATGGCCTGAACCTGCTGCCGGCGGTGCGCGAGGTGCTGGCGCCGCTGGATTCACCGCGCCTGCAGGCGCTGCATGCCGCGCTGGGTGAACATGACGAATGCGCACAACTGCTGGCCAGCGCCATTGCCGAGATGCCGCCGCTGAAGCTGAGCGATGGCGGCGTGCTGGCCGACGGCTTCGATGAAGAGCTGGACGAGCTGCGCCGCCTGTCCACCCATGCCGACCAGTTCCTGGTCGACCTGGAACTGCGCGAGCGCGAGAGCAGCGGCATTCCCACCCTGAAGGTGGGCTACAACCGCGTGCACGGCTACTACATCGAAATCAGCAAGGGCCAGTCCGACCGCGCGCCGGTGCACTACACCCGCCGCCAGACGCTGACCAATGCCGAGCGCTATATCACCGAAGAACTGAAGGCGTTCGAGGACAAGGTGCTGTCCGCGCGCGACCGTTCGCTGTCGCGCGAGAAGTACCTGTACGAGCAGCTGCTGGATACCCTTGGCGCGCAGCTGGAACCGCTGAAGCAGTGCGCCGCCGCACTGAGCGAACTGGATGTGCTGGCAGCCTTCGCCGAACGCGCGCAGGCGCTGGACTGGGCGCGCCCGGAACTGCAGGCCGAGCCGTGCCTGAAGATCGAGCGCGGTCGCCATCCGGTGGTCGAGGCGGTGCGCGAGCAGCCGTTCGAACCGAACGACCTGGACCTGCATCCGGACCGGCGCATGCTGGTCATCACCGGCCCGAACATGGGCGGTAAATCGACCTACATGCGGCAGAACGCGCTGATCGTGCTGCTGGCCCACATCGGCAGCTTCGTGCCGGCCAGCCGTGCGCTGATCGGCCCGATCGACCGCATCCTGACCCGCATCGGCGCCGGTGACGACCTCGCCCGCGGGCAGTCGACCTTCATGGTCGAGATGGCCGAGACCAGCTACATCCTGCATCACGCCACTGCCCATTCGCTGGTGCTGATGGACGAGATCGGCCGCGGCACATCCACCTACGATGGCTTGGCCCTGGCCGACGCAGTGGCCCGCCACCTGGCCTACCAGAACCGCTGCTACACGCTGTTCGCGACCCACTACTTCGAGCTGACCGCGCTGGCCGACGAGCAGCACGAGGGCGGCCGCAGCGGCATCGCCAACGTGCACCTGGATGCCGTCGAGCACGGTGAAGCGCTGGTGTTCATGCACGCGGTGAAGGACGGCCCCGCCAACCGCAGCTTCGGCCTGCAGGTGGCCGCACTGGCCGGCCTGCCGCGCGCCACCGTGGCACAGGCACGTCGTCGCCTGGCCGAGCTGGAGCAGCGCGGCGGTGAGAGCCATGCCGCCGAGCTGGCGCCGCAGGCACTGGATGCGCCGCAGCAGTTCGGCCTGTTCAGTGCGCCGGCCAGCAAGGCGCAGGAAGCACTGGCAGCAATCGACCCGGACGAACTGACGCCGAAGCAGGCGCTGGAAGCCCTGTACCGGTTGAAGGCGCTGCTGTAACCGCAGCGCACGCCCAAGGCCTCCCGCCTGCCTTGCGGGAGGCCTATCGAAAGGCTCTGCAGATCCGATTCTGCGTTTCAATTGACAGAATCTATCAACCTGAACGAATCATTCGATTATTCATTTCATCCGGCCATAGCTAAAGTCGAGTGAAGATGTTTACCCACGTCTTCACCGCCACCAGGAGCCAGCCGATGAGCCAGTCCGACAACAACAACGCCAAGTGCCCGTATCACAGCGCACCGTCGCCCGAGGAAGGCGCCCAGCAGCAGCGCGAGCTGAGCACCACGCCAAAGCAGAAGCACGGCGATGACCCGGTCACGCCGATGACCACGGCCTTCGGCGCACCGGTGGTGGACAACCAGAACAGCAAGACCGCCGGCCCGCGTGGCCCGCTGCTGATGGAAGACGTCTGGCTGCTGGAAAAGCTGGCCAACCTCAACCGCGAGATCATTCCCGAGCGCCGCATGCACGCCAAGGGCTCGGGCGCGTTCGGCACCTTCACCGTCACCCACGACATCAGCAAGTACACCCGCGCCAAGCTGTTCGAGAAGGTCGGCAAGCAGACCGAGATGTTCGCCCGCTTCACCACGGTGGCCGGCGAGCGTGGCGCCGCCGACGCCGAGCGTGACATCCGCGGCTTCGCGCTGAAGTTCTACACCGAAGAAGGCAACTGGGACCTGGTCGGCAACAACACCCCGGTGTTCTTCCTGCGCGATCCGCGCAAGTTCGCCGACCTCAACAAGGCGGTCAAGCGCGACCCGCACACCAACCTGCGCAGCGCGCGCAACAACTGGGACTTCTGGACGCTGCTGCCCGAAGCCCTGCTGCAGGTGACCGTGGTGATGAGCGACCGCGGCATTCCGCGCAGCTTCCGCCACATGCACGGTTTCGGCTCGCACACCTACAGCTTCACCAACGCCGACAGCGAACGCTTCTGGGTGAAGTTCCACTTCGTCAGCCAGCAGGGCATCGAATCGCTGACCGACGCACAGGCGCAGATCCTGGTCGGTCATGACCGCGAAAGCCACGGCCGCGACCTGTTCGCCGCGATCGAGAAGGGCGACTTCCCGAAGTGGAAGCTGTTCATCCAGGTCATGCCGGAGCTGGACGCGGAAACCTACCGCGTGCATCCGTTCGACCTGACCAAGGTGTGGCCGAAGAGCGACTACCCGCTGATCGAAGTGGGCCAGTTCGAACTGAACCGCAACCCGGTCAACTGGTACCAGGACGTGGAGCAGTCAGCGTTCGCACCGAGCAACCTGGTGCCGGGCATCGGCCCATCGCCAGACAAGATGCTGCAGGCGCGCCTGTTCGCCTATTCCGATGCGCAGCGCTATCGCCTGGGTGTGAACCACCACCAGATTCCGGTGAACGCAGCGCGCTGCCCGGTGCACAGCAACCACCGCGATGGTGCGATGCGCGTGGACGGCAACTACGGCGGCCTGCCGCACTACGAACCGAACAGCTACGGCCAGTGGCAGGAACAGCCGCAGTACCGCGAACCGCCGATGAAGATCCGCGGCGACGCCGACTTCTGGAACTTCCGTGAGGACGACGCCGACTACTTCAGCCAGCCCGGTGCGCTGTTCCGCAGCTACAACCAGGCCCAGAAGGACCGCCTGTTCGCCAACACCGCCCGTGCCCTGGGCGATGCGCCGGACTTCATCAAGCAGCGCCACATCGACAACTGCAGCAAGGCCGACCCGGCCTACGGTGCCGGTGTTGCCGCGGCGCTGAAGGCGCTGGCCAGCCAGCCGTCGGATCCGTTCAAGCCGGCCCAGCCGGAAGCGGACTTCCCCACCGCCACCCCGGGCGCCGAAGACATCGAGCTCTGACCGCCCTCCCCCGTGAACGGCACGCCGCCTCCCCGTGAGGCGGCGTCGCCGTTTTAACGGTCCGCGGCGTACCTTCTGCACGCCCAACCCCAATCAAGGATTCCGCAGATGAGCCTGACCGACGAACTTCTCGCCAAATTGCAGGGCGCCCCGCTGCAGCAGGTGTCGCAGCAGCTCGGCATCAGCGATACCCAGGCTTCCGGCGCGATCAGTGCCGCGCTGCCGGTGCTGATGGGCGCGCTGGGCAACAACGCCTCGCAGCCGCAGGGCGCGCAGGCACTGCTCGGCGCCTTGCAGAACAACCACAGTGGACTGGACCTGGGCAGCGTGCTCGGCTCGGTGCTGGGTGGCGGCGGCGGTGCCGCCAGCGACGGCGCCGGCATCCTCGGCCACATCTTCGGCGGCAGCCAGCAGAAGGTGGAAACCGGCCTGGCCCAGGCCACCCAGCTCGACAGCGGCCGTACCAGCCAGCTGCTGCAGATCCTCGCGCCGATCGTGATGGCCTTCCTGGCCCAGCGTCTCGGCGGCGGCCAGGCCGATGCCGGCTCGCTCAGCCAGGCCCTCGGCCAGGAAAAGCAGCAGGTGCAGCAGCAGGGCGGCATCGCCGGCGGCCTGCTCGGCAGCGTGCTGGACCAGGACGGCGACGGCCAGTTCGGCATGAGCGACCTGCTCAAGCTCGGTGGCAACCTGCTCGGCGGCAAGCGCTGAGGTTTGCAGGCGCCGGACCCGGTCCGGCGCCCTGTTGCCTACAGCGCGTCGATATCGCCCAGCGCGCGGATCAACCGCCGTGCGCGCTTGTCCGGCTTGTGCTCCGGCGGCTGGAACCCATCGCGTGCGGCGATGCGCAGCGCACGCTGCTCGGCACGACGGGCCTTGGAGGCCTCGCTCTCGGCATACAGCTGCTGCGCCGCCGGCGCCGGCCCGCGCTGATCGCTCAGCCCCAGCACCTGGATCTCGAAATGCTCCTCGCCACGGTCGACCTGCAGCTGCTCGCCGACGCGCACCGCGCGTGAGGATTTCGGGCGCTGCCCCGCAACGCTGACCTTGCCGGTTTCGATGGCCTGCTTGGCCAGGCTGCGGGTCTTGAAGAAACGGGCCGCCCACAGCCAGATGTCCAGGCGGACACTGGGCGACAACGGGGAAAGCTCGGGCATTGTTCGCTACTACTCCGGTGGCTTGTTGAGAGGACGCGGGTTGTCCGGATCGGCCCGGCAGCCGGTGCCGCCGATCAGCGGCCGCACGCCGGAGGCCAGGTCCTGGCGCTGGCTGCCGACCAGGCACTCGGGCCGGTCGGTCGGCCGGATCTGGGTATCGCCCAGCCGGTCGTCCATCGAACATGCGGCCAGTACAGCGCTGATCAAGGCCAGCGCCACGCTCCGCTTCACCTGCAGTCGTTGATGCATTGCCACATCCCGCAAACCGGCTTGGTGCTAGTGTGCGCCTCCCGGGATTCGATCACCACTCCATGGCCAAAGCGCCGCTTGACCTGACCTCCGGCCCGATCGGCCGCAATCTCCTGCTGTTTTCCCTGCCGATCCTGGCGGGCAACATCGCGCAATCGCTGAACGGTTCGGTGAATGCGGTCTGGGTCGGGCGCTTCCTCGGCGAGGCGGCACTGACCGCCACTGCGAACGCCAACAACATCATGTTCTTCCTGATCGGCTCGGTGTTCGGCTTCGGCATGGCCTCGACCATCCTGATCGGCCAGGCGATCGGCGCGCGCGACATCGCGCAGGCGCGGCGCGTGGTCGGCACCAGTGCCACCTTCTTCATCGGCCTGTCGGTGATCATCGCCATCGCCGGCTGGTTCATGGCCCATCCGCTGCTGGCGGCGATGGGCACGCCGGCCGCCTCGCTGCCATTGGCCGAGGCCTACCTGCAGATCATCTTCCTGGCGATGCCGACGCTGTACGCGTTCGCCTTCCTCACCGCCGCACTGCGCGGTGCCGGTGACTCGCGCACGCCGTTCCGTTTCCTGATGGTGTCGGTGGCGCTGGACATCGTGCTGAACCCGGTCCTGATCTTCGGCATGGGGCCATTCCCCGCGCTGGGTATCGCCGGCTCGGCCTGGGCCACGCTGGTCGCGCAGACGCTGTCGCTGGCCGGCCTGCTGCTGTACATGCGGCACAAGCGCCACACCCTGTGGCTGGGCCGCGCCGACATGCGCCTGTTCAAGCTCGACATGACCATCCTCAAGGCGCTGGTGGTCAAGGGCGTGCCGATGGGCCTGCAGATGGTGCTGATCTCGCTGTCGGTGATCCTGCTGATGACCATGGTCAACCAGTACGGCACCGACACCGGCGCCGGTTACGGTGCTGCCCTGCAGCTGTGGAACTACCTGCAGATGCCGGCGATGGCGATCGGCGCGGCGTGCTCGTCGATGGCCGCACAGAACGTCGGTGCGCAGCGCTGGGACCGCGTACGCGGCACCGCGCGCCAGGGCGTGCTGTTCAACTTCCTGCTGACCGGCGCGCTGATCCTGCCGCTGGTGGTGTTCGATCGCCAGCTGCTGGCGCTGTTCCTGCCACCGGCCAGCCAGGCGCTGGACATCGCCCGCCACCTCAACCACGTGGTGATCGGCTCGTTCCTGTTCTTCGGCGTCAGCTTCGTGATCTCCGGCGTGGTGCGCTCCACCGGCGCGGTGATTCCGCCGCTGCTGATCCTGGCCGGCTCGCTGTGGGGCGTGCGCGTGCCGTTCGCCGAACTGCTGCAGCCGTACTGGGGTGCCGATGCGATCTGGTGGAGCTTCCCGGTCAGCTCGCTGGTGTCGATGCTGCTGTCACTGGCGTATTACCGCTGGGGTGGCTGGCGCAAGGCGAAGATGATGGGCAAGCCCTCGCACGCCGAAGAACTGGCCACGCCGTCGGAGATTCCGGCCTGCCCGCCCTCGCCGGTGGCCGACCCGGATGCCGCGCTGGAGTCAGCCCCGCCACGGTAGTGCCGGCCGCTGGCCGGCAACCTCATGGACCGGTGGTAGTGCCGGCCGCTGGCCGGCAACCTCATGGGCCTGTGGTAGTGCCGGCCGCTGGCCGGCAACTTCACACCTCTCCGGAAGCATCGCAAAACAGCCGGCCAGCGGCCGGCTCTACCGCTTCTTCTTCGCAGCGTTGAACGTCGCCGCCGCGCGCAGCAACGCCTTCAAGGCCGCGGCATTGGGCATCGCGCCTTCATGGATGTCGATCGCACGCCGCGTGTTGCCCTCGAGGCTGGCGTTGAACAGGCCCTTCGGGTCCGCCAGCGCCGCACCGTTGGCGAAGGTCAGCTTCACCGCCTGCTTGTAGGTCTCGCCGGTGCACAGGATGCCGTTGTGCTCCCACACCGGTGTACCGCGCCACTTCCAGGTTTCCTGCACGTCCGGCAGCGCTTCATGGATCAAGGCGCGCACGTGTGCCAGCGCTTCGCCACGCCAGTCGCCCAGCTCGGCGATGCGTGCATCGATCAGTTCAGCGGCCGGGGTTCCGGCATCGGCAGGGTTCGGTGCATGCGTGGCCATCAGCGGCTCTCGTCGGCAAGGGAATCGGAACGTCGGGGTTACATGCGCTCGCCGGGCAACGCGGCGGCCTGGCGCACCCAGTCGAGGAACTGTACTTCATCCAGCACCCCATCCTGTGCAATGTGCAGGTAGCGCGTATCGGCACTCCTGGACGGCTCGGGCGGCACCGGCGTCAATGCAGCGCCGCGGAAGAACGCCACCTTGATGTAGCGGGTGAAGCAATGGAAGCTGAGAAACCAGCCTGCGCCCGGCGCCACCGCATACATCGGCGAATTCCACTTCACGGCCTTGTGCACGCCAGGCACTGCCTGCGCGATCAGCGCATCCAGCTGTTCGCCGATCGGCCGCTTCCAGTCCGTCATTGCCGCGATATAGGCCTGCACCGGGGCATCGCCCTCGCCCTTGGCAATCTGCGGATTGCCGCCGGACAACAGCGTGGGCGCGGCGGAAGGTGCGGTTCGCTTGGCAGGCATCGCACGGCACGTCCATCGGGATGAAGCCGCAGCCTAGCGCGGCGCGTGCCTGCCGGTCACGGCGCGGTGCGCCATCGGCTCAGTCCGCCTGTCGCGCCCGGAACTGCCGCCAGTCCGGCAACTTGCGGTGGCGGCGCAGCGAGCGCATCAGCGCCGCCATCACCACGCCGAACAGGGCACCGGCCAACAGTCCGGCCGCCAGCAGCAAGGCCAACGGGCGCTCGCTGCCCTGCCACAGCATCAGCCACATCAGCGCGGTCCAGAACAGCCCGAACAGCAGACCCTGCACCAGCGCATTGGTGCCGAAGCCGGCCAGGATCGGCGGTGGCAGCGCGATGCCCATGCGCCACAGCACACGATGCAGCAGCGGCGCCGACTGCACGCGCGCCAGCCCCTTGTCGTCCAGGAAGCGCAGCGCCGACTGGATGACAGCGGGATAGTGCCGGTTGATGTCGTTCATCACCCGATCGTGGCCGATGCGGTGCCGGAAACGCAAACGGCCACCCGAAGGTGGCCGTCGCGGCAACAACCGAAGTTGTTTATCAGGCCTTTTCGGCCAGACGGGCAGCCTTGGCGGCAGCAGCGGCAGCCAGGTCTTCCTTGATGCGGGCAGCCTTGCCTTCCAGGCCACGCAGGTAGTACAGCTTGCCGGCGCGGACCTTACCACGACGCTTCACTTCGACCGAGTCGATGATGGCGCTGTGGGTCTGGAAAACGCGCTCGACGCCGTAGCCGTGCGAGATCTTGCGGACGGTGAACGAGGAGTTCAGGCCGGCGTTCTTGGTGGCGATGACGACGCCTTCGTAGGCCTGCACGCGCTCGCGGCTGCCTTCCTTCACCTTCACGTTGACGACAACGGTGTCGCCCTGGCTGAACTTCGGCAGTTCACGGGTGATCTGGGCGGATTCGAATTCCGCGACGATGGACTTGTTCAGCTTGCTCATGGGTTACACCGATTCTTGTTCGGGTGGGCGTGTCGTATCGACAACGTAGGCTCATGCAGTCACCGGACTGTGCTGCACGTTTGTTTTGGGTACTGCGCGCGCCGGCCGGGGCCGACGGGAATTGGCCATGATAGCCGATAACGCCAGCCCTGCGCTAGGGGCTGGCCTTCTGGTTGCGGGCCTGGCGGCCCTGCTCCAGCAGTTTGCGGTCGGCCTTGCCCAGTGCCTGTTCATCCAGCAGGTCCGGGCGCCGCTCGGCGGTCCGGAGCAGCGACTGCTGGCGGCGCCAGGCCGCGATGGCCGCGTGGTTGCCCGAGCGCAGCACGTCCGGCACGTCACCCAGCGGGTGCTGGGCCGGCTGGCTGTAGTGCGGGCAGTCGAGCAGGCCGAGGTCGCCCTCGAAGCTGTCCTGCGCCGCCGATTCCGCGTCGTTCAGGGCACCGTCCTGCAGGCGGGCCACGGCGTCGATGATCACCGCCGCGCCCAGCTCGCCACCGGACAGTACGTAGTCGCCGAGGGAGATTTCCTCGTCGACATTGGCCTCCAGGAAACGCTCGTCGATGCCCTCGTAGCGGCCACAGAGCAGGACCATGCGCGGCAGCGCCGCCAGTTCCCGCACCTTGGCCTGGGTCAACGGCGCACCCTGCGGGCTGAGATGGATCACCCGCGCCGGGGTCGGATCGGCATCACGGATCGCCTGCAGGCAGGCCTGCAGTGGCTCGATCAGCATCACCATGCCGGGGCCACCACCGAACGGACGGTCGTCCACCCGGCGGTAGTTGCCTTCGGCGTAATCACGGGGGGTCCAGCCATGCAGGCTGAACAACCCCTTCTCCTGCGCGCGCCCGACCACGCCCAATCCAGCGGACTGGGCGAGGAACTCGGGGAACAGGGTGATGACGTCGAAACGCATGCTCACACTCAGAACTCGGGATCCCAGTCGACCACGACCAGGTTGGCCTCGAAGTCGACCGACTTGACGAAGTCCGGCTGCACGAACGGAATCATCCGCTCGCGGTCACCCCGGACCACCACCACGTCGTTGGCGCCGGTGCTGAACAGGTGCGAGACCTGGCCCAGGGCAACGCCCTCGGTGGTCTTCACATCCAGGCCTTCCAGGTCCACCCAGTAATACTCATCGGGCTTCGGCGGCGGCAACGCACTGCGGGCCACGTAGATCTCGGTGCCGTGCATCGCTTCAACGGTATCGCGGTCCTCGACGCCGGGGAAACGGGCGACCAGGTGCTTGCCGCTGTCGCGGCCGCGTACACCTTCAATCGTGGTTTCCACGCCGGACGGGCTGCGCACGATCCACGGCTGGTAACGGAAAATGGCGGAACGTGGCTCGGTCCAGGACTCGAGCTTGATCTCGCCGCGCACACCAAAAGCGCCGACAACCCTGCCCAGCAGGATGCGGCGCTCGATATCTTTCATCTGCTTCAACCAAGAGGGCCACGCCGAAGCGTGGCCCGTCAGGATCAGGCCGCAGCGGCCTGGGACTTGGTCGCTTCCTTGATCAGGTTGCGGACCTTGTCGGTCGGCTGGGCGCCGTTCTTGACCCAATGCTCAACGCGGGCCAGGTCCAGCTCGATGCGCTTCTCGGCGCCCTGGGCGACCGGGTTGTAGAAGCCAACGCGCTCGATGTTGCGGCCGTCGCGCGCGCTGCGCACGTCGGTCACGATGATGTGGTAGAACGGACGCTTCTTGGCGCCGCCGCGGGTCAGTCGAATCTTGACCATGGTGTTTTTCCTATTGCCCAGTCGCCAGGATGGCGAGGTAAGCGGGCGATTATAGCGGCAGAGCCCGGCCGAGCCAACCCCGGGGGCCGCCCGGGGTCAGATCCCTTTTGCGACGCAAAAGGGATCTGACCCCAGCCCCTGCCAAGCCACGCCCGCCAGCACCGCCCTGCCCTGTTCAGCCAGTGCCTGCGAGCCGGGCAGGACATGCCCGTCGATGGCCTCCAGCGCCCACAGGCCGCTGGCGTTGCAGGCAAAAGCGGCCTTCACACTGTCCAGTTCAGCCAGTGCCAGCGGCCGCGTCTGCTGTCCCCCCGGCCAATGCTGCTTCAGCAGCGCCTCGGCGGTACCGCGCAGGGCCGGCGCCTGCGGCCAGAGCAGCCGTTCACCATCGTGAACGGCCACGTTCCAGGTGCTGCCTTCACTCACGTCGCCATCGGCGGTCACGAACAGCACATCGTCGAATCCTTCCGCCATCGCCGCGCGACGTTCGGCGAACAGACCAAACGTGCCCACATGCTTGATCTGTGGCAGTTCACGCTGCCAGGCCACACTGCGCACGCGCTTGGAGGCGGTCAGCGTCACCGGCGCGGACACCGCCACCAGCACGTCCACCGGCACCGCCGCCAGCGGGTTGCGGAAATCGAAGCGGCGCGAGTACACCGTCACCCGCAGTGAGGCATCGGCCAGGCCGGCCTGCCGCAGCGCCTGCGCCATCCAGCCCCGCACCTGCGCCGTATCCAGTTCGCTGCCGAACAGTTCGCGCGTGGCATGCGACAGCCGCGCCAGATGCAGGTCCAGTCCCTGTACGGCGTGGTCGCGTACCTGCAGCGAGGTGAAGTGACCGTAGTTCACCAGCGCCGGCAGCAGATCCTCCACCTGCGCCGGCAGGCCGTTGCAGGTCAGCGTCATCGCAGCAGTGCCTGCGCCTGTTCCCACATGCCGCGCAGCACGTCGGCGGCCGGCCGTGCCGGCGCCATCCACGCCGACTGCCCGGCCCAGGCCTGCATCGCCGCCAGGCGGTTTTCCTGCGCGGCCTGCCTGCGCATCGGCGCGGTCAGCCCGCGCTGCACCGGATACGGACGCGGCGCCGGGGCGCCTTCCGCAGCGGCGGCGCGTACATAGGGTGTCGCCAGGCCGCGGCCCAGGCGGCCGCTGAAGGCGCGGGTCGGCCAGGTATCTTCGGGTTCGCTGGCCGCCAATCCATCGGCCCACGCTGAAGCGATCGCCGCTTCGGGCGTGCGCAGGAAGGCAGTGCCGATCTGCACGGCGCTGGCCCCCAAGGTGAGTGCGGCAGCAATGCCACGGCCGTCGGCGATACCGCCGGCGGCGATCACCGGAATCTGCAGGTGATCGGCCAGGCGTGGCAACAACGCAAACAGGCCGACCAGCTGGCGCTCGGCCATCGCCGGATCGAACGCACCGCGATGGCCACCGGCCTCCACGCCCTGTGCGACCACCGCGTCGGCACCGGCGTCCTGTGCCGCACGCGCTTCGGACAAGGTGGTCGCACAGGCGATCCAGGCAATGCCGGCATCCTTCAACTGCTGTACGTGGCGCGGCAGCAGCACGCCCATGATGGTCGAGGCCACCGCCGGGCGCGCTGCCAGCAGTGCGGCGAACTGTTCTTCGAAGTCGGCGGGCGTGGCATCGGCGGCGCTGGCCGGCACGTCCGGACCCCACTGCGCGAGGAAGGTGCGGCTGGCGGCTTCAGCGGCGACATCACGGGTCGGTGCCGGGTCCGGCACCCATAGGTTCACCTGTGCGGGGCCCGTCGAGGCAGCGCGGAAGTCATCCATCCAGTGGCCGATATCGGCCGATGACGACAGCACCGCGCCCATCGCCCCCATGCTGCCGGCATTGGCCAGCGCAGCCGACAACGGCACCGGGCAGGCGCCGGCCATCGGGGCCAGCAGGATCGGAACGGAAACGCCAAAGCGCCGGCAGAACGCCTCGACGCGGGAAGATACAGCGGAACTCTGCATGACGGCCCATCGTTTCGGACAGGCCCCCATGGTGCGCGCAGGACGGGGGTAGAGTCGAGCTTGCTCGACTCTACCTCGACCGGGGCACCGACAGAAAAGCAGTCGAGCATGGCTCGACTCTACAAAAAAAGCCGGTGTTCAACGCATCAACGGAACGGCATGCCGCGGCCGCCCATGGCGCCCATCATGCCCTTCATGCTGCGCAACATGCCCTTCATGCCGCCGCCGGCCATCTTGCTCATCATCTTTTCCATCTGCATGTACTGCTTCATCAGCTTGTTGACGTCGGCCGGGGTCACGCCCGAGCCCTTGGCGATGCGCGCGCGGCGCGAGCCATTGAGCAGGTTCGGGTTGCGCCGTTCCTTCTTGGTCATCGAGCCGATGATGGCGATCATGCGCGGCACTTCCTTGCCCTGGCTGACCTGCTGCTTCAGATGGTCGGGGATGTTGCCCAGGCCCGGCAGCTTGTCCATCAGGCCGCCGATGCCGCCCATGTTCTGCATCTGCTCGAGCTGGTCGCGCATGTCGTTCAGGTCGAACTTCTTGCCCTTGGCGACCTTCTCGGCCAGCTTGGCGGCCTTGTCCTTGTCGACCTGCTGCTCGACCTGCTCGACCAGCGACAGCACGTCGCCCATGTCCAGGATGCGGCTGGCGATGCGGTCCGGGTGGAACACGTCCAGGCCTTCCGGCTTTTCGCTGACACCGACGAACTTGATCGGCTTGCCGGTGATGTAGCGCACGCTCAGCGCGGCACCGCCGCGGGCGTCACCGTCGGTCTTGGTCAGTACCACGCCGGTCAGCGGCAACGCATCACCGAAGGCCTTGGCGGTGTTGGCCGCGTCCTGGCCGGTCATGGCGTCGACCACGAACAGGGTTTCGGCCGGGTTCACGGCAGCGTGCAGGGCCTTGATCTCGGCCATCATCGCTTCGTCGATGGCCAGGCGGCCGGCGGTATCGACCAGCAGCACGTCGACGAACGACTTGCGCGCATCGTCGATTGCGGCGCGGACGATGGCTTCCGGCTTCTGGTCGGCGCTGGACGGGAAGAACAGCACGCCGACCTGCTCGGCCAGGGTCTTCAGCTGCTCGATCGCGGCCGGGCGGTAGACGTCGGCCGAAACCACCATCACCTTCTTCTTGCGCTTTTCCTTCAGGTGCTTGGCCAGCTTGCCCACCGTGGTGGTCTTGCCGGCGCCCTGCAGGCCCGCCATCAGGATGATGGCCGGGGCGGGTACGTTGAGGTTCAGGTCGCTGGCTTCGGCGCCCATCACCGCGGTCAGCTCGTCGCGGACGACCTTGATCAGGGCCTGGCCCGGGGTCAGCGACTTCAGCACTTCCTGGCCGACCGCGCGCACCTTGATGCGCTCGATCAGGGCCTGCACCACCGGCAGCGCAACGTCGGCTTCGAGCAGCGCGATGCGCACTTCGCGGGTCGCCTCGCGGATGTTCTCCTCGGTCAGGCGGCCGCGGCCACGCAGGCGCTCGATGGTGCCGGAAAGGCGCTGGGTCAGGGACTCGAACATGCGGCGCAACCTGTCTGAAAGCGGGGGACAATAAGGCAGACAGTATAACGGGTCCGGCTGTCCGCCCGGACTGCGACCACCGGGCCGTCGCCAGCATCCCGGGGGTATGCGAAACTGCAACGATGACAATCGTTCTCATCGCCGTCCTGCTCTACCTGGCTGCCAGCGCCCTGCTGGTGCGCGCGCTCGGCCGCGATGAAAGCACCGGCTCTCCCACCTGGCTGTGGCCCGCCCTGCCGGCGATGCTGCTGCATGGCGGCTACCACGTGATGGTGGCGATGCGTACCAACGGCGGGCCGGACATGCACTTCTTCGCCGCGCTGTCGCTGGTCGGCCTGGGCATGGCCTGGCTGACCTCGCTGGTCGGCGCGCGTGGGCGGATGTCGGCGCTGGGCGTGGTGGTATTTCCGCTGGCCGCGGTCCTGCTGCTGGCCTACCACGGCTACGGCCACGAACCGAGCAAGGTGCTGGGCTGGCGCCTGGCCAGCCACGCCTGGCTGGCGCTGCTGGCCTACGCCACGCTGAGCATCGCCGCGCTGCTGGCGATCATGCTCTGGCTGCAGGAACGCGCCCTGCGCCGCCGCGAGTTCCGCCCGTGGCTGCGCGCGCTGCCGCCGCTGGCCGATCTGGAATCGCTGCTGTTCCGGGTGATCACCGTCGGCTTCGCGCTGCTGACCCTGACCCTGGTCACCGGCGTGCTGTTCGTCGACGACCTGCTGGCGCAGAAGCTGGTGCACAAGACCGTGCTCAGCGTGCTGTCGTGGATCGTGTTTGGCGTGCTGCTGATCGGCCGCCGGCGCTACGGCTGGCGCGGCATGAAGGCGGTGCACTGGACACTGGCGGCGATGCTGTTGCTGCTGCTGGCGTTCTTCGGCAGCCAGTTCGTGATCGAACTGGTGTTCGGGCATTCGCGATAGAGGCGTGCCGACCAACGGTCGACACCCACCCCGGTAGTGCCGGCCGCTGGCCGGCAACTGGACCACGCCATGCGTGGATGCCGTAAGCGGGTCAAGGCACCGGCTGGGCCAGGATCTTCCGCACCGAGCGGCCGCTGTTGGTGAGGATGTCATCAACCTGCCAGCAGCACTGCCCCTGGCGCACCATCGGCAGACGGGTCACGTAGGCCTTCTTCCACACCGAATAGCGCATCTCGACCTGGCCGGCGGTGGCCGACGCCTCTTTCCAGCTGTAACGCACCGGCGTTTCGATGTCGCCGTCCTGCGCATCCAGCCACGGATCGGAATCGATCGTGCAGATGCCCTCTTCGCGCTGCTGGCAGGCGCGCTCGCCGCGCAGCGCCTTGCCGAAAGCGGGGCTGACCAGCGCCGGTGGTGGCTCCAGCAGGTCGCCATCGCCCGTCGTTGCCTCGTAGAAGGCGCGGGCCACAGCCACGGGTTCCTGGCAGGCCGGCCCGGCCTGCACGGTGGGGGCCAGCAGCAGCCCGGCGATCACGAACATCCCTGTCTTTCGCATGTATTTCTCCTTGAGGTAGTGCCGGCCGCTGGCCGGCAATACAGGATATCCCGGCGCTGCCGGCCAGTGGCCGGCACTACCGATACCCGGCTTACAACCCGTAACGCTCGATCACATCCAGATGCGGCTGGCGATCCTGGTCGCAGGCTTCGGCCAGGCGCAGCCAGCAGTGCGGATGCGGCCACTTCACGGTTTCCTGCTGCAGGAAGCGGTGCAGCGCCAGAGGCGCATGGTCCTGCGGCTGGGCGACCGTGAACAGCAGGCCCGGCAGCGTGCCCTCTTCCGCGTCGGGATCGGTCACGGTGTAGTCCGGGCGGCTGTGCGACCACACCTGCCAGCCCTGCGCTTCGGCCGCAGCAACGAAGGCGTTCCAGGCTTCTTCGCCCGGATGCGCACCGTCGATCAACCAGCTGCGGGCGAAGCCACCGCGCTCCAGCACGTGCACCTGCGCATAGGTCGGGATGAAGTGCTCGCGCGCTTCCTCCTCCTCCGGTGCCGGATGCACCAGCGCGGCATCGAACACCACCCAGTCGCCCACCTGCTGCGCGCGGTTGGCCGGTGCGTTCTCGACGATGCGTGCGGTCACCGGGCCGCTGCGACGGGCGTAGTACTCCATCGGCTCGCCGTTCTCTTCGCTGCGGATGATCACCCAGCCCCACGGCTCTTCAACCACGCCGTCCTGGCTGGACAGCTCCATGCCGATCGCCGCCGCCGAGCGGCGCACCGCGTCCCAGTCACGTGCCGCGCTGGCTGCACTCATGTGGTCCCAATGCGCGGCGCTCGGCTCTTCCAGCAGCTCCACCAGCTGCGCATAGCAGGCCTGCGCCTCGCTGAAACGGCCGGTTTCCATGTACATCCGCGCCAGCGTGCCGCGCGCACCGTGCGAACCGGGCGATGCCGCCAGCAAGGCCTGCGCGGCCCGCTCCAGCGCCGGCCAGTCGGACACGCGGCGGGCGCGCTGCACGTCGCACCAGTGCGCGAACACCGGCACGCTGCCGCGATAGAGGTCGGCAAGCTGGCGCAGGCCATCATCGTCACCCTGCTCGGCCAGCCAGCGCATCAACGTATAAGCGGCCGGGCCATCATCCTGCGCGTGCGCGCGCACGAAGCGCCACAGCAATGCGCGCGCTTCGGTCTGTGCACCACAGGCGCTCAGCGCGGAGGCGGCCATCTCGGCCAAGGCCTCGTCATCGGGCAGCTGCGCCTGTGCCTGCAGCAGCCACTGCGCCTCACGCTCCGGATCGCGCGCCTGGTTCTGCTCGCCCTGCGCGTCCAGCCACGCCAGCAATTCGCCGGCCGGTGCCGGCAGCGGCGCCATCTCCGGCAATGCATCGATGCGTGCCGCCAGGCCGGCCACCAGCGCAGCCGCGCCCCGGTCCTGGCGCAGCTGTGCCAGATGGGTACGCGCCAGCTCCAGCTGGCGCAGCGCCACCCAGCGCGCTCCCCGCTGCAGCGCCAGCTCCAGGCTCAGCGCCGCGACTTCGATCAGCAGGCGATGCGAACCGACCCGGGCGAAGTGCTCGATGATCGTGTTGAAGCGCGTGCCCAGGTCCCACGTATTGCGCGCGGGGTCGCGCTGGCACAGCGCAGCGGCGGTGTTCGCCCACAGCCGCCAGTAGTTCGGGGTCAGCTCGCGCCACGGCACCAGCTGCTGCAGCGCCTCTTCGTCGCGGCCCAGCTGGGCCAGCGCCCACGCCTTGGACAGGCGGCGCGGCACCGTGCAGTTGGCCGGCTCGTACTCACCGGAAGCCGCCACTTCAGCCTCGCGCTTTTCGATCAGCACCAGTGCCTCTTCGGCCCGGCCCACGGCGAGCAGGATCTTGATCTGCATCTCCGGGAAGCTGTCGAACACCTCCTTGCCGCAGGCCTCGATCGCATCGGACTGCACCTGCAGGTAATCCAGCGCCTCCTGGCCACGGCCGTCGTCGAGCAGCGCATCGGCTTTCTCGCAGCTCAGGCACTGGAAGCAGGCCCAGCTGGGATCGATGCGGCCGAGGGTCTCGTCGCACACCTCGATGCGCTCGGGCACCCAGCCCGGGCCATCGATGTTGCCGTAGCAGGCGGCCAGATCCTGGGTCACGCAGATCGACTGCGGGCATTCCAGGGTGTCTTCGCGGTGTGCGCGCTCGAACAGCGCAACGGCTTCGCCAAGTGCGCTCTCGCCTTCAACCCTGTTGCCGACGCGGTTGCGCAGCGCCCAGTGGCCGACGTAGACGTCGACCCAGGGGTTGTCCAGCGCCTTGCCCAGCGCACGCGCTTCGGGCAGCAGTGCATCGACGCGGTCGATCTGCAGCTCGCTGACCTCGTCGGCGAGGCGGTTCAGCAGGTGCGCGTTCTGCGCCTGGCCGGCCTGGCGCAGGTCTCCCTGCAGTTTTTCGACCCAGTTCCAGATGTCCATGGGGTAAGTGCTCCTGTCTAGCGAAGGCTGGATGAGAGGGTGCAGTGCTCAGCGCAGCATCTGCTGCAGGGCACCGGCGATATCGGTAAAGGCGCCGTTGAGATCCGGGCCTGGCGTGGCGGTCGCTGCCCGGGCCAGGGGACGGCCCTGCGCAGCGACGATGATCTTCAGCGAGCGCAGCAGGCGTGCCGCTGCTTCGGCCTGCGGGTGGCCCTCGCGCTGGGCGCGCAACAGCGCCTGCACCGCCGGGTTGTCGAGGTTGAGGTACAGCCGCGAGGGTGCACGCGATTCGATGCGTGCGGTGAACTGCCGCGCCAGGCGCAGCGCCGCCATCGAAACGCGCTTGTCGTTCTCGTCGTCCTCCAGGCGTTGCTTCAGTTCGGCTTCGCGGTCGGGCACCACCACCACCGGCAATGCCTCCGGGCTGAAGCGCGCCGGCAGCAGCTGCTCGCCATCGCCCAGCTGCTCGCGCAGCCAGGCCAACTGCGCCTCGTCGAGGCTGTCATCGGTGCGGAACAATGCGCGATTGCCCTGCTCGGTGCCGAGTTCAACCAGGCGCAGGCCCTTGGCCTGGGCCCAGCGCCGCAGGAATGGCACCACGGCATAGCGATGGCCATGCGCGACCGGCACGCCCATCGCACGGAACAGCATTTCCTCGAAGCCACCGCCGTTGTCGAGGATCACGTGCACGGCACCGCGTGCGGGCAGCGCACTGGCCGGCAGGTCACCCTGCGAAGTCGGCACGCGCACGTGTTCCAGCAGCAGGTCGAACAAGCGGTCATCGCACAGCGCCGCGCCCAGCAGCGCCTCGTTGTGGCGGCTCAATACGCGTCGCCACGCCTCTGGCTGCTGCCGTGCAACGTCGGCCAGGCCATCAATCAGCGCCTCCAGCAAGGCATGTTGCACAGCGCGGTACTGGTGATCGCGCTGCAGGTCTTCGCGGCTGGCGGTGGGCGTCAGCCGCGAGGATTCGATCACCCCGCCGATGAAACCGGCCCACGGCGGCAGCAGGTCGCGGGCGTCGTCATCCAGCAGCATGCCGCGCACGAACACCGACAGGTTGCGGTTGTCACTGGTGCCATAGGTGGCGCCGTCCTGCACCCACAGCAGGCCGGTGGCATCGCTGTTGCCATCGGCACGCAGCGGCACGGTGACGATCGGCTCGAAATCGTGCTCGAAGCGCGCAGCGAACTGCAGCGCCTGGCGGCGCGCCTGCACCGGATGCACGGCGACATCCCCTGGCCGCGCCACGGCGGTGGCTCGGGATTGAGCGCCTCGCCCGCAGCGCCGATGAAGATCGGCTCGGACAACAACGCGCAGTAGCGGCCCAGCACCTCATGCAGGCGCGCCTCGTTGGCCAGCGGCAGGAAGTCCGGATGCAGCTCCAGTTCGACCTCGGTGCCGACCGCGCGTGCCGGCACTTCGCTGACGGTGTACTGCTCGGCGTTGCTGGACACGTACAGATGGCCCAGCTCCGGCGTCTGGTACGAGGTCGTGCGCACGCTGACCCGGCGCGCGAGCACGAAGGCCGACAGGAAGCCGAGGCCGAACATGCCGATCAGGCCATCATCGTCCTCGCCGCCCTGGCGCAGGCCACGGGTATAGCCGACGCCGACGGTGGCCAGGTAGTCGTGGATTTCCTGGCGGGTCAGGCCGGCACCGGTATCGATGATGCGCAGCACGCCGGCACCGGCATCGACCTGCACCGAAATGCGCGAAGGTACCTCGACGCCGGGCTGCTCGATGCGGCGGCGGATGATCGAGTCGTGCGCGTTCTGCACCAGCTCACGCAGCGCCACCACCGGGGTGGAATACAGGTGCTTGCCCAGCACCGTCATCAATCCATAGATCGACCCCGGCACGACGGATCTCGGCGTTGGGGGCAATGAGCGCGGTGTCCTGCATGTAATCGTTTACTCCTGGGCACGGAAAGACGCCAGAGGGCGACTTCGTCGAGCGGGAAAAACTAGCACAGGGAAGCTGACCGTTGCCGTGTCGGTCGCCGTATTCCACGTGCGCGGTGGTGACGCCGGGTGATGCCCGGCGGGTGCGCGGCAGGCATCACGCCGCGTCGATAGCCTCGGACAGACGCTCCACCGCAATCACTTCCATACCCTTCACCGAACCGCCTTTGGGCGCATTGGCCTTGGGCACGATGGCGCGCTTGAAGCCATGGGTGGCGGCCTCGCGCAGGCGGTCCTCGCCATTGGGCACCGGGCGGATCTCGCCGGACAGGCCCACCTCGCCGAAGGCGATGGTCTTTTCCGCCAGCGGCCGATCCTGCAGCGAGGACAGCACCGCCAGCAGCACCGGCAGGTCGGCGGCGGTCTCCTGCACGCGGATGCCGCCAACGACATTGACGAACACGTCCTGGTCGCCGACCAGCACGCCGCCGTGGCGATGCAACACCGCCAGCAGCATGGCCAGGCGGTTCTGCTCCAGGCCGACCGCGACACGGCGTGGATTCGACAGCGGCGACGCATCGACCAGTGCCTGCACTTCCACCAGCAGCGGCCGGGTGCCCTCGCGGGTGACCATCACGCAGCTGCCCGGTTGATGGGTGCTGCCGCCGGACAGGAAGATCGCCGATGGGTTGGAGACCTCCTTCAAGCCCTTGTCGCCCATCGCGAACACGCCCAGTTCGTTGACCGCACCGAAGCGGTTCTTGAACGCGCGCAGCAGGCGGAAGCGGCTGCCACTCTCACCCTCGAAGTACAGCACCGCGTCGACCATGTGCTCGAGCACGCGCGGACCCGCGATGCCGCCCTCCTTGGTCACGTGGCCGACCAGGAACACGGCGGT
Organism: Stenotrophomonas sp. C9D9; assembly: GCF_056491205.1. NCBI lineage: Bacteria > Pseudomonadati > Pseudomonadota > Gammaproteobacteria > Lysobacterales > Lysobacteraceae > Stenotrophomonas > Stenotrophomonas sp. C9D9. Next base: position 161,528 of record NZ_JBSZIF010000004.1, read on the forward strand.
ACCGGTCTCCTTGGCGAACCGCACCAGCCGCGCCGCGCTCTCGCGCACCTGGCTGACCGATCCCGGCGCAGCGGTCAGGCTCTCGGTCCACAGGGTCTGCACGGAGTCGGCCACGATCAGCCGCGGGCCGGCCTTGGATGCATGCTGCAGGATCGATTCGACCCCGGTCTCGGCCAGCGCATTGACCCCGTCCAGCGGCAGCTCCAGCCGGTGGCGCGGCCGGCGACCTGCGCCAGCGACTCTTGCCGGTGACGTACAGCACCGGCAGCTCGGCTGCCATCTTCGCCACCGCCTGCAGCAGCAGCGTCGACTTGCCGATGCCCGGATCGCCACCGACCAGCACCACTGCGCCCTCGACCAGGCCACCGCCCAGCACCCGGTCGAACTCGCCGATGCCGGTGGAGACCCGGCGATGCTCGGTCTGCTCCACGTCCTTCAGGGCGGTGATCTTCGGCGGGTCGATCTTGCCGGCCCAGCCGGCCCGGCGCGAGGCCGGCGCCTTGGCCGCCGCCGCGCTTTCCAGCACGATTTCCGACAGCGAGTTCCAGGCGTTGCACTCGGTGCATTGGCCCTGCCACTTGCTGAATTCGGCGCCGCATTCATTGCAGACGTAGGCGGTGCGGGCTTTTGCCATCGGATGATTTCCAGCAACGGGAACAGGCGTGGCAGGATAGCCGAGCCGGGTCGCAGGTGCTGCGACCGCTCAAGTCCTGCCCACCCGCGCCGATAGGGGTCGCGGGCGTGCGCCTTGCGGGCGCCCCTCCCTCTCCCACTGGATTCAACATGACTGGCAGTTACAGTCAGAGCCTGGTCATCATCTCCCTGCTGGTGGCCATTCTTGCTTCGTACACGGCGCTGGACATGGCCGGGCGCCTGGCCACGGCCGAGGGCCGCGTGGCCCGCTGGTGGCTGGCCGGGGGGGCGGCGGCCATGGGCCTGGGCATCTGGTCGATGCACTTCATCGGCATGCTCGCCTTCGATCTGCCGATCCCGGTCGGCTACGACCTCGGCATTACCCTGTACTCGCTGGCGGTCTCGATCGGCGCCTCGGCCTATGCGCTGTGGCTGGTGTCACGCCCCAGCCTGCCTTGGCGCCGGCTGCTGGCCGGTGCCGTGCTGATGGGCCTGGGCATCGCCACCATGCATTACCTGGGCATGGCGGCGATGCGCATGCAGCCGGGCATCGACTACCACCCGGGCTGGTTTGCCGCCTCCATCGCGGTAGCCATCGGTGCCGCTGGCGCCGCCCTGTGGATCGCCTTCCGCCTGCGCGCCGAGCATCGCCACACCCTGCTCCTGCGCGCGCTCGCATCGCTGGTGATGGGCCTGGCCATCGTCGGCATGCATTACACCGGCATGGCCGCGGCGCGCTTCCCCGAAGGCAGCATCTGTGGCGCCGTCGGCAGTGGTGGCATCGACACGCGCTGGCTGGCGGTGCTGGTCATCGTCACCACCGTGGCCACGCTGGGCATCGCCCTGGTGGCCTCGCTGTTCGACCGGCAGATGCGCGTGCGCACCGGGCTGCTGGCCGACTCGCTGGCGCACGCCAACAACAAGCTGATCCAGGCCGCACTGCACGACCCGTTGACCCAGCTGCCCAACCGCATGCTGCTGCAGGACCGCATCGAGCAGGCGATCGAGAAGGCGCGGCGTCGCAACCATGCGGTGGCGGTGATGTTCTGCGACCTGGATGGTTTCAAGGCGGTCAATGATGCCTATGGCCACCAGCTCGGCGACCGCCTGCTGGTGGCGGTGGCGCAGCGCATCGGCGGGCTGCTGCGGCCGCAGGATACGTTTGCCGCTCGGCGGCGACGAGTTCGTGATCGTGCTGGCCATCGATATTCCCGACGATGCGGTGGTGGTGGCCGAGCGCATCATCGCCGCTGCCGGCGAACCGTTCACGCTGGATGCGGCCGAACTGCAGGTCAGCGCCAGCCTGGGCATCGCCCTGTACCCGGACGATGCCAGCAACGAACGCGAGCTGATGGCTCACGCCGACGCGGCGATGTACCACACCAAGGAAACCGGGCGGAACGGCTATACCTTCTTCACCCCCTCGATGCAGCTGAGCGCCAACCGCCAACTGCGCCTGCTGCAGGACCTGCGCAAGGCCATCGCCCGCAACGAACTGATCCTGCACTACCAGCCCAAGTTCCCTGCCGCCGGCGCACCGGCCACCGGCGCCGAAGCGCTGCTGCGCTGGCAGCACCCGGAGCTGGGCCAGCTGGCGCCGGATGTGTTCATTCCCATCGCCGAGCGCAGCGGCCTGATCCTGCCGATCGGTGACTGGGTACTGGACCGCGCCTGCGCGCAGCTGCGTGCATGGCACGATGCCGGGCATGCCGAATGGTCGATGGCGGTGAACCTGTCGCCGTTGCAGTTCGCCTCGCCGGCGCTGCTGGACAGTGTGCGCGAGGTGCTGCAGCGGCACCGGATCGAACCCGCGCGGCTGACCCTGGAGATCACCGAGACCACGGCGATGAAGGATGTCGATGCCAGCCTGGCGATCCTCAACGACCTGACCGCGATGGGCGTGCACATTGCCATCGATGATTTCGGCACCGGCTACTCCAGCCTGCTGTACCTCAAGCGCATGCCCGCCACCGAACTGAAGATCGACCGTGCGTTCGTGCACGACCTGGAGCGCAATGACGAGGACGCCGCCATCGTCTCGTCGATCATCGCGCTGGGCCGCACCCTGCAGCTGCAGGTGGTTGCCGAAGGCGTGGAGACCCAGGCGCAGCGCGAATACCTGAGCGAGCTGGGCTGCGATCAGTTGCAGGGTTATCACCTGGGGCGGCCGATGGACGCCGAAGAGTTCCTGCGCCGGGTGGGGTGACGCGGCGGTTCATCCACGCATGGCGTGGATCTACTGATTGCCGGCCAGCGGCCGGCACTACCCATTCCCAGGCAAACAAAAAGGCCGCCCGAGGGCGGCCTTTCTGCGTAGCAACGTCGCGAGGACGTCAGTGCATCATGTGCACGTTCATGTTGTGCATGACCCACAGGGTGCCGATCACGATGATGCCGATCACCACAACGGTGAAGGCCGCAGCGTTGACGTTCCAGCGGCTTTCCGAAGAGCGGTCCAGGTGCAGGAAGAACACCAGGTGGACCAGCATCTGCAGCACCGCGGTGACCGCGATCACCACACCGTTGACGGTGCGCGAGAAGTCGCCCGACATCACCATCCAGAACGGGATGACGGTCAGCACCACCGCCAGCACGAAGCCGATCAGGTAGGACTTGACGCTGCCGTGGCTCTCGCCGCCGGCGGCGTGGTCGTGTGCATGGTTGTCATGTGCCATTACAGCGCTCCATTGAGGTAGACGACGGAGAACACGCCGATCCAGATCAGGTCCAGGAAGTGCCAGAACAGGCTCAGGCACGCCATGCGGGTCTTGTTGGTCGGGGTCAGGCCGTACTTCTTCAGCTGCACGAACATCACCAGCAGCCACAGCAGGCCAGCGCTGACGTGCAGGCCGTGGGTACCGACCAGGGCGAAGAACGCCGACAGGAAGGCACTGCGGTCCGGACCGTAGCCCTGATGGATCAGGTGCTGGAATTCATAGACTTCCATGCACATGAAGCCGAAGCCCAGCAGCCAGGTGACCGCCAGCCACAGGAACATCTGGCCGACCTGCTTGCGGTGCATGGCGATCATGCCCAGGCCGAAGGTCAGCGACGAGGTCAGCAGCAGCGCGGTTTCCCACGCCACGAACGGCAGCTCGAACAGGTCCTTCGCGGTGGGACCACCATCGGTACCGCCGGACAGCACCACGTAGGTGGCGAACAGCGAGGCGAAGATGAGGCAGTCGCTCATCAGGTACACCCAGAAACCGAAGACGGTATTGCCGCCGGTGTCGTGGTGCTCGTGGTCGTCATGGCCATGGGCCGCCGCGTGCGCGGCGTGCCCGTGGCTCAGGGTCGAGGTATTGGTGCTCATGCCTTCAGCTCCGACTTCACCAGGCCCTGGGCTTCCAGGTGCTTGCGGTGTTCGTTCTCGATGCGTTCCACCTCGGCGGCCGGGACCCAGTAGTCCACGTCCTGGTCGAAGGTGCGGTAGATGAACGTGGCGATCATGCCGACGAAGCCGACGATGGCCAGCCACCAGATGTGCCAGATCATCGCGAAGCCGAACACCAGGCTGAAGGCACCGATGACAACGCCCGTGCCGGTGTTGCGCGGCATGTGGATGTCGGTGTACTTGGCCGGCTTCGGCCAGGCTTCACCGCGCTGCTTGCGCTCCCAGAAATCGTCCAGCTCGGTGACTTCCGGCAGCGTGCCGAAGTTGTAGAAGGCCGGCGGCGAAGAGGTTTCCCACTCCAGCGTACGGGCGTCCCACGGGTCGCCGGTCAGGTCGACGGTCTTCTTGCGGTCGCGGATCGACACGGCCACCTGGATGATCTGGCACAGGATGCCGGCGCCAACGATGAAGGCACCTGCGGCGGCGATCAGCAGCAGCGGCTCGTAGGCCGGGTTGACCGTGCTCTGCAGGCGACGGGTCATGCCCATGAAGCCCAGCACGTACATCGGCATGAAGGTCACGTAGAAGCCGATGAACCAGCACCAGAACGCGCACTTGCCCCAGAACTCGTTGAGGCGGAAGCCGAACATCTTCGGCCACCAGTAGGTGATGCCGGCGAACATGCCGAACACCACGCCGCCGATGATGACGTTGTGGAAGTGGGCGATCAGGAACAGGCTGTTGTGCAGCACGAAGTCGATGGCCGGAATCGCCAGCATCACGCCGGTCATGCCGCCGATGACGAAGGTGACCATGAAGCCGATGGTCCACAGCACCGGGGTGGTGAAGTGCACGCGACCGCGGAACATGGTGAACAGCCAGTTGAAGATCTTCACGCCGGTCGGGATCGAGATGATCATCGTCGTGATGCCGAAGAAGGCATTGACGTTGGCACCCGAACCCATGGTGAAGAAGTGGTGCAGCCACACGATGAACGACAGCACGCCGATGCAGGCGGTGGCGTAGACCATGCCCTTGTAGCCGAACAGCGCCTTGCGCGAGAAGGTCGCGATGACTTCGGAGAACACACCGAATGCCGGCAGGACCAGGATGTACACCTCCGGGTGACCCCAGATCCAGATCAGGTTGATGTACAGCATGGCGTTGCCGCCACCGTCATTGGTGAAGAAGTGCGTACCCAGGTAACGGTCCAGGGTCAGCAGCACCAGGGTGATGGTCAGCACCGGGAAGGCAGCGACGATCAGCACGTTGGTCACCAGGGCGGTCCAGGTGAACACCGGCATCTGCATCAGCTTCATGCTGGGGGTACGCATCTTCAGGATGGTGATGAAGAAGTTGATACCGCTCAGCGTGGTACCCAGGCCTGCGACCTGTAGACCCCAGATGTAGTAGTCCATGCCGACGCTTGGACTGTATTCGATGCCCGACAGTGGCGGGAACGCCAGCCAGCCGGTGGCAGCAAACTCACCGATCCACAGCGACAGCATGATCAGCACCGCGCCGGACACGAACAGCCAGAAGCTGAGCGAGTTGACGAACGGGAACGCGACGTCGCGCGCACCGATCTGCAGCGGCACGGCCAGGTTCATCAGGCCGGTGATCAGCGGCATCGCCACGAAGAAGATCATGATCACGCCGTGGGCGGTGAAGATCTGGTCGTAGTGGTGCGGCGGCAGGTAACCCTCGGAACCACCGACGGCGATGGCCTGCTGGGTACGCATCATGATGGCGTCGGAGAAACCGCGCAGCAGCATGACGAAGGCGACGATGAGGTACATCACGCCGATCTTCTTGTGGTCCACCGAGGTGAACCACTCCTTCCACAGATAGCCCCACAGCTTGAACTTGGTGATCAGGGCCATGACGCCCAGGCCACCCAGCACCGCGCCGACCAGGGTGGTCAGCACGATCGGATCGTGGGGGATCGACTCAAGAGAGAGTTTTCCCAACATGTTCATTCTCCCGAACCCGCGTGGCCGGCATGGCCTGCGTGTTCGTGTTCGTTGGCATCCAGGTTTTCACCCGATTCCTTGGAATCATGCGCGTCACTGGGGGCATGGCCCTCGTGCGCTTCATGGCTGGCGGCATCGGCAGCGGCGGCACCAGCGTGCGAGTGCTTCATGCCGTAATGCTTGTTGTCGCCCATGTGCTTGGCGATGACCCAGTCGAACAGGCCTTCTTCGGTCTTGCCGAAGTAGGTGACCGGGTACCACTCGGCGTTGCGTGCTTCACCCAGCGCCTTGAACGAGGCCTTGTCCAGGGTCTGCTCGCCGGCGCGGACCTGGTCCAGCCACTGGCGGTATTCGGCATCGGTGACCGAGTAGGCGGTGAAGTGCATCTTGGCGAAGCCCGCGCCGCTGTAGTGCGAGGACATGCCCGGGAATTCACCGGTCTCGTTGGCGATCAGGTGGAGCTTGGTCTCCATCGCAGCCATCGAGTAGATCATGCTGCCCAGGTGCGGGATGAAGAACGCATTCATCACCGAATCGGACGTGATCTTGAAGTTCAGCGGCGTGTTGACCGGGAACTTGATTTCGTTGACGACCGCCACCTTCTCTTCCGGATAGATGAACAGCCACTTCCAGTCCAGCGAGATCGCCTCGATGGTGACCGGCTTGACGTCCGAATCCAGCGGACGATACGGGTCCAGTGCGTGCGACGAGCGCCAGGTCAGGACCGCCAGAACCAGCACGATCATGCAGGGAATGGACCACACCACCACCTCGATCGCCGTCGAGTGGGACCACTTCGGCTCGTAGCGGGCCTTGGTGTTGGAGGCGCGATACTTCCACGCGAAGGTCAGGGTCATGATGATGACCGGGATGACGACCAGCAGCATGAGCACGGTGGCCGTGATCAGCAGGGTCTTCTCATCCTGGCCGATCTGGCCCTTCGGACTGAGGATGGCCACCGCATCGCAACCGGTGAGCATCACCAGCAACGACAGCAGCAGGCCCGGGCGCAACCAGCGCCCAAGGGTTTTCAACGGAATCATCGGTCGATCCAATTGCGAGGGAATGCCGTTCCCCGTCCTGCCTGTTCCGGCCAAAGCCGGTCCCACCGGTCCGGAAGACAGGCAGGGAGGTGGGGTCGAGTCAGCCTTTCAATTTTAGGCCGTCACCCACCATTTAAGAAAGGCATTGACAATGATCGAGCGCAGGAAAGGCCCGATTCTGGCTGCGACACGTTGTCGCACCGCGCAGGCGCGGCGGGCAGGACGCCCGGGGGCGGCATCCTAGCATCAGCTGCTGGCCGGCGGTCCGCCCTCGTTCGGCAAAGTCATCTGAACATGTTCAGGCGTGCGGGCGGGTGCCCGGCATGGGATGCTCGGCGCAGGAGGAAGACCCGTGGACAAGATCGACTTCAGGAAGCGCGACCGGGCGCTCTATCAACCGCCCGCCGGCAGGTTCGTACGGGTCGATGTACCGCCCCTGCCCTACGTGATGGTCGACGGCCACGGTGATCCGAACACGGCCCCCGCCTACCTGCAGGCCGTGCAGTGGCTGTACTCGGTGAGCTATGCACTGAAGTTCGCACTGAAGGCCATGGGCCAGGACTACGTGGTGCCACCGCTGGAAGCACTGTGGAGCGCCGAGGATCCGGCCAGCTTCGTCGCGCGGCGGAAGGATGAGTGGGCCTGGACCGTAATGATCCGCACACCCGAGGGCATCGCCCCTGCACAGTGGCAGGCCGCGATCAGCAAGGCGCGCACCAAGCTGGGAGAGGCTCCGCCCAGCCTTCGCCATGAAATCCTTGCCGAGGGGCCCAGCCTGCAGACCTTGCACGTGGGCGCCTACGACGACGAAGGCCCCACCCTGGCGCATCTGCATGACGAATTGATGCCCGCACTGGGATACACCTTTGCCGGCCCCCATCATGAGATCTACCTGAGCGACCCGCGCAGGACCGACGCCGCGCGGCTGAAAACCGTGCTGCGGCAGCCGGTGCGCCCGATTGAGCCTGATGAGGACTCCTGCACGTGACACAAGGAACGCCATGCGCCTGATCAGCCGACTGCTGCACTGGACCACCCTGCCCGCCGGGCGCCGCCTGATGGCCGTGCTGGGTGCTGCGCTGGTGATCGTGCTGGCCTGCAATCCGGCGCTGTCGCCGTTGCTGCCGGTGGTGGACGCGCTCGGGCTGGACGTGCTGGTGCTGTTGCTGGGTGCGCAGATGGTGGCGGTACTGCCTTGGATGCGGGAGCGGGCCGCGCGCGAGACCAGAGTGCTTGCACGCCTGCTGATCGGCGCATCGGCGGGAGCAGCAGGTGGGTATCTCCGGCAGCTCGGGGGGTGGTTGGCTCGGGGTGCAGTGATCGTTGGACGTGAATGAAGCTGTGTTTGCATCGGTGACGTTGCCGACCGACCTCTCCCTTCGGGCAGAAACAGAAAGCCCCGGCAACGGCCAGGGCTTCCTGTTGATGTAACTGCTCGTCTTGCGTGGAGTGCGTCTAGAACGCGGTCGGACCGATTTGAATCACACCATCATGGGTCAATGCGAGACGGATCCTGGTTCTGCCACCCGCCGTGACCACGTGGGAAATTTCGCGCCTGTGCGCCGATTCATCCCCCCACGAACAGAGCCCTTTGCCCGCGAAACTTGCGCTGACAATGCGATTGCCGGCAGGCACAGACAGCGAGACAGACTCGCCCCGCTGCAGATGGGCTGCCAGGGTGCCGTCGATATACAGTGCAAGTGGACACGCCCCACCAACCGCGCCGACGTCGCGCGTGACGATTACCTGCCCGGAAGCACTGTCCCCCATCCCATTGAAGGCGAAAATCCGCTCGGCAGGCACCGGCTGCGCCTGTTCGGAGCTGATCTGACGGGTCGCACAGCCGGCGAGAACGACGCACGCCATCAGGCTCACCACGATCTTCTTCATGACATCCCCTGTTGATTGAAACTGACTTGCCCCGTCCAGCGCCGCAAGCAATCCACATCGGCAATGGTAATGACCTCGACCGAGCAGGTACATGCCCGCAGTTCCATCAGACGTTTCCGCCGGCCTTGGGCCCGCGCCCGGCAGCACAATCCAAACAAAAAGCCCCGACCAAGGCCGGGGCTTTTCATTACAACTGGTGCCGGAAACAGGAGTCGAACCTGCGACCTACGCATTACGAATGCGCCGCTCTACCAACTGAGCTATTCCGGCGGAGCCCGCGATTTTACGGGCTGGGCGCCCCGGCGGTCAATCCACCCGGCTCAGCCCGCCTCCACCCGGTTCGCACACACCCGCCCCTCGGCGAAATCCTGCAGGTTCCCCAGCGTGATCGCCGAGATCTCCTGCAGCGCCTCCACGGTGAAGAAGCCCTGGTGGCCGGTCACCAGCACGTTGGGGAAGGTCATCAGGCGCTGGAAGGCCTCGTCGTCGATGATCTCGCCCGAGAGGTCCTGGAAGAACAGTGCGCTTTCCTGCTCGTAGACATCGATGGCCAGGTGGCCCAGCCGCCGTGACTTCAGCGCGCGGATCACCGCATGGGTATCGACCAGTGCGCCGCGCGAGGTGTTGACCAGCATCGCGCCGGTCTTCATCCGCGCCAGCGAGGCGTCGTTGATCAGGTGCTGGGTATCGGGCGTCAGCGGGCAATGCAGCGAGACGATATCGGCGCGCGCCAGCAGTTCGTCCAGTCCAACCATGTCGCCCACGCCAGCGAAGGCCGGCGACGGGTACGGGTCGTGCCCCAGCACGGTGCAGCCCATGCCCTTGAAGATGCGCGCGGTAGCCAGCCCGATCTTGCCGGTGCCAACGATGCCGACGGTGCGCCCATACAAGGTGCGTCCGAGCAGGCCATCGAGCATGAAGTTGCCCTCGCGCACGCGGTTGTAGGCGCGATGGGTCTGCCGGTTGAGCGTCATCACCAGCGCCAGCGCATGCTCGGCCACGGCTTCGGGGGAATAGGCCGGTACCCGTGCGACGAACAGGTCCAGCGCTTTCGCGGCTGCCAGGTCCACATTGTTGAAGCCGGCGCAGCGCAGCAGAACGGCGCGCACGCCCAACGCATGCAGGGCATGCAGCACCGACGCGTCGAGACGGTCGTTGACGAACACGCAGACGGCGGCGCAGTCCTGCGCAAGCGCGGCGGTATGCACGTCCAGCGCGGCATCGAAGTACACGAACGCGAAGCCCTGCCCGGCCGCATCGCGCTGGTTGGCCTCGTCCAGGAAGCGACGATCGTAGGGGCGGGCACTGAAAACGGCGATCTGCATGGACGGGCCTGGCTGGAGTTCCCTGCCGACCATACCGCAGCACCTGCCCTGATGGGATGGCCCCGGCGATACGGATATCGCCGGGGCCGAGTACCACTTAGAACCGATAGCCCAGGCCCAGCATCACGCCGTTCTGGATCTGCCCGTCGCGGCGCTCACCCACGTAGTCGGCCATGATCGACAGGCGCTCGCTGGCGCGACTGGTCACGCCCACGTTCCAGGCCAGCACCTGCTCGCCCACGGCCTGGCTGCTGGCACCAAACACCAGGTCCGGGGCCGCAGCGAAACCAGTGCTGTAGCGCGCCTGTGAATCGCCCAGCTCCTTCTGCCAGACCACGCGGGCACGCGGGGTGATGCGCTCGCCGTTGTTGCCCTCGAAGGTCTTGAACAACTGCAGGCCGGCACCAACGCGGATGCTCTCCAGGCTGCCGCCACGCCCCACCAGCGCACCGGCGCCCTGCCCTTCGTTGAAACGGGTGGCCGAGGTCCGCGCGTAATCCACCACCGGCAACAGCGGCTGGATCACCAGTCCCTTGCCGGTGGTGAAGGAGAACGCATGTTCGACCCGCGCCGAGACCGCATCGTTGCTGTATCGGGCACGCAGCGGCTGCTGCAGGCCCTCGATGGCGGAGAGGTTGCGGCGGGTGTCATGGCGCAGATCGGTGTAGCGCACGGCCGCCGACAGGTAGCCACGCGAATAGGTCGCATCCATGTACCCGCCCACGTCCAGCGCGCGCACGTCACCACTGAAGCCGGAGCCGTCGCTGGCCTTGGTCGACATGTCGGCCGCGGCCACGCTGACACCCAGGGTGACGCGGTCATCGGCCAGACGGGTATCGGCACCGACCACGATGCCACCGATGTTGTGGCTCATGCCGGCCACGCCACCGTCGGCGTCGATGCGGCCATGGCTGGCGAAACCGCGCGCCCACAGGCCATGGCTGCGTCCCGTCGCACCGCCACCGCCAGTCACTTCGCCGGCCGGTTCGACCAGATGCATGGCCAGCTGGTTGAACAGGCTGCCATGGCGCATGCCCGGCTGCGTCGAGACCGACTGCGCCGCTTGGGAGGCCAGGCCATCGGCATCGCCGCCACTGCGCATCGCCGCCTGGTGCTGCTGCACCACGTTGCCGATGCTGCCCAGCAGTGCGTTGTCGGCCAGGCGCAGGCTGGCATGGGCATCACCGCGCAGGGCGCCGGCCTGCTGTGCGATCACATCGCGGTCGGTGAACTGCAGCGCGCCGAGCAGCGACTTCAGGCCGCTGTCCTGGCGATCCGATGCGGCTGCCAGCGCGCGCCCCAGTCCATCGCCGGAGGTGCCGTTGGCAAACAGCCCCAGCTGGTCGAAGCCCGGGTTGGCGGTCAGCCACAGGCCGTCGGCCGTCTGGTTGACGTTGAAGCTGAGCAGCGAATTGTGGCGCGGGCGGAATACTTCGCCCGCAGTGATGCTGGCGCTGTAGCCGGTGTCGCCCAGTCGCACGACATCCTGGAAACCGCCCTGGTAGATCGGCCCTTCCACCAGGTCGCGGCGGTAGGCGCCGGCGTAGAAGCCCTGGGCGACGTTCAAGGCCAGGTGTGCACCCTGCGCGATCACCAGCGCGCCCTCTTCGGCGCCGTCATCGTAGAAAGTGCCGACGCGCAGGCGGCCACTGCCGGTGCCACCGGCCTCGGTAACGTCGAACAGCAGCTGGCCGCCGGGCATGATGTTGACGTAGCCGTGGGTCACCAGATCACCGCCGCGCGGCATCAGCGTGCCGAACACGCGCAGGCGGTTGAAGCCGTCCTCGCGCCAGGAGGGGCCGCTGCCATCCAGCAGTGCATCGGTGTCGATGCCCACCGATGCGATATCACCATGACCGACCACGACGCTGCCCGGCATCACCCGCAGCTCAGGGGTGCGCAGCGCACCGCCCTCCAATGCGATGGTGCCGTTGTCGACCAGCATGAAATCGGCGCCGGTGGTTTCGGCGGTGCGCCAGGTGGCGCCATTGCTGACGCGGATCACGCCAGCGGAGTTGGCCAGGGTCGAGACATCCAGATCGGCCAGCCGCAGCTGGCCGCGCAGTTCGTCCTGGAGGTCGGGGTCGGCAAGCAGCTGCTGCAACGACTGCGCGCCGATGCCGTTCGCCCCGCGCGTGGAGAAGTTGTACAGGCTTACCGCGTAGTTGATGTAGGTGCTGGCCCAGTCGGTGTTCCAGCGCGCGAAATCGTCGTCGACGAAGGCCTGCAGCTGGCGCGCGGTGCGCAGGTAGCCCGGATTGATGTCGCCGCTGACGTTGCTGGTGACACGAAGGGTGTCGCCTGGATCGCGATAGCCTGCCGTGTTGATGATGTTGTTGCTGCGGATGTCCTGACCCGGGAATGACTCCAGCTTGCTGCCGCTGCCATCCGGATCGAAGGTAACCGACGTACCCGTGGTACGCGCCGGGTCGCGGAACACCAGCAGGCCATTGGGCGCCACCACTTCGTACATGGCCTTGTGCAACAGGCCGGCATCCATGCCGCCGCCATAGTTGCCGGTGTAGATCTGGGTCATGCGCGGCGACGGTGCGTAGGTGATCCTGCCACCACTGCTGGCAGCATGGATCTGCACTGAATCGACCACCGGCAGGTCGCCGCCGAGATAACGGTTGACGCCGCCGGACTGCATGATCGAGCAGGACGAAATGCAGTGGCCGGACACGATGGTGTCCAGGCCCTGGGTGCGGATCATCGCCTGCAGCCACTCACCGGCGATCAGCGCGCCACCATTGGAGGTGCGCAGCACGACTTCGCGGATCGGGCGGCCTTCGGCCTGCGCCTTGGCCAGCAGCGCGGGCAGCGCCACCACATCGGCAACGGTTACGCCGCCGCTGAGGAAGACGCGATCATCCTGCACGTGATAATTCATCGCCATGACGTCATCAGCCGCCGCGATGACAGTGATACCCATCAGCCCTGCCAGGGCCAGGCTCAACTTCGAATGCTTCATATGTTCTCTCTCCACCCGCAACACACGGGTCAAGAGTTCAACGTCCGGGCGGTGCGATCTCCCCCAGCGCACCGCCCCCCGAAACATGAATGCATTCACAATGGAATCAGGGGCCCTGCACACTCTTCCCCATCCGGTCATCGTCGCGTAAAACTCGAAGACGCACCTGCCACCGAAGCACGAGGCCAGCCCTGTCCACCCCCTCTCCTCTGATCCATCGCGCGCCGGACCTGTCCGTGCCGACGGACGCGTTCATTGCGTTCGTGCGGGAAGAACGCGCGCCGTTGTGCGCGTTCCTGCGCACGCGCGGTGTTGGGCCGGAGGATGCCGAGGACATCGCGCAGGACTGCATGGAGCGGTTGATCCGCTATCGCGCGCACAGTGCCGAAGAGCTGCGGTTGCTGCTGTATCGTATCGCCCGCAACCGCCTGGCAGACCGCGGCCGTTCGTCGCAGTCGCGGCCGCATCTGTCCCTGGCCGAGCATGATGGCGGCAACGAGCCTTCCAGCACGTCGCCCGATCCATTGCGCCAGGCCGAGTCCGGGCAGATGCTGTCCCTGCTGCGGCAGGCCCTGTTCAAGCTGCCCGAGCGCGCGCGCGAGGTGTACCTGCTCAACCGGATCACCGGCATGAGCTATACGCAGATCGCGCGGCACTGTGGAATTACTGCCAAGACCGTGGAAAAACATATCGCCCGCGCCCTGCAGGGCCTGCGCCAGGAACTCGGATCGGATCCGCTGCACAACGACAGGGACAACGGATGAGTCACGCCAGGCCCAGGGAAGACACCCAGCTGTTCGAACGCGCCAGCACCTGGGTCGCGCGGCTGGAAGCTGCGGACTGTACGCCGGCCGAGCGCGAGACGTTCGAGGACTGGCTGGCCGAAGACCCGGCGCATGTCACCGCCTGGATCCAGGCCGAGACGCTGTTCCAGCAGGGCGAGGAACTGGCCGCCGACCCGTGGCTGCGCACTGCCGCGGCACGCGTGGCGCGACCGGTGCGGCGCCGCTGGCTGCCGGCGCTGGCGGCTGCCGCAGGCGTCTGCCTGGCCGTCGGGATCGGCTGGATGGTGGCGGTCGACGGCAACCCTACGCCGCTGCGTTATGCCAACGATTCCCACCAGCCCCGGCAACAGACGCTGGCCGATGGCAGCGTAGCGACACTGGATGCCGGCACCACCCTGCACGCCCGTTTCGGTTGGCGCCACCGCAACCTGGTACTGGAGCGCGGGCGCGTGCAGCTGCAGGTTGCACCGTCGGGCAAGGCGCTGCAGCTGCGCGCCGGCGACAGCACCATCCGCGACATCGGCACCACCTTCCAGGTGGAACGCCTGCACGACGGCCTGGTCGAAGTCGCGCTGCTGGAGGGCGCGGTCGAGGTCAGCAATGGCGGGACCCAGCACACCCTGGCACCCGGCCAGCAACTGCAGGTGCTGCCGTCGGGCCGCATCCAGCCCGGCCCGGCGCTGTCGTCCAATACCGCCGCTGAAGGCTGGCTGCAGGGACAGCTGGTGTTCGATGCCACGCCGCTGTCGATCGTGGTCGAACGCATGAACCGCTACGGCCGCACGCCGCTGGTGATCGCCGATCCGGAGATCGCCAACCTGGCGGTGAGTGGCACCTTCCGTGCCGGCGACGCGCAGGAACTGCTGTCGGCACTGGAACTGGGTTGGTCGGTGGCTGGCCAGACGCGACCGGATGGCGCGCTGGAACTGCGCCGCACGTACTGAGGAGGCCTGCGGTGATGGCAGTACCGGGCGCGCTGCAGGGGGGGCTGCTCCGCACCCTGTTCTGCCTCGCGCTGAGCATCCCCGCGCTGCCGTCTGCGGGTGCCGCCGAGCAGGCGGGCACCCTGGAGGTCGATGTTGGTTCGGGCCCGCTGGCACCGGCCCTGCAGCAATGGGCGCGACAGAGCGGCATTGCCCTGCTGTTCGATGCGCGTGAGCTGGATGGCCTGCGCACGGCCGGCACCCATGGCCACCGCGATGCGGCCGCGGCCCTGAAGGAACTGGTTGCCGGCATGCCGGTGAGCATCCTGCGTACGCCTGCTGGCGGATTCGTCGTCCGCCGCACCCACCCCGCGCCACCATCGCCGCCGTCGGGCGCGGCACGCGCCACGCCTGCAGCACCTGCGCCACACAAGACCGCAGACGCTCCACCGCAGGTGGAACTGGCGCCGATCCATGTTACCGGCAGCCGGCTGCCACGCACCTCCGTGCAGACCACGCTGCCGGTCACCATCATCGACCGCGATGACATCCTGCGCAGCGGCTACGGCAGCCTGTTCGACCTGCTGCGGCACTTGCCGGGCATGAACGGCCACCCGGCGATGAGCACCTCGCGCAGCGGCGATTCGCAGTACCTGCCGGTGGGTGCGGCCACCACCACCAGCCTGGACGGCATGGGCCCGCGTGCGACCTTGTTCCTGGTCAATGGCCGGCGCCTGCCACGCTATCCCATGGTGTCGCTGGAACAGGGTGGGCTCACCGATCTTGGGGGAATCCCGCTCAGCTTCGTCGAACGCATCGAACTGGTGCGTGGCGGCGCCTCCGCCATCTATGGTGCCGACGCGATGTCCGGCGTGGTCAACATCATCCTGCGCGACCAGGCCGACGGCCCTGAAGCCATGCTGCAGACCGGCCTGAGCGGGCGCGGTGACGCCGGCCAGTATCGCGTGCAGGCGGCCACCGGTGGCGTGCGCGACGGAGGGGACCGCTGGTTCGCCGGCATCGACCTGCACCGCATCGACCATGTGGCCGGTGATCGCCGCCAATGGCATGCGGAAACCTCGCAGTACCTGATCGGCGCGTTCCGCGATGGACGCTACTGGCCGGCAAAACGCTGCGAAGGGCCCTTGAAACGGCGCGATGGCGCCTGCTGGTTCGACAGCGCACGCCCGCGTTCGCTGCAACCGGCCTCGGATACCGCCTCGGCCTACCTGCGCTACCGGCATGAACGCGGCGAAGGTCGCTATGCCTACGCCGAGGCGCGGGCCAGCCACAACCGGCAGCGCTTCGACCTTGGCCCGACCGCCGTTGCCATCGGCCTGTATGGGTTCACCTTCAACAGCGTGCTGCGCGAAGCCGGCAACGTGCGCCCGCATGTACGCGCCACCGACGCCGACGTCACCTTCGGCATCGGCCGTGACCAGGGCCGGCGCAGCTGGGACGCCGGCATCAGTGCACAACGCAGCGATGTCACCCTGTCCACGTCGGGCACCGTGCGCGCCGAGCCGCTGCTGCGTGCGGCGGAGACGCTGGACTTCCTGCCCGGCTTCACATCGCTGCCGGCAGGCGCGGCCGAGCAGTTGTTCCCATCGATCCGCAACCGCGGGCGTACCGAGCAGTGGCAGGGCTGGTGGGGCATGCAGCGCGAGTTGATGCCGCTGGCCGGCGGCCACGCACAGCTGGCCACCGGCATCGACCTGCGCCAGGAACGCTGGACCTCGCATCCCGACGCACTGCTGAGCCAGGGTGACCTGGCGCTGGGCCTGCCGCAGGAGCAGCGCCACCTGGCGCGCCGCAGTGGCGGCGCCTACGCCGAACTCGGCCTGCCCCTGGCGCACACGCTGCGCATGGACCTGGCAGCACGCTGGGACCGCGATGGCGACTACCAGGCCTTCTCGCCCCGTGTGGGCCTGCGCTGGAGCCCCACGCCGCAGTGGTCATTCCTGCTTGCCAGCGGGCGCGGCTACCGTGCGCCCAGCCTGTTCGAGCAGCGGCGACCACCGGGCTATTTCGGCGCGATCGAACTGCCCGCCTCCAGCGCACTGCCCGACTGCGCGCAGAGCACCGGCAACGGACGCTGCAGCGTCACCGTGGACGTGGTGGAGAACGATGCGTTGAAGGCCGAGCGGTCGCTCAGTCATTCCCTGGCCGCGACCTGGACGCCGACCGACACGTTCTCGCTGTCACTCACGCACAACATCGTCGAACTGCGCAACGAGATCCTGGCCCTGCAACCGACCGACGCAGTGTGGAACCGCGGCACCTGGGAGCTGGACGAGGACGGCCACCTGAGCAGCCTGCGCCTGTCCTTCGACAACATCGGCCGCACCACCTCGCGCAACTGGGTACTGCGCGGGGAGTACCACATCGACACCGGCAGCACCGGCCAGTGGCTGTTCTCGCTCGATGCGCTGAAACAGCAGGAACTGCGCCGCGAACGTGGCCATGATGCAACGGTGGACCTGCGCGGCCATGTCACGCCGACGATGGCTGCCGTGCTCAACGTACAGTGGCAGAACAGCAACTGGGACATCGCCCTGCGCGGCAACCAGGTGGGGCGCACGCGCGCCTGGCTGCCCGGTGCGGAATGCCCGGAGGAGCAGCGCGGGCAGAAGCATTGCATGAACCCCCGCCAGCTGCGCTGGAACCTGCATCTCGCGCGACGCCTGGGGCCGCGCGTGGTCGCTGCGCTGGACGTGCACAACGTGCTCGACACGCAACCGGTGAACTATCTGGTCGGCAATGGCGGGCAGATGCCGGGGCTGGACGACCCACTCGGCCGCTACTTCCTGCTGACCCTGCAGATCCGCTGAGCGTAGTACCCTACGCGCCCTGTTCCATCGGTCCCCCACCACCCCATGAAGGCCTATCTCTGGTTCTGGGGCGCGTTCCTGCTGTTCTTCGCGTTGCCCTTCCCGTGCATTCTCTACTTCGGCACGTCGTGGCCGGTGCAGCTGGCCGACCGCAGCGCACCCTGGCTGGCACTGCTGCTGCTCGCCCTGTCGCTGGCCCTGTGGCTGGCGTTGCTGCTCGCCTTCCTGCACTACCTGCTGCTGGGCCCACCGCGCGCCCTGCATCGGGTGCGCTCGATCCTGGCCGACGGTGAGCTGCGTGATGCCCTGATCGAACAGGCCGGGCAGACCGGCGCGCATGTACGTGGCTTCGCACAGTGGAAGCTGCAGTTGCGCTTCCAGAACCTGTCCGGCACACCGATCAGCGAACAGATGCTGGTGGTCGACAGCAAGCCACAACTGCAACGCTTCATCGCCGGCAAGCGCATCGAGGCACGCGTGAGCAGTGCGCCGGGCGAGTTCCCCAACGTGGTGCTGGAGGGCGCCGAGCCCGAACTGGATGTCGGCAGCCTCTGGCGTCGCGGCATCGGCGCGGCCATCGGCATCGTCGCAGTTGCCAGTGCCTACGTGTTCGCCTATCGCCTGCAGAGCGAAGGCCTGGGCTGGACCTTCCTGTCGTTCGGCCATCCGCTGCTGGTGTGTCCGCTGGTGTTGTGCGGCTATGCGCTGGGCCTGCGCCTGCTGGGTCGCGTGCTGCAGGCCGATGCCCGCGGTGACGCGCTGAAGTATCGCGGCATCGGCGTGGAGGCGAAGGTGCTGAAGCTGCGCCAGACCGGCACCTACCTCAACGAACAGCCGCAGGTGGAATTCCAGCTGGAGTACATCGACCGCGAAGGCGGCGTACAGCAGGTGAGCGTGCGCCGTTTCATCCCGTTGATCGAGCTGGCCAACCTTCCCCGCGAGCAGGTCACGCTGCTGTACGACCCGGAAGATCGCGGCAACGTGCGCCTGGAGGGTATATGAAGCAGCCGCCCTCGACCCGCCTGGTGTTCTCCGTGGTACTGCTGGTGCTGGCCGGCGTTGCCATCGCAGGGGGTGCGCTGCAGACGCTGGGCGAAACGCTGGGCCATTCGGTGCAGGCCGATCGGTTGCCGCCATTCGTTTCGTCGCAGGCGCCGCGCGAACAGCCTGCATCGCTTGCGCCCGGCGTTACCGTGCCTGCCGGACCGCAGCCTGCGCCGATTCCCGCGCGCAGCAATCGCCTGTTCGATGCCGACCATCTGCTGGCGGCTCGCCAGGCACTCGAAGAACTGCCGGCACTGGCCGGGCATCGATTGACGGTGTTCCACAGCATCCACTTCTATGATGACGGCCGCATCAACCTGGACCTGGTCGATCCGCAGCACCCCTCGCGCGTGGACAGCTACCATTTCGAGCGCGGCCAGTGGCGCAAGGGCGCCCCGGTCGATCCGCAACGCTTCGCCCCCACCATCACCCTGCGCCGCAGCAGCACAGCGCTGGCCAACATCGATTTCGAGGCGGTGCCACGCGTCGCCCAGGCGCTGCAGGCACAGCGCAACGCCTTGATGGGCACACCGGGTGAAGTCGGTCACGTCTATGTGATCGTGCGCAAGGGGGGCACTCTGGTCTGGCTGCCGGACGAGGTCGCCGGTGATCGCCAGTCCGCACGCCTCTCCTTCGACGCACAGGGTGCCCTGCGCAGCACAAGCCACCGATAGTCGACGCAAAAAGGGGACGGAGGGGATTAAGTCGTTTGTGCCTTGGTGCCGTCTGCGACTTAATCCCCTCCGTCCCCTTTTTTGCTATTTCACCGAGCGGGCGATGGCGTACTGCGCGCCGTAGTAGGTGGACAACACCAGCAGGCTGGCCAGCGGCAGGCCTCCTGCGAATCGATCCCAGGCCAGCAGTGAATCGCTGGCGACGAACAGCAGCGCACCGGCGGCAGCCCAGCGCGCGCTGCTGGCTTCAACGGTAGCGGGCTGTGGCCGGCGCCACTGGCGTGCCAGTGCCAGCACCGCCATCGAGGCCAGCACCACCACGTACGCCAGCACCGGAATACGCATCGGTGCAGGCAGGTGCGGCCACAGGCCAAGTACATTGAGTACAGCGAATGCGCCGAGCAGGACGCTGGCGGCGAGCAGGCCGCGCCCGGCACGCAGGCCATCGCGGAAGGCGACGATGTAGCAGAGGTGCGCCAGCAGGAACGCCACCAGCCCCGGTACGAACGCGTCCATCGGCAGCATCAGCGCGATGTCACCCACACACGACAGCAGCATGCCGGCCAGCACCGCGCGACGGTAGAACGGCTGCGCGGGATCACGCACCCGCCAGGCGATGGCGGCGATCAGCAGCGTGGTGGTCGGCTTGGCCAGCCAATGCAGCCAGCGCCCGTCACCGTGCAGGAACGCGCCGATGATGGCCAGGATCGCCATCAGCAGGATCAGACCATCGCGGGCGCGCGGCTTCATCGTGCCTTCCACAGATCCGCAAGGCGGTCAGGTTTGCCGGCGATGCGCTCCAGCACCGGATACTGCAGGCCACCGTGATAGTCGATGTTCATCGTTTCGATGCGGTCGAACTGCTTCACCAGCAGCACGATCGGCGCCCTGTCCTTCGCCGCCGTGGCTACTGCATCCTTCAAGCGCTGGCTGCTGTACTCGCGGCCGCCAACGGCAATCACCTTCATGCCCGGCGCCAGGCCGGCATTGAACGCCGGGCTGTCCCAGATCACGTCGCCGACCACGCCGCTGTCGAGCACGGTCGCGCCCAGCGAATAGGCGAGCAGCGCCGCCTTCGCGCGCTTTTCCTGCGCCTTGTAGGCGTCGTTCGGAGTATCGCGGTAGACCAGCTTCCAGCCGGCCAGTTCCAGGCCACCGGTCAACGAACCATGGCCATCCAGGCGACCGCGCAGGAACGTCGCCCAGTCGTACGGCGCGATGCCGTTCAAGGTCGCGACCACGTCGTCGAAGGTGTAGGGATTGACGTCCCAGTCGCCGTTGCCGACCCCGAAGAAGGCGCGCGCGAAATCATCCAGGCTGCGCCGGTTACCACTCAGTTCGCGCAGCTTGCCCTCCACTTCCAACCACAGCATCTGGCCGCCGGAGTAGTAGTCCTCGCTCATCTGGTAGTTGCGGTAAGGCAGCGTGCGGCGCTGCGCGATGGTCGGGTCGTTGGTGGTGTCCTGCAGCGGGCGCCAGGCCAGTCCGGGGCGGCCACGATCATAGGTCGCGGCCACATTGGCCAGCATGTCGCGCGCCTGCGCGGTCGACCACAGGCCCGAACGCGCCGCCAGCACCTGTCCCCAGAACTGGGTCTGGCCTTCGTATACCCACAGCAGGCTGTCGCCCATCGGCGTGTTGAAGTTGGCGGTGGCGAGATCCGCGCCGCGACGGTACTTGCCGTTCCAGGAATGGGTGTACTCATGCGGCAGCAGGTCGCGCATCCACGCATTGCTGTCCCACTCGGTGAAGTACCCCGGGTCGGCGCTGTTCTCGCTGGAACGATGATGCTCCAGGCCGATGCCGCCGAGGCGGTCGGTCAACGCCAGCAGGAATTCATAGTGGTTGTAGTGACGCGCACCGTAGAGCTTGTCGGCCTGCTGCACCAGCGCACGATGCATGGAGATCTGTGCCTCGCTCGGCTTCAGCGACTTGGCCTCGTCGGCGAACACATTGAGGTGTACCGGCACCTTCGCGCCCGGATCGAGATCGATGCGCTGGTAGTGTTCGCCGGCAAACAACGGCGAATCGACCAGGTGGTCATAGGAGATCGGCTTGAACACCACGGTATCGCCATCGCGGCGCGCGGTCTCCAGCGCAGTGGCGAACGACCAGCCCTTGGGCAGGGTCACGCTGGCCTGCGCCTGCAGGTTGCGTGCATCCACCCCGGCCGGGTACAGCGAGTTGGCGTTCCACTGCAGGTTGAGCATCTCCGGGGTCATCACCACCCGGCCCTGGCTGCCGCCCTGCGAGGACAGGAAGTCGAAGTGCGCCACGATCTCGCTCACGCCCTCGGGCACGTCCACCTTGAACGCATAGACGTTGTACTGGTCACGCTGCCAGGCCAGCGGCTTGCCGTTGGCGGTCACGCGCAGGCCGGCCAGCTTGTCGATCGGGCCGGTGGGCGAATGGTTGCCGGGAATCCACTGCGGGTACAGCAGGGTCATCGGCCCGGGCTTGGCCGGTACGGTGGCAGTCACCTTGAAGATGCGCCGGGCCAGATCGCGCGCATCCACATCGATGCGCAGCAGGCCGGGAGCCGCCGCGGTCGCCGGTGGCGAGGTCTGCGCCAGTGCGGGCGTGACCGCCAGCGCGAACAGCAATGACATCGCCAGGGCTCGGGTCTTCATCGGGCAACTTCCAACAACGGAGAATCCTCCGATGCTAGGCCTGTGCGCTGCCCTGCCCCATGGCCAAAGGTCATGGGCGAGCGCCCATCCACCCATGCCCAAAAGCGTGCGAACCAAGGTTCGCACCCACCTTGTGCAGGTTCGCATCCACCAGAGCGGTTTCAGTAGATCCACGCCATGCGTGGATGGAATGCACCGAGAAGCAGTGCGGACCAAGGTCCGCACCCACCAGAGTCAGGCCCGGTCAGTCGACCAGGCGCAGACGCAGTTCCTTCGGCAGCGCGAACACCATCGATTCCGGTTCGCCGTCCAGCTCGCCGACGCCGGTCGCGCCCAGCTCGGCCAGGCGCGCCAGCACGCCATCGACCAGCACCTGCGGTGCCGATGCACCGGCGGTCACGCCGATGTGCTGTTTGCCCTGCACCCACTGCGGGTCAATCTCGTGCGCGCCGTCAATCAGGTACGACTCCACGCCCTCACGACGGGCCAGCTCGCTCAAGCGGTTGGAGTTGGAGCTGTTCGGCGAGCCGACCACCAGCACC
Organism: Stenotrophomonas sp. C9D9; assembly: GCF_056491205.1. Lineage (NCBI taxonomy): Bacteria > Pseudomonadati > Pseudomonadota > Gammaproteobacteria > Lysobacterales > Lysobacteraceae > Stenotrophomonas > Stenotrophomonas sp. C9D9. Next base: position 184,126 of record NZ_JBSZIF010000004.1, read on the forward strand.
AGGTCACAGCGCTTGGCCAGGTCGCGCACGGCGTCCTGGCGGTTCTGCGTGGCGTAGCAGATGTCGTCGTTCTTCGGGCCCTGCATCGCCGGGAAACGCTCGCGCAGCGCATCGATGATGCCGCGCGTGTCGTCCACCGACAGCGTGGTCTGGGTGGTGTAGGCGAAGTTTTCCGGCTGGTTGATGTGCAGCGTGGCGACCTGCTCCACATCTTCGACCAGGTAGATCTGGCCGGTGCCGGCTTCGCGGTTCCACTGGCCCATGGTGCCTTCCACTTCCGGGTGGCCGGCATGGCCGATCAGCACCACGTCACGGCCGGCACGGCAGTGGCGGGCAACCTCGAAGTGGACCTTGGTCACCAGCGGACAGGTGGCGTCGAACACCTTCAGGCCACGGCGCTCGGCTTCCTGGCGCACGGCCTGGGACACGCCATGGGCGCTGAAGATGACCGTGTTGTTGTCCGGCACTTCGTCGAGTTCCTCGACGAAGATCGCACCGCGCTGCTTCAGGTCGTCGACCACGAAGCGGTTGTGCACCACTTCATGGCGGACGTAGATGGGCGCGCCCAGCGTTTCGATCGCGCGCTTGACGATCTCGATCGCACGATCGACACCGGCACAGAAACCACGCGGGTTGGCGAGCAGCACATCCATCAGTTCAATCTCCCGGCAGCGGCCGGCTTACGGTTTCGGGTTGGCATTATCCGCCTTTTTGGCGGACTTGCCGTCGAACAGGCCAAACAGGGCGATGCCGATGGCACCCGCCACGATGGCCGAGTCGGCGATGTTGAACGAGGGCCAGGTGTAGCTGCCCACGTACCACTGGATGAAATCGACCACGTGGCCGTGCACCTGGCGGTCGATCACGTTGCCGATCGCGCCGCCGATGATCAGTGCATACGGCACCGCGGCCTTCCAGTTGCCGCGGGCGGTACCGCGCAGCCACCAGGCCATCAGGCCGCTGATGGCGATCGCCAGCGCGGTGAAGAAGTACTTCTGCCAGCCACCGGCGTCGCTCAGGAAACTGAACGCCGCACCGGTGTTGTAGGTGCGGTACCAGTTCCAGAAGCCGTCGATGACCACCACCGGCTGGAATTCAGGCAGGCTCGACAGCACCCAGGCCTTGGACCACTGATCCAGGCCGATGATGGCGGCCGACAGCAGCAGCCAGACCAGGGCGTTCGGATGCGGACGTGCGGCGCTCATCAGAACCAGCTCCGCAGTTCGCCGGCGCCGGTGACGTTGCTCACGCAGCGGCCGCACAGTTCCGGATGGTCGGCGTTGCTGCCGACATCGGCGCGGTGGTGCCAGCAGCGCACGCACTTGGCCTTGGTGGTCGGCTGGGCGCTGACGAACACCTCGTCGGTGGTCGCCGGGCGCACCTGCACGTCGCCACTGATGAACAGGAAGCGCAGTTCATCGGCCAGCGGCTGCCAGCGCGCGGCCTGCTCTTCGCTGGCGGCGATGGTGATTTCCGCTTCCAGCGCGGCACCAATGGCGCCGTTGGCACGCATCGGCTCGAGCACCTTGGCGACCTGCTCGCGCACGGCCAGCAGCTGGTCGAAGTCGGCGGCGTTGAGCTGGGCATCGGCCGGCAGCGGCGCCAGGCCGTCGTACCAGGTGGTGAACAGCACGTGGCCGGCATGCTCGCCCGGCAGGTAACCCCACAGCTCGTCGGCGGTGAAGGTCAGGATCGGCGCCACCCAGCGGGTGAACGCTTCGGCGATGTGGTACATCGCGCTCTGTGCCGAACGGCGACCGTGCGAATCGGTCGGCATCGTGTACAGGCGGTCCTTGGTCACGTCCAGGTACAGCGAGCCCAGGTCCACGCTGCAGAAGTTCAGCAGCAGCTGCACGATCTCGGCCATGTTGTAGCCGTCGTAGGCCGCCTTGATCTTCTCCTGCAGCTCCCACGCGCGATGCACGATCCAGCGGTCCAGCGCGACCATCTGCTCGAGCGGTTGCAGGTGCTGGGCCGGATCGAAGCCGTCCAGGTTGCCGAGCAGGAAGCGCGCGGTGTTGCGCAGGCGACGGTAGGCGTCGGCGTTTCGCTTGAGGATCTCCTGCGACAGCGACATCTCGTTGCTGTAGTCGGCCGAGGCGATCCACAGGCGCAGGATGTCCGCGCCCAGCTTGTTCATGATGTCCTGCGGCTCGATGCCGTTGCCCAGCGACTTGGACATCTTGCGGCCGTGCTCGTCCACGGTGAAGCCGTGGGTCAGGCACTGCTTGTATGGCGCGCGCTTGTCGATCGCCACGCCGGTCAGCAGCGAGGACTGGAACCAGCCGCGGTGCTGGTCGGAACCTTCCAGGTACAGGTCGGCCGGCTTGCCGAAGCCTCGCGCGGCGAGCACGCCTTCATGGGTCACGCCCGAATCGAACCAGACGTCGAGGATGTCGGTGACCTTCTCGTAGTCGGCCGCTTCGGCGCCCAGCAGTTCGGCGGCATCCAGCGAGTACCACACGTCGATGCCCTCGGCTTCGACGCGGTCGGCGACCTGCTGCATCAGCTCCACCGAGCGCGGGTGGATCTCGCCGGTCTGGCGGTGGGTGAACAGTGCGATCGGTACGCCCCAGGTGCGCTGGCGCGAGATCGTCCAGTCCGGGCGACCGTCGACCATGCTCTGGATGCGCGCCTTGCCCCAGGTCGGGAACCAGCCGACGGTGTCGATGGCGGCCAGCGCATCGTTGCGCAGGTTGGCCTTGTCCATCGAGATGAACCACTGCGGGGTGGCGCGGAACACCACCGGCGTCTTGTGGCGCCAGCAGTGCGGGTAGCTGTGGCGGATCGGGTGGAAGGCCAGCAGCGAACCGTTGTCGCGCAGCACGCCGACGATGGCCTCCTGCGCCTTCCACAGGTGCTGGCCGGCCAGCACCACGTCACCGGCCGGCGGGGTCGATTCCAGGTACACGCCGCGCCCGTCGATCGGAGTCACCTGGCCGGCGTTGTACTTGTCCAGCAGGCCGTACTTCTGGCTGACCACGAAGTCTTCCTGGCCGTGGCCGGGCGCGGTGTGCACCGCACCGGTACCGTCCTCGTCGGACACATGGTCGCCATTGAGGACCAGGATCTCGCGCTCCGGGTAGAACGGGTGCGCCAGCAGCTGGTTCTCCAGCGCCGCGCCGGTGGTTTCACCGTGCAGCACCACTTCGTCCACGCCGTAGCGCTGCAGTGCGCGCTCGGCCAGGGCCGCGGCCAGCACCAGCCAGCGGCGCTTGCCGTTGTGCGCCGGGCCCTCGGCCAGTACGTAATTGATCTCTGCGCCCAGCGACACCGCCAGCGAGGCCGGCAGCGTCCACGGGGTGGTGGTCCAGATCGGCACGGCCACTTCAACGTCGGCCGGCACGCTCACGCCGAACGCCTGGCCGATGGCCTGCGCATCGCGCGCGGCGTAGGCCACGTCGATCGCCGGCGATTCCTTTTCCTGGTATTCGATCTCGGCCTCGGCCAGCGCCGAGCCACAGTCGAAGCACCAGTACACCGGCTTGGCGCCGCGGACCAGGTGGCCGTTGGCCACGACCTTGGCCAGCGCGCGGATCTCGTTGGCTTCGAAGTCGAAGCTCAGGGTCTTGTACGGGTTGTCCCAGTCACCGGTCACGCCCAGGCGCTTGAAGTCCACGCGCTGGATGTTGATCTGCTCTTCGGCGAACTCGCGGCACTTCTGGCGGAATTCGACGGCGTCGAGCTTGGTGCCGACCTTGCCCCACTTCTTCTCGACCGCGATCTCGATCGGCAGGCCATGGCAGTCCCAGCCCGGCACGTAGGGCGCATCGAAGCCGGCCAGGTAGCGCGACTTGACGATGATGTCCTTCAGGATCTTGTTGACCGCGTGGCCCAGGTGGATGCGGCCGTTGGCGTACGGCGGGCCGTCATGCAGCACGAACAGCGGGCGGCCGGCGGCGTTGTCGCGCAGCTGCTGGTAGAGCCCCTGCTCTTCCCACCGCGCCAGAATGCCCGGCTCGCGCTTGGGCAGATCGCCGCGCATCGGGAATTCGGTGGCTGGCAGGTTCAGGGTGGTCTTGTAGTCCTGGCTCACGCAGTGGCTCGCAATCTATGTTCGGAAAGGATGGCGCGCGCCTGTTCGGCGTCGCGGTGCATCTGGTCGGTCAGCGCCGCCAGATCATTGAATTTTTCTTCGTCGCGCAGCTTGGCGACGAACTCCACGTCGATGTGGCGCCCGTACAGGTCGCCCTGGAAATCGAACAGGTGGGCTTCCAGCAGCGGCTCCACGCCCTCCACCGTCGGCCGCGTACCGAAGCTGGACACCGAGGGCCACGGCTGGTCGAACACGCCGTGCACCCAGGTCGCGTAGATGCCCGACAGCGCCGGGGTCTTCGGGAAGCGCAGGTTGGCGGTGGGGAAGCCCAGCGTGCGGCCGAGCTGGCGCCCGCGCACCACCCGTCCGCTGATCGCGTACGGACGGCCGAGCAGGTCGCCGGCACGGGCGAAATCGCCCTCCTGCAGCAACTGGCGGATGCGGGTGCTGGAGATGCGCTCGCCATGCAGGTCCACCGCTTCGATCTCGCCCGCGGTGAAGCCGAGTTCGGCGCCCATCTTCTGCAGCAGGGACAGATCGCCGCGGCGGCGGTTGCCGAAGCAGAACTCCGGCCCGATCCACACTTCGCGGGCGCCCAGCCGGTGCACCAGCAACTGGCGCACGAAAGTCTCGGCCGGCATCGCCGCCATCGCCGCATCGAAACGCAGCAGGCCGATCGCATCGACGCCAAGCTCGCGCAGGATCTCGACCTTGCTGCGCGCCAGGGTCAGCCGCGGCGGCGGCGTGCCCTGGGCGAAGAATTCACGCGGCAGCGGCTCGAATGCCACGGCCACTGCGGCCACGCCCAAGGCGCGCGCGCGGGCAACCGCGTGGCGGACCAGCGCACGATGGCCCAGGTGGAGGCCGTCGAATGCACCGATACAGACCACGCTTCCGTTCGGGAACAGCTCCCCGCCCTCGACGCTTCTGAACAGCCTGCTCATCAACTCTCGTTCCGGCCCGACCGGGGCCGCCGCTTCAATGGTGTAACCCTGAAGTATAGCCGCCACGGGCCGCGATCAATGCCCGCGCAGGTCGCGCGGGCGGAAGCCCATCGCCAGCATGGCCACCGCATAGGTCGCGCCACCGCCGCCGACCAGCAGCGCCAGGGCACCGATCCGCTCCCACACGCTCATCGCCGAGAAGCCCGGCAGCCAGTGCAGCAGGGCCAGCAACACGCCAACCATGGCCGCACAGGCCAGCACCAGGCGTACCAGATAGCCGCCCCAGCCCGGCCGGCGCTGGTAGACCTCGGTCTTGCCCAGCCAGTACCAGAGCAGGCCCAGGTTCAGGTAACTGGACAGCGCGCTGGCGATGCCCAGTGCCAGGTGCAGGCCCGGCTGCTTGCCGATGGCCGCCATCACGCCCTGTGCCTTCAGCGCGTCCGGCACCATCACCTGGTACAGCACGGCCAGCAGGATGAAGTTGAACACCATGTTGGCCACCAGCGCAGCCACACCGGCGCGCACCGGGGTCTTGGTGTCCTGGCGGGCATAGAAGGCCGGCAGCACCACTTTGAGCAGTGCGAACGCCGGCAGTCCGAAGCTGAGACCGTACACCGACAGCGCGGTCATGCGGGTATCAAAGGCGCTGAACTGGCCGTGCTGGAAGATGGTCGCGATCAGCGGCTCCGCCAGCAGCAGCAGGCCCAGCATGGCCGGCACCGAGATCAGCAGGGTCATCCGCAGGCCCCAGTCCAGCGAGCGCGAGAAGCCCTCGCGGTCGGTACTGACGTGGTGGCGGGCCAGGGCCGGCAGGATCACCGTGCCCAGCGCCACGCCGAACACACCCAGCGGCAGCTCCAGGAAGCGGTCGGCCAGCGACAGCCAGGACTGCGAGCCGTCGGTCAGCTTGGCCGCGATCACCGTATCCAACAGCAGGTTGATCTGCGCCACCGACGAACCGAACAGGGTCGGCACCATCAGCGTCATCACCTTGCGCACGCCCGGATGGCTCCAGCCCCAGCGCGGCAGGGTCAGCAGGTTGATGCCCTTCAACGAGGGCAGCTGGAACAGCAGCTGCAGGAGGCCGGCAGCCAGCACCGCCCAGCCCAGCGCCAGGATCTGCTTTTCCGGGGTGCCGCCCAGCCGCGGTGCCAGCCACAGTGCACCGGCGATCATGCATAGGTTGAGGATGACCGGGGTCAGCGCCGGCATGGCAAAGCGCTGGAAGCTGTTCAGCGCGCCACCGGCCAGCGCGGTGAGCGAGACGAACAGCAGGAACGGGAAGGTCAGGCGGAACAGGTCGACCAGCAGGCCCTGCTTCACCGGATCGGTATCAACACCACTTGAGAAGACCGAGGCCAGCTGCGGCGCGAAGATCAGCGCCAGCGCGGTGACCAGCATCAGCACCCCGCCCAGGGTGCCGGCGGTCCGGGCCATCAGTTCGCGCAGCTCGGCATGGCTGCGGGTTTCCTTCACTTCCGTGAACACCGGCACGAAAGCGGTGGCGAAAGACCCTTCGGCGAACAACCGGCGCAGGAAATTGGGTACCCTGAAGGCGACCCAGAAAGCATCAGTGATGGCGTTGGTGCCGAACGTGGTGGTCACCACGAAGTCCCGGACAAGTCCGAGAACGCGCGAGACCATGGTCATGCTGCTGAACGACAGCAGGCCCCGCAACAACTTGGGTGAACTCACTCAGCGTCCCTCTTGACAATCGACTTGACGTGCATTTCTTACGCCATCATACTAGCTAGCTTGCTGTTCCCATAACACCGATTTTTTCAGGAAACCACCACCGTGGCCAATATCAAGTCCGCCAAGAAGCGCGCCAAGCAGACCGTCGTGCGCAACGCGCGCAACGTGGCTCAGCGCTCGATGCTGCGCACCGCCGTCAAGAAAGTGATCAAGGCGCTGGACGCCAACGATGCCGCCGGCGCCGAAGCCGCCTTCGCCGTTGCCCAGCCGATCCTGGATCGCTTCAGCGCGCGTGGCCTGATCCACAAGAACAAGGCTGCTCGCCACAAGAGCCGCCTGAACGACCGCATCAAGGCCCTCAAGGCCGCCTGATCCGGCGTTGCCGCCCTGCCCTTCGGGGTTGGGCTGCAGACAAAAGCCCGGCCCCGGCCGGGTTTTTTGTTGCCTGCGATCCTGGCGATCCACAGGGACCGCGCGATCCGGTAGTGCCGGCCGCTGGCCGGCAACTCCAGCGAACTGCCGGCCAGCGGCCGACACTACCGGGCAACAAAAAACCCGGCCGAAGCCGGGTTTTCCGCATGGAACCACAACAGCATCACTGCGCGTTGCGGGCTTCCAGCTCATCTTCCTTCTGGCGATCGAAGAAGGCCATGATCCGGCTCATGATCGGGAAGGTGCCTTCGCGGCCCAGCGCGGAGACCAGGAACCACGGCTCCTTCCAGCCCAGCTCGGCGACGATCTGCTCGGCTGCCGCCTGCGCCTCGTCCTCGAACATCAGGTCGGCCTTGTTCAGCACCAGCCAGCGCGGCTTGTTCAGCAGCTCCGGATCGTGCTTCTCCAGCTCGCGCTCGATCGCACGCACCTGCTCCACCGGCGAAATGCCTTCCACGCCACCTTCCATCGGCGAAATATCCACCAGGTGCAGCAGCAGGCGGGTGCGCTGCAGGTGGCGCAGGAACTGCGCACCGAGGCCGGCGCCGTCCGCCGCACCTTCGATCAGGCCCGGAATGTCGGCGATCACGAAGCTGCGGTAGTTCTCCACCTTCACCACACCCAGGTTCGGGTACAGCGTGGTGAACGGGTAATCGGCCACCTTCGGCGTCGCCGCCGAAACGGCGCGGATCAGGGTGCTCTTGCCGGCATTGGGGAAGCCCAGCAGGCCGACGTCGGCCAGCAGCTTCAGCTCCAGCTTCAGCGTGCGCTCCTCACCCGGCTCACCCGGCAGCGCCTGGCGCGGCGAGCGGTTGGTCGAGCTCTTGAAGTGCATGTTGCCCAGGCCGCCGCGGCCACCCCGGGCCACCAGCAGACGGTCGTTGTGCTGGGTCAGGTCGCCGATGACTTCATCGGTGGCAACGTTGATGACCACGGTGCCGACCGGCACAGTGATGGTCAGGTCTTCGCCGCCCTTGCCATAGGCCTGGCGGCCCATGCCGTTCTCGCCGCGCTGCGCCTTGAAGATGCGGTCATGGCGGAAGTCGACCAGGGTGTTCAGGTTTTCGTCGGCGCGGATGTACACGCTGCCGCCCGCACCGCCGTCGCCGCCGTCCGGGCCGCCGAGCGGAATGAACTTCTCGCGACGGAAGCCAATGCAGCCGTTGCCGCCGTTGCCGGCGAACACTTCGATTTCTGCTTCGTCTACCAGTTTCATTGTTTCGATGCCTGCGATGGGCGTGGCCTGCCGGCCGCCGCCTTGAATGTTATGCCTGCCGATGGCCGGCAGCCCGGCCTGGCCGGTCTTGCGTCCACTCTAACGAAAAGCCCCGCCGAAGCGGGGCTCTTCATGCAGCACTCCCATGCCGGGGCACGGGTGCCGGCGATGCCTGGATCAGGCGTCGGCCGAGACGATGCTGACGGTGCGACGCTTCTTGGCGCCCTTGACCGAGAACTCCACCTTGCCGTCCACGAGGGCGAACAGGGTGTGGTCACGACCCAGGCCAACGCCCGAACCCGGGTGGAACTGGGTGCCGCGCTGACGCACGATGATGTTGCCGGCTTCGATGGCCTGGCCGCCGAAGATCTTGACGCCCAGGTACTTCGGGTTGGAGTCGCGACCGTTGCGCGAGGAGCCTACGCCCTTTTTATGTGCCATGACTGCTTCTCCTGATGCTTAGCCGGCGATGCCGGTGATCTCGATTTCGGTGTAGTACTGACGGTGACCCTGACGCTTCATGTGGTGCTTGCGGCGACGGAACTTGATGATCCGGACCTTGTCAGCACGACCCTGGGACAGGACCTTGGCGGTGACGGCAGCGCCCTTCAGCGCATCGCCCAGCTTCACGCCGTCGCTGTCACCCAGCATCAGGATGTTGTCAAACTTGATCTCGCTGCCGACTTCGACTTCGAGCTTTTCAATGCGGAGCTTTTCGCCCTGCGCCACGCGGTATTGCTTACCGCCGGTGACCAGTACTGCGTACATGACCAGGCCTTCCTCTGTAGTTATTGTGGTCTGAGCTGCCGCCATCGAGGGCGGACAGGAGCGGGATTGTACGCAGATCAGCCGGCGCGGGTCAAGTCAACCCCTGAACGGCCGGGGGGCCCCGCAAAGGGGGGCGCCGGGACGGGGCCAGATCCCATTCCACCCCGTGAAAAGGGATCTGACCCCTGCCTGACGGCCCGTCTCACAAGGTGAGACACGGGGCTGGCATTGTCGCCCATTGCCCCCATCTGGTCACCTCGGTAGGCTGACCGATTGCCGTTCCCTGCTGGCCCGGCACCCAGCCAACGCCCCCACAACCGGATCCCCCATGGCGATGGATTTCATCCGCATCCGCGGCGCGCGGACGCACAACCTGAAGAACCTCGACCTCGACCTGCCCCGCGACAAGCTGATCGTGATCACCGGCCTGTCCGGCTCGGGCAAGTCCTCGCTGGCGTTCGACACCATCTATGCAGAAGGCCAGCGCCGCTATGTCGAGTCGCTGTCGGCCTATGCGCGCCAGTTCCTGAGCGTGATGGAAAAGCCGGACCTGGACCACATCGAGGGCCTGTCCCCGGCGATCTCGATCGAGCAGAAATCGACCTCACACAACCCGCGCTCGACCGTCGGCACGATCACCGAGATCTACGACTACCTGCGCCTGCTGTACGCCCGCGTCGGCACCCCGCGCTGCCCGGACCACGGCTATCCGCTGGAAGCGCAGACGGTCAGCCAGATGGTCGACCAGGTACTGACCCTGGACCCGGAACAGCGCTACATGCTGCTGGCCCCGGTCATCCGCGACCGCAAGGGCGAGCACGCCCAGGTGTTCGACCAGCTGCGCGCGCAGGGTTTCGTGCGCGTGCGCGTGGACGGCGAGCTGCATGAAATCGACGCGGTGCCGCCGCTGGCACTGCGCCAGAAGCACACCATCGAAGCGGTGATCGACCGCTTCCGCCCGCGCGAGGACATCAAGCAGCGCCTGGCCGAGAGCTTCGAGACCGCGCTGAAACTCGGCGACGGCATGGCCTCGGTGCAGAGCCTGGACAAGGCCGAGACCGCGCCGACCCTGTTCTCCTCCAAGTACTCCTGCCCGGTCTGCGATTACTCGCTGCCGGAGCTGGAACCGCGCCTGTTCTCGTTCAACGCACCGATGGGCGCCTGCCCCGGCTGCGATGGCCTGGGCATGGCCGAATTCTTCGATCCGTCGCGCGTGGTGGTGCATCCCGAGCTGTCGCTGGCCGCCGGTGCGGTGCGCGGCTGGGATCGCCGCAATGCCTACTACTTCCAGCTGATCGCCTCGCTGGCCAAGCACTACAAGTTCGATGTCGACGCGACGTGGAACTCGCTGCCGCAGAACGTGCAGCAGGCCGTGCTGTACGGCAGTGGCGATGAAGCGATCACCTTCACCTACTTCACCGAAGCCGGTGGCCGCACCCAGCGCAAGCACCGCTTCGAAGGCATCATTCCCAACCTCGAGCGCCGCTACAAGGAAACCGAATCGCCGGCGGTGCGCGAAGAACTGTCCAAGTACATCAGCGAACAGCCGTGCCCGGAATGCCATGGCGCGCGCCTGAACAAGGCGGCACGCAACGTGTTCGTGGCCGACCGCCCGCTGCCGGACCTGGTGGTGCTGCCGATCGACGAGGCGCTGAAGTTCTTCAGCGAACTGAGCCTGCCGGGCTGGCGTGGCGAGATCGCCTCGAAGATCGTCAAGGAGATCGGTGAGCGCCTCGGCTTCCTGGTCGATGTGGGCCTGGATTACCTGACCCTGGAGCGCAAGGCCGACACCCTGTCCGGTGGCGAGGCACAGCGCATCCGCCTGGCCAGCCAGATCGGTGCCGGCCTGGTCGGCGTGATGTACGTGCTCGACGAGCCGTCGATCGGCCTGCACCAGCGCGACAACGAACGCCTGCTCGGCACCCTCACCCGCCTGCGCGACCTCGGCAACACGGTGATCGTGGTCGAGCATGACGAGGATGCGATCCGCTTGGCCGACTACGTGCTGGACATCGGCCCGGGCGCGGGCGTGCATGGCGGCGAGATCGTCGGCCAGGGCACCCTGCAGGACATCCTGGAGGCACCGCGTTCGCTGACCGGCCAGTACCTGTCGGGCAAGCGTGCGATCGAGATCCCCGCGCGCCGGCACAAGCCGAACCCGAAGATGACCCTGCACCTGCGCGGGGCCAGCGGCAACAACCTGAAGGGCGTGGACCTGGCGATTCCGTCGGGCCTGCTGACCTGCGTGACCGGTGTGTCCGGCTCCGGCAAGTCGACCCTGATCAACGACACCCTGTTCTCGCTGGCCGCCAACGAGATCAACGGTTCCTCGCACCCGATCGCCCCATACAAGGAGATCGATGGCCTGGACCTGTTCGACAAGGTGGTGGACATCGACCAGTCGCCGATCGGCCGCACTCCACGTTCGAACCCGGCCACCTACACCGGCCTGTTCACTCCCCTGCGCGAACTGTTCGCACAGGTGCCCGAAGCGCGTGCGCGCGGCTATTCGCCGGGCCGTTTCAGCTTCAACGTGCGCGGTGGCCGCTGCGAAGCCTGCCAGGGCGACGGCCTGATCAAGGTCGAGATGCACTTCCTGCCGGACGTGTACGTGCCGTGCGATGTCTGCCATGGCAAGCGCTACAACCGCGAAACGCTGGAGATCCTGTACAAGGGCTTCAACATCAACGACGTGCTGGAAATGACCGTCGAGGATGCACTGAGGCTGTTCGAGCCGGTGCCGTCGATCGCACGCAAGCTGGAAACACTGGTCGACGTCGGCCTGAGCTACATCAAGCTGGGCCAGAGCGCGACCACGCTGTCCGGTGGTGAGGCACAGCGCGTGAAGCTGTCCAAGGAACTGTCGCGCCGCGATACCGGGCGCACCCTGTACATCCTCGACGAGCCGACCACCGGCCTGCACTTCCACGACATCGAAGCGCTGCTGGGCGTGCTGCACAAGCTGCGCGACGAAGGCAACACGGTGGTGGTGATCGAGCACAACCTGGACGTGATCAAGACCGCCGACTGGATCGTCGACCTGGGTCCGGAAGGCGGCCACCGCGGTGGCACCATCCTGGTCACCGGCACGCCGGAAGACGTGGCGGCCTGCCCGCAGTCGTACACCGGCCAGTTCCTGGCCCGCATGCTGCCGTCCACCAGCGCGCGCCCCGAGCAGCCGGCCGCCGTGGCCAACAAGCCCGATGCGCGTCCGCCGCGCAAGGTGAAGCCTGAAAAGCCTGCCAAGGTGGCGAAGAAGGCCGTGGCCGCCAAGAGCACCGGCAAGGCCAGCAAGAGCACGTCGAAGAAGAAGGACGCCTGATGAGCAGCGAACACAAGATCCTGGCCCGCATACCGATCAGCGTGCGCTGGCGTGACATGGACAGTATGGGACACGTCAACAACGCCAAGTACATCTCCTACCTGGAAGAAGCGCGCGTGCGCTGGATGCTGGGCGTGGACGGCGTGTCGATGACCGACCGCATCGCGCCGGTGGTGGCCGCGACCAACGTCAACTACCGGCTGCCGATCGTGTGGCCCAACGACATCCTGGTCGAACTGTTCGTCGAGCGCCTGGGCAACAGCAGCGTGACCATCGGCCACCGCATCGTCGACCAGCAGGACGAGTCGAAGCTGTACTCGGACGGCAACGTGGTGGTGGTGTGGATGGATACCCAGACCGGCAAGAGCGCACCGCTGCCGGAGGCGATCCGCAGCGCCTCCAGCTGAAATGCCCTGGTAGGTGCCGACCTTGGTCGGCACGCTTCGGCGGTAATGAGCTTGCCGGCCAGCGGCCGGCACTACCGATCCAATTCAAAGGACTGACATGATCCACCAGACTGAACTGAGCGACCTGCTGCCCGGCATGGTTCCCTTCCCCACCGACGTCTTTCCCGCCGACCAGGCTTGGCTCGGCCAGCACCTGCTGCCGCTGCTGAAGATCGACCTGGGTGTGCTGCGCCCGGAACTGGCCGGCCAGGTGGCGACGATGCTGTGCCCGATCGAGCCCTACGACGGCTGCATCGGCGAGACCACCGGAGAACACCACAACGATTTCACCGGCACCAACTGGATCGCCTTCGAACTGACCGCCGGCAACGAGATGCGCTTCCTCGGCAACGAGGACTATTTCATCGGCGACGCGGTGCAGGACAAGGACGCGCAGGAACACATCGCGCAGATGCGCGACAGCTACGCCAGGGCACGCGACTACCACGCCACGCATGGCCGCCTCGCCTGCTACTCGCGCTACGGCAAGGGTGAAGCCAGCGAGCGCGATTACCTGGATACGCTGGGTGGCCCGATCGGTTTCGGCAACTGGACCGAAACCGCAGAAATTCCCGCGGCCTTCGAACTGGGCTTTACCGAGGCTGCCGATGACCCCAATGCTGCGGACGATGCCGAAACGGTGATCATCACCCGCAATGGCAACAAGTTCTTCGCCGTGGCCGACGTAGCCGGCTACAACTGGTGCGCGACCGGCGCCGATGCGATCGTGATGCTGTACGAGCCGGAAAGCCGCACGGTGCTGTTCTCGTACGACTGGTCGTAAGACCCCATGGTCGTGCCGGCCGCTGGCCGGCATTTCCTGTGCTGCCGGCCAGCGGCCGGCACTACCCGATCGTCATTTCGCAGCCTTGCGCACGGTCAACGTCGCACTCGCTTCGCCGCCTTCCAGCTGCAGCCGTAGCGGTACCACCTGCCCTTCCTTCAGCGCACCCTTGCCCTGCATCAACATCAGGTGCAGGCCGCCGGGCTTGAGCTCGGCACGTGCGCCCGGCGCCAGCGGCAGTCGCTCGATCGCGCGCATCCGGCTGACCCCATCCGTGATCGTGGTCTCGTGCAGCGACACATCGTCGAAGCTGCTGCTGGTCGCGCCGGTGATCGCCACTGCCTTGCTGCAGCCGTTGTGGATCACGCCGTAGCCGGCGGTCATCGGCATCGCCGGATTCGGCGGCAGCCGCGCCCAGCCCTGCTCCACCGTGACGCAGGCCGGTTCCGCCGCCGAGGCCGATGCTGCAGCCGCACACAGAACCCACAGTACGCCAACGAATGGTTTGGTTATCATCGCCCAGGTTCCTTCTTCGCAACGAGACCGCAGCATGACGACGCTCATCGAGGTGATCAACCATGGCCCCATCCGCGAACTGCGCCTGGCGCGGCCGCCGGTCAACGCACTGGACACCGAACTGTGCCGGCAGTTGATCCATGCCATCGAGCTGGCCATGGCCGAAGACGCGCACGGCATCGTGCTGTCGGGCAGCGAGCGGATCTTCACCGGCGGCATGGACGTGCCGCACCTGCTCTCGCATGGCGATGACAAGCACAAGCTGCTGGACACCTGGAACGCCTTCTTTGGCGCCGTGCGCACACTGGCCGAGAGCCGCATCCCGGTGGTCGCGGCGATCACCGGCCACGCCCCGGCCGGCGGCTGCGTGCTGGCGCTGTGCTGCGACTACCGGGTGATGGCGCGCAGCGCCGATCCGTCGCGGCCGTATGCCATCGGCCTGAACGAAGTCCAGGTGGGCCTGATCGCGCCGGAGGGCATCCAGCGCCTGCTGCGCCGTGCCGTGGGCGTGCACCGCGCCGGCGTCCTGCTGACCACCGGTTCGCTGGTGCCGGCCGAACAGGCGGTGCAGATCGGCCTGGTCGATGAACTGGCCGAGGGTGACCTGGTGGTCGCGCGTGCCGTGGCCTGGCTGCAAAACCTGCTCAAGCAGCCGCGGCAGCCGATGCTGCTGACCCGCGCCATCGCTCGTGCCGACCTGCATGTGGCGCTACAGCCGGACCTGATCCAGCTCGACCGCTTCGTCGAGGCCTGGTTTGCCCCGGACGCCCAGAATGCGCTGCAGGCGCTGGTGGCGCGCCTCGGCAAATAGCGGCTCCCCCGCCCGGGGTCAGATCCCTTTCGCCAGGCGAAAGGGATCTGACCCCTGACCGGTATAATCGGGGCCTTCTCACTGCTGTGGCCGCCCCCTTGAACGACACGCCCGAACCCGTCGTCTCCGAGCTGATCGACCTGCTCACGCTGGAGCGGCTGGAGGACAACCTGTTCCGCGGGCAGAGCCGCGACATCGGCACCAAGTACGTGTTCGGCGGGCAGGTGCTGGGCCAGGCGCTGGCTGCGGCACAGGCCACGGTCGACAACGGCCGCCACGTGCACTCGCTGCACGCCTACTTCCTGCGCGCCGGCAACATCGACCACCCGATCGTCTACGACGTGGACCGCACCCGTGACGGCGGCAGCTTCTCGGTGCGCCGGGTCACCGCGATCCAGCACGGCAAGGTGATCTTCTTCTGCGCGGCCTCGTTCCAGCAGGCCGAGACCGGCGCCGAGCACCAGCACAAGATGCCCGAAGTGCCGCAGCCGGAAGACATCGAACCGAACCGGCCGCTGCCGGCCGAAGTCCTGGAACGCCTGCCTATCAAGGTGCAGCGCTGGCTGTCGCGCGGCGGCCCGTTCGAGTTCCGCCACGTCTACCCGCGCGACGAACTGAACCCGCCCAAGCGCCCGCCGTACCACCAGGTGTGGCTGCGCCTGAGCGAACCGGTCGGCGATGCGCCGGAGCTGCACCAGGCGCTGCTGGCCTACGCCTCCGACTTCCACCTGCTGGGCACTGCCACGTTCCCGCACGGCATCAGCTACTACCACCCGCACGTGCAGATGGCCTCGCTCGACCACGCGATCTGGTTCCACCGCCCGTTCCGTGCCGACGACTGGCTGCTGTACTCGCTGGACAGCCCCAGCGCGCAGGATTCGCGCGGCCTGGCCCGCGGCCAGTTCTTCACCCGCAATGGCGTGCTGGTGGCCAGCACCGCGCAGGAAGGCCTGATCCGCGTGGTTCCCGACCAGGCAGCGGCCGCCGCCGTACCGGCGAAGGATTGATCCCATGCGCCAGATCTTCAGCAGCCAGCGCGTGGAAACCGTCGAAGGCGTGGCCGAGCTCCTGCGCGGGCATGGCATCGACGTCAAGGTGACCAATGGGCGCTCGTACAAGACCCGCCGCCGCGGCCAGTTCAGCTATACCGACCTCGGCAATGCCAATGCTTACCCGGCGGTGTGGATCGTGCGCGCCGACGACCAGCCGCGCGCGCGCGAAATCCTGCGTGAGGCGCGCCTGCTCGACACCACCCGCCGCGACCATCCGACCGCCGAATTCGCCTTCCGCGACGCACCGGAACAGGGCAGCGGTGGTCGCAGCTGGGCCTGGCGCATCCGCATCGCCCTGCTGGTGATGATCGCCGGCGTGGCACTGGTGATCGGCCTGCGCCATCGCGGCGCCCCGGCTCCGGCAGCTCCGGACCCCGCCCCGCAGCCCCAGCCGCAGCAGACGCAACCGGCCCCGCAGGCCGCACCCGAAGAGGAAGAAGTCCGGGTCCGCATCCAGCCCTCGAAATAATTCGCGGGTGAAAAAGGGGACGGAGGGAATTAAGTCGTTTGTGCCACAAACGACTTAATTCCCCTCCGTCCCCTTTTTTCGGTCACAAACGGCGCGCGGCTCCGTCATGGGACACAATCCCAGCAGGAGAGCCGCCGCCATGACGACGTTCGCCGCATCGATCGACCAGACCCTGGAACGCGAACTGCCCGCCGCCGCCAGCGGTTGCCAGCATGCCTACGGCCGCATCGTGCTGGCCTGCCAGAACACGGTCACCGCCATCGCCCTGGCCATCACCCGCGACCGCCAGGCCAGCGAGGACATCGCCCAGGAGGCCTTCGTGAAGGGCTGGCAGCAGCTGCACCAGCTGCGCAGCTCGACCAGCTTCCTGCCCTGGCTGCGGCAGATCACCCGCAACCTGGCCCGCGACTGGCTGCGTGCACAACGTGGCCGGCCGCTGACCGGCGAAGCGGCCGAAGTGGCGATGGGCATGGCGGCCGACCCGGCCCCGGGCGCGGCCGACCGCCTGCAACGGGTGGAAGAAGAGATCGCCGCCGAGGACATCATTTCCGCACTCCCCGCCGACAGCCGCGAAGTGCTGTTGCTGTACTACCGCGAAGGCCAACGCTCGCAGCAGGTGGCCGACCTGCTCGGGCTCAGTGACGCCGCCGTGCGCAAGCGCCTGTCGCGTGCCCGCGCCCTGGTGCGCGACGGCCTGCTGCAGCGCTTCGGCGAATTCGCGCGCAGCAGCGCGCCGAGCGCCGCATTCGCCACCGCTGTGGTGTCGATGGTGCTGGTGGCCGCGCCCGGCACCGCCAGTGCCGCGATCCTGCTCGGCACCGGCGTCGGCATCGGCGGCAGCAAGCTTGGCCTCGGCGGTGCCAGCGCTGCCGGAGGCACTGCGATGGGCTCGCTGACTGCCACGCTGGGCCAGCTGCACGTGCTGCCGGCCGAAAGCTGGGGGGCGGTGATCGGTGGCGTGGTCGGTGGTGCGATCGGCAGCTACCTGGGCGGACGCTTCCTGATGTCGTACACCGAAACGGCGTCCGAGCGCGCCGATGTTCGCCGGTTCCTCTACCTCAACATCCTCACCGGCATGTTCTGGTGCCTGGCGATCCTGCTGGCTGTGATGCTGCAGGCGCCGGTCTGGGCACAGCTGGCGGTGCTGGCGGTCGGCCTGGGCGTGGTCAACTACCAGTGCCTGGTGCCGCTGCAGCGGGTAATGGCGCCGATGATCGCGCGTGATTCGGCGCGGCGCGGCCGCAGCGGGACCAACTGGAAATACGAGTCCATGTATGGCCGCACCGGCATCATCGCCATGAACCTGATGGTCATCGCGCTGGTGGTGTACTCACTGATGCGCAGCGGCCGCCTGTAACGGACAACGCCGGCAGTGCGCCGGCGTTGTCATCAATCACTGCATTGAAACTCAGCGCTGCGGCTTCGGCGCGGCGCCATCGCGCGGACCGCCGTGGCGCGGGCCACCGTGCATCGGGCCCTTGGCCGCATCGAACTCGGCCTTGCTCAGCTGGCCATCCTTGTTGGTGTCGGCGGCAGCGAACCAGGCGTCACGGCGCTGCTTCATGCGCAGCTCGCGGTCGGCCTTGTCCAGGTAGCCGTCCTTGTTGAGATCGAGCTGGTCGAAGCGTGCGGCCAGGCGCGGGTCGGCCTTGGCTTCCTCGCGGCTGATGCGGCCATCCTTGTTGACGTCCAGCTTGGCCCAGCGCTCACCGCCGTGGCCACGGCGGCCATGCTGCCAGCGCGGCAGCTCATCGCGCGAGAGCTTGCCATCCTTGTTCTTGTCCAGCTCGTCGAACTTCGCGGCCAGGCGCGGGTTGGCAGCGGCCTCGCTGCGGTCGATCACGCCGTCGCCGTTGGTGTCCAGCTTGGCCGGGCGCTGCGCCGGCGTGGTCGGGGTGTCGGCCGCCAGCGCGATACCGGAAGCAGAGGTGCCGAGCAGCAGGGCCAGCAGCAGGGGGGTACGGATCATGAGGTCACTCCTGGGGATGGGAACAGCGTCGGGGTGATCACTTCACCCTCGGGGAACAACAACGCCCGGGCGCGACATCGGTTGACGCCACTGCCGGTTCCATTCATCCGGCGGACAGTCGCCGCCACTGCGACAGGCTGGGGCTATGCTGTGCCCATGGCGATACATGGCGACAGAGACGACGAACTGCGACTTTTCCAGACCGGCGAGCACCCCTGCGGGTACTGGTCGGACCGGGTGGCGCGCGACCTGGTGCTGGACCCGCACGATCGCCGCCTTGGCGGCCTGTACCCGCTGGCACTGAGCTGGGGCTTCCGCCGCAGCGGCGACCTGGTCTACCGGCCGCATTGCGCGCACTGCCAGGCCTGCGTGGCGGTGCGCATCCCGGTGGCGCGCTTCGCCCCGGACCGCAGCCAGCGCCGTTGTGCCGCCCGCAATGACGACCTGGAGGTGCGGATCACCGCCGCCACCGCCCGCGACGACCTGTTCGCGCTGTACCACCGCTATCTCACCCACCGCCACGCCAATGGCGGCATGGACGACCACGGCCCGCACGAGTTCGAGCAGTTCCTGATCGGCAGCTGGTCGCATACCCGTTTCATGGAGATGCGCCTGCCCGGCCACGACGGCCAGCCCAGCCAGCTGCTGGGGGTGGCGGTGACCGACGTCACCGAGCATGGCCTGTCGGCGGTCTACACCTTCTTCGACCCGGACCACGCCGCA
This sequence comes from Stenotrophomonas sp. C9D9, assembly GCF_056491205.1. Lineage (NCBI taxonomy): Bacteria > Pseudomonadati > Pseudomonadota > Gammaproteobacteria > Lysobacterales > Lysobacteraceae > Stenotrophomonas > Stenotrophomonas sp. C9D9. Next base: position 203,309 of record NZ_JBSZIF010000004.1, read on the forward strand.
CGCGGGCTGGGCACCTTCGCGATCCTGCAGCAGATCGAATGGGCCCGCCGCGAGGGCCTGCCGCACGTGTATCTGGGCTACTGGATCCGCGGCCACCAGAAGATGGACTACAAGCGCCGCTTCCATCCGCTGGAGGCCTACGATGGCCGCCGCTGGCACGATTTCGACAAGGATCTGGACGGGCGCTGACAAACCGCTGACACCGGGCCGGGTGCACAATACGGCCCATGAACGCCAAACCCCTGATCCTCGCCCTGGCCCTGCTCTGCGGCGCCACCGCCCCCGCCTTCGCCACGTCCCCTGCGATGACCGAAAAGCCGTCCGGCGCGCTGCGCCTGGCCACCTACAACACCTCGCTGTACTCCGATGACGCCGGTGGCCTGATCAAGGAACTGGAAGGCGACAGCGAGCACGCACGCAAGATCGCCGCGGTGCTGCAGCAGGTGCGCCCGGACCTGGTGCTGCTGAATGAATTCGACTTCGACGATGCGCATCGCGCCGCCGACCTGTTCCAGAAGCGCTACCTGGACGTCGCCCAGCCCGGTGGCGGCAAGCCGCTGCACTTCGCCTACCGCTACCTGGCGCCGGTCAATACCGGCGTGCCCAGCGGCCTGGACCTGGACAACAACGGCGTGGTCGGCGGCGAAGGCCGCAGCCGCGGCAACGACGCCTGGGGCTACGGCCTGCACCCGGGCCAGTACGGCATGCTGGTGCTGTCGCGCTACCCGATCGATGAAGCCAAGGTGCGCAGCTTCCAGCTGCTGAAGTGGAGCGCGATGCCGGGGGCGATCCGTCCGGTCGACCCGCGCACCGGCAAGAGCTTCTACAACGACCACGTGTGGTCGCAGCTGCGGCTGTCGTCGAAGTCGCATTGGGACGTGCCGGTGAAGACCCCGGCCGGTGTGGTGCACGCGCTGGTCTCGCACCCGACCCCGCCGGTGTTCGACGGCCCGGAAAAGCGCAACGCGGCGCGCAACCACGACGAACTGCGCCTGTGGCAGGAATACCTGTCCAAGGGTGACAAGCCGTGGCTGTGCGACGACAAGGGCCAGTGCGGCGGCCTGGCGCAGGACGCGCGCTTCGTGATCCTCGGCGACCTCAACAACGACCCGGTCGACGGCGATGGCCGCCATGAGGCGATCGTCGAACTGATCGAGAACGCCCGCGTGCTGCGCTACCCCACCCCACGCAGCGTCGGTGGCGAGCAGACCAGCCTGGCCTATGCGGCCAAGGGCATCGAGCGCAAGGGCGCACCGTTCCACGCCACCGGCGATTTCGGCCCGAAGTCCGGCACCATGCGCCTGGACTACGTGCTGCCCTCGACCGGTTTCGAATACGTGGGCAGCGGCATCTTCTGGCCGGCCAATGAAAGCCCGGAAGCGAAGATCGCCGACGGCAGCGACCACCACCTGGTGTGGGTGGATGTGAAGCCGTAGCCCCACACAAAAAGGGGACGGAGGGGATTAAGTCGTTTGTGGAAAAGCGACTTAATCCCCTCCGTCCCCTTTTTGCTTTACGGGCGCAGTTCGACGCCGATGGCGTCGGCGGCGTCACGTGCGATCGAACGCGCTTCGTCGATGGTTTCCGCGCGCGCCAGGGTCACGCCGACGCGGCGATGGCCATGCACGCTGGGCTTGCCGAACAGGCGCACGGCGGTGTCCGGCACCTGCAGGGCGGCGGCGACGTTGTTGAAGTACGGCACGCCCTCGCCGTGTGCCAGCAGCGCGCACGAGGCCGACGGGCCGCTCTGGCGGATCACCGGGATCGGCAGGCCGAGGATGGCGCGCGCGTGCAGCGCGAACTCGCTCAGTTCCTGCGAAACAAGCGTCACCAGGCCGGTGTCGTGCGGGCGCGGCGACACTTCGCTGAACCACACCTCGTCGCCCTTCACGAACAGCTCGACGCCGAACAGGCCCCAGCCACCGAGGTCATCGGTGATCGCACGCGAGATCTCTTCGGCACGCGCCAGCGCCTTGCTCGACATCGGCTGCGGCTGCCAGCTTTCGCGGTAATCGCCGTCCTTCTGCAGATGGCCGATCGGCGCGCAGAACGAGGTGCCACCGGCATGGCGCACGGTGAGCAGGGTGATCTCGTAATCGAAATCGATGAAGCCCTCGACGATGCAGCGACCGGCACCGGCGCGGCCACCGGTCTGCGCGTAGTCCCAGGCCGGGGCGATGTCCGCCTCGCTGCGCAGGGTGCTCTGGCCCTTGCCCGAAGACGACATCACCGGCTTGACCACGCACGGCAGGCCGATGGCGGCCACGGCGGCGCGGTACTCGGCTTCGGTATCGACGAAGCGATACGGCGAGGTCGGCAGGCCCAGGGTTTCGGCGGCCAGGCGGCGGATGCCCTCTCGGTCCATGGTCAGGCGGGCGGCGCGCGCGGTCGGGATCACCCGCAGGCCCTGCTCCTGCTCCAGCTGGACCAGGGTCTCGGTATGGATGGCCTCGATCTCCGGCACCACCAGGTGCGGCTGCTCCTGGGCGATCAGGGCACGCAGGGCCATCGCATCGAGCATGTCGATCACGTGCGAGCGGTGCGCGACCTGCATGGCCGGGGCATCGGCATAGCGGTCGGCGGCGATCACTTCCACACCCAGCCGCTGCAGCTCGATGGCCACCTCCTTGCCGAGTTCGCCCGAGCCCAGCAGCAGCACGCGGGTGGCGGAGGGGGACAACGGAGTTCCAAGCTTGGCCATGGCGGTTCCAGCAGCGATGTGAAGGCGGGTGGGCATTCTAGCTGGCCGACCGTCCCGGCCATGGCATCCGACGAACGGTAGTCGACAAGTGATATCACTTTGATATCTTCTCTCCGAACCCTCAAGGACGTACCGCCATGAAAGAGAAGTCGCTGTCTTCCCTCAACGGCCTCGGCACGCTGGCCGGCGCCCTGCTCGTCGCCCTCGCCGGCGCAGCCCTGTTCGTACTGGGCGTGGCAGCCAAGGCCAGCACCGGCTCGCCCAACCTGCTGCTGATGCTGCTGGGCGCCCTGCTGGTGGCGCTGGGCGTGTTCATCCTGGCCGGCCTGTACACCATCCAGCCCAACCAGGCGGCGGTACTGAGCCTGTTCGGCAAGTACGTGGGTACCGTGAAGGACAACGGCCTGCGCTGGAACAACCCCTTCTTTGCCAAGCGGCGGGTCAGCCAGCGCGTGCGCAACTTCGAGAGCGGCAAGCTGAAGGTCAACGAGCTGGACGGCAGCCCGATCGAGATCGCCGCGGTGATCGTCTGGCAGGTGGTCGATGCCTCCGAAGCGGTCTACAACGTGGACGACTACGAGAGCTTCGTGCACATCCAGTCCGAATCGGCGTTGCGCGCGATGGCCACCAGCTATCCGTACGACCAGCATGAGGATGGCCAGCTGGCCCTGCGCAGCCATGCCAGCGAGATCTCCCAGCACCTGAAGAACGAACTGGCCGAGCGCCTGGCCGATGCCGGCGTGCAGGTGATCGACGCGCGCATCAGCCACCTCGCCTACGCCGCCGAAATCGCCCAGGCGATGCTGCAGCGTCAGCAGGCCAACGCGGTGATCGCCGCACGCACGCGCATCGTGGCCGGTGCGGTCGGCATGGTCGAAATGGCCCTGGCCGAACTGCAGAAGAACGGCGTGGTGCAGCTGGACGAGGAACGCAAGGCGCACATGGTCAGCAACCTGTTGACCGTGCTGTGCTCGGACCGCGGCACCCAGCCGATCGTCAACGCCGGTTCGCTGTACTGAACCACCCTCGCAACGGGGCGCCCCACCGCCCCGCCAGGAGCTTGCATGAGTGAGAAGAAAGCCTACCCGCTGCGCATCAACGCCGACGTCCTGGCCGCCGCGCAGCGCTGGGCTGACGACGAGCTGCGCAGCCTCAACGCACAGATCGAATACGTGCTGCGCGACGCCCTGCGCAAGGCAGGACGCCTGCCGAAACCCACGCCATCTTCGGAGGACAAGGAATGAGCAAGCGCTGGAGCTACCAGACCATCGAGGTCAAGACGTCCATGATGGGCCTGCTCAAGGCCGAGGACATCCAGAGCGAACTGAGCCGCCAGGGCCAGCTGGGCTGGGAGCTGGTCAACATCATCATCCCCGCACCGATGCGCCCGGCGATGCTGGTATTCAAGAAGGAGGCCTGAGCCATGGGCGCCAGCGATCCGAAACAGTACGAGGTGGCCGAGAGCTCGCCGTTGCGCGTGCTGTGGATCGTGCTGCCCCTGCTCGCCGCGTTCGTGGCCTGCCTGTATGCGCAGTTGTACAAGGCACCGGCGACGACGCCCTGGATCGAAGTAACGCTGTCGCCGCCCTGGTTCCGGATGGGCGGCAGCGCCGCCTGGAGCCTGCTGGTGATTGCCGCGCTCGGCATCGTGCTGGGCGCGGCCTTCTTCCGCCGCCGGGTGGAGTTGGCCGACGACGTACTGGATGTGCGCTCGACGATGTACCGCCGCCGCGTTCCGGTGGCACAGCTGCGGCTGGACCAGGCCGAGGTGGTCGACCTGCAGCGTGACCCCCGCTATGGCATCCGCTTCAAGACCAACGGCTATGCGATGCCGGGTTTCTATTCCGGCCACTTCCGCCTGCAGGGCGGCGGCAAGGGGTTTGCGCTGGTCACCGACCGAACGCGCGTTCTCGCCTTGCCGGTCAGCGATGGCAGCACGCTGCTGCTCAGCCTGGACCGGCCGCAGGTGCTGCTGGACGCACTGCGCAAGGTGGCCGCGCCGGCGCTGCGGCAGTAAGCTGCGGCGATGCAACGACGCCCGCCCCTGCTGATCAATACCGAGGCCATCGAGCTGTGGCCGGCCCACCTGCTGCGTGCACGCAGCAACCTGGATGCACGCCTGCTGTCGCAGGCGCGTTGGGTACTGCGACGCAAGCGCGATGGCCGCTATCTGGCGGCCGTACTGCCGCACGGCGTGCATTCGATGGTGCCGCGCCTGCCGCGCGAGCCCGGGGTCGAGGACGCACTGGCGCTGCTCGACGCCACCGCTGCCCGCCCCTTCGGCGCTGCGCTGGAAGAACACTGGCTTCCGTTGGCCGGGCTGCAGCAGCGGCTACAGCAGCTTGGCCTGGATGTGCAGCGCTATGCCGATGACAGCGGCCTGCCCCTGGAACCGGAACCGTGCCTGCTGCACTTCGCTGGCCGCGACCGCTTCGCCCGCCCGCTATGGCTGCGCCGTGGTGCCGCACAGGGCTGGCGACGGATGCGCCTGCACGCCGCGCGGGATGGCATCGCACTGGATGCAATCTCCGGTTTCCGCAGCCATGCCTACCAGTTGGGCATCTTCGAACGGAAGCTTGCACGCGGGCTGAGCGTGACGGAGATCCTGAAGGTCAATGCCGCGCCGGGTTTCAGCGAACACCACAGCGGCCATGCACTGGACATCGGCACACCGGGCGATGCCCCGGCCGAAGAATCGTTCGAAGCCACAGACGCCTTCGCGTGGCTGCAGACCCATGCCAGCACGCACGGCTACCATCTGAGCTACCCACGCGACAACCCGCACGGCATCGTCTACGAACCCTGGCACTGGTGCTGGAGACCGGCCAACGGCTGAGCCCCTCGTGGCGGCTGCACGGCGAAATTCATGGAGCTGTCCGGGCGGGTAGGCTGGGCAGGGGACGCCGTGAATCCGCCCCTGGAGGCTTAGCCGCGCCATCCATGGCGCGGATACCCCAGCCCAGCCCAGCCCACCCGCCCGGCCTCTGACAGTTTCCGTGTGCGTCCGCCACGGAATGGAACAAGAGAGCAAAGACAAAAGCGGGTCGCTTCGCTCGAAGCCTCTATAACGGATCAGCGCGCGGCTGTTGGGTCCGCCTTCAAGCGAGCCGAGCACCGCAGGTCCGGCGAGGGCGAAGAGGTGCTTGCGATTCTGTAGAGCCGAGCCATGCTCGGCTGCTCTCCGCACCGTCCCTCGACGGGCCGAGGAGCACAGGGTACCGATGCGCAGCATCGGCTCGCGGCCGGCGGCGCGTTTCTTTTGGTTACTTTTCTTTTCGCGCGAAAAGAAAAGTAACGCCCCTGAACGCTGCAGATCGCATCAGCATGGATTGAGGCGACAACGTCGACTCAGTCACCGCCTCAACGCATTGATCGCCAGCAGCACCCATCCAGCCATCATGCTGGTGCCACCGATCGGTGCCATCCGCGTCGGCCACTGCCACAGCGCCCCGCCCACCAGGCTGCCGGAAAACAGCAGCACGCCCAGCAGCAGCACGTACAGCGCCAGGTGCGCGATCGCCCCGTGCGCGCGCGGACCAAGCGCCACCAGTACCGCACCATGCGCGAACGCATACAGCGCCGCCATGTTCAGATGCTGCTGCGCCAGCGGATCGGCCACGCCATGCGATGCATAGGCAGACAGGCCGATCGAGGCAGCGGCCAGCAGCGCACCCAGGCAGGCCAACAGGGACGGCTTACGCGCACGACGTTCGAGATTGAACATGAGGGCTCCTTGCGCAGCGCCCCTTGCCGGGCGCCAGATCAAAAAAAACGCGCCGCAATGAGCGGCGCGTTTTCGTGTCCAACACTACATGGGTCAGCCGAGGCTTACTTGACGGCCCAGTAGATGTCGTAGGTCGCTTCCGGGGTGAACGACTTGTCGATGCCGTCCTTCCAGGTTTCGTACGGGCGGTCGATGACTTCGTTGCCCGAGGTCACGGCCCAGGCACGCAGGCCGTTGCGGGCCACGTCCAGACCCGCCATGTGGCCGGTGTAGGCCGCATGCGCCGAACGGTGCGGAGCAACGTGCACGTACTTGACCGGAGCGCCGCCGTCGATCTTGACGGTCAGCTCGTCGGCAGCAGCGCCTTCAGCACCCTTCTTCTTCACCGGCTGGGCGATGTCGAAGGCGTACTTCTCCTGGCCGAAGTCGGTGGTGATGATGCGGAACGGACCGGCGGCTTCAAGGCCATTGGCCTCCATCACGCGCTTGATCCACTCCTGGTTGTCCTTGATGGACTTGGTGATGGTGTCCTGGCCGCGGTCCACGTTGCCGGCGTTGACGACCAGCAGGTTCTCGGCCGGCACTTCAACAATGGCCAGGTCGGTCAGCGGGGCTTCCGGCGTGCGGTAGTCGACGTTCGGAACGCTGGCGAGCATGTTGGCCATGCGCGACAGACCCATCTTGATGTCGTCGCCGATCTGGCGGCTGACATACAGGCCTGCGTAACGGCCGAACAGGTCGAAGCCGTACTTCACCGAGTAGTCCTGGGTGATCTTGACGTTGCGACCGCCCTTGCCGGTCGGCTCCAGGCTGAAGGTGGTGACCTTGTCGTGACCCTTGGTGGCGTCTTCGATGGCGATCACAACACGCTTGTTCTCTTCGGCTTCGGTGATCTTCCAGGAACCGGTGCCCAGGTCCTTGGAGGTGAAGTCGAGGGTGGCACCGGTACCGGAGGCGGGGCCGGACAGCTTCAGTTCAACGGCGGGATCGCGCAGTACCAGCGGGTTCCAGTCCTTGAAGCGGCGCAGGCTGCTGACCGTGTCGTACACGATCGTCATCTTGCGGTTGGTCTCGATGCTTTCGGTGATGTGACGCTCGCCCGGCAGACATACGCCAATGATGACGAACAGGCCAGCCACGATCCCCAAGGCGATCAGGAACTCGATAATACGGGTCATTCAGAGAGTCTCCGGGGCCGATCCCACGGCCGGGTTGATTGAAGCGAAGCGCCAATCCTAGCAGGCTTCGCGGGCATTGTTTATCGGGATTGGCGCACCGGTTTCCCTGCCGGCTGCGTATTTGTATGGACAAAGAATTCGAAGGGTAACGCATACCGCTACCCGGCAAGTAGGGGGCAACCTTGGCGGAAACCCCCGACCACCATCCAAGTCGTTGTACTTGAACGATTTTCCTCAGACCAGCTGGAGTTCGAACGCCTTCAGTACGGCACGCGTACGGTCGCGCACGCCCAGCTTGGAAAGGATGTTGGACACGTGGTTCTTGATGGTGCCTTCGGCCACGCCCAGCGAATTGGCGATCTCCTTGTTGGAGAAGCCACTGGCCATCAGCCGCAGGATCTCGGTCTCGCGGTCGGTCAGCGGGTCCGGGCGGTCCAGGCTGACGAACTCGTTGCGCATGTGCTCCAGGCCGGACAGCAGGCGCTGGGTCACCGCCGGCTGCACCAGCGAACCGCCGTCGGCCACGGTGCGGATGGCACCGACCAGCTGCGCCAGGGTGACATCCTTGAGCAGGTAGCCCTTGGCACCGGCCTTGAGCCCGGCCAGCACCAGCTGATCGTCGTCGAAGGTGGTGAGGATGATGGTCGGCGGCAGCTGTTCCTGCCGCGACAGCACCTGCAGTGCCTCCAGGCCGGACATCACCGGCATGCGCATGTCCATCAGCACTACGTCGGGGCGCACCTGCGGTATCAGCTCGACCGCCTGCCGGCCGTCGCCGGCCTCGGCCACCACCTCGATGCCGTCGTCGAGCGCCAGCAGGGAGCGGATTCCCTGCCGCACCAGGGTTTGGTCGTCGACCAGGCAGACGCGAATCATCAACGCACTCCTTCAGGAACCTTTGTAAGGGCCGCCACCAGCACCGTTGCCGGCACCGTCGCCCGCAGCCGGAAGCCTTCACCGGGACGGGTTTCGATCTGCAGCTGGCCACCACATTGTTGCAGGCGCTCGCGCATGCCGCGCAAGCCATTGCCCACATTGACCATATCCGCGCCGACGCCGTCGTCGCGGGCCTCCACCACCACCCGGTCGGGGGCTTCACGGTACACCCTGATCCACAGGTGGCGGGCGCCGGCGTGGCGCACCGCGTTGGTGATGATCTCCTGGGTACAGCGCAGCAGCACGTGGGCCCGCTGCGGGTCCTCCACGTTCAGCGGATCCTCGATCTCCAGCTGGATGTCCAGCGAGGGCACGTTCTCGGTCAGCGGGCGCAGCGCCGCGGCCAGATCGATGGCACCGGTCTCGCGCAGCTGGCTGACCACCTCGCGCACGTTGCCCAGCAGCAGCTTGGCCAACGCGTGCGAGCGCTTCACGTGATCCAGCGCCTGGCCCTCGGCCAGGTGGCCGGCGACCTCCAGGTTCAGGGTCAGCGCGGTCAGCTGGTGGCCCAGCAGATCATGCAGCTCGCGCGAAATGCGGGTGCGCTCGTTGACCCGCGCGCTCTCGGCCAGCAGGGCACGGGTGGCCCGTAGTTCCGAATTGAGCCGGCGCTGCTCGTCGCGGGCCTCGGTCTGCTGCCGCGCGACCAGGCTGGTCACGAAGATGAACATGGAAAAGCCGCCGTACAGCAGCGACTGCATCACCGCTTCGAACAGCGGGAAGCGCAGCAGCATGTAGTAGACCGGCGCCACCGCCAGCTGGCTGACCAGCAGCCACAGCACCCCCAGCCGTACCGACAGCATCCACGGGATGACCCCGGCCGCCACCATCATCAGGATGCTGCCCAGGCCCGAGCCGCTGAGGAAGCTGACCCCCAGCGCCGAGACCGTCAGCAACAGCAGCAGGCCGCGGTCCAGCCAGCTGGTGTGGCTGTCGCTGCGCAGGATGCGGGTCAGCCAGTAGTAGGCGGTGCCGAAGGACAGGTAGGCGACGAACAGCAGGATCGCCCAGCCGCCCATGTCACCGCGGCTGTGCAGGTTCTCGAACTGCGAGTACGCCAGGGGCAGGCCGACCATGACCCAGGTGAACAGGCCGGCCAGGCGGAGGACGCGGGTATGGCTGAGGACTCCCAACATGCCAGCACTCTACGGGCCGCGCCTGCGCACCGCACCCCACGGAAGTCATGCCTGCCCGGTCGCCTGTTCATGCCGCAGCCCACCCCGGGCATGCAATAATCGTGCGCAGGGTCCCTTGATGGACCAACCGCGTTACCCCACGGAGTCACAATGTCGATTGTCATCCGCGACGTGCGCGAGCACGAGCTCGATTCCGTCCTGGCTTTGAACAACAACGCTGGCCTGGCCATCCTTCCCCTGGATGCGGCCCGCCTGCGCCTGTTCTATGAAACCGCTGAGTATTTCCGCGTCGCCGAGCGCGACGGCAACCTGGCCGGCTTCCTGATCGGCTTCGGCAGCGACAGCCAGCACGACAGCAGCAATTTCGCCTGGTTCAAGCAGCAGCTGGACACCCCGTTCTTCTATATCGACCGCATCGTGGTCGCCAGCCGCCGTCGTGGCGGTGGCGTCGGCCGTGCGTTCTATGCCGACGCGCAGAGCTTCGCCGAGCTGCGCTACCCGCAGATGACCTGCGAAGTCTTCCTCGACCATGGCGCCGATGCCGCCCTGCTCTTCCACGGCAGCTTCGGCTTCCGCGAGCTGGGCCAGAACACCATGCCGCAGGTCGATGTGCGCGCCAGCATGCTGGCCAAGGAACTGTGCAGCTACCCGTGGGTCCAGGAGACCTACGGCGACAAGCTGCCGGATGTGGCATGGACACGCGCCCGGCAGCTGCCGGCGCAGGCACAGCGGCCGACGGGGACCTGAGCGTGGCGGTGAATTTCGATTACGAACAGGCCGGTGAACTGAAGATCGGCCAGGTGGGCATCGCCAACCTGCGCATCCGTACCCTTGATGTCGAGCGCCTCGTGCAGGAAATGCGCGAGCGCGTGACCCGCGCACCGAAGCTGTTCGGCCGCGCCGCGGTGATCCTCGACTTCGGCGGCCTGAGCCAGGTGCCGGACGTGGCCACCGCGCAGGCGCTGGTTGATGGCCTGCGCAGCGCGGGCGTGCTGCCGGTGGCACTGGCCTACGGCACCAGCGCGATCGACCTGCTCTCGCAGCAGCTTGGCCTGCCGCTGCTGGCCAAGTTCCGCGCGCAGTACGAGCGTGCCGAGGCCGAGCCGGCCCCGCCGCCGCCCGCACCGGAGCCGCGCCGCGCGGCCCGTGCCGAACCGAAGCCGGCCCCGGCAACGCCGGTGGCCAAGGTGGCCGACGCCGCCGCACCGCAGCCAGGCCGCATGCAGCTGGGCAACGTGCGTTCGGGCCAGCAGCTGTACGCGGAAAACTGCGACCTGACCGTGATGGCCACCGTCGGCGCCGGCGCCGAAGTCATCGCCGACGGCAGCATCCATATCTACGGCACCCTGCGCGGCCGCGCGCTGGCAGGGGCCCAGGGCAACACCGCGGCACGCATCTTCTGCCGTGATTTCCATGCGGAACTGGTGGCCATTGCCGGCCACTACAAGGTACTGGACGATGTTCCGGACAACCTGCGCGGCAAGGCCGTCCAGGTGTGGCTGGAACAGGACCAGATCAAGATCGCTGCGCTGGACTGACGCAGCACCAAACTCATGCAGAACCAGGAGAAGTCCTTTGGCTGAAATCATCGTAGTCACCTCCGGCAAGGGCGGCGTCGGCAAGACCACTTCCAGCGCGAGCCTGGCCTGCGGCCTGGCGCGGCGCGGCAAGAAGGTGGCGGTGATCGACTTCGACGTCGGCCTGCGCAACCTCGACCTGATCATGGGCTGCGAACGCCGCGTGGTGTACGACTTCGTCAACGTCGTGCACGGCGAAGCGACCCTCAAGCAGGCCCTGATCAAGGACAAGCGTTTCGACAACCTGTACGTGCTGGCTGCCTCGCAGACCCGCGACAAGGACGCGCTGACCCAGGAAGGCGTGGGCAAGGTCCTGAAGGACCTGGCTGCCGACGGCTTCGACTACATCATCTGCGACTCCCCGGCCGGCATCGAGAAGGGCGCCTTCCTGGCGATGTACTTCGCCGACCGCGCGGTGGTGGTGGTGAACCCGGAAGTGTCGTCGGTGCGCGACTCCGACCGCATCATCGGCCTGCTCGACTCGAAGACCCACAAGGCCGAATCGGGCCAGGACGTGCCGGCCTTCCTGCTGCTGACCCGCTACACCCCGCTGCGCGTGGAAAGCGGCGAGATGCTGAGCATCGCCGACGTCGAGGAAGTGCTCGGCCTGAAGGCGATCGGCGTGATTCCGGAATCGGGCGACGTGCTCAACGCCTCCAACAAGGGCGAGCCGGTCATCCTGGATGTCGAATCCGCTGCCGGCCAGGCCTATGAAGACGCCGTCGCGCGCATCCTTGGCGAAGAACGCCCGATGCGCTTCACCAACGTCGAGAAGAAGGGCTTCTTCAGCAAGCTGTTCGGAGGGTAAGCATGGGCCTGTTTGATTTCCTCAAAGCGAAGAAGACCACCGCCGAAACCGCCAAGAACCGCCTGCAGATCATCATCGCGCAGGAGCGCAGCCACCGCGGTGGCCCGGACTACCTGCCGCTGCTGCAGCGCGAGCTGCTGGAAGTGATCAAGAAGTACGTGAACATCGACGTCGATGCGGTGAAGGTCGACCTGGTGAAGGATGGCCAGCACGACGTGCTGGACATCTCCGTGGCGCTGCCTGAAGGCCCGGACAAACCCTGATCCCCCGCCCCGCCCGTGCCTGCATGGGCGGGGCTGCCTGACCCGCATGACCGATACGACAACCGCCGTGGACATCACCTGCGTGGGCGACATCGCCTTCGCCGATGCGCAGTGCCTGCTCGCCGCGCACGGCCTTCGGCTGCACCACGTAGCGGCCGGTGAACCGATTCCCGGCAGCTACTGGGGCGAACCCGAGGCGGGCATCATCGCCAGCAACGTGTACGTGCGCGATGACACCCCGGTGCACTCGATGCTGCACGAAGCCTGCCACCTGATCGTGCTGCCACCGGAGCGGCGTGCGCAGGTGCATACCGATGCCACCGACTCGGTGGCCGAGGAAGACGCGACCTGCTACCTGCAGATCGTGCTGGCCGGGCAGCTGCCCGGTGTCGGCAGCCAGCGGCTGATGGCCGACATGGATGCCTGGGGGTATACGTATCGGCTGGGATCTACGAAGGCGTGGTTCGAGCAGGACGCCGAAGACGCGAAAGCGTGGCTGATCGAACGCGGCTTGCCGGTGGCGTAACGCATCGTGGACCGGGTCAGATCCCTTTTGCGGCGCAAAAGGGATCTGACCCCAACACCCATCAGCCCTGCCCGGCCAGCGCGCGCAGGGTAATGCCGACGATGTAGGCCAGGTAGGTGCCGGTGGCATAGCCCATCGTGCCCAGCAGCACGCCCACCGGCGCCAGGGCCGGATGGAACGCGGCCGCCACCACCGGCGCTGAGGCCGGGCCACCGATGTTCGACTGCGAACCGATGGCGAAATAGAAGAACGGCACCTTCAGCAGCTTGCCCAGGCACCACAGCAGCACGATGTGCACGGCAATCCAGATCAGGCCGAGCAGGAACAGCCACGGGCGGTCCAGCAGCGCCAGCAGATCCATCTGCATGCCGATGCAGGCGATCAGGAAGTACAGCAGCAGCGAGCCCAGCCGCGACGCGCCTGCGCCTTCCAGATTGCGTGCGCGGGTGAAGCTCAGGCTCAGGCCCAGCGTGGTCGACAGCACCACCACCCACACGAACGGCGCGTCCAGGCTGAACTGCGGGGCCCAGCTGACGTTGGCCTTGAACCAGGCCGCCAGCGGCGCACCGATCGCGTGCGACAGGCCGACACCACCGAAAGCCACCGCCACGATCAGCATCAGGTCGGTCAGGCTGGGAATGCGTTCGTGCTCGGCCTGGAAGCGCGCGATGCGCTCCTTCAGCTCATCGATGGCCGACGTGTCAGCACCGCTGCGCGCGTCGATCTTCGCTGCACGCCCGGCCAGGAAGATCAGCGCAGCCATCCACACGTAACCGACACCCACGTCGACCACGGCGAACTGGCCGAAGGTGGTCGCATTGACGTCGAACACTTCGCGCATCGCCAGCATGTTGGCGCCACCACCGATCCAGCTGCCGGCCAGTGCCGCCATGCCGGCCCAGGTATCACCGGCCACGGTGTCGGGATGGATCGCGCGCATCACCAGGAACGCCACCACCGCACCGAGCATGATGCTGGCCGAGGCGCCCAGGTACATCAGCACCAGCTTCGGGCCGAGCCGCAGGATGCCCTTGATGTCCACTGCCAGGGTCAGCAGGATCAGCGCCGCCGGCAACAGGATGTCGCGCGCGATCGGGTTGTAGAGCCTGGTGTTCTGGCCGTCGATCAGGCCGACGGTGTTGTAGATGCCGGGAATCAGGTAGCACAGCAGCAGTGCCGGCACGAAGGTGTAGAAGCGCTTCCACAGGCCCTGCTCGCGCGAGGCGGTCCAGAACACGGCGCCGAGCGTGGCGGCGATCAAACCGAAGACGACGATGTCGTTCTGGATCAGGGCGGTCGAGGGCATGCAGGCGCTCTGGGTGCGGGGTCGATCCCTTTCGCCACGCGAAAGGGCTCTGACCCCGGGGGCGGTCAATGACGGGGTCGGAGCCCTTCCGCGTGGCGAAAGGGATCCGACCCCTGGGCGCTGAACCGGCTTATTCGCCGATGTGCTGCTTCAGCCAGGCGTTGACGGTGTCATGCCACAGGATGCTGTTGTTCGGCTTCAGCACCCAGTGGTTTTCATCCGGGAAGTACAGGAACTTCGATTCGATGCCCTGGCGCTGGGCGGCGGTGAAAGCGGCCAGGCCCTGCTCGACCGGAATGCGGAAGTCCTGCTGGCCATGGATGACCAGGATCGGCTTCTTCCAGTCCGCCACGTGGTTGACCGGGTTGAACTTCTCGTAGTTCGCGGCCTTCTGGTACGGGGTACCGCCCTGCTCCCACTCGGTAAACCACAGCTCTTCGGTGGCGTAGCCCATCATGCGCTGGTCGAACACGCCGTCATGGTTGACCAGGCACTTGAACGGGCTGTTCCAGTTGCCGGCAATCCAGTTGACCATGAAGCCGCCGTAGCTGGCACCCAGCGCACAGGCCTTGTCACCGTTGAGGAAGGAATACTTCTTCAGCGCGGCGTCCCAGCCCTTCTGCAGGTCTTCCAGCGGACGGTCGCCCCAGTGCTGGCTGATCGCATCGGTGAAGGCCTGGCCATAGCCGGTGGAACCGTGGAAGTCGATCATCACCACGGCGTAGCCCTGGCCCGCATAGGTCTGCGGGTTCCAGCGGTAGCTCCAGCCATTGCCGAAGCTGCCCTGCGGGCCGCCATGGATCAGGAACGCAACCGGGTACGACTTGCCTTCCTGGTAGTTGTGCGGCTTGACCACATAGCCATGCACGGTGTCGTTGTTCCAGCCCTTGAACTCGAACTGCTCGTAGTCGCCGAAGCTGACATCCTTGAGCACCTCGCCGGCAGCCGGGGTCAGCGCGCGCAGTTCGCCGATGGCTTCACCCGCGGCCGGCAGCAGGCCGACCAGCACCTGGTCGTTGCTCTTCAGGCTGTTGCGGGTGATCGCCACGCTGTTGCCGGCCACGTCGACCGCGGTCACGCTGCCGTCGCCGATCAGCTTGGTGGCCTTGCCGCTGGCCACGTCGATCTGGAACAGCGGGTGTTCGCCGAGGTCATCGGCAGTGGTGTAGATGCTGGCACCATCCGCGGACAGGGTGATGCCACCGGCCGAACGATCCCACTGCGGGGCGATCTCGCGGGTCTTGCCGCTGGCCAGGTCCATCGCCATTAGGCCGAAGCGGTCAGCCTCGAAGCCCGGGCGCTTCATCGCACGGTAGAACAGGGTCTTGCCGTCGGCGCTGAACACCGGGCCGGCATCCCAGGCCGGGTTGGCAGCGGTCAGGTTGACCGGCGCCTGCTTGCCGGCGGCGTCGAAGCGGTACAGGTCGAAGTTGGTCGACCACGGCTCCTGCTTGCCGGCAACGCGGATGCTGGCCACCACGCTGGCGCCATCCGGCGACCACGCGAAATCATCATTGCCACCGAACGGCTTGGACGGCGCATCACCGTCGATGGTCGCGCTCAGCGCCGACGCGCCCTTGACCGCACCGGCCTTGGCCGCCGGCAGCGGCGCCACGAACAGGGTGTTGCGGCGGCCGTCGTTCCAGGTATCCCAGTGGCGCACGAACAGCGAATCGAAGACCTTGCCGCTGGCCTTGGCGCCGGCCACGTCCTTGAGCTTCTTCTCGGTGCAGGCCAGGTCCGAGGCGCAGGCCTGGAACACGCCGGCGCTGAACAGCACGCGGTCGTCCTGCGGCGACACGTGGTAGCTGTCCACGTCCACCGGGAAGTCGGTCAGCTGGCGCGGGGTGCCGCCGTTGATCGGCTGCGCGTACAGCTGCTGGCTGCCGTTCTTGGCACTGAGGAAATACACGGTCTGGCCGTCGGCCGACAGCGACGCGGAATTGACGCTCCAGCCAGCCGGGGTGATCTGCTTCGGCGGGGCCGCGTCACGCGTGCGCAGGTTGCGCGCGAACAGCGCGGTGGAGGCCTTCAGGTTGGCGTCCACGCTGCGCTTGGCGAACACCACGGTGCCGCCATCGGCGGTCAGTACCGGCGCGGAGACGCGGTCCATGGCCACCATGTCGCGGACTTCCAGGCCACGGGCAGCGGCGACGCTGGGCAGGGCGGCCAGCAGGCTCAGTGGCAGCAGGGCATGACGCAGTTTCATCGGGGTCTCCGCAGGACGGCAAAAAACCGATGGTAGGCCCGTGCGGCCGGGGCTGCCAAGGCCATCGGTCATGGCCGGGGACGGGTCGATGCCTTCGCCAGAAAAGGCAAACCGCGCCGTAGCGCGGTTTGCGGTAGTGCCGGCCGCTGGCCGGCAATCTGTCTGGTTGCCGGTCAGCGGCCGGCACTACCGGGTCAGAGCCCTTCCCTGCGGGAAGGGATCCGACCCCGTGCATCACGCCACGGCGCGCTTGCCGGTGCGGTAGATCAGCCAGCCGACCACGAACAGCACGGCCAGGCCGATCCACTGTGCGCCCGGCAGGTGGAACGGCACGGCCAGCACGTCGGCGCGGCTGCTGACCACGATCGGAATCGCGATGGCGATGCCCATCAGTGCCTCGCCGGTGATCAGGCCGGCAGCAAACAGCACACCCGGCTTGTGCACGCGGTCGCGGCCTTCTTCGTCGTCGGCACGCACCTTGTGGAAGCGCTCGACCAGGTAGGCGATCAGGCCGCCGAGGAAGATCGGCACCATCAGTTCCAGCGGCAGGTAGATGCCGATGGCGGCGGCCAGCACCGGCACGCGGAAGCGGGCGTTGCGCGACTTCAGCCAGCTGTCGAAGGCGATGATGGCGGCGCCCACCACGGCACCGATCCCGATGAAGGTCCACGGCAGCTCGCCACCGAACAGGCCCTTGGCCACGGAGGCCATCAGGTTGGCCTGCGGAGCAGCCAGCGCGTTCGGGTGCAGCTCGGACTTCACGCCGATGCCGTAGGCGGTGGCCAGCAGGTTCAGCACCGGCGCCATGATCAGCGCGCAGGAGAACGCACCGATGCCCAGCATCAGCTGCTGCTTCCACGGGGTGGCACCGACGATGTAACCGGCCTTGAGGTCCTGCAGGTTGTCACCGCCGACCGCTGCCGCACAGCACACCACCGCACCGATCATGATCGCGGCCACCGCGCCCAGCGGCGCACCGAAGGCGCCGACCGGCTGCAGGCCATCCTTGCCCAGCAGCACGACCAGCACGGCCGAGGCGAACAGGATGGTGGAGATGGTGATGCCCGAGACCGGGTTGTTGGACGAACCGATCAGGCCGGCCAGGTAGGCCGAGACCGAAACGAACAGGAAGCCGGCGACGATCATGATGAGGGTCATCGGGATCGACACGTGCCACTGGCCGACGATGGCCTGGTACAGGGCCAGCAGCGGCAGCACGAACACCACCAGGGCGACCAGCATCCACTTCATCGGCAGGTCGCGCTCGGTGTGCGCCAGCACCGGGCCACCGCTCTTGCGGGCGGCGGCAAAGCCGCTCTTGACGCCGTTGAGCAGCGACTTGCGCAGCGAGATCAGGGTCCAGATGCCGCCGATCAGCATTGCGCCGACGCCCAGGTAGCGCATCTTCGCGCCCCAGATGGCGAACGCGGCCTCGGTGGAGGAAGCAGCGGCCACCGACGCGGCCAGTGCCGGATCGGTGTTCATGAAGAACGCCTGGTAGATCGGAATGGCGATGTGCCAGGTCAGGATCGAGCCGGACACCACCACGATGCCGACGTTGAGGCCGACGATGTAGCCCACTCCCAGCAGTGCCGGCGACAGGTTGGTGCCGATGAAGGCGGTGACCTTGGAGCTGCCGACGTAGGCCGAGGTGGCCCAGGCATCGGGAATCAGGCGCATGCCGCTTTCCGCGGCCAGCTTCACGAAGGCACCGATC
The DNA here is from genome assembly GCF_056491205.1 of Stenotrophomonas sp. C9D9. Taxonomy (NCBI): domain Bacteria; kingdom Pseudomonadati; phylum Pseudomonadota; class Gammaproteobacteria; order Lysobacterales; family Lysobacteraceae; genus Stenotrophomonas; species Stenotrophomonas sp. C9D9. The sequence continues at coordinate 221,390 of NZ_JBSZIF010000004.1, forward strand.
ACCGCCGAAATGGCGAGGATCTTCAGGCCCGGGCCCGGGTTCTCACCGGCCTTGAGCACTTCCGCCGCTGCCTTGCCTTCCGGGAACGGCAGCGGGTCTTCGACGATCATCGAACGGCGCAGCGGCACCGAGAACAGCACGCCCAGCAGGCCGCCGAGGCCGGCGATGCCCAGCACCCACCAGTACTTGAAGTCCGGCCAGTAGCCCATGATCACCAGCGCGGGGATGGTGAAGATCACACCGGCGGCGATCGACGAACCGGCCGAGGCGCCGGTCTGCACGATGTTGTTTTCAAGGATGGAGCCACCGCCCAGCAGGCGCAGCACGCCCATGGAAATCACCGCAGCGGGAATGGCGGTGGCGATGGTCAGGCCTGCGAACAGACCGAGGTAGGCGTTTGCGGCCGACAGCACCACCGCCAGCACGATGGCCAGGGCCACTGCGCGGAAGGTGAGCTGCTTGGGCGCAGCGTCGTGGTTCATGGAAGCCCCTGCTGGCAAAAAATCCCCTGCACGCTAGCGTTCAGGGGGCGGCAAGTCCAGTGCGCATGGTCACCGCCAGCCCTGGCCCACCCGGCCGCCCGACCGGTGCAGCAAGGCCAACCGGCCGATCCCGCAAAGCCGCGCAGCGCCTGCCGCAAAAAGGGGACGGAGGGGATTAAGTCGTATTTGTCATAAGCGCCGTGATGCGGCCCCTGCCCTTCTATAATCGCGCCCTTTCCGCTGTCCCCGCCGTCGATGACCGTTGCCGCTACCGCTTCCGACGACTTCCTGGGCCACCCCAAGGGCGTCTATGTCTGCTTCTTCACCGAAATGTGGGAGCGCTTCTCCTTCTACGGCATGAAGGCGCTGCTGCTGCTGTACCTGACCAAGTACCACCTGTTCGGCGACAAGGCCGGGCTGGACCTGCTTGGCGCCTACGGCGGCCTGGTGTACTGCATCCCGGTGTTCGGCGGCATGCTGGCCGACCGCTGGCTGGGCATGCGCCGCGCGGTGCTGTTCGGCGGCATCCTGCTGGTGCTCGGTCACCTTGGCATGGCCTTCGAAGGCCACGCGGCGTACCGGGTGAACGGCGAAGTGGTGCGCGACACCTCGGCGCTGGCGGTGACCTACCTGTCGCTGGCCCTGATCATCATGGGCGTGGGCTTCCTGAAGCCGAACATCTCCACCATCGTCGGCAAGCTGTACGCCAAGGATGACCCGCGACGTGATTCGGGCTTCTCGCTGTTCTACGCCGGCATCAACCTCGGCGCGCTGTTCTCGTCGCTGGTGTGTGGCTTCCTCGGCGAGGCGTATGGCTGGAAATACGGTTTCGGCGCGGCCGGCATCGGCATGCTGGCCGGCCTGGCGATGTTCCTGTGGGGCCAGAAGTACCTGCAGGGCCACGCCGAGCCACCGCAACCGGCGGCGCTGAAGCAGAAGGTGCTGGGCCTGCCGCGCGAATGGCTCATCTATCTGTGCGCGGTGCTCGGTGTGCTGCCGGTGGCGTGGCTGATGTGGGCCGCCGGCAATGGTGCGTTCGCGCTGGGCGGCGAAATCAGCCTGGCGCTGATGCTGATGCTGGTGGTGCTGGGCGGCGTACTGGTCTGGTTCGCCTGGTTCACTGGCAGCAAGTGCACGCCAGTGCAGCGCCAGCAGATGATCGCGCTGATGGTGCTGATCTTCATGGCGCTGGGTTTTTCACCATGTACGAGCAGTCGTACGGCTCGTGGGTGACCTTCACCGACCGCCTGCTGACCAAGGACATCGTGCCTGCGCTGGTGATCACCGGCGGTACGCCGCTGCCGTGGTCGATCATCTCGCTGCTGCTGGCACCGCTGGGCTTCGTGGTCAGCGCGCGCCTGTCCGAACGGCGTCCGGGTTCGGCCGCACCGCGCACGTTCTTCGCCGCCATCGTCGTGCTGATGCTGGTGCTGCTGGTGCGCGACTGCCTGGTGATTCCGCAGACCGCCGGTTCGCTGACCTACCTCGGCGGCCTGTTCCTGGTGCTGCTCGCGCCGGCCTTCGCCGCACTCTGGACCTGGATGGACCGCCGCGGCTGGGAACCGGGCAAGCCGGTGAAGTCAGCCTGGGGCCTGGTGATCGGCGCGCTGTCGTTCGTGCCGCTGGCGCTGGCGGCGCAGCAGGTCGGCGCCACCGGTGAGATGGCCAGCGTGTGGTGGCTGGTGCTGGCCTACTTCCTGCTGGCCAGCGGCGAGATGTGCCTGTCGCCGGTCGGCCTGTCGGCAGTGACCCAGCTGGCCGTGCCGCGGGTGATGAGCCTGATGATGGGCACCTGGTTCCTGGCCACCGCATTCTCGGAAACGCTGGCCGCGCTGTTCGGCAAGCTGGCCGCGATCGAGGTGCCGGAAGGCGAATCGCTGGACATGGTGGCTGCCGCCGGCGCCTACGCGCACCTGTTCTGGCTGCTGATGTGGATCGGCCTGGGCTGTGCACTGGCCGCCTTCATCGCTGCGCCGCTGCTGAAGCGGATGATGCACGGGGTCAAGTAAACCCCGCGCGCGCGGAAAACCAGGGCGGCGGAAGGATCATCCGCCGCCCTGCCAGTTCAGGGCGCCTTGTCCTTGCCTGCCGCAGGTGCGGCTGTCGCGGTCTTGCCGCCGAGGCTGCGCGCCAGGAACGCCAGCAGCTTGTCGTAGTACTCGCTGCGATGGGCCTCGGTGTAGAAGCCGTGGCCTTCGGTCTTGTAGTACAGGCTCTCCACCGGCGTGCCGGCACGCTTGAGCGCCGCTTCCATGCGCTCGGTGTGCTGGATCGGCGCGCGCTTGTCTTCGCCACCGGCTGCGAGGAACACCGGCACCTTGATCCGCTCGGCCAGGTTCACCGGCGACACCGCACCCAGCTTGGCCGGATCCCCCAGCCATTCGCGCAGGTAGGTCACGCCTGAACCGCGATCCTGGATGTCGCCCCGGGTATACATCATCGGCAGGTCGTAGACCCCGACATAGCCCGCCGCGCACTGGTACAGCCCGGGCTCGCGGGCGGCCCCCATCATCGCCGAGTAGGCTCCGTAGCTGGCGCCATAGATGCAGATGCGACGGCCATCGGCGATGCCTTCGCTGATCGCCCAGCGGGTGGCATCGGTGACGTCGTCCTGCATCGCCGCGCCCCACTGCTGCGCACCGGCCTGGGTGTGGGCCCGACCGTAGTTGCCCGACCCGCGGAAGTTGACCTGCAGCACGGCATAACCGGCGGCGGCCAGCATCTGCGTTTCGCGGTCGTACTGGCCGGAATCGAAGATGTCGAACGGGCCACCATGCGGCATTACCACCATCGGCAGGTTGCGCCCGTCGCTGCCGGCCGGCAGGGTCAGGAAGCCATGCAGCGGCAGCCCGTCGCGGGCCTTCAGTGCAATCGGCTTCACGCTGGCACTGCGGTCCACGTCGATCCAGTCGCTGCGGCTGATCAGGTGGTCAGCCTTGCGCGCCACCGTGTCGTACACGTAGAAATCGCCGGGATTGGTGCCCGACCAGGTTTCCACCAGCACGACGCGGCCATCGCGGGTGCTGGAGGTGATGTAGACCGCGCCGCCGAAGGCCGCTTCCAGACTGCGATACAGGCGTGCCTCCGGCGACTTCTCGTCGAAGAAGCGGGTGCGTGGCTTATCGCCCAGATACAGCGCGCCCACCGGCACATGGGTGCCGGGCCGATGGATGATGCGGTACGGATTGACCACCTCGTCGCGCAGCAGCGTGGCGCGTTCGCCGGTCTGCGGATTCCAGCTGACGATCGCATCCGGCCCCTGGGTCTGCTCGACATTGAGATAGGCCAGGTTGTCGTCGGCCGAGAAGCCGAGGGCGGTTTCGATGCGCTTGCTGACCGCCTCGTCGTTGATCAGCTTCCAGCTGTCACCGCTGCGGTCGCGGAAGTACAGCTTGTTGACGTTGTCGCTGCCCGAGCCGTGCACGAAGCGGACCTCGCCGGCACCGTCGGTGGTGAACTCACCACGCCGTACCGGCGAAGACGCCACCCGCGAGCGACGACCTGTGGTCACATCCATGCGATCGACGCGGGTGAATGGATCCTCGGCGAGCGGCCACACAGTGACCAGCACGTTGCGCTCATCGCCCGGCAGGTCGTCGGCCAGGAAGGCGGCCACTGCTTCGACCTTCTTCGGCTGGATGCGGGTGCCCGGGCCCTTGCTTTCGACGCGGTAGCCGACCAGCAGTTCGCCACGGTTGCCGTTGGCATCGATGGCATAGAGTTCGCCGGTGGGATTGGGCTGGTCGAGCGCCCCCCACTTCTCGGCCAGGCCGATCAGCAGGCGCTCATTGCTGACCCAGTCGAATTCCTGCGCGTGGTTGCGGCTGGGTGGCCAGAAACTACCGACCAGCTGCTTGTCCTTCAAGCGCAGGATCGCGATCGCGGTGCTGTCTTCCTTCGGCACCGTTGCCGCCACGTATTCGCCCCCCGGCGAAATCTTGATGTCGGTGAAGGTCTCGCGACGCAGGTACTGCGTCAGGTCCACCGCCCCCACGCTGCCTGTGGCAACGCCCCCGATGACGGCCAGTGCGGCCGCCAGAATCGTCTTGTGCATCCTTCCCCTGCTCCTGTGGACACCTTGTCCTGGTGGCCGATTCTAGGCAGTGCCGTGCGTTTCCCGCCAGAGCCGGAAAAGACGACGGCACCGTTGCCGGTGCCGTCGTTGCCACTACCTTGGAGAGAGAGTCAGGACGTGGGTTCGGGGGGCGTGCGCCGGGTCAGTGGACCCCGCGCACCGCCAACATGAGGGCCAGGATGCTGAGGATCACGGCGATGGTGCCGTCGAGCACGCGCCAGGTGCTGGGCTTGGTGAACAGCGGCGCCAGCAGGCGCGCGCCGAGGCCCTGCGCGGTCAGCCACAGGCAGCTGGCAGTGACCACGCCAGCGGCGAAGGCCATGCGGGCGTTGCCGAAGTTCTCGGCGATGGAGCCGATCACCATCATGTCCAGCCAGAAGTGCGGATTGATCAGCGAGAAGCCGACCGCGGCCATCAGCACCGCGCGGCGGCTGCCGTCGTCGCTGTCAGCCTCGCCCATGCCACCGCCGCCGGCGATCGCACGGCGTGCCGACTTCATCGCATACCAGGCCAGGAACGCGACACCGGTCCACAGCACGGCGGTGGTCAGCCACGGCAGCGCCGAGGTAAGCGTGCGCAGGCCGGCCACGCTGGCGAAGATGAAGATGGCATCGATGGCCGCGCAGGTGGCGACCACCGGCACGATGTGCTTGCGCAGGATGCCCTGGCGCAGAATGAAGGCGCTCTGGGCCCCGACCACGGCGAACAGGCCGATGCCGGTGGCTGCACCAGAGAACCAGGCACCGAGGCCGGTGCTGGCGGAGATGACCGAGAACATGGGATTCACTGCCTTGTATTGCTGGGGGGACGGTGCCTCGCGAAGGCGGACAGCACCGGAACGAGCGCCATTGTCGCACCGCAACATGAAAAAGACGAGCTAAACTTCCTAAACCAACATTAGCGGAACTTAATTCGATGCGTATCGACCATGCCCAGCTGCGCGCCCTGGCCGCAGTGATCCGCGAAGGCAGCTTCGACCGCGCCGCACACTCGCTGAATGTCACGCCCTCGGCCATCTCGCAGCGGGTCAAGGCGCTGGAGGACCGGATCGGGCGCCTGCTGGTCAAGCGCGGCACCCCGGCCACCGCCACCGCCGAGGGCCAGCTGCTGGTGCAGCTGGCCGAGCAGACCGCCCTGCTCGAACACGACGCGCTGCACCGGATGGGCCTGGCTGACGAAGACCTGCCCCAGGCCAGCATCCCGGTGGCGGTGAACCACGACAGCCTGGAAACCTGGTTCCCGCAGGCCGCCGCGCAGTTCGCGCAGGGCACCGGCACCACCCTGGACCTGCGCGTGGAGGACCAGGACCACACCGTGGAGCTTCTGCGCCAGGGCACGGTGCTGGGTGCGGTGACCACGCTGGACGAGCCGGTGCAGGGCTGCCAGATCCACGCGCTGGGCAGCATCCGTTACGCGGCGACCTGTACCCCCGAATTCCGCGAACGCCATTTCGCCAAGGGCGTGACCGCGCAGGCGCTGGCGCAGGCCCCGGTGCTGGTGTTCAACCGCAAGGACGAAATGCAGTCGCGCTTTGCCCGGCGCATGGCCGGCGACGACCTGCCCAGCACCGCGCCGACCTGGTGGATTCCCTCCACCCGCGCCTTCGTGCAGGCCAACCTGGGCGGCATGGGCTGGACCATGAATCCCCTGCCGCTGGTCAAGCGGCACCTGGACGCGGGCCGCCTGGTCTACGTACGCCAGCGCGCGTGGGAAGACGTGCCGCTGTACTGGCAGCACTGGAAGGGCGACGTGCAGACCATGGCCCTGCTGACCCGCGCGGTGCTGGATGCTTCCTCGGCACTGATCCGGCGCAAGCGCTGACGCATGGCGCAAAAAGGGGACGGAGGGGATTAAGTCGTATTTGCCTTGGATGTCGTATTGGCCTTAAACGGCTTAATCCCCTCCGTCCCCTTTTTCGGGGCTCCATCGGATCTCCATCGAGTCTACACACCGGGTCCATGCGCGATGCGGATACTGGCGGGCCGACCATTACAAGGATGTCCGGCATGCCCGTGTACCTGCGCGACGCCCGCCCCGACGATGCCGCCGCCTGCATCGATCTGCGCGGGCGCACCCGCGAGAATGCCTTCAATGCGGCGCAGCTGGCGGAACTGGGCATCACCGTGGACAGCTGGGCGGCCGGCATCGCCCACGGCGATTCGATCGGCCGCGTCGCCTGGGAGGGTGAGCGCATGGTCGGCTACTGCTTCGCCGACCACGACAGCGGCGAGGTGCTGGTGCTGGCGCTGCTGCCGGAGTACGAGGGCCGCGGCATCGGCCGCCAGCTGCTGCAGGAAGTGGTCAGCCTGACCCGCGATGCCGGCCACCGGCGCCTGTTCCTGGCCTGCTCGGCCGACCCGCGTTCGCGCTCGCATGGCTTCTACCGCCGCCTGGGCTGGCGTCCGACAGGCGAGATCGATGAGGCCGGTGACGAGATCCTCGAGCTGGTCTGAGCCGGGCGTGGTCCCGGCGCTTCGCGTGACGGTGCCGCGAAACGTCGGATGCTGCGTTGCATCAAAAACGGACCGGATCCGGTTAGAATCGCGGATGGATGCTGCAAGGCGTTGTTTCTTCACGCCCTTTCCCTGCCCCATGCGCATCCTGAACTCCTCCCCTCCGCCAACGATCCCGCCCCCATGAAGAAATTTGGCAAGGCCCTGCTCGCCCTGCTCGTGCTGCTGTTGCTGGCCGCCGCGCTGTTCCTGTACTGGCCGCTGACCCAGCGTTCCGTGCCCGCCGCCAGCAACGACAAGCCCGTCGATGTTGTGCTGGTCGGCGCCGGCATCATGAGCATCACCCTGGCCACCTACCTGCAGGAACTGCAGCCGGACTGGAACATCCAGGTCTACGAACGCCTCGACGGCGTCGCCGGTGAAAGCTCCGACGGCTGGAACAACGCCGGCACCGGCCATTCGGCGTTCGCCGAACTGAACTACACCCCGGAACTACCCGACGGCAGCATCGAGACCAAGCGCGCGGTCGGCATCGCCGAATCGTTCGAGGTCTCGCGCCAGTTCTGGTCGCACCAGGTGAAGGAAGGCCGGCTGAGCCAGCCCAGCGACTTCATCAACCCGACCCCGCACATGAGCTTCGTCTGGGGCGATGACAACATCGCCTACCTGCACAAGCGCCAGCAGGCCCTGGTGAAGAACCCGCTGTTCTACGGCATGCAGTACTCCGAGGATCCGGCACAGATCAAGCAGTGGGCACCGCTGCTGATGGAAGGCCGTGACCCGAAGCAGAAGGTCGCCGCGACCTGGATGCCGCTCGGTACCGACGTCAACTTCGGTGTGATCACCCGCCAGCTGACCACCGGCCTGCAGCGCAGCCCGAACTTCAGCCTGCACCTGAACCACGAAGTGAGCGCGCTGCGGCAGAACGCCGACAAGAGCTGGAACGTGACGGTGAAGGACCTCAAGGCCGGCACCGAGACCACCACCCACAGCCGCTTCGTGTTCATCGGTGCCGGTGGCGCCGCGCTGAAGCTGCTGCAGATGTCGGGCATTCCGGAATCGAAGGACTACGCCGGTTTCCCGGTCGGTGGCCAGTTCCTCGCCTTCCAGGGCCAGGACGTGACCTCGCGCCATGGCGTGAAGGCCTACGGCATGGCTGAGACCGGCTCGCCGCCGATGTCGGTGCCGCACCTGGATGCGCGCAAGCTGGACGGCAAGCCGGTGGTCCTGTTCGGGCCGTTCGCGCTGTACAGCACCAAGTTCCTCAAGCACGGCTCGTGGTGGGACCTGTACTCGTCGGTCACCCACAACAACGTTGGCCCGATGCTGGAAGTGGGCAAGGACAACCTGGACCTGGTGCAGTACCTGATGGGCCAGGCACGCCTGAACGATGCCGACCGCCAGGCCGAACTGGTCAAGTACTTCCCCAATGCCAAGCCGGGCGACTGGAAGCTGGTCACCGCCGGCCAGCGCGTGCAGATCATCAAGCGTGATCCGCTGAAGGGCCCGGTGCTGCAGTTCGGTACCGAGATCGTGACCGACAAGGACCACACCATCGCCGCCCTGCTCGGCGCGTCGCCGGGTGCGTCGACCTCGCCGCCGATCATGCTGGACCTGATGGCCAAGGCCTTCCCGGACCAGATGAAGGCCGGCTGGGAAACCCGCCTGCGCGAGATCGTGCCGTCGTACGGGCGCAAGCTCAACGACAGCGCCGCGCTGGTGAACGAGATCCGCACGCTGACCAGCCAGACCCTGCACCTGCCGTACCTGGAGGTGCCGGTGGACGCCAATGCGGCGGCTCCTGCCCCGGCGGTAGTGCCTGCAGCGGTTCCGGCACCGGCCAAGGAAAAGCGCAATGCCAACGAGGAACTGCAGGCGCTGTAAGCCCGCGCGTTCCTTTCGATGCAGACGGACGGCCACCTTCGGGTGGCCGTTTGTTTTTGTGCGAGATGGGTCGGATCCCTACCCGCACTGGAGGGCTCTGACCTGCGCCTGGGCGCCGATGATGGGGTCAGAGCCCATTGCCTGCGGCAACGGGATCCGCCCCCGGCCGCCACTGCTCTGCGCCGGGAAGCCCCTGCACAATGACGCGAATTGTAATGTTGTTAAGAATTATTTACATTTGCATCCTGCGCAGTGACCGCGCCATCTCCCCAGATGGACCTGACCGTGCCCGAAGCCGCCGCCCGGGTGCTGGACGACTGTTGCCGCCCTCCCCGCCTCCACGTTTCGAGCCCACCATGTCCCTGACCTTCCGTACCCGCCTGCCCCGCCGCGCGCTGCTGCCGGCCGCCCTGCTTTCGTCGCTGGCCCTGCTGGCCACGCCCAGCGCGTTCGCTGCCGCCGATGGCGCGGCCGACGCCAAGACCCTGGACCGGGTCAGCGTGCGTGCCGAGCAGTCGGCGCCGCCGGCCAGTACCACGCGCCTGCCGATCACCCTGCAGGAAACCCCGCAGTCGGCCACCGCGATCAGCCTGCAGCGCCTGCAGGACGAATCACTGTTCAGCATCAACGATGTGATGCGCAACGTCACCGGCGTCAGCGTGTCCTTCTATGACACGCAGCGCCCGCTGTACTACGCGCGTGGCTTTGCCATCACCGACTTCCAGGTCGATGGCATTCCCACCTACAGCGGCTCCACCAACCAGGAGTACGACACCGCCTTCTACGACCGCATCGAAGTGATCCGAGGTGCCAACGGCCTGCTCAGCGGCGCCGGCGTGCCGTCGGCCACGGTCAACCTGCTGCGCAAGCGCCCGGGCAAGGAATTCGACGCGTCGTTCGCGGTCAGCGCCGGCAGCTGGGACTACCGCCGCATGGAGGCCGATGTAACCGCGCCACTGACCGATGACGGCCGCTTCCGCAGCCGCGTGGTCGCCGCCTACACCGACCGCGGGCTGTATTACGACCGCTACAAGGAAAACAAGATGGCCGGCATGGCGGTGCTGGAAGGCGATGTCACCGACAGCACCACGGTCACCGTCGGCTACCAGACCCAGGACAACAACCCGACCGGTTCGACCTGGGGCACCGTGGCGTTCTTCGACAACCAGGGCAACTTCGCCCATCTGGCGCGCTCGACCAACCTGTCGCCGAAGTGGAGCTACTGGAAGCGCGAGAGCAGCACCGCCTTCGCCAACCTGGAACAGCGTTTCGGCGACAACTGGCTGCTCAAGATCAACACCGCCTACACCCGCGGCAACGTGCAGAACGTGCGCCTGTACGGCACCGGCAACCCGGACCCGGTGACCGGCTCGGGCATCTACCTGCGTGCCGCCGCCGGTGATTCGAAGGACACCCGCCGCAATGTAGATGCCTACCTGACCGGCAGCTTCCCGCTGTTGGGCCGCGACCACGACCTCACCGTCGGCGCGCAGTGGTCTGACCTGGAAGGCACCACCAACACCCTGGCACTGAACTTCCCGGGCGACTGGGCAACCTGCGGGCGTGAGCGCTGCTACTACATCCCCAACGTGTTCAACTGGAACGGCGACATTTCCGAGGTGACCTACACCCGCACCGGTGCGCGCCGCGTGGCCAAGACCACGCAGAGCGGCGTCTACCTGGCCACCCGCCTGCGCCTGGCCGATCCGCTGTCGCTGATTGCAGGTGCACGCCTGAGCCGCTGGGAAACGCTCAGCCGCTCGTACAACGCCGCCGGCGTCTACACCGGCACCAGCGGTGCCTACAAGGTGAGCGATGAAGTCACCCCGTACGTGGGCCTGGTCTACGAGATCACGCCGAACGTGTCGGCCTATGCCAGCTACACCGAGATCTTCAATCCACAGAACTACAAGGACCGCAACGAGAACCTGCTGGCGCCGGTACAGGGCTCGAACCTGGAAGCGGGCATCAAGACGCAGTGGTTCAATGGCCGCCTGACGGCCAATGCGGCGGTGTTCGAAGCCAAGCAGGACAACTACGCCGTGCGCGACATGAGCGTGCCGGAAGGCACGCTGAGTGATGGTAGCTCGGCCTACATCGGCATCAACGGCACCAAGGCGCGCGGCTGGGAGATGGACGTCAACGGCGAGATCCTGCCGGGCTGGACGGTCAATGCCGGCTACACCCAGGTCAAGGTGACCCGCGCCGCCACCGACCTGCTGTACGCCAATCCGCCCGAGGACCTGCTGCAGCTCAACACCCAGCTGCAGCTGCGCGGCGCACTCAAGCGCCTGAGCATCGGCGGTGGCGTGCAGTGGCAGAGCAAGGTGCAGGGCTACAACATCGCCTACCCGCTGGGAGGCACGGTGACGGTGAACCAGCCGGCCTACTCACTGGTGCAGTTCAACGCCAACTACCGCATCAGCGACAACTGGACCGCGACCCTGAGCGTGCGCAACGCGCTGGACAAGACCTACTGGGCCAACCTGGACTACAACAACTTCGGCGAGCCGCGCTTCGTGTCGGCCAGCCTGCGCTGGAAGTTCTGAGCGACCTGAAACGGTAGTGCCGGCCGCTGGCCGGCTCCAAGCGATGCATCGATCACGCGGAGCCGGCCAGCGGCCGGCACTACCCCGATCGATGCGGGTCATCCTCCATTTCAATCTGAATGGGCCCGCCTCCGCGCGGGCCCTTTCATTTGCTGCAGCGCGGGTTGCACACCCATCATAATTATGCCGTAATTATTTCAACGCCAATCGGAAGCCGGTCGATGAACCCGAGCTGGGATACGTTGGAACGCAGCCGCCAGGCCCGCCTGCAGCGGGCCGCACCGTGGGCCCGGGGCCGCGAGGTGGCTGCCAGCGACGTCGGCGAACTGCTGCATGCGCTGCTGGAACCCGGCGACAAGGTCTGCCTGGAGGGCAACAACCAGAAGCAGGCCGATTTCCTCGCCCAGGCGCTGGCCGACCTCGACCCCGCCCGCGTGCATGACCTGCACATGGTGCAGTCGGTGCTGTCGCTGCCCTCGCACCTGGACGTGTTCGAGCGCGGCATCGCCTCGAAACTGGACTTCTCGTTCTCCGGCCCGCAATCAGTGCGCCTGGCCAACCTGGTGGCCGAGGGCCGCATCCAGATCGGTGCCATCCACACCTACCTGGAGCTGTTCGGCCGCTACTTCATCGACCTGACCCCGCGCGTGGCCCTGGTCGCAGCACAGGCCGCAGATCGGCACGGCAACCTGTACACCGGGCCGAATACCGAAGACACCCCGGTGATCGTCGAGGCCACGGCGTTTGGTGGCGGCATCGTCTTTGCCCAGGTCAACGAGATCGTCGACACCCTCCCCCGCGTCGATATTCCTGCGGACTGGGTCAACTTCGTGGTGCAGGCGCCGAAGCCGAACCATATCGAACCGCTGTTCACCCGCGACCCGGCGCAGATCTCCGAGATCCAGGTGCTGATGGCGATGATGGCGATCAAGGGCATCTACGCCGAGTACGGCGTGAACCGACTCAACCATGGCATCGGCTTCGACACGGCCGCCATCGAACTGCTGCTGCCGACCTACGCCGAATCGCTCGGGCTGAAGGGAAAGATCTGCCAGCACTGGGCGCTCAATCCGCACCCGGCGCTGATTCCGGCGATCGAATCGGGCTTCGTCAAGTCGGTGCATTCGTTCGGTTCCGAACTGGGCATGGAGAAGTACATCGCCGCACGCAGCGATGTGTTCTTCACCGGTGCCGATGGCTCGATGCGCTCCAACCGCGCGTTCTCGCAGACCGCCGGCCTGTATGCGTGTGACATGTTCATCGGCTCCACCCTGCAGATCGACCTGCAGGGCAACAGCTCCACCGCCACCCGCGACCGCATCGCCGGCTTCGGCGGCGCACCGAACATGGGCTCGGATGCGCGCGGCCGCCGCCATGCCAGCGATGCCTGGATCAAGGCCGGCCAGCAGGCCGCACGCCCCGGCGAAATGCCGCGCGGGCGCAAGCTGGTGGTGCAGATGGTGGAAACCTTCCGCGAGCACATGGCGCCGGCCTTCGTCGAACGGCTGGATGCATGGGAGCTGGCCGAACGCGCGGACATGCCGCTGCCGCCGGTGATGATCTACGGCGACGACGTCAGCCATGTGCTGACCGAGGAAGGCATCGCCAACCTGCTGCTGTGCCGCACCCCGGAAGAACGCGAACAGGCGATCCGCGGCGTGTCCGGCTATACCGCCGTGGGCCTGGGACGCGACCGCGCGATGGTGGAGAACCTGCGCGACCGCGGCGTCATCCGCCGCCCGGATGACCTGGGCATCTCCGTGCGCGATGCCAGCCGTGACCTGCTGGCGGCACGTTCGGTGAAGGATCTGGTGCGCTGGTCCGGCGGCCTGTACGACCCGCCCAAGCGCTTCCGCAACTGGTAAGGGGCTGAGCATGGAAACCCTCGACTATCGATTCGAAGGACGCACCCCGGTGCAGTTCCCGCGCGATGCGGTACTGGTCGGCGTACTGGCCTCGGGCAACCTGGAAATCCTGCTGGAACCGGCCGCACTGGACGGCGCGATGACGGTGCGCATCATCACCGCCGCGCAAGGCTTTGGCCGCGTCTGGGAAGCGGTGATCGGTGATTTCGCACAGCGCCATCCGCTGCGCGATGTACGCATCTCGATCAACGATGCCGGCGCCACGCCGGCGGTGGTCAGCCTGCGCCTGGACCAGGCGGTGGAAACGCTGCTCGCCGGAGGCACGCCATGAATCCGAAGCAGCGCCACAGCTACTACGAAGCCGACGCGCGCGAGCGTATCGCCGGCCTGGCCGACGCCGGTTCGTTCCGCGAGTTCCTCGGCCCGGCGCAACGGATGATGAGTCCGCACCTGGCGCAGCTCGATCAGCCCGCGGCGTTCGACGACGGCATCGTCGTCGGCGAAGCCACGCTGCGCGGCAAGCGCGTGCTGCTGGCCGCGCAGCAGGGTGAATTCATGGGCGGCGGCGTGGGCGAAGTGCACGGTGCCAAGCTGACCGGCCTGCTGCGCCGTGCAGCGGCGACCCGGCCCGACGGGGTGTTGCTGCTGCTCGATACCGGCGGCGTACGCCTGCACGAGGCCAATGCGGGGCTGATCGCCATTTCCGAGATCATGCGCGCCACCCTGGATGCGCGCGCTGCGGGCGTCCCCGTGGTGGCGCTGATCGGCAGCGGCAACGGCGCATTCGGTGGCATGGGCATCGTGGCCCGCTGCTGCAGCACGGTGATCATGTCCGAGGAGGGCCGGCTGTCGCTGTCCGGGCCGGAGGTGATCGAAACCGTTCGCGGCGTGGAAGAGTTCGATTCCCGCGACCGCGCGCTGGTCTGGCGGGTGACCGGCGGCAAGCACCGCTATCTGATCGACCAGGCGCAGGTGCTCGTGCCCGATGCCATCGAGGCCTTTGCGCAGGCGGCATTCGACGCGCTGCAACCGGACACCGCCAGCACCGATGCCGAGGCTGCATTGAATGCCCTGCAGGCTCGCCATGCCGCACTGAAGGCGCGCGTGCAGGCCTGGGGCGGGTGCCGCGATGGTCTTGAGATCTGGTCGCTGCAGGGCATCACCGAACCCGAGCGCCTGCCGCTGCTGGACACCGACGATTTCCTCGCCGCCACCGCCGATCGGAGCCTGCCATGAGCCTTCCGCTGCACGCCCTGCTCGATGCCCTGTTCCCGCGTGGCCACGCCGTTGCCGTGGAGGACTCGGTACTGACCGGTACCGCCACCACCGACGACGGCGAGGTGACCGTGATCGGTACCGCCGACAAGCTCGAGGTGGGCGTGGACCACGCGCTGGCACTGGCCGACACCGTGCTGGCCAGTACCGCCGCGCATCCACAGCAACCGATCGTGATGCTGGTCGACACCGCCGGCCAGCGCCTGGCACGCCGTGACGAACTGCTCGGCATCAACGGCTACTTCGCGCACCTGGCGCAGACGCTGGATCTGGCACGCCGACGGGGCGCACGGCTGGTGACGCTGGTCTACGGTGAGTCGGTCAGTGGTGGCTTCCTCTCGTTCGGCTTGATGGCCGACCACATCCACGCCCTGCCCGATGCCCAGGTGCGGGTGATGGACCTGCGCGCGATGGCCCGGGTGACCAAGCAGCCATTGGAGAAACTGCAGGCGCTGAGCCAGAGCTCGCCGGTGTTCGCACCGGGCGTGGAGAACTACGTGGCGATGGGCGCGGTGGATTCGATCTGGAACGGCGACCTGGCCGCATGCCTGCTGCAGGCGCTGCGTACGCCCGCCGATGGCGACTGCCGTGCCGTGCGCGGCGCCGAACGTGGCGGTCGCATGTTGGCCGCACGCGTGGCTGCAGCCGTGAGCCAGGGCGATGCCTGAGCGGCTGCCCCGCCATACGCTGGTCTGGTTGTCAGCGCACGCCGGCTGGCAGGCGGACATCGCCGCGCATGAGCCGCGCCTGGCCGACTGGTTTGCGCAGGGTCTGCCGGCCATCGTCGCCCGGCGTGCCGTCGACGATGCCGACCCCCGCCTGCGCCTCGGCGTACCGCTGCCGCCCGCCGAGGGCAAACTGCGCCTGGCCCTGCGCGTGCCGGCACACGATGTGCTGCGCACCGCGCCGCCACCGGCACTTCAGACGGTGCTGGAAGGCGACCTTGTGCAAGACTGGCAGCGCCCCCTGCAGGCGCTGCAGGACATCGCAGCGGCACGCGTATTCGGAGCGTTTGCCTGGCAGTACCTCACTGGACTGCATTATGTGCACGCGCGCTCGGACATCGATCTGCTGTGGCGGATCGACACCACCGCGCAGGCCGATGCCCTTGCTGCAGAGCTGCAGACATGGGAAACCGGATACGGTCGCCGGGTCGATGGCGAACTGTGCCTGGCCGACGGCGCCGCCGTGAACTGGCGGGAGTACGCGGGACGCAGCCGCGAGATACTGGTCAAGCGCCCGGAAGGCGCCGCGCTGGAACTGCGCGAGTCCGTGTTCGCCCCCGCCGGGGTGAGCGCATGAACGCCGTCGCGCAACCGATTGTCCGGCCGGCAGCGGCCGTGGACTACGCGCGCCTGGGGCGCATCGCCGTCGCCAGCCTGCATGCGGAGCTGGCCTTGGCACCGAAGCCGGGACTGGTCACGCCGTTCGACCGCGGCAGCCATCACGACATGGATGCGGGCACGTTCCTGCGCAGCCTGTTCGCGCTGCGCCACTATTTCACCGCCGTGGCCCACCTCGGTGCAGCCGGGGCGGACTTCGATGCGCTGCGCCGGTGTGGCATTGCCGCCGAAGCGGCGATGCTGCGCGCGACCGCCGGCATCAACACCCATCGTGGCGCGGTCTTCAGCCTCGGCCTGCTGGTGGCGGCCGCCGCGGCCTGCCGCTCCCGCCTGGGCCATGCCGCCACCGGTGAGCAGGTCTGCCTGGAGGTACGTCGTTGGGCTGCGGATTTCGCACGGGCACCGCTGGATGCAGGCAGCCCCGGCCAGCGCGCGCGCGCCCTGCACAAGGTGCCAGGCGTGCGCGAACAGGCCGCCGCCGGTTACCCGCTGTTGCGCGAGGTGGCGCTGCCCAGCCTGCGCCACGCGCTGGCCAGTGGCCTGCCACGCGAAGCCGCGATGTGCCACACGCTGATGCAGCTGGTCGCACACACCGACGACCTCAACCTGCTGCATCGCGGTGGTGCGGAAGGCCTGGGCTGGGCGCAGCAGTTGGCCCACCGCTTCCTGGCCGAGGGTGGTGCCTTCGCACGCGATTGGCAGCCGCGCCTGCAGCACATTGCCGACGCCTTCGTTGCGCGTCACCTGAGCCCCGGTGGCAGCGCCGACCTGCTTGCCTGCAGCCTCTTCCTGTTGCAGCAGGAGGGCACATGAGCCTTGCCCTGCTCTGCCCCGGACAGGGCGCGCAACATGCGGCGATGTTCGATCGCGTGCGCGGCCTTGCTGCCGCGCGGCCGGTGCTCGATGCCACGGGCGAACTGCTGGGCCGCGATGTATTCGCCGCCGCGGCAGCCGGCGACCGCTTCGACAATGTGCAGGCGCAACCCCTGCTGTGCGCAGCCAGCCTGGCGCACTGGCAGGGCCTGCGCGAGGTGCTGCCAACGCCGGCGGTGATCGCGGGCTACAGCATCGGTGAGCTCGCCGCACATGCCATCGCCGGCAGCTTCGATACCGCCACCTGCCTGGCCCTGTCCGCGCAGCGCGCGCGCCTGATGGATTCCGCCAGCCCCGATGATGCCGGGCTCCAGGCAATCCTGGGACTGGACCGCATTGCCACGCAGCGCTTGTGCGATACGCATGGCGCCTTCATCGCGATCGCCAATGGCCACGACCACTTCATCGTAGGCGGTGCATGGCGGTCGCTGCACGCGTTGGCGGCAGGCGCGCAGGCGTGCGGCGCGGAAATCCGCCCGTTGCCGGTCCATGTGCCCGCGCACACGCCGCTGCTGGCCAGCGCAGTGGCACCGTTTGCCGCCGCACTGGACGCTGCGCAGGTGCAGGCGCCGCGCCTGCCCCTGCTGGCCGGCATCGATGCGCGCCCTGTGCGGGATCGCGCCGCCGTCGTGCACACGCTGTCGGCGCAGCTGGCACAGACCATCGAATGGGCGCAGGTGATGCGCCAGGCCTTCGAGCGTGGCGCGCGGGTGTTCCTGCAGCTGGGCCCGGGCAACGCCTTGGCGCGCATCGTCGCGCCGGCCTATCCGTGCTGCGAGGTGCGCGCGGTGGAAGAGTTCCAGAGCCTTGAAGGCGCCGCGGGCTGGGTCCGCAGTGCGCTGGAGCGGCTGCAATAGCGGGTTCGAGCAGTACGTATCACGCAACACGCCGTACGTCGCCTTACCCCGGGATGGCGGGTCTCCATCCGCGCTGTACGTGAGTCACGTGTCTGGGAGGGCGCATGAGTCCACAAATCGCAACGATCATCGGTCTGGTGATCATGTTCATCGTCGCCACCGCGATGCCGATCAACATGGGAGCCGTCGCCTTCGCGCTGGCCTTCATCATCGGCGGGCTGTGGGTCGACATGGGGGGCAAGGAGGTCCTGGCCGGCTTTCCCGGCGATCTGTTCCTGACCCTGGTCGGCATCACCTATCTGTTCGCCATCGCGCAGAAGAACGGCACCATCGACCTGCTGGTGCACTGGGCGGTGAAAGCGGTGCGCGGCCATATCGTGGCCATTCCGTGGGTGATGTTCGTGATCACCGCGGTCCTCACCGCGTTCGGTGCGCTGGGCCCGGCAGCGGTCGCGATCATCGGCCCGGTCGCGCTGCGCTTTGCCAAGCAGTACAACATCAATCCGCTGATGATGGGCCTGCTGGTCATCCATGGTGCCCAAGCGGGCGGCTTCTCGCCGATCAGCGTGTACGGCAGCATCACCAACGGAGTGGTGCAGAAGGCCGGGCTGGAAGTCACCGAGATGGCGGTGTTCCTGACCAGCCTGGGCTTCAACTTCATGATGGCGACGATCTGCTTCTTCGCCTTCGGTGGCATCGCGCTGCTGCGCCGTGGCTCGATCACCGCAGCAGGAACGCTCGGCAATGCCGAGCTGGCGATGGCCGGTGGCCCGCAGGCGTCGTCGCGGCAATTCGCGATCGAAGGCCATGGCGCGCTGGTCGCAGCAGGCGGCGGCACGCTCAGCAATGATCCGGCGGCACTGGATGCGGTGAGCCTGACCCGCGAGCGGTTGTTCACCCTGATCGGCCTGCTGGGCCTGGGCGTGGCCGCACTGATCTACAACCTCAACGTCGGCCTGGTGTCGATCACCGTGGCGGTGGCACTGGCATTGTTGTCCCCGCAGAGCCAGAAGGGTGCGGTCGATGGCATCAGCTGGTCCACCGTGCTGCTGATCTGCGGCGTGGTGACGTATATCGGCGTGCTGGAACATGCCGGCGCGGTGGACTTCATCGGCAACGGTGTCTCCGACATCGGCATCCCGCTGCTCGGAGCGCTGCTGGTCTGCTACGTCGGCGGCATCGTTTCCGCATTTGCATCATCGGCAGCGGTGCTGGGCGCGACGATTCCACTGGCGGTGCCGTTCCTGATGCAGGGCCACCTCAGCGCCGCCGGCGTGATCTGCGCGCTGGCGGTGTCATCCACCATCGTCGATGTCAGCCCGTTCTCGACCAATGGCGCACTGGTGGTGGCCTCGGCAGCGAAGGAAGAGCGCGAGACCCTCTTCCGCCGCTTCCTGGTCTACAGCGGCCTGGTGGTTGCGCTCGGACCGCTGCTGGCCTGGCTGGTGTTCGTGGTGCCAGGCTGGATGTAACCGCCATCGGGACGTGCCGGCCGCTGGCCGGCGCGACCTGGCGTTACACTCTGCGCATGGCCATTGCCCCTGCCCCGCGGTCACCGAAGAAGCGCGCGCCTCTGTATGAAGAGGTGGCCGAGCACGTGCGCGAGCGCATCTACGATTACCGACTGCCGCCGGGAGAGTGGATCGACGAGCCCGCGCTGTGCGAAGAACTGGGCATCAGCCGCACGCCGCTGCGCGAGGCGCTGAAGCTGCTGGCCGCCGAAGGCCTGGTGCAGATCGATGCCGGTCGTGGCAGCCGCGTCACCCGGTTGACGCTGGAAGACCTCAACCAGCTGTTCCCGGTGATGGCGATGCTGGAAGGCCGTTGCGCGCATGAGGCGGTGAAGCACATCGACGATGCCGGCGTGCAGCAGCTGGAAGACCTGCATGCAGCAATGGAAGCGGCGGCGGCCGAGGGCAACATCGCCGAGTACTACCGCAACAACTACCTGATCCACGAAACCGTGCAGCACTACGCGGGCAACCCGTGGCTGATCCGCATCACCCACGACCTGCACCGCATCCTGAAGATGCACCGTGGCCGCCAGCTGCTGACCCCCGGCCGCACCGCGCAGTCGCTGGCCGAACACCGCGAGCTGATGGAATGCTTCCGCCGCCGCGACGCGCAGGCTGCCGAACGCACCATGGAACGCCATCTGCTGAGCCAGGGCCAGGCGCTGGCCGCCTATGTGGCGGCGGGCGGGCTTCTGAACGTGCCGGCGCCGTTGCCGACCGAAGGCGGCGGCTGAGCTGTCGAGGTTGCCGGCCAGCGGCCGGCACTACCAGGGCGCGACCTCGGCTGGGTAGTGCCGGCCGCTGGCCGGCATCCAGAAGCGTCTCATCAATCGCCGCAGCTGCCGCCGTCACCCCCACCACCATCACTGCTGCAGTCGGCGCTGCTGTGGCTGTGATGGCTTTGGTTGTCACCGGAATAGCCACCTGAGCTGTCGTAGCTTGCGCCGCCCTCCCCCCGGCTGCCGGAGCCATCGGCCGTGGCCACCGCCATGCACAGGATCGCGCCGACCAGCGGCAGCAGCCAGACCAGCAGCAGCTGCACCGTCCGGCCGCCCGTCGACAGGCCGTCGCGCTGCGCGATCACCACGGTGGCCACCACGTTCAGGCCCAGCACCAGCAGGACCAGCAGTACCGCGAGGATCAGCATAGGGAGGCTCCGTGCCTGGACGGGGGCATTATGGCCTGCCACCCCGGCAATGGCCCTGCCTGTCATGAAGATGGGACAATGTAGGGCGCGCCGGCCTGCCCCGTGGCCGCCGGCGCCCCCCGCACCACACGGAAGAAGAAGAACAACAACATGCTGAAAGTCATTTTCGATACCGACCCGGGCGTCGACGACGCCCTGGCCCTGCTGTACCTGCACAAGCACGCCCAGATCGACCTGGTCGGCGTCACCACCACCTTCGGCAATGCTTCGGTGGAGTCGACCACACACAACGCGCTGTACCTGAAGCAGGCTTGGGGCTTTGCCGCCCCGGTCGCGCGTGGCGCCGAAGGCCCGCTGCAGCCGGAAGCCACCCCGGAGGCCTGGCCGGTGCACATCCACGGCCACAATGGGCTGGGCAACCACCCGGTGCCGGCCAGCCTGGACGTGGCTGCCGATGCGCGCCCGGCCCATCAGCTGATCATCGACCTGGTCCGCGCCCATCCGGGCGAAGTGACCCTGGTCGCGGTCGGCCGCATGACCAACCTGGCCCTGGCCCTGCAGCAGGCCCCGGACATCGCCGGCCTGGTGCGCGGCGTGGTGATCATGGGCGGCGCCTTCCACGTCAACGGCAACATCACCCCGGCCGCCGAGGCCAATATCTGGGGCGATGCCGAAGCCGCCGACGTGGTGTTCACCGCTACCTGGCCGGTCACCGCGATCGGCCTGGACGTGACCACGCGTGTGGAAATGGACCGTGACGGCCTGGACACGCTGGCTGCGATCGGCGGTGCCGATGCCGAGCTGGTGCGTGCGCTGTCGCAGGACTACGTCGACTTCTACCTGCAGGCCGGCCACAAGGGCATGGTCGTGCATGACTGCTGCGCGTGCATCGCGCTGACCCGCCCGGAACTGTTCCAGTTCGAGCGCGCCAGCGTGCGCGTGGCCACCGACGGCGTCGCCCGCGGCATGACCATTCCCAAGCCGGAAGGCCTGGCATTCGGCCCCAGCGTGTGGGACGGCCACGTGGTGCAGTCGATTGCCATCGGCGTGGATGCGGCCGCGGTACTGGCCGACATCGAGCAGACCCTGAAAGTCTGACCGTCTAGCGCTTGGCCCTGCCCGGGACCGTCTCGGGCAGGGTCCACAGCACCGGCAGCACCAGCACCGCCACCAGCGCGATCATCGCGCCCGGCGCCGCTGCCCAGCCGCTGCGCTCCACCCACCATTGCGCCAGCCATGGCGTTGCGCCGCCGAAGAAGGCGGTGGCCATGGTCACCCCCAGTGCCAGCCCGCTGACCCGGCCCTCGCCCGGGAATTGTTCGGCCGTGGCCGGCGCAGCAACGGCACTTACCCCACCGGCCACGCAGGCCAGCAGTACCGCGGCCAGCGCGATGCCCAACGGCGCCGCCTGCGCCATCCACGCGAACAGCGACAACGGCAACAGCGCTGCCAGCACCGTCAGGCCCAGCAGCATCGGCCGCCGCCCGACGCGGTCGGACAAGGCACCACACAGCGGCGTGATCGCGATGACCGCCACCGCCGCAATCGTCGACAGCCACAGTGCGTCACCCTCGTCATGACCCTGCGCATGCAGGAATGCCGGTACATAGGTGATGCCGACGTAATAAGTGATCGAGCCCAGCGCCGAGATCGCGAAGGTGCGTGCCACCGCCAGCGGATGGTTGCGCAGTACATGGCGAAGCGGTGTCGCCGGAATGCTGCCCTCGCGGCGCTGTCGCTCGAACTCCGGCGACTCGTGCATGCCCGAGCGCGCGACCAGGATCACCAGTGCCAATGCCGCACCGACGAAGAACGGAATACGCCAGCCCCAGCTGTCCAGCTGTGCGGTGGGCAGCAGCGCAACCGTAAGCGCCGAGATCGCCACCGCCAGCAGTGCGCCTACTTCGCTGGCGGCCGAGGCCAGCGAGGTCACCAGGCCACGTCGCCGCGCCGGTGCGCTTTCCAGCAGGTACGCCACCACGCCGGTGTACTCACCGCCCACCGAAAACGCCATCACGCAGCGCAGTACCAGCAGCAGCACGCCCGCCGTGGTACCTGCGGTGGCCGCTGTCGGCAGCAGTGCGGTGGCCAGCATCGCCGCTGCCATCAAGGCCATCGATGCCAGCAGCATCCAGCGCCGGCCCAGGCGGTCACCCAGGTGGCCGAAGCACAGCGCGCCCAGCGGGCGCATCAGGTAGGACACCGCGAAGCCGGACAGGGTGACCAGCAGCGCCTGCTCGCCGCCGCCGAAGAACACGCGCGACAAGACCGTGGCGAAGTACAGGTACAGGGTGAAGTCGTACCACTCCACCACCGTGGACAGGCCCGCCACCCACATCGAGCGCTGCCGCGCCGCGGTCATTGCGTATTCGCCTTCAACAGCCTCGATCCCGGATGTACAGGTTCCGCGCAGCGTGGCATGGACGGGGTGAAATGCCGGTCATCAGCTATCCGCTGCCTGCATGTACTGGGTTTCATGGCCGGTGAAACGCTCACCGTCAAAGCCGAAACAGAAGCGCCCTTCCTCGAACACGCGGTAGACCAGCAACGCGCCATCGAGGCAGAACTGCTGCTGGTCCACGCCCGTTTCCAGTGTCCCGTAGCCGGTAGCATCTCCGCCTTTCCCTGCCGGCCCGGTGAAGGCATCGAACGGCAGTGGCGTCGCCCTGCCCGTGCGGGTATCGACCAGCACCAGCGTACGCTGGAAGTACTCGGGTCGATCATCAACCTGCACCAGCAGATAGTGCTGGTTGAAATTGGGTTTCTGGTGCTGGAGGGCATCTTCGATGGCGGCGCGGTGCTGCGCATCGCAGAAGTCGACCGGGCTGTAGCGGTAGCTGCAACCGTCGTGGTCGTAGGGCAGGTTCATGCCGGAATAGCTGATGCTTCCCTCGCTGTCCACGTCGTGGCCCAGTTCCGGGGTGCTGCACAGCAGCCACGAACGCTGCGCATCCTCCGGGTCGGCCAGCAGCTTCGGCTCGCGCCCCGCTTCGTAAGCCGCGCCCCCCGGGAAGTCCTGCCCCAGGTGCTGGCGGGCGATTGAACGCGCCTTCTCCAACGGCAGGCCGATCCTGGCCCCACGGAACGAGACGAACGTCATCGTCGGCAGGATCACCTCTTCCACCGGCAGCCCCTTCCACTGCCCCTGCACGCAGAACGTGGCGATCTCGTTCTCCTCGTCCTCCTTGCACGGCTTTGGTGCGTTCGCAGCCAACCAGGAGTGCGCCGGGCGGTCGGTTTGCTGATCGATGTACCAGCCATCCAGCGCGCAGGTCGGCAGGGCATCCAGCAGCGGGGAGAGATCGGTGGTGGCGGTCGGCATCACCGCCGGTGGGTCTGCAGGCGCGTGTTCGGCCGATACCTCCGGCGAGCGCTGGCAGGCCACCAGCAACCCTGCGCTGATAAGCAGCGCGACACGGCGTGCGTGCCAGATTGAAGAACGGCGTCCCTGCATTGCGTGGTGCTCCCTGGTTTCAACACTCGCTGGAGATGATCGCCGATCCCGGTGCCATGCAGGAACGTCGCAAATCCCACATCGGGGTCAGAGCCCTTTGCTCCCGCAAAGGGATCCGACCCCGCCAATTACCCCGGCAGCTGCAGCTCCGCCCGCAAACCGCCGCCCTCGCGGTTGTGCAGCCGCAGTGAGCCGCCCAGCGACTGCGCCAGCTGTACCGCGATGGCCAGGCCCAGGCCGGTACCGCCGGTATCGCGGTTGCGCGAGCTTTCCAGCCGGTGGAACGGCGCCAGCACTGCCTGCAGCTGGCCCTCGGGAATGCCGGGGCCACGGTCGGAAATTCCGATCCACACCCTTCCGGCCTCATCGCGGCCCGCCTCGATCTCGGCGGCACCGGCGTAGCGCAACGCGTTGTCGACCAGATTGCCGACCACCCGGCGCAGCGGCTGCGGCCAGGTCTGCACGACCAGTCCAGCGGGCGCACCACCACTGACCGGCTTGCCCATGTCCTCGTAATCGCCGACCACACTGGCCAGGAACGCGCCCAGGTCCATCGACACCGGCGCGCCACTGGCGACGTGGCTGCTGCGCGCATAGGCCACGCCCTCACGCACCAGTTGACCCAGGTGGTCGAGGTCGGCCAGCAGCCGCTGCTGGGTGCTGTCTTCAGGCAGGGTCTCCACCCGGAGCTTCATGCGCGTGATGGGGGTCTGCAGGTCGTGCGAGATCGCGGCCAGGATCTGCAGGCGCTCACTGACATGGCCACGAATGCGTGCCTGCAGCGCGTTGAGTGCGGCCGCCGCACCGCCTACTTCCGCAGGACCATCTTCAGGCAGTGCCGGCCCGTCCTTGCCCGGCTGCAGCTGTTCCACCGCATGCGACAGCTGCTGCAGCGGGCGCATGGCCAGGCGCACCGCCAGCCATGCGCACACCAGCAACAGCGCCAGCTGCACCAGCAGCACGGCGGGCAGCCAGCGCGCCAGCGGCAGGCCCGACGGAGTGACTTCAATGGTCAACGGTGTGCCGTCATGCAGGCGCAGTTCCACCTCGAACCGCTCCGGCAGGCGAGCCACCTGGCGCGCCTGCAACGGATAGCGATGCTGCAGGCTGTCGTCGATGATCGCGGTGACCTCGCGTGCACGATCGGTCTGCAGCCCCGGCCCGGCCGCAGCCGGGCGCAGCAGGTAACGGTAGGTGCGCCGCTCCAGCCGCGGCACCCAGGCATCGCGCTGGTCCGCGGGCAGGTGCTCCAGCAACGCGACACTCACGGCCACGTCTTCATCGAGGTTGCGCAGCATCATGCTGCGGGTGGACTGGTAGCGTTCGAAGAACAGCAGACCGAAAGACAGTGCGTGGGCCAGCGCCAATCCACCCAGCAGCACCAGCAGCAGGCGCGCCGACAGCGTGCGCGGCCAGCGTGGACGGCGTGCGCCGGTGTTCATTCGTCCGGCCCCAGCAACTGCACCGGCACGCTGAACACATAGCCTTCGCTGCGCACGGTCTTGATGTAGGTCGGCTCGCGTGCGTCGTCACCCAGCCGTTGGCGCACGCGGCTGACCAGCAGATCGATCGAGCGGTCGAACAGTTCGGCATCGCGGCCCTGGGTGAGGCTGAGCAGCTGGTCACGGCTGAGCACCCGATTGGCGTGATCGAGGAACACGCGCAACAGGCGGAACTCGGCACCACTGAGCGGATACGCGGTGTCCTGTGCATCCAGCAGATGGCGTGCGGTGGTATCCAGCCGCCAGGCACCGAAGGCCAGTTGGCGACCGGCTTCGCTCACCTGCAGGTTCGGCGGCAGCATCCGGGTGCGACGGATCACCGCGTTGATGCGTGCCAGCAGTTCGCGCGAGGAAAAGGGCTTGGTCACGTAGTCGTCGGCGCCCATTTCCAGGCCGATGATGCGGTCGGTCTCGTCGTCGCGTGCGGTCAGCAGCACCACCGGCACCGCACGATGCTTGCCGGCACGCAGGTTGCGGCACAGGCTCAGGCCGTCTTCGCCGGGCATCATCACGTCCAGCACCACCAGGTCCACCGCGTGGGTATCCATCAGTGCGCGCATGGCCCGGCCACCGTCGGCCTGGCTCACGCGCAGGCCGTTGCGTTGCAGGTAGTCGGCCAGCATCTGGCGGATCTCACTGTCATCGTCGACGACAAGGATGTGCGGTACAGGGTTCATTGCGTTCTCGATGAAGGCAGGGGGACAGCGCCGCGCGGCGCGGCCATGGTAGCGCGGCTCAGGGGGTGGCCAGCAGGCGCTGGATCTCGCTTTCGGTACGTGCGTAGTCGCCCTCGCCGTAATGGCGGTAGACCACCCGCCCCTGCCGGTCGAGCAGGTACAGCGCGGGCCAGAAACGGTTGCCCCAGGCGTTCCAGATCCGGTACTGGTTGTCCTGCACCACCGGCCAGGTGATATCCAACCGTGCGATGGCCCTGCGCACGTTGCCGGGCAGCCCTTCATAGGCGAACTCCGGCGTATGCACGCCGATCACCTTCAGGCCCTGCGGCGCGTACCGTGCATGCCACTGGTGGACATACGGCGCCACGTTGAGGCAGTTGCTGCAGGTGTAGGTCCAGAACTCGACCAGCACCACCTGCCCCCGCAACTGCTTCAGTGTGAGCGGTGGGCTGTTGTGCCATGGCCCGCCACCGTCGAACCCCGCCACCGGTGCTGCGTCGAGCGGCTGCGCGCCAGCATCCGCGCCGGGCCATGCCAGCAACAGCGCAGCTCCACCCAGCAGGCCCAGCAGCAGGAGCAGTGCATACCCTCGCAGTGCGGCCATCGCTCAGCCCCCCTGCTCGGCCAGCGGCAGTTCGGCGGGCTTCACGCCTGCCGCTTCCAGGATGCTGTCGGCCACCTGCGCAGGATGCGAAAGCAGCGACACATGGCTGCTGCCGATCGATTGCAGCTGCGCGCCAATGCGCTTTGCGGTGGCGGCCTGCAGCTGCGGCGACAGCATGCGATCGTCACGGCTGAGCACGTACCAGCTCGGCTTGCTGCGCCACGCCGCAACGTTCACCACCTCGCCCAGCGCGCTGGCCTTCAGCGGGACCTGGGTGCTGTACAGCAGCGCAGCCGACTTCTTCATCACGTCCTGCGCGAAGTCCTGGGCGATCGCATCGGCCGGCAAAGTCAGGTAGCCATCCCTCTCCTGCAGGCGGGCCAGGCCCGGACCGACCGGGAAACCTTCGCCTTGTTGCGCCGAAGACTGCCCTGCATCCGGTGCGAAGGCCGCCACGTACACCAGCGCCTGCACCTTCGGGTCATTGCCCGCCTCGGTGATGACCGTACCGCCCCAGCTGTGGCCGACCAGCACCACCTTGCCGGGTGCAGCGGCAATCGCACGACGGGTGGCGGCAACATCGTCGGCCAGCGAGGTGAGCGGATTCTGCACGGCCACCGCAGGCAGCTTCCAGTCATGCAGCGTGCTGATGACCTTGCTCCAGCTGGAGCCATCGGCGAACGCGCCGTGCACTAGGATGACGGTGGGCGGTGCAGCGGTATCAGCCTGGGCAGCGAAGGCGGGGGCGGCGGCGCCGGCAAGGGCGAGAGCGGCAGCAAGCAACGAGGTACGGATCATGGGTGGCACTCCGGTGTTGGGAGTGGCCATTTCCGCCTGCCGGTGTATCGGCGCTGTTTCTCCGCGGCACGGAGTTGTACCGGACTGTAGGGCGCAGGCGGGTTTCTACAGTGGGATACATTCGGCCGCCGGGCCCGGCCGGGCGCTACCGGGTGGATATTGCTGCCCGCACGCGGGCGCGCAACGCCCCGATGTGCGTCAACGCATCGTCTTTGTATCTGACTGTACGAAACCTCGCCGCGGCCACAGTCGCTGACAAAACCCCGGGCAACGGCACACGTTGCCGATACCTGCGCCGCCTGAAATGGCCTCCATCGACCACTGGCCCGCAGGACACCACCATGATCAGCACCGCCTCTTCCGTGTATACCCCCCGCCTGGACGCCGTCGGCCGCTGGCTCTCGCCATTGGCGCTGCGCACCCTGCTGGCCTGGGAGTTCTTTGAATCCGGCCGCGAGAAGCTGGGCGGCCAGAACTGGTTCGCCGACCTGGAAGGCCGCTTCCCGTTCCCGTTCTCCACCCTGCCCGCGTCGTTGAACTGGCAGCTTGCCACCTGGCTGGAACTGGTGGGTGCGGTGATGCTGCTGCTCGGCCTGGCCACGCGCTCGGTGGCCTACGTCTTCTGGGTGTTGACCTTGGTCGCCATCGCCGCCGTGCACTGGCCCGACCAATGGAACGGCCTGGGCGAACTCTGGCAGGGCTATGCGATCACCGACCAGGGCTACGGCAACTTCAAGCTGCCGCTGCTGTTCCTGGCCATGCTGCTGCCACTGATCCTCAACGGCGGTGGCGCACTCAGCGTCGACCGTCTGCTGGCCGGCTCGCAGCACGCCCCCGTTGGCAATGACGGCTTGGGTTGGGGCGTCAGCCTGATCGCCCTGCTGCTGCCGGTTGCCTCGCTGCTGCCCGGCATCGGCTTCGGCGGCGCCCTGCTCGGCGGTGTGCTGCTGGTGGGTTACGTACTGCGCCGTCGCCGCAACGCCTGATCCGCTTCGCCCCTTCACCGCGCTTCTACCCTTCGTTTCCGTCGCTTTCAAGCGGCGTCCATCCCGCACGCCCCGCGTGCTTTCCCAAGGAGTCACCACCATGTCCGTCTCGACCAAGAACACCCCTTCCTCCCGCCTGCCGCGCATCGGTGCCATCGGCATCGCCCTGGCCGGTGGCCTGCTGCTGGCCGGCCAGGCCGCAGCGATCCAGCCACTGGCGATCAGTGCCGTGGCCATGAGCGCTGCCGCCGAAGGCAAGTGCGGTGAAGGCAAGTGCGGGGCCAACAAGACCGCCACCGGCAAGCCCGCCGGCAAGGCCAAGGTGGCCGAGGGCCAGTGTGGCGAAGGCAAGTGCGGCGACGCCTCGTTTGCCCGCACCGACCGCGACCACGATGGCCGGGTCTCGCGTGCCGAGTTCAACGCCGTGGCCGCCAAGCGTGCCGCCGAGTTCGACCGCATCGACACCGACCACGACGGCTACATCAGCGAGCAGGAAGCACACGACTACCTGCGCAGCGTCTACACCGCCAACGGCAAGCCGATGCCGAAGGGCCTGTTCTCCCGCGTCGCCGATTGATCGACGTTCAAGCGGCGCCGCCTCCGAGGCGGCGCCCTCTCCCTGGAGCATCCGTCATGACCCTGCCCCTGCCTTCCAATGCCGCCGGTCTTGGCCTGCGCCGTGGCCTGATCGACGAACTGCTGGCCATGCCGGCCGGTGCCATCGACTTCCTCGAAGTTTCGCCCGACAACTGGATCGGCGTCGGCGGTGCACACGGTGCAGCGCTGCGCAGGTTGAGCGAACGCCACCCCCTGACCTGCCATGGCCTGTCCCTGTCGCTGGGCGGTCCTGATCCACTGGACCGCACCCTGCTGGCCCAGACGCGCGCCTTCCTCGACCTGCACCAGGTGCAGCTGTACAGCGAACACCTGAGCTACTGCGCTGCCGGTGGCCACGTCTACGACCTGCTGCCGCTGCCGTTCACCGCCGAGGCCGTGCATCACGTCGCCGGCCGCATCGCCCAGGTGCAGGACATGCTGGGCCGACGCATCGCCGTGGAGAACATTTCCTACTACGCCGTTGCCGGTGCCGAAATGAGCGAGATCGATTTCATCAATGCCGTGCTCGCCGAGGCGGACTGCGACCTGCTGCTGGATGTCAACAACGTCTTCGTCAACGCCTGCAACAACGGCTACGACGCGTTCGAATTCCTGGCCCGCGTGCCGGCCCAGCGGGTCGCCTCGCTGCATGTGGCGGGCCACTTCGATGAAGACGATGGCTTCAAGATCGACACCCACGGTGCGCCGGTGAAAGGCGTGGTCTGGGCACTGTTGCGCGAGGCCTATGCGCGGGTGGGCGTGCGTCCCACCCTGCTCGAACGCGACTTCAACTTCCCGCCACTGGCCGAGTTGCTGGCCGAGGTCGCGCAGACCCGCCAGGCACAGGCCGAGGCACATTGGCCCGAGGTGGCCCATGGCTGAGTCGCTGGCCACCCTGCAACGGCGTTGGGCCGACCATGTGCGCGACCCATCAATGGCCGCGCCCGATGGCGTCGAGGCGCGCCGACTGGCGGTGTACCGCCGCCTGTGCATCGACAGCCTGGACACCTTGCTGGCTGGCACCCTGCCACGCCTGCAACACCAGTTGGGCACGCCGCGCTGGCGCGACACCGTGGAGCACTACTACGCCAGCCATACCTGCCGCACCCCGTTGTTCCCACAGATCGCTGGCGAATTCGCGGCCTGGCTGGCGATGCAGGACGCGCTGGCACTGCCGGCCTGGGCAGCGGAACTGGCGCACTACGAGAGCACGCAGCAGTCGCTGCACATTGAAGCGCGCGCCGCCGGGCGTTCGCTGCACCGCGTTCCGGTGGACAGTGATGTGCTGGCGGTCTCGCCGCTGGTGCGGGTGCTTGGCTACCAGTGGCCGGTCCATGTGGACGAGGTGCTGGAGCCGGTGCTGGATGCAGCTCCTGTGCTGCTGATGATGCGCCGCATGCCTGAATTCAGCCTGCAGGTCGAGGAACTGTCACCGCTGGCCTACGCGCTGCTTTCGGTCTTCGGTGACGACGGCGCGCCTGTGGATGAGGCACTGCAGGCGCTGTCCGAAACACATGACGTGGCACCGGACGCATTGCGTGCGGCCTGCATTCCCGTGCTGCGCGAACTCTGCACGGCCGGCGTTCTGGTTGCGTCGACCGATCCCGGGGAATGCCGGCCAGCGGCCGGCACTACCCCTTCTCCATTCTTCGAGGCCTGACCATGACTGTTTCCAACACGTCCTTCCTGAGCGGCTGGCGCCTGTTCGTAGCCATCGGCGTGGTCCTGATCGCGTTCGCGCTGGGCGCGTTCGCCCTGCATGCCGATGTGGCCGAGGGCAGCCGAGCTGCGATCCGGGTCACTGCACGCACATCGTTCCTGCTGTTCCTGGCGGCATTCACGGCATCCTCCTTCGCCACCCTGCTGCCCGGTCCGTTCACTCGTTTCCTCCTGCGCGAACGGCGCATCATCGGCCTGTCCTTCGCGTTCTCGCACCTGCTGCACGCAGTCGCCATCACCAGTTTCGGCATCCTCAACCCGGCGTTCTGGCCAGCACGATCCGCGCTGGCCAACCTCCCGGGCACGGTGGGCTACATCGCCATCCTGGCACTGGCCATCACCTCGCACCGGGGGCTCGCCCGGCGCATGGGACCCACCGCCTGGCGTCGCCTGCACGTCGCCGGCATGTGGATCATCGCGGCGGTGTTCACCTACTCGTACTTCAAGCGCGTGCCGGGCAACTTCTGGTATGCGGTGCCGTCGGCGCTGCTGTTCACCGCCTTCGTGGTGCGCTGGATTGCCAAGCGGGCGCAGGCGCTGCGCCGAAGTGCGCATGCGCGGCCGCCGCTGCGGGCGGCCTGACGGGCCCGGGTCAGATCCCTTTGCCAAAGGCAAAGGGATCTGACCTCATCATGCCGTCCCTATCAGCCGTCGCGCGTGGCGCGATAAGCCACGTAGGCATCGAGGATCTTCTGCAGCCGCGCGCGCTGTTTGATCCCCATGGGGACCCGTTGCACGCGCTTCAGCAGCGTCTTCCACATGTATCCGGATCGGAAGAAATACGGCCGCACTTCGAGAAAGGTCAGCGCGACATCCAGCGTATCTGGATCGTGTTCGGCCAGCCGTTTCAACGCGTTGGCATAGCCTCCCGGAAACGCCAGCCGCTCGTAGTGCTGGTGGAACTCGGCACAGGCCGCAGCGTGCCGTTCCCGCTCCTCCGGCCCACGCCAGCGCGCACTGGCACTCTCGTGGATGGCCTGCTGCAGCCGGTTGATCTCGTCAGCATTGGCACGGATCAGGCGCTCCATCGGGGCGCGGGGATGGGCCATGGTTCCTTCCATGTGGTTTGTCGGGTGCCAGATCCCTTTCCCCCAGGGGAAAGGGATCTGACCCCGCCTAAGGTCACGGCGCGCGGCGCAATGTTACCAAGGTGATCTCCGACGGCACGCCGATGCGCGCCGGGAAACCGGCCCAGAGGCCCGCACCGTTGCCCACGTACAGCGTCATCCCATCCACGTCGTAGCGCCCGGACACAAAACCGCCATTGGCTCGCTTCACCAGCTGGTCCATGCCGATGATCTGCCCGCCGTGGGTATGCCCGGACAGCTGCAGCTTCACCCCACGCGCCGCCGCCTCCCGTGCATTGCGCGGGCGATGATCGAGCAGGATCACCGGCGCGGACGGATCGGTACCGGCCAGTGCAGCATCCAGATCCGGCAGCGGCAGGCCGTAGCGTGCGGCCACCGGATCGGTGACACCGGCGATGGTCAGCGCCGCATCGCCGCGCCGCACCTGCATGTGGCTGTTCTCCAGCACCTGCATGTGCAGCGCGCGGAACGCCTGCATCCACGCCTGGTACTGCGCGTAGTACTCGTGGTTGCCGGTGATGGCGACGACGCCGTCCGGCGCCCGCAGGTCCGCGAGTGGACGCGCGTCGTCACGGCGGGCCTCGACACTGCCGTCGATCAGGTCGCCGGTGATCACGATCAGGTCCGGCGTCAGTGCGTTGCTCTCATCCACCACCTTACGCACCCAGTCGCCGGTGAGCAGGCGACTGGCATGGATGTCGGTCAGCTGCAGCACGCGATAGCCGTCGAACGCGGCCGGCAATCCGGCGATGCTCACCTCGATCTGCCGGGGCTTGGGCACCGCCATGCCCTGGCTGACACCATAGCCACTGACCAGCAGTGCCAGCACGCCGGCCACCGGTCGCAGACGGCGCGTGCGCATTGCGGCTACCGCGCGTGGCCAGCGCAACAGGCGCGACAGCAGCAGGCCGGCGTCCAGCACCAGCATCACCAGCGCCAGCAGCAACACCGCGGTGGAGCCGGTGGCCAGCGTGGCGATGGCCAGCTTGGGGATCTCGGGCGACGCCGTCGTACCCCAGAAGGTGGCGACGATGCGCAACTGCACGGCAACGGCCACCAGCAGCAGCGACAGCACGACCTTCAATGCGGCGGGCATGCGCAGCGGCCAGAACAGGCGCCAGGCCACATACAGGCCCATCAACAAACCGATCGTACTCAGCACTGCAACCATCCTGGAAAGAAAACGGGCCGGCCATGGTGACGGTTGCCGGCCGTGTTGTGTAGAGCCGGGCACGTGCCCGGCTGCTCAGGAAGCAGTCGAGCATGGCTCGACTCTACAGAACCCCAATCGCGCGGGGCTCGACTCTACAGATGGCCCAGGCGTTCCACCCGCAGGCGGGCAATGCGGCGCTTCTCCATCGCCAATACGGTGATGCGCACGCCGGCCACCTCCACCGCATCGCCAATGTCCGGCAGCCGACCCAGCTGCTCCAGCACCAGGCCGGAGATGGTCATGTAGTCGGCACTGCGCGGCAGCGATATGCCGGCCAGCCGCTGCAGGTCGTCCAGGGTCAGCGCACCGTCGGCCTCCCACTGCTCCTCACCCTGCGCGACCACGCCATAGCGCTCGTCCTGGGTATCGACCAGGTCGCCGGCAATCGCCGCCAGCAGGTCGTTGGCGGTCACCAGGCCTTCCACGCTGCCGTACTCGTCCACGGCCACCGCCAGCGGCACCGGATGCTGGCGGATCAGCTCCAGCGCCTGCAGCGCACTGGCACTGGACAGCACGTACTGCGGCTCACGCAGGTTGCCTTCCAGCTGTAGTGGCTTGCCCTGCAGCAGCTCGGCCAGCAGGTCGCGGCTCTGCACCACGCCACGCAGGCTGTCCAGGTCACCGTCGCCCACCAGCAGGCGGGTGTGCGGCGACGCCACCAGGCGGGCCACCACATCCTCCTGGCCCCGCGCCAGGTCGATCCACTGCACATCGGCACGCACGGTCATCACGCTCGACACCGGCCGATCGGCCAGGCCCAGCACGCTGCGGATCATCTCGTGCTCGGCCGGCTGCAGGCGTTCTTCGGCGTCCACCGGCTCGTCCACGCCTTCGTCGGCGTGGCCGTTGGCCGGGCGCGCGCCCAGCATGCGCAGCACGGCATCGGCGGTACGCTGGCGGAATGGCTGGCGGCGCTCGTTGCGCTCGCGATTGAAGCGCACCCACTGGTTGAACGCCTCGACCAGGATCGAGAAGGCGATCGCCGCGTACAGGTAGCCCTTCGGGATCTTGTAGCCCAGGCCTTCGGCCACCAGGCTGAATCCGATCATCAGCAGGAAGCCCAGGCACAGCACCACCACCGTGGGATGCTTGTTGACGAAGCGGGTCAGCGGCTTGCTGGCCACCAGCATCAGCGCCATCGCGATGGTCACCGCGGCGTACATCACGCCCAGGTTGTCGACCATGCCGACCGCGGTGATCACCGAGTCAAGCGAGAACACCGCGTCGAGCACCACGATCTGTGCCACCACCATCGCGAAGCTGGCATAGACCTTCTTGCCATCCTCGTGATGCTCGCGGCCTTCCAGCCGTTCGTGCAGCTCCATGGTGCCCTTGAACAGCAGGAACAGGCCGCCGCCCAGCAGGATCAGGTCACGCCCGGAGAAGCTGTGGCCGAACAAGGTGACCAGCGGCTCGGTCAGTTTCATGATCCAGGCCAGCGCCGCCAGCAGCACCAGCCGCATCAGCAGCGCCAGCGCCAGGCCGATCACCCGAGCGCGGTCGCGCTGGTGCGGCGGCAGCTTGTCGGCAAGGATCGCGATGAACACCAGGTTGTCGATGCCGAGAACGATCTCCAGCACGACCAGGGTTGCAAGGCCCATCCATATCGAGGGGTCAGCCAACCATTCCATTTCAGGTCCGTTTCGTCAGTAGGTAAGGGAAAAGAGCAATCATTCAGTCTGCGTCCTGCAGCTGCGCCGGGTCATGCCCGAGCAGGTCGCCGGGCGTGCACTGCAGCTCGCGGCAGATCGCATCCAGCGTGGAAAAGCGGATGGCGCGCGCCTTGCCGGTCTTCAGGATCGACAGGTTCGCCAGGGTGATGTCGATGCGCCCGGCCAGCTCGGACAGGGTCATGCCCCGTTCCTGCAGCATGCGGTCGAGGGTGATGACGATCGCCATCAGCGCGTGCCCATCAGATCAGACCATCCAGGTCATCGCGCATCGCTGCGCCCACGGCGAACACGCGTGCCAGCACGAACAGCATCAGCACTGCCACCAGCCCGGTGATCGACATGCCGCCGCCGACCTCCATCCAGGTGAAGTCCGGGCCCATCCAGGCCGCATAGGCGCCGATCAGGATCGACAGCAGCTCCATCGCCAGCATCAGCCATGCCATGCGTTGCAGGCGCTGCGCATTGGCATGGGTGAACGGCCGCTCGCGCGCCGCCGACTTCAGCAGCCGCAGCAGATGGCGCAGGAACAGCAGGCACAGCACCAGCAGCGCGACGATCGCGCCCAGGCCCAGGCAGAAGTGCAGGAACAGGTCGTTGCCGTGCGCGGCGGCGGCATCGGCGTCGTGGACGCTGTCGAGCAGCCAGCGGCGGTCGTGAGCGACCAGTGGCACGGCCAGCAGTGCGGCCAGGATGCCCAGCCAGCACATCGCCCGGACGGCCTGTACGGCGGCCTGGGCCAGGGTGAACAAGCCTCGCGCGGGTCTGGCGCGGGCGGGACGAGCGGTCAAGCGGCCTCCGGCATTGGGGTGGCCTCGCCGCCCCGGGTGGATTTATCGATAAACGATATACCACATCCTGCGTGAAAGGCTGAATCGCGGGCATGGGTCACCGGCTGGGCTCCGGGCCCACAGGCGTTACCGGGTGGGTGCCGCAGGTTCCAGCATCGCTTCACCCGGCGTCACCGAAGCCATCGCCTGTACGCCGGCCTCGGCCGCCTGCCGCGTGACCAGCCGGAAGCGCGCCTGCAGCCTGGCCTGGCCGGGCGTGGCCCAGCCGTACTGGATCGCCACCTGGTCGGCCGACAACGGCCCACGGCCCGGCAGCGAGCGCGCCTGCAACGGCTTCGGCGCCGCCTGCACCAGCCGTGCGAAGCCCTTCTGCACCACCGCTGCATCGGCCTTCTCCGCATACACCGTGCAGGTTCCATCGTCGGCCCAGCTGACCGCATAGCGGCCGCTGGCCAACGGCACCATCCAGGCCACGCCTGCCTGCCCCTGCAGCAACGTTGCCGCCTCGGCCGGCTGCAGCGGTGCCAGCCCGTTGGTTTCCATCAACGACTGCAGGCGCGCCGGCGCACCGATGTGCTGCATGCAGGCGGTATCGAACAGCTCGCTGAAGGGATCCTGCGCCGGGGCCTTGGCCTTGGGAGTACGCGCGGGTTGCGCCACCGCCAGGGTGGGCAGCAGGGCCAGGATCAGCCAGAAGGCAGGGCGCATTGGAACTCCACGGTACGGAAAACAGCAGGGAGGATGGCAAAGCCCGGGCGCGGCGCGCAACGGGCGGCGCAACGGGCCATGGCTTGACAGCTGGCGCGGGGCGGAGGAGTATCAATTAACGAATTAGTTAATTAGCTAGCCATGGACCGTATCTTCGAAGCCCTCGCCTCCACCGCCCGCCGGCAGATCCTGGCCTATCTCAGCGCCGGCGAGCTCAGCGCGGGAGAGCTGGCCGGGCGCTTCGATTTCAGCAAGCCGGCGCTGTCCAGCCACCTGCGCATCCTTGAGGAAGCCGGCCTGATCGAACGCGAGAAGCGCGGCCAGTTCGTGTACTTCCGGCAGGTGCCCGACCGCCTGGCCAACACGTTGTTTTCCTGGGCGGCCGAAGTCTGTCCGGTCGGCGGCCCGCTGAAGCGCGAAGCACGCGCCCGCCGCAAGTCCCCTGCCCGCTGAACCACCCCGCCAAGGAGCATGACCATGCCTGGTTCGACCCGCGACCGCCGTTCGTTTCCAGGGGTGCAGCTTCCAGCGCTGGAGGGCGGCAGCCCCACCGAAGTCACCTTGATCGCGCAGCTCGGCATCGGTGCCGGTGATGCGCTGGTGACCGACGCCAGCCAGCGCCAGCGCCACCACCCGGCCTTCATCGATGCACTGGACGAGCCTTCCGCGCGCCTTGGCGGCATGCACCTGCAGCAGGGCGACGCCTCCTCGCTGTACAGCTTCACCGTCGGCGCCGGCGGCCATCCCTTCCATCGGCATGCCGGGCCGCGCATGTTCACCGCCATCGCCGGCAGCGCCGGCGCCGAACTGCGCTTTGCCACCGCGTCCGACGCGCAGCTGGCGCGCGATCCCGCTGCCTTCGCACGCACGCTGCGGCGCATCCGCATTCCACCAGACTGCCTGTTCACCGTGCGCTTCGGCGGCGGCACCTGGCACCAGTTCGCATCGAACCATCGCGCACATCCTGCGCTGTTCGCGTTGTCCTGCCACAGCAATGAGCTGGCCGGGGCGATGGATGAGCAGGCCCGTGCACAGGTTCAACGCAATGCCGCCGATATCCCCAGCCTGACCGAGGTATTGCCGGAAGCGCACTGGCCTTCGGCCGCAAGCCTCGCCGCCTCCCCCCTGCTGCAGTTGTCGCTGCAGGCCGCACCTCCCAGCCTGTGCGCCCACCTGTGCGCGCATACCCGCGCTCTGTTGGGCCCGCTGCGGAGGATTTCATTGCGGCGCTTGCGCGGCTTCGTCGAACGCGCCACGCCGGCCTATCCCGTCCACTCGCAGGCCGCCGCCAGCGATGGGCTGCTGCCCGCTGCACTGCCACACAGCCACTACCAGGACCAGACCACCCTGCGCCTGGACAGCACGCAGGTCACCCATCACGCCGCGTCGGCGCTGCTGGCCGATGTGCTGGAAGGCTTCCTGCGCAATCCACCTGCCGGCGTGGGCCACCTGATGGCGCTGCGCAACCGCCTGGTGGCGCCGTTGCGGTTGCGCACGTCGCCACTCGGCTGCCCGGTATCGTCGCTGCTGTCGACCGACCGCAGCCGCTTGTTCGCCGGCCGCTACCCGGTGCTGGACGCGCACATCGATGACGGGGACACCTGCGCCGAAGTGCTGCTCGGCGCCGATGATCGCCACCTGCGCTTCCGCAGCAGCGTGCGCGTGCAACGCTGTGCCGATGGCCACATCGAGATCAGCCTCGGCACACGCGTGCAGACCCGCAATGCGTTCGGCCGCCTGTACATGGCGCTGATCGATGCCGCGCACCGGCACTACGTCGCGCCGGCACTGCTGCGCCGCGCGGTCGAACATGCGCTGGCGCCGGAACTGGGCGATCTCGATGACTGGGCGGAATACTCCGCGTACAGATGATGCCGGCCCGTGGCCGGCACCACCTGCCAGGTCAGCTCACAGGTGCTGCTTGAAGAAGGGAACGACCGCTGACAGGGCCTCGCGCACCGGCTCCGGCTTGTCGTACAGGTCGTAATGCGACCAGCCTTCCACCACCTTCAACTGCTTGTGCTTCGACGCCGCACGACCATGGATCTCCAGGCCATCGCGGTAGGCGCCAAAGCCACCCGGCTTGTCACCGATCACCACCAGCAACGGTTGGGTCAGCAGGACTTCAGCCAGGTGGAAGGCATCCCAGCCCACCGCTGCACCGCGATGCGAGAACAACGCACTGACCACGCCGTTGGGCTGCGGCTCGCGCGTGCGGTAATAGTCCGTGGCCTCCAGCACGTCGATATCGGTGATGCCGGCGGCGCGCCCCTGTTCCACCGAAGGCGGCAGGAACAGGTCCACTCGGGCCTCGCCGCCGCGCATCTCGGCGGTGCGCTGGGCAGCGATGGCCTCCAGCGTGCCGATCGGATCGAAACCGCCAAAGCCCTCACGACTGAGCCGGCCGAAGTTGACACCGGTGATGCTGGTGACCGCCTTGATGCGTCGCTCGGTCATGGTGGCGTTGATCGCGTAGCCACCACCGCCACAGATGCCCAGTACGCCGATGCGTTCGGCGTCCACGTACGGCAGGGTGACCAGATGGTCGACCACGCGGCGTACATCCTCCACGCGCTGGGTCGGGTCTTCGACCCGCCGGGGCTCGCCGCCGCTGGCGCCCTGGAAGCTGGCGTCATAGGCGATCACCACGTAGCCCTCGCGAGCCAGGGCCTCACCGTAGATGTTGCCGGCGGTCTGCTCCTTGCAGCTGCCGATCGGATGCATGCTGATGATCGCGGGATAGACCCGGTTGCGGTCGAAGTCCGGCGGGAAATGCAGGTCGGCGGCGATCGGCCAGGCCATGTCCGGATTCTGGATGTTGATGGTTTCCATGCTGCGGCTCCTCGGTAGCGGCGGGAGGCGACGGATGTCGCCGTTGCAAGCACGATAGACCCGGGATTGGGACCGAGAAAGCGGCCAATCACAACCATAGTAGTAAGCTGCAATTACCAAAGAGCGACAGCCTGTGCCGCCATCTTCTCCCGCCCTCCTGCCGACCGAGCCCCATGAGCGCCCCCAGCCCGATCAACCCGGCCCTGCTGCCCCAGCTGGCCTGGTTTGCCCACATCGCCCACCACCGCAGCTTCACCAAGGCGGCCGTTGAGATGGGGGTCTCGCGCCCGGCGTTGTCGCAGAGCCTGAAGACCCTGGAGAGACAGCTGGGGGTACGCCTGCTGCACCGGACCACCCGCGACATGTCGCTCACCGAGGAAGGCCAGCGCCTGTTCGACGCACTGCGGCCATCGCTGAGCACCATCGAAACCGCAGTACGCGACCTGCGCGCCAGCCATGACGCTCCGTCCGGCCTGCTGCGCATCAACACCGCGCGCCTGACTGCCAGGACGCTGATCGAACCGCATCTACCGGAGTTCTTCGCGCGCTACCCCGAGCTGCGCATCGAGCTGGTGATGGACGACGGCCTGTCCAGCATCGTTGCCGACGGCTGTGACGCCGGCATCCGCCTTGGCGAGCGGTTGGCCGAAGGCATGATCGCCGTGCCGGTCACGCCGATGCTGGAAATGGTGGTGGTCGCCTCGCCGGCCTACCTGGCCCGCCATGGCACGCCCACCACGCCCGCCGAACTGGCCGCACACGGTGCCTGGGCTACCGGCAGACCGGCAGCGGCGGGGTCTATGCCTGGGAATTCAGCACGCCGGGCCAGCCCGGTCATGACTTTGAAGTGGAACCGCGCGGACGCTATGTCACCAACGACGATGAGGGCATGATCCGCGCCGCGCTGCAGGGATTGGGCGTGATGCAGCATATCGATCTGTCATTGCAACCGATGCTGGCCGATGGGCGCCTGGTCCGCCTGATGCCGGCGTGGTCGGCACCGTTCCCCGGCTTCTACCTATACGTGCCTTCGCGCGAGCAGATGCCACCGCGCGTGCGCGCCCTGATGGAATTCCTGATCGAGAAGCGCGAAGGCGTCGCCAAGGCGCTCGGCCGCACGGTACAGGCCCCGGCCACGGGCAGCTAGGCGTCAGCGCAGGTAGCGATACACCAGATCATCGGCGTCACTGCGCACGGCGTGATCGTCCAGCACGCCGCCCAGCCGTTGTGCAACGGCCTGCGACGCCAGGTTGTCCGGTGCCATGTAGCTGACCAGGGTCGGCAGCTGCGCCACCACGAAGGCCCAGTCGCGCAGCGCGCCGGCCGCTTCGGTAGCGAAGCCCTTCCCTTCATGGCCGTCATACAGCAGCCAGCCCAGTTCCTTTTCCGGGAACAGCGGGCCGTGGTTGATCCCGACCTGGCCGATGCAGGCACCGGTATCGGCACGCTCGATCATCAATGCACCATGACCGAACAGATGCCAGCTGGCCAGGTCGTGGCAGAACTGGCCCCACGCCGCCACCTCAGCGAACGGCCCCCCCATGCCACGCGCGCGCGGCGACGCCAGGAACGCGGCATAGACGTTGAAGTCGTCCAGCTGCTGCGGGCGCAGCCGCAGGCGCGCGGTACGCAGGGTGGGAATCTCGAGCATGCCGGGCAGCGACTCAGTACACGGCCAGGTGACCGCAGCCACGACGCTGCGGCTGCCCTTCCATCGTCACCTGCACGCTGGCCAGGGTGTCCACACCTTCGGCATTGCGGCACGACTCGCGCTTGATCTCGACGATGGCCGGCTGCCTGCCAAGCTCGCCGTTGAGCACGATCAGCGAGCTGGGTGCGTCGGCCGGTTGGCCGGGATAGCGCAGCGTGCCCTTGTGGGTACGACCTTCGGCACTGAGGCTGGCATCGTGGTTGCCCTGTCCAGTGGACGTGATCTCGATGCGCCACCCGGCGCCGCCACCGGTGAAGGCAGGCACCGGGCTCACGCCGGCAGCGATGGAGGGATGACGCGGTTCATCGGCAACGGTCTTCGGTGCAGGAGTCGCACAGCCGGCCAGCAGGCCAGTGAGCAGCACGGCGACGGCAATGGGTCGCATGGTCATGATGG
The DNA here is from genome assembly GCF_056491205.1 of Stenotrophomonas sp. C9D9. Lineage (NCBI taxonomy): Bacteria > Pseudomonadati > Pseudomonadota > Gammaproteobacteria > Lysobacterales > Lysobacteraceae > Stenotrophomonas > Stenotrophomonas sp. C9D9. Next base: position 262,453 of record NZ_JBSZIF010000004.1, read on the forward strand.
GCTCCAGCAGCGGGCGGGCGTCCAGTCTAGGGGCCCCCACGTGCGCCGGTGATGAACGTCGTGCGTCAGCGCGCGATGCGACCACCGCCGGCCACGCGCACGCGATCGCGGCCCTGCGCCTTGGCCTGGTACATGGCCGCATCCGCAGCGCGCAGCAACGTGCGCCAGCCCAGCGCGTCGGTGCCGCCCTCGGCCACACCGAAGCTGGCGGTGACCCGCAGCACCTTGCCACCGACCAGGGCGATGTCCAGCCGCTGCAGCGCCACCCGCAGCGACTCGGCCAGCTGGCGGCCACCGGCCAGATCACCGTCGGCCAGCAACACGAGAAACTCCTCGCCACCATAGCGGGCAATGCTGTCGCTGCGGCGCAGGTGGCGCTGCAGCAGCTGCGCCACCTGCACCAGCACCTCGTCGCCGGCATCATGCCCGTGGCCATCGTTGATCGCCTTGAAGCGGTCCACGTCCAGCAGGATCACCACCGCGCTGTTGCCGCCGTCGGCATGACGTTGCTGCACCATCTCGTCCAGCGCGCGCCGGTTCAACAGCCCGGTCAGCTCATCGGTGCCGGCCAGCTGGCGCAGCTCGCTGGTCAACGCCGAGCGCTCGCGCGACTTCTCACGCAGCACTTCGATGGCATCGAACAGGCGCTGCATCTCGGCCAGCGGATGGGTGACATGCTGCTCCGGGCCGGGCGCTTCCGAGGCGATCTGGATGACCTGCTTCTGCGCCTGCAGCAGCGGCCGCAGGATCTGAAGATGTGCGATGCGCAGCGCCACGCCCAGCACCACCAGCGTGCCCAGCACCGTCGCCACCAGCACCACCAGGCGCGTCGCTTCGCGGTTGCGGGTGCGCTCGAAACGGGCGATGGACACGCTCAGGTAGCCATCGCGCAGCGCTTCCAGCGACTGCAGGGTCGGCACGTAGCGCGTGGTGAACTCGGCGGCGGTCCACGGCGGCGGCACGCCGCGCCGGCCATCTTCGATCAACTGTTCGATCATCGGCAGCGATTCGCCGAAGAACTGCCGGCGTGCCATGTCCCAATGCCAGGACAGCGCCGGATCACTGCGGAACACCGCTTCATGGCTGCCCGCCAGCCGCCACAGCTCCAGCAGGCGGCCTTCGGTCTGCAATGCCGCTCGCACCTGTTCGTCGCGCCATGCCCCCGGCACCGCCACCGGCGCCATCACGTTCGAGGCCAGGCGCCCGCCATGCTCACGCAGGTCGATCAGCACCTGGCCCTGCATCGCCGGAATCGCCGCTTCGCGGTCGGCGCTGACCAGCACGTTGATCTGCGCCGAGGTCAGCACGTGCAGGCGATCGACCACGGCGAACATGCTGCTGATCGCGCGCTCCACGTCCTCCACCCGGCGCGCGCCATGCGGCTGCGCCGCCACCCGGTCCACCGCGGCCCGCGCCGATTGCAGGCGGCGTTGCGCATCGGCCAGCAGCCCATGTTCGTCGACCACGCCAGGGTCGGCGTTGAACACGGTGTCCAGGCGTTGCAGGGCGGTATCGACCCGCTGGCGCGCAACCGCCAGCTGCGCCGCCAGCCGGGCCTGTTCGGCCGCATCGGCGGTGTTGGACCCGAGCAGGCTGTTGGCGGGACCGCGCTCGGCCGACACCAGGTTGGCCAGGTCGAAGGTCTGCCGCAGCTGGCGCAGGCTGACCAGGTTGTCCTCGGCGGCAGTGAAGCGCAGCGTGCCCTGCACCAGCGCGATGGCCATCAACGGCAGCGTACAGACTACGAACAGCCCGGCCAGGATCCAGACCCAGGTCCGCAATCCGATGGGCGACGCCTTGCGGGCCATGCACATTTCCCCTGTCGTGCAGAACACTGTAGCGGCCGCCTGCACAGGCGCCAAGCCGCTACCGGACCAACCGTTGCCGTGGGTATACCGCGCCCGCTGCGAACGCACCGACAAGGCCGCGCGGACCGTGCAAACGGGGCGAATGCGTCATGCCCTGCCGCGTCAGATCCAGCGCTGGTCGACCAGTTCGCGCTTCACGTAGGCATAGAACACCGGCGCGGCGACCAGGCCCGGCAGGCCGAAGGCTGCCTCCATCACCAGCATGGCCAGCAGCAGCTCCCAGGCACGCGCCTGGATCTCGCCACCGACGATGCGCGCGTTGAGGAAGTACTCCAGCTTGTGGATCACGATCAGGTACAGCAGCGCCGCCACCGCCACGTAGAACGAGACCGACAGCGCAACGATGGTGATGATCGTGTTGGAGATGATGTTGCCCACCACCGGCAGCAGGCCGGCAAGGAAGGTGATCAGCACCAGGGTCTTGGACAGCGGCAGGTGCACGCCGAACAGCGGCAGCACGCCCAGCAGGAAAATCGCGGTGAACACCGTGTTGAGCAGCGAGATCTTCACCTGCGCGAACACCACCTGGCGGAACGCGGTGGCCAGGCGGCTGGTGCGCCCGATCAGCTCCTGCGCCAGCGGCCCCATCTTCGGCAGCGGCAGTTCGTCATACAGCGCGATCATCGCGCCCAGCACCATACCGATCAGTACGCGCACACCGACCTGCACCACCGAGGTACCGGCCACGCCCAGCTGGCGCTGATGCTCGGCGGCCCAGTCGTTCAGCGCCGTGCGCAGCGCCGGCATGTCTTCGGGAATATAGGGTTGCAGCAGCGCCGGCACCTGGTGGCGCGAGGTGTTGAGGATCTCCATCAGGCGCGCCAGCAGTGCATCCGGGCCGCCGGTCTCGTTGCGGAAGAACGAGGCCACGCCGATGCCGGCCAGTACCAGCCCGCTGATGATGATCGCCGACAGCACAATCACCGCGATCGCCCGCGCCCGTCCCGGCGGCAGCCTGCCCTCCACGGTGGCGGCCAGCACGTGCGTCAGCTGGAACACCAGCAGGCCGGACAGCAGGGTCACCACCAGGCCCAGCTTCAGCGTCAGCCACATGCCCAGCAACATCATCAGCCACGCCGCGATCCTTGGGATGGGGGGCTTGGGCTGGGCAACAAGGGCGTCTTGCATGGGAGCGCGTCCGGGCGGGGTGGCCCATGGTAGAGGATTGACCCGCCGATTCGGCGTGCAGGCTGAACGGGCGTTACGCTCTCATGCCGTGGCGGCCCTGCCGCCGCCCCATCGACTCACTCTCCGTAGCTGGCCGTGTTCTTGCCCTGCCGCTTGGCGTGGTACAGCGCGCGGTCGGCCAGTGCCAGCCAGTCCTCGACACTGCCGCCCCGCGGCGTCGCGGCAATGCCGATGCTGACGCTGAACTCCACGGCCGGCGTGATCTGGCGCGCGGCCTCGAGCAGATGCAGGCGCACCCGCTCGGCCACGTGCATCGCATCAACGGGCGCACAGTCCTGCAGCAGCACCACGAACTCATCGCCACCCAGCCGCGCCGGGGTATCACCGGGCCGCGCAAACGTACGCAATGTTGCAGCGATATGCCGCAGTACCTCGTCGCCCGCGCGGTGGCCAAGCGAATCATTGATGCGTTTGAAGTCATCCACGTCGAGCATCAGCAGGCAGGCAAAACCGCCCTGCCCCTGCGCCCGGTCCAGTGCCTGCTGCGCACGCAGGATCAGGAAGCCGCGGTTGGCCAGCTCGACCAGCGGGTCCATCCGGCTCAGCCGTTGCAGCTGACGGTTCTGCGATTTGACCCGGCGCGCCAGCTGCCAGCTGAGAATGCTGAGACCGATGCCATACACGAACAGGAACGGCACGCTGAGCACGATCGTGCGCTGCGAGGAAACGGGTTGGTAAGGGAAGCCGAGCGCCCACCAGGTGATCGCGAAACCCAGCACCAGCGCCAGCGTGGCCCGCATCGCCAGGCGCACGCCACCGGCGGCGATCTTGTCGGCGACCAGCAGCGCGGCGAACAACGCGCTGGGGACCGCGCTCAGCGCCATGAAGGCGATCCAGCCGCCGCCGAAGAAGGAATCGGCGACCATGCAGCGGAACTGCACCTGTGCAGGCTGGCGGGCGCGCTGGGTCAGCACCAGCGCGAGTGCCGGCCACGCCAACGCATTGAGCAGCAGCAACACCCAGGCCCACAGGCCGTCCTGGCGTTCAAGAATGATCGAGGCGATGGGAATCGCGCCCAGGCCATTGCCGACGAAGCGCATCCAGCCGATGCGACGTGCCGCGCCGATGCCTTCGACCGCGACTTCCGTCGAGTCAGTCAAGAACGGCATTGCCGACCCCCTTGCGCGATCGCACGTTCCACCCCGGCCCCTGCCGAGCTGTCCATGCCGAGTCTGACAGCTCGGCGTCAATTCGGGATCAAGGACTCACGGCGGCGGCGCCGCCCTCACCCACGCCGGGGCGCAGCCGTCGAACCCCGCAGCATGAAGCTGAACTCCAGCGTCTGCTGCAGCGGCACGTCGACGTGTTCGATGATGGCGAGCAGCAGGTTGACCGCACGCTCGCCAATCTCCCGCATGGGCTGCCGGATGGTCGTCAATGGCGGCGTGAGGTAGCGGGAAGACGCCAGGTCATCAAAGCCGACGATGGACAGTTCGTCCGGCACGCGGATGCCCCGGTCCCGGCAGGCGGCCAGGGCACCCAACGCCATCTGGTCACTGAAGCAGAACACCGCGGTCGGTGCCGGCGTGCCATCCAACAGCGCCATGGCAGCCGCATGGCCGGATTCCACGGAAAAATCCCCCGGCACGATGCTCAGCTGGCGCAGGCGGCCACGCGCCTTGCCGGCTGCCCGCACCCCTTCCAGCCGTTGCTGGTGCAGGGGGTTGTCAGGCGGCCCGCCGACCACGGCGATCCGTTCGTGTCCCAGCCCGTACAGATGCTCCATCACCGCGCGTGCGGCGGCCGCGTTGTCGATGTGGACGCTGGGAATGCCCAGTGCAGGGTCGAACTCGCACCCGTTGACCACCGGCGCGGCGGCGCCGCGCTGCTCGACGATCTCGCGCGCCGTGGGTGGCAGGCGATGGCCGAGCACGATCATGCCGTCGGCCTCGTTGCGCCGGAGCATCTGCGCGTAGCGCTCCTCGCGGTCGGGTTGATGCTGGGTATCGCCCAGCAGGACCGCGTAGCCGACCGCCTGCGCGGCCTCCTCCGCGCCCTGCAGGATCTGCGCGAAGAACGGATTGGCGATGTCCGGGACGGTGACCAGGATCTTGCCGCTGCGCTGGGTCTTGAGCGTGCGGGCCACCGTGTTGGGCACGTAGCCGAGGGCGGCGGCGGCCTGCTCGATGCGTGCGCGGGTGGCGGGCAGGACCTTGTCCGGCCGGGAAAGCGCACGCGACACCGTGCCTGCGGAGACGCCGACGTGCTTTGCGATGTCGTAGATGGTGGCCATGGCGTTAGTTCTCCTGTCCGCTGTGCAGTGCACAACAGGTCCTGCGTGCGCCCCTGCTAGGATAATGCAATCGATTGCATCGAGGGCGAATCACGTTGAAGACGCTCAAGGGTCCAGCGCTGTTCCTGGCGCAGTTCATCGGCGACACAGCTCCTTTTGATCGGCTGGACACGCTGGCCGGATGGGCCGCGGGTCTGGGTTATTCTGGCGTACAAGTCCCCACCAGCGCGCCCCACCTGTTCGATCTGGCCGAGGCGGCGCGCAGCCAGGCGTACTGCGACGACATTGCCGGCATGCTGGCCAGGCACGGCCTGCAGATCACCGAACTGTCGACCCACCTGCAGGGGCAGCTGGTTGCCGTCCATCCCGCCTACGACAGCCTGTTCGACGGATTCGCGCCGCCGGACAAGCGCGGCGATCCGGCTGCCCGCCAGGCCTGGGCGGTGGAGCAGCTTCTGCTGGCCGCCAAAGCCAGCCAGCGCCTGGGGCTGACCGCGCATGCCACGTTCTCCGGCGCATTGGCCTGGCCCTACTTCTATCCCTGGCCGCAGCGCCCACCGGGACTGGTGGAGGAAGCCTTCGCCGAACTCGGCCGTCGCTGGCGTCCGATCCTCGATGCCTTCGACGCCTGCGGCGTCGACCTGTGCTTCGAGATCCACCCCGGCGAGGACCTGCACGATGGTGCGACCTTCGAGCGCTTCCTCGATGTGGTGGATCATCACCCCCGCGCCAAGATCCTGTACGACCCCAGCCACCTGCTGCTGCAGCAGATGGACTACCTGGGTTTCATCGACCGCTACCACGCGCGCATCGGCATCTTCCACGTCAAGGACGCGGAGTATCGCTCCAGCGCGAGCAGCGGCGTGTATGGCGGCTACCAGGACTGGATTGATCGTCCGGGCCGGTTCCGTTCGCTCGGTGATGGCCAGATCGACTTCAAGGCGATCTTCTCGAAGTTCGCGCAGTACGACTTCCCCGGCTGGGCGGTGCTGGAATGGGAGTGCTGCCTGAAGCACCCCGAGGACGGTGCGCGCGAAGGTGCTGCCTTCATCCGCGACCACCTCATCCGCGTGACCGAACGCGCCTTCGATGACTTCGCCGACAGCGGCACGGACGCCGCATCACTGCACCGCATGCTGGGAATCTGAGCCACGACCGCCCCGGGAGGGCAAGCCATGACGCACGCCATGTCGCGCCTGGGCGCGATGATGTTTCTGCAGTTCTTCATCTGGGGGGCATGGTTCGTGACCCTCGGAACCTACCTGGTGCAGGGCCCGCTGCAGGCCAGCGCGAGCCAGGTGGCGACGGCGTTCCTCAGCCAGTCCATCGGCGCCATCGTGGCGCCGTTCCTGGTCGGCCTGATCGCCGATCGCTACTTCGCCGCGCAACGAATCCTCGCGGTGCTGCACCTGGCCGGCGCGGTGCTGATGTGGCTGGCGTCCACCGCCACCAGCTTCAGCGTGTTCTCGGCCTGCGTGATGGGCTACATGCTGCTGTTCATGCCGACGCTGGCGCTGGCCAACAGCGTAGCCATGCGCCACATGCAGTCGCCCGAGAAACAGTTCCCGCTGGTACGCGTGGCCGGCAGCATCGGCTGGATCGTTGCAGGTGTGCTGATCGGCTGGCTGGGCTGGGAGCAGGCGCATCGGCTTGAACTGACCTTCCGCATGGCCGCGCTGGCATCGCTGGTGCTGGGCCTGTATGCGTTCACGCTGCCGCACACGCCGCCACTGGCCCGGCAGCGCGATGCCGGGCTGGGGCAGATCCTCGGGCTGGATTCGTTGCGGCTGCTGAAGTCGCGTGCCTACCTGGTGTTCTTCCTGGCGTCCATCGCCATCTGCATCCCGCTGTCGTTCTACTACAACTTCACCAATCCGTATCTCAACGACCTGGGCGTGCGCGGCGCCGCGGGCCTGCAGTCGCTGGGCCAGGTCTCCGAAGTGCTGCTGATGCTGGCCATGCCGTTCCTGTTCGTGCGGCTGGGGGTGAAGACGATGCTGGCGGTGGGCATGGCGGCCTGGGTCGTGCGCTATGTCCTGTTCGCCTTCGGCGATGCGGGCGGCGGCTTCTCGCTGCTGGTGATCGGCATCGTGCTGCACGGCATCTGCTACGACTTCTTCTTCGTCACCGGCCAGATCTACACCGATGCCCATGCCGGCCCCGCCGTGCGCAGCAGCGCGCAGGGCTTCATCACCCTGGCCACGTACGGCGTGGGCATGCTGATCGGCACCTTCCTGTCCGGCGCGGTGGTGGAGCACTTCACCACGGCCGCCGGACGCGACTGGCAGCAGATCTGGCTGTTCCCGGCCGCTGTCGCGCTGGTCGTGCTGATCGCCTTCCTGCTGCTGTTCCGCGACCGGCCCGCCGTGGCCGCCGCATCTTCCACACCCTGAGGATTCGAGCCGATGCCAACGCTTGGAATCGCCATCGTCGGCACCGGCATGATCGGCGCCGTGCACCGCCGCGCGGCCTTGCTCGCCGGTGCCGAGGTACGCGGCGTGGCCGCTTCGTCAGCGCAGCGCGCGCGTGAGATGGCGCAGTTGTGGAATGTTCCGCGCGCCTACCGGGACATCGAAGAGGTGATCGCCGATCCGCAGGTGCAGGTGGTGCACGTGTGCACGCCCAACCATCTGCACCGCGCGATGGCACAGGCCGCACTGGAAGCCGGCAAGCACGTCATCTGCGAGAAACCGCTGGCGACCACGCTGGACGATGCGCAGGCGCTGGCGGCGTTGGCCGCCTCGACCGGCTTGGTTGCCACGGTCCCCTTCGTCTATCGCTACCACCCGGTGGTGCGCGAGGCGCGCGCACGCATCGCCCAGGGCGATCTCGGGCCGCTGCACCTGATCCACGGCAGCTACCTGCAGGATTGGCTGCTGGACCCGGCCAGCAACAACTGGCGCGTGGACCCGGCGCTGGGCGGCACATCGCGCGTGTTCGCCGACATCGGCTCGCACTGGTGCGACCTGGTGGAATGGGTCAGCGGCGAGCGCTTCACCGAGGTCAGTGCGGCCTTCTCTACCGTGATCGCTGAGCGCAGCGCCGTCAGCGGGCAGAGCTTCAGCACGCCGGCGGCAGGCGGCGCAACGCAGGCGGTAACGAGCGAGGACGTGGCGGCGGCGATGTTCAGGACCGGCGCCGGCACATTGGCGTCGTTGACGGTCAGCCAGGTCTCGGCCGGACGCCACAACCGCCTCTGGTTCGAGATCGATGGTGCCAAGGCCAGCGTGGCCTTCAACCAGGAGGACGCCGAGCGCCTGTGGATCGGCCTGCCCGACCAGCGCGAGGAGATCTTCGTGCGCGGGCCGGGCGCCGGCAGTGCCGAACAACGCCGGCTGTCGGCGCTGCCAGCCGGCCACGCGCAGGGCTACGCCCAGTGCTTCGAAGCATTCGTCGCCGACACCTATCGCGCCATCGAGGGCGAGCGGCCGCAGGGGCTGCCCACCTTCGAGGACGGCGTGCGCTCGGCGCGGATCGTCGATCGTGTCATTGCATCGGCCAGGTCGCGCGCCTGGACTGCCATCGGTTGAAACCCGGGAGGATCTGTTGATGAAAGCCCTTGTCCATGGAACTGCAAGCCTCGTCCTGCTGCTCGCTGCCCTGCCCGCTTTCGCAGTCGAAGCCGCCAGCACGCAGAAGCCGATCGCGGTGCAGATGTACAGCCTGCGCGATGCCGGCTCGCTCGAGCAGCAGTTGAAGATCGTCCACGACGCAGGCGTCCATGCGGTGGAGACGGTCGGCACGCAGAACACCAGCGCGGCCGAACTCAAGCAGCTGCTGGAGCGGTATTCGATCAAGGCGATTTCATCGCACGTGCCGCTGGCCGAGCTGCGCAGCAACCTGGATGGCGTGGTGACCTTCAACCGGTCGATCGGCAACACGACGCTGGTGGTGCCGTACCTGGACAAGAAGGATCGCCCGAGCGATGCCGCCGGCTGGACCGCCCTGGGCCAGGAACTGGGCCGCATCGCGAAACAGGTGCGCGGCAAGGGCATGCGCCTGGCCTACCACAACCACGACTTCGAACTGGCCGACGTCGACGGCAGGACCGGACTGGAACTGCTGTTCGCCGCCGCCGGTCCCGACCTGCAGACCGAGCTGGACCTGGCCTGGGTCGCGCGCGCAGGCCTGGACCCGGCGGTGATGCTGGGAAAATTCCGCGGCCACGTATTCGCGGTGCACGCAAAGGACAACGCGCCCAAGGGCCAGGCCGAAGACGAAGGCGGATTCGCTGCGGTGGGCCAGGGCGTGCTGGACTGGAACGCGATCCTGCCTGCTGCGGCAGCCGCCGGCGTGCATTGGTACATCATCGAGCACGACCAGCCACGCGATCCGGCCAAGGTCATCCAGACCGGTGCGGACTATCTGCGTGAACACCTGACCACCAACGTGCCCGCCCGTGCGCGGCGCTGACGCATCAAGGAGCCCCACATGAAAATGATCCTGGCAATGGCGGTGGCGCTGGGCGGCATGAGCGTTGCGACAGCCGCCTGGTGCAAGGACGACCCGGCTGCAGGTGCGAAGCTCTACACCGCGAACTGCGTGGCCTGCCACGGCGCCGATCGTGCGGGCATGCCGGGCGCATTCCCGGCGCTCACCGATATCGGCAAACGCATGGCACCCGCGCAGATCAAGGAAAAGATCAGCAAGGGCGGCGGATTGATGCCGCCCTTCTCCCAACTGTCACAGCAGGAGATCGATGACATCGCCAGCTACCTGGCGAAGTAAGCGGCCGGCGATCACGCCGGCCGCATGCCCCTACAGTTCGCGCACCCAGATGTTGCGGTAGCTGACCCTGGCGTCATGTTCCTGCAGATAGAGCGGCGCGCACCCATGCGGCGAGTACGACGGCGCGCCGATGTACTCGGTCTTGCCCGCCAGCACCGTGTCGTCCTGCACCAGCACGCCGTTGTGCAGCACCGTGATGCGCGCGGGCGACACAAGCCCGCCGCCCTGCGAGAAACGTGGCGCCTTCCAGAGGATGTCGTAGGCCTGCCACTGTCCCGGTGCGCGCGAGGCGTTCACCAACGGCATGGCCTGCTTGTAGATCGAGCCCGCCTGGCCATTGGCATAGGTCGGGTTGTTGTAGCTGTCGAGCACCTGCAGCTCGTACAGCTCCTGCAGGAAGATGCCGCTGTTGCCGCGGTTCTGTCCGTCGAAGCCCTTCGTGCCGGTGGGCGTGCGCCACTCGACATGCAGCTGGACGTCGCAGAAGCGTTGCCTGGTGCGAATGCCCTTGCTGCCGGGCACGACGGTCATGGCGCCATCGGCAACCTTCCAGGGCACGCGTCCGCCCTGCTCCGACTCCCACGCGGAGACATCCTTGCCATCGAACAGCACGATTGCATCGGACGGGGCCTTGCCCTGCGGCGTAGCCACGGTCGCGGGCACCGGCGTCCACACCTCGGTCTTCTTCGGATCGCGCGCGGCGTCGGCACCGTTCTGCGCGAACACGGGTGCAGCGGCCAGCACGGTGGCCGCGATCAGCACCGGCTTGATCATTCTGTTGCGCTCCATCAGCTGGTCCCCCACGCCGGCGTGCCGGGAACATAGGCGAGGTCGCCGTCGTAGCGCCCCGGCACGGCGACGTACTGCAGCACCCCGGTCGCGCCGACCTTCGAGGTGAAGAAGCCAAAGATGGCCAACTGCTTGAGCATCGTGAAGTAGTGCGGCATCGCCTCGCCCTCTTCAGGCGTACCGGTCTCGGTGACCTCGGCCGTGTGTGATTTTGCTTTTGCTTCCGCATCCAGCGTGCGCAGCAATTCGGTTCGGGCTTCCGGCGTGAGCGACACGAAGCGGCCGCCGGCGCGTCTGTCGATGTCGGCCAGCCCTGCGCGGAACGTCGACTGCTGCCGTGCGGTATAGCAGTCGCTGACGAAGGTCGCCATGAACAGGCCGGCGCCGGCATCCTTCGCCCCTGGCGTCCGGGTCCGCGGCAGGATGGTCTCGGCGATCTCGTCCAGCGTGCCGATATCGGCATCGGAAAACAGGGTCTTCACCGGTGCCGCAGCGGCGTTTCCCTGCGCGAGCGCAGGCAGGCCGACCATGGCCACGCCGGTAGCGGCGACGATCATCTTCAGCAGTTCGCGGCGATCCATCAGAGGTTCCCCGCTTTCAGTTCGCGTACCGCGTGGTCGGCCGCGCGCGCGGTCAGCGCCATGTAGGTCAGCGAGGGATTCACGCAGGCGCTGGAGGTCATGCAGGCACCGTCGGTCACATAGACATTGGGGGCATCCCAGACCTGGTTGTGCTGGTTCAGCACCGAGCTCTTCCGATCACGTCCCATGCGCGCGGTCCCCATTTCGTGGATGCCCTTGCCCGGGGCGTAATCGTTGTCATGCATCTTCACGTCCTTGACGCCGGCCGCCTCCAGCATCTCGGCGGCATCGGCGGCCATATCCTTGCGCATCGCCAGTTCGTTGGCACGCATGGCAACGTCCATCGCCAGCACCGGCAGTCCCCACTTGTCCTTGCGCTCGCGGTCCAGGCGGATCGTATTGTCGTGGTGCGGCAGCATTTCACCGAACCCGGTCATGCCGATGCGCCAGTCACCGGGCACGGTCAGCGCCTCCTTCAGATCGGCACCGATGTTCAGCTCGGCGATCTCGCGCGACCAGCCGGTGCGGCTGGCACCGCCCTGGTAGCCGAACCCGCGCAGGTAGCCGCGCTTGTCGGCCGCGACGTTGCGGAAGCGCGGAATGTAGAAACCGCAGGGTCGACGGCCGAAGTAGTACTTGTCTTCGTAGCCTTCGACCCGGCCCGAGGCACCTGCACCGAAATGATGGTCCATCACGTTGTGCCCCAACTCGCCGGACGAAGAGCCCAGCCCGCCCTCCCACACGTCGGTGGCCGAGCCCATCAGCAGCCAGGTCGAGTTGAAGGACGATGCGTTGAGGAAGATGACCTTGGCGGTGTACTGGTAGGTCTGCCCGGTCTCCGCGTCGATGACCTCCACCCCGTGCGCACGCTTGCGGTCCTTGTCGTAGAGCACTTCCTTGACGATCGAGAACGGCCGCAAGGTCAGGTTGCCGGTCTTCATCGCCGCTGGCAGCGTCGCCGCCTGGGTCGAGAAGTAGGCACCAAAAGGACAGCCCAGGATGCACTTGTTGCGGTACTGGCAGTTGACGCGGCCCTGCTCGGGCATCGGCTTGGTGATGTTGGCGGTGCGCGAGTGGATCATGTGCCGGGTGCCGCCAAAGGCCTTCTTGATACGCGCGGCCACATCCTTCTCGACGATGTTCAACGGGATCGGCGGCAGGAACTCGCCATCCGGCAACACGTCCAGCCCTTCACGCGTGCCGGCGATGCCGGCGAACCTTTCCACATGGTCGTACCACGGCGCGATGTCGGCGTAGCGAATCGGCCAGTCGGTGGCGATGCCATCCTTGAGGTTGGCCTCGAAGTCCAGGTCGGAGAAGCGATAGCTCTGCCGGCCCCACAACAATGAGCGACCACCGACGTGGTAGCCGCGGAACCAGTCGAAGCGCTTGGTCTCGATGTAGGGCGAGTCCTGTTCGTTGGCCCACATTCCTTCCAGGTTCTCGGCCAGGCCGTAGTCACGCATCAGCACCGGAAAGTCGGCCTTCATCGCCTGCGTTGGCCGGTTGCGGTGCGGGAAGTCCCACGCTTCCTTCATCGCATTGACGTAGTCCTTGACGTGCTCGATGTTGCGCCCGCGTTCCAGCATCAGGACCTTCAGGCCCTTTTCGGTCAGCTCCTTCGCCGCCCAACCGCCACTGATTCCCGAGCCAACAACAATGGCGTCGTAGTGATTATCTGCCATGGGTTTCTCACCTGGGTGGATATCGTTTCAGACGTCGCAGAGGCGGATCGCCTCGCGCAATGAGGCAACGGGATCGGGCGCTGCAGGCGTGAACTCCTGCGCCAGATACCCCTTGAAACCGGTGTCGCGGATCGCGCGACAGATGGCCGGATAGTGGAGCTCCTGCTGGTCTCCGATCTCGTTCCGGCCGGGCACGCCCGCGGTGTGGTAATGCTTGAAGCAGGCGTGATGCTTGCCGATGGTGGCGATGATGTCGCCCTCCATGATCTGCATGTGGTAGATGTCGTAGAGCAGGCCGAAGTTGTCCGAGCCGAGCCGCTGGCACAGCTCTACGCCCCAGGCCGAGTGGTCGCACAGGTAGTCGCGATGGTCGACCCTGGAGTTGAGCAGCTCCATCACCAGCACGACACCGCGCTTCTCGGCATGCCCGAGGATGCGCTTGAGGCCGGCCTCGGCATTGGCCATGCCGTCATGGGGATCCATGCCGTTGCGGTTGCCGGAGAAGCAGATCAGGTTGCGGTAGCCGGCGTCAGCCACCAGGTCGATGTGCCGCGTGTAGCGCTCCACCAGCTGGTCGTGGAATTCGCGGCCGGCAAAGCCCTTGGTCAGGCCCAGCTCTGCGCCGTTGCACATCGAGCTGTAGACGCCATTCGCCTTCAGCGTGGGCCAGTCTTCCGGGCCGACCAGGTCGATGGCGGCGAAGCCGATGTTCTTCACCGTCGTGCAGAGCTGGGCGACCGACAGCTGCGGGAAGGTCCAACGCGCCACGGAGTGCTTCAGGTTGCCCTTGAGCGCTGCGGTGGCGGCGAATGCAGGCAACGCTCCCGCAGTACCCAGCGCTACGCCTCCAGCAACCGCCATGCGCAACGCATCGCGCCGCGTGAGGCCCGTCGCCGGAGCCGGTCTGATCGAATGGATGGACATCCACCTGCCGGCCTCCCAACCGGTATCAAACGCAACGATTGACAGCAATGCAATCGATTGCACCATAGGCGAGGAAATTGGATGCTTGCAAGTTGCGGTGCACGAAAATTGATGCTGCGAAGCACAATGCCAACGACATCGCACAGAAAGAAAAGCCCCGCATTGGCGGGGCTTTCTTTTCTAACCAAATCCGTCGCCTGAGATGAAATCTACTGGCTTTTTCCTCAAGCGAGCGAGCAAAGTCAGTAGAACTTCGATGCCCCGAGCCAAGGCATTGGCCCTATGCATCCGGGCGCACCCTGCCGCCAGGGCCCAGCACCGCCTCGGAGCCGGCGGATTGAAGAGCTGTATAGCTCGTGACGTCGAGCGACAGTAGTCAACCAAGCCAAGGCTTCGCGAATCACCTACGCATCAGCTCTTTCCGACGACCGACTCAGAAGCCGTCACATTCACCGCCTGCATTGGCTAGTCGGACAGCTTCACGCAGGGATCGCTGGATGTCCGCCACTGAGTTGCAGATATTCTCGGGCGCCACGTCGAACTTCGCGGCGCCGGCCCGACGTTTGAAAGCAGCAAATTCGGACATGCATTGCCCTGCCAGCTTCTTGGCATCCAGCTTCGGCGCAGCCTGAGCCACTGAATTTCCATGCGCGGCGAGGTAGCACTTGTAGTCCTCGGAAAGCGCTCCATCCATACGGAATCGCGACAGCTCAACCAAGTGCCGAGGAGCGGCAGCACTCCTGCTGCCCCCTATCAAGGCGAGACCAAGCTCAGCACCGTCTGCTCCTGCACAAGCATATGGCGTCTGAGAGCACAGCGACTTGCTCTCGGAACTTTTGTGCACCACCAGCGAGGCAAGAATAGAGTGTTCGGCCATCTCGATATCCGCCGCGAGTCTTTCTGACAGCGGACGGGCGGACACGGAAGACCCAAGCAGGACGCAAAGGACGAGGCACGAAATTTGCGCAGTGGTATTCATCGGCTCACCAGAAACGTGGGGGAAGACGTGTAAACTGATCCATTACCTGCAGAGTACTCCCTGGCTCATCGTCGATTAGCTCATTGAGCCTTTTCAGATCGGCAGCGGTGCCAGTCACGCACCCCTCGGAACAGAAGTGCGGCCCAAGGGACGGACCAAAGGCGTTTGCACAGCTGTGTGACCTTATCAGGGATCTGCCAAATGTATTGGTTCCTGGAGCGGGCTCCAAGGCTCGGCCATTGGGCTTGCTTTGGTGAAGAACGGCGCAATTGGGCATAGGCCCGCAGAGACCGTGTCCGCAGGATCTGCGACAGCCCCACGCCAGCTCGCTAGGCCTATACCCGTCCTTCGCACGCCGTCATCAAGACCCGCCGAGACCATGCACAGATCGATAGTCGAAACGGGCCGATGCTGATGATTGCTTCCGCGGCCAGCGATGGACTCGAGCAGACGTCTTCCCGTGTCGTTCTCCGTTCTCAAATCTGATTCGCTCAGGTGTGTCGCCAGTCATCTATCAACATCTCGCTGTAGGAGAAGGATGGATCACGGCGGGATTCTGCCAGAAACTGATGTTGCTAACGAAAAAGGCCCCCATCCATAAAGATGAGGGCCTCTATCAACACCAAAACCGTCGAGTAGGAATCAGAACGGTTGTGACTACCAAATGTGTAAACAAATCCTCGCTGGTCAGGCAAGGAAGGCGTTCTGTTCGATTGAGCTTGTTCGAACGTAAACATCTGCACTCGTCAGGTGCCCCCGTCAGTCAAGAGCATCGACACGGCCCGGCAGGCGCACGCGCCAAGGTTATCCCCGCGTTCATGCCATTCCTTTACTTCATCCAGGCCCAAGAACTTCGCCATCCTCATCATCCAAACCAAGGCAACGCCTGCCCTGAGGAGAATCAAAAACAATGTTCTCGCCTAAAAGCTTGAAGAAATCATCGAAGACAGCGTTGCCAGCCACACACGGCCCGGAGGGCAATTCCACCGAGGTATATAACTCTCGACGCCGGGGGAAAATCCTGTAAATCGATAGAACCCTAGTATCTTCATCTATCTCAACAAGGTGGGAATAAACTTCAGAATTCATGGACTTCCACCTAAATTAATTGTTCCACACATCAAATACGGGAACGTGCTCTCCTCGCAAGCAAGCCGCATATCGCTGTGCGGCGGAAGCGTAGCACCTTGCGGCTGCTTTTGAACTTCGGCGCTTCTTTATCGCTCTACACACTGCCGTCTCTTCTGCATACCTCTTGTCGCAGTGGTCATCTTCGTCGCTCTCCTCCGTAGAGCAAGCTTGCTTAAGCACAGCCAATGACATCTGCGACGTAGCGCTATTGGGGTTAAGCCAACCGTTGGGACCGAGCCCCATCATTTCTTGGAGCATCAAGACCTTCTTGATGGAGTCCAAGTTGATTTTCGGTCCAAAATCCCAATTGCCGTTCGGATTGCTGAGGTCGGCCCCATTGTACGCCCCAACGGCACCCGGGGCGCCCGTGACCACCGGGGGCGGGGGCAGTAAAGGAATTGCCAGCATCCCATCGGGGTCAACTGATGCGAGTGGGTTGCCCTTCACGTAGCCGTAGGTGCTGATTCCCCCCTGCAATCCGAGCGGGTCTGACGTCACGAAGCGGCCACTGGCGGGATCGTAGTCACGCTGAACGTTGTAGTGAAGGCCGCTCTCAGCGTCGTATCTCTGCCCAGGGAAGCGCATCGCGAACTCAAAAAGCGTGCCGTCCTGGTCCGGATCCTCGTTTGGTGCCGTCGCACCGAACGCTTCCCCCTTCAGATCCCAAGTCCAAACTGCGACGTCACGGGCTGGGTCAACGACAACGCGAGGGGTGCCCAGATGATCCGGCTGAACGTAGTAGAGCGCGCTACCCTTCAGCAATCCGACAGGCAGGTTGTCCAACCAGATCACCTGCTGACGCGCAATACCCGCCTGGTCGTATTCCCCCAGCCATTGCCCGCGCTCATCGGAGACTCAGTGCTGAGGCACCTCCGGCCTTACGGGCTATCTGCTGGCCAAGATCGTTGTAATGGTATTCCGCAGCAACCGTGCCGTTTCGCTTCACCGCACTCAAGCGCCCCATTGCGTTGTAAGCAAACTCGCGATCCACGCCCTGGATCGAAAGCGTGTTGCCGGCCGCATCGTAGGCACGCGACACGCCCGCAACGCTTTGCAGGCGATGACTGTCGGACGGATAGGCATAGGCCTGCTCAGCTCCATTGACCTTCGCAGACGTGCGATTGCCCGTGACGTCGTAGGAGTAACTGTCGATGATCGAGCCAGTGGCCGCATCCTTGAAGGCAGTCAATCGGCTCAAGGCGTCGTAGGTCAGCGATACGGACGTTGCCCCAGTCCCTCCGGAGGTGAGGCCGGTCAACTCGCCCACGGCACTGAACGAGAAGGCTGCATTCAGTGCTCCCGAGCCACTGCCGATCAACGCCGACGGACGGTAATCCTGGTCGACGTCTCGCGCCAACGTACGCCCGTTGCCGTAGGCCCAGCCCGCAGAGGGGCCGAAGGGATGGCGCTTTGCACTGGAAAGCAACACGACACGAGCAGCACCCGGTCGAGTCACACCGATCTCGGTGACCGTGCCGGCCGCATCTCGCTTGTAGTCCGCCACCGTTCCGTCAGGATAGGTGACAGAACGAAGTCGGCCAGCATTGGTGTAGGCATAGCTGACGCCCACGCTCTGCCCCGATGACGTCTGCACCTTGCGCGTCACATTGCCGGAGCGATCGTAGCAATACTGGGTTTTAGCGCCGTCATCCTGCATGGATGAGAGCCGCCCGGTTGCAAACGACTCATCAGGTGAGCAGATGGTCTCGACTTGGTCATACACGTATGACGCAACAATCGCTTCGTTCCCATAAACCTTGCGCACCACGCGCCCCAGGGCATCGTATGTGTAGCTGCTAGCCGTGCCATTGGCGTCAACCTGCTTCGCCGGCTGCCCTGCACTGTTGTAACTGGCAGTGGTTGCGCCCGTGTCAGGACTCTGGCGGTTCAACAGGTCGCCCAGCCCTGAATAGCCGTAAATGGTCGCCAGGCCTTTGGGATCGACCACCTTGGTGGTCCGGCCTTCGACGTCATACTCGTATCGCGTCTCGACCGCCATTCCGGAAACGTCCTGAAGCACCCTGCTGGGCCTTCCATAGGGATCGTAGTCAAACTGCGTCTTGCGCTTCAGGGCATCGGTGATGAGCTGGACGTTGTTCGCCAGGTCATAAGTAAAGTCGGTTGAATTCCCCGCTGCCGTCTTCTGGGAGACCAGTTGCCCCAGCTTGTTGTAAACGCGAGAGAGCGAACGCTTCAGTCCACCACCTGCGTCGAACACCTCCTCTTTGGTGCGATTGCCTGCCACATCGAGGGTGTAGCGAATGTTGTTCCCGGCCCCGTCATTGATCTGGACGAGACGGTGCGCATCATCGTAGGTGTAACTGAGGGATACTCCATCGGGGTCAACAATCGAGGCGACATTACCTGTCGCATCATAGGAAAGGGAGGTCACGCGATCGTTGGTAGACGCAGCTCCGTCCACGCTGTTCCGCTCGGTTATCGCAGTGAGCTTGCCTCGAGTGGAATAGCCGAAATCATGGATCGTGCCCGTCGCGTCCCGAAGACGCCTGACACGTCCATTTCGGTCGTAGGCCAGCCGTGTCGTCACTTGACCGAGAGCATTGGTCTCGGACTGAAGGTCACCAGCGCGGTGGCAGGAGCCCCCGAAAACGCCGCAACCCGACTCATCCTCGGTCAGGTAGTAGCTGTACCTGGTAACGTCCTGAACATCGGACCGCGGCCCGTCTTCGGAAAGGACAAGACCGACTTGCGGGCATTGGGTGGCATCCACCGCCGAGCAGTAGGCGGTGGTCCATTGACGAACCCCAGCGGGTGCATTGGTTGCAGTTCCGCACGCATACCCGACCGCAGCCGAATTGGCAGGATCCACCTCGCACCGCGCGACCTCCAGGCCCAACGCGTTGTACTTCCATGAACTGCTGGAAACGGCCACGCCCGCAGAGTTCTTTACCACCCGACTCAGGGGCAAACGCAGTGCGCTATCCCACGTGGTCGTCGTGGTGCGCTGCTGGGGGGTGTCGGCGGCGTCAACCTGTTCGGCCAGCAACCCGTCTGCCGTGTAAGTGGTCCTTGTAGTGATTCCCTTGAAGTCCGTGACCGACGCCGGGTAGCCGTTCACGTCATAGGTCATGGTCTTGTAGGGTGGTTGCATTGGTCACCACAGGCGGCCGAACCGCCCGCGGGCATCAAACGCCCCTTTCCTGTATCCACGAAGCCCAATTTGGAAGTGGCTCCGAGTGGCCCCTTGACGGTGACTGGCAGCGTTCCCTTCCAGGTGGAAGCGGCGTAGTCCAGGGTTGTGATATCAACTCCGCCAGCGAACTCAGCGTGATAAGCGCGATGGTTGTAGTCGAATTTAATGGTCTCGTAACGGATGCCTTTCTCATCCACAATCCCTGTGAGGAAGGACGTACCTGAGACAGTGGGGCTGTTGGCTGTTTCGTTGTAGATGTAGCCCTTGCTTGTGGCGTCCGGATAGGTCACCGAGGCAAGCTGTCCTGCGGGGTTGTAGCCAAACGCTTGCGATGAACCATCTGGCAACATCATCGTGGTCAATCGCGATGAAGCATCATACTTAAAGCTCAAGGTGCGCCCGCTGACGTCGCCAACGGTCAACAGGAGCCCAGCGACTGGCGCCACATCTGCCGGCGTGGTTGCGTCTGAATACTGCAAGGACAGAAGCTTCCTGCCTGCAGAGTCATAGACCTCCTTCAGCAAGCCTGTTGCATCGTAGACTTCGGTTTGGCGGTTCGCCGCCAACTGCAATGCATAGCCGGTGCCCGCCTCTCGATCAACGAGCACGTCTGCCACATCGGCGTCGACAGTCCAGCCGCTTGGGGTTCGTGTGAACAGCTCTGAACTGCCATCCGGCCGAATGGCACGAATGAACGTGCGGTCCCCGGCCGCTCCCGTGGTAGGTGCAAGCACCTCGAGTCGCCGATCAAAAAGATGGCGCCACTGACGACCCAAAGAAGAACCCGGGGCACGAGCAGAACTGTTGTAGAACCGCCGGAACATCAGGCCTGACGGAGACTCGAAGTCCGTTTCCTGCCGATAGAAGTTGCCAGTGGAGGTATTGATCGGATCACCCTCAAACGGGCTTCCTGGATCACGGGCATTGGCCTTTGAAGCACTGTCAGCAGCACCTCGAGCCCCAGTTCCATCGGTAGCGGAGCCAAGCCCAGCCGAACAACGCTTCTGGCACCCGCCGAAATTCTTCTGGGGCTGTCCAATCAGTATCTCGGAAGCAAAGACGTTGTCACTAACACTCCCATTGACATAGATCGTCGCAGCCCAACCGTCGGTGCCGTATCGCACCGTGACAACGGGCGGCTTGGTGCACTTGGGGTCCTGTTGGCAAGGGGCTTGGATCTTCCCAACCAAGAAGTTGACCGCCGCACCTATGCTCTCAAACGAGCCAACGCCGCGAAACGACTGAACCGTGTAGGGAGGGCCGTAGTAGGTGGCTGCCCTTGCAGTCGATGTACTGCCTAATGCTAGGCAGAAGGAGACAATGGCGGCAGCCTTGTGGCTGCGCAGGGCATTGCAAATGCCATTGGTACACACTCCATGTGAAAGACAACTGGCAAGTCCGGCCAAAGGATTCCATCCGACATCAGTCCTTAATGCACGGAACGAACATGTTTTCCCCCCAACCTTGCTGGGGATGGGCAAATCCTAGAGCAAGCTAATGACAGATTTTGTGCGACAAGACAAGCTTTGGAGAAGCACACCGCAATTGAGCATAGGCCCGCGGTAACCGTGTCCACAGGGTGTGCGACAGCCCCGCGCCAGCTCGTTAGGTTTATGCCTGTCCTTCGCACGCCGTATCAAGACCCGCCGAAGCCATGCACCAGCGATGGGCTCGAGCAGACGGCTTTCCGGTGCCGCTCTCCATTCTGATTCGCTATGGTGTGTCGCCAGTCATCCATCAACACCCTGCCGCAAGTAGAAGGTTAGATCACGGCTGGATTCTGCCTAACGAAAAAAAGGCCCCCATCCATAAAGATGAGGGCCTCTATCAACACCAAAACCGTCAAGTAGGAATCAGAACGGGATATCGTCGTCAGCGAAGTCGTCCATCGGCGGCGCCTGCTGCGGCTGCGGGCGCTGATTGCCACCCTGGTTGCCGTAACCGCCACCCTGGTTACCGCCCTGGTTGCCATAGCCACCGCCCTGGCCGCCACGCTGGCCACCGCCACCGTACTCCTGGCGCGGCGCCTGCTGGCGCTGCGGACGATCGCCGCCGTAGTTGCCACCACCGCCGCCACCGCCGCCGCCTTCACCGCGGCCGCCCAGCATCTGCATTTCATCGGCGATGATGTCGGTGGAGTACTTCTCCACGCCGTCCTGGCCGGTGTACTTGTCGTAGCGCAGGCTGCCTTCGACGTAGACCGAGCTGCCCTTGCGCAGGTACTCGCCGGCGATCTCGCCGAGCTTGCCGAAGAACACCACGCGGTGCCATTCGGTGCGCTCCTGCTG
This sequence comes from Stenotrophomonas sp. C9D9, assembly GCF_056491205.1. Classification (NCBI taxonomy): domain Bacteria; kingdom Pseudomonadati; phylum Pseudomonadota; class Gammaproteobacteria; order Lysobacterales; family Lysobacteraceae; genus Stenotrophomonas; species Stenotrophomonas sp. C9D9. The sequence continues at coordinate 284,001 of NZ_JBSZIF010000004.1, forward strand.
GTTGCCATCCTTGTCCTTGCGGACGCTGGTGGTAGCCAGGCTGATGCGGGTGATCGCCATGCCGCCCTGGGTGTACTTCACGTCCGGGTCGTTGCCGAGATTGCCGACCAGGATGACTTTGTTGATGCCGCGCGCCATAGGTACCTTCGTCCGTTGTCCAGGGGCAGACCGCCAGTGATAGCACAGCCCCGGCCGGGGGTGCAGTACGCTGGGCCGCCCCTGTTGAAATTTGGGGGAGTGCGAGAACGATGCATCTTAGCATTGCCGCCGCCATCCGCCCGGCCGGAAGACCCCGGCGGCACCGGAGGTTTGGGCTGATTTCCTTGTCCGGCAATGACTTACCCTCGCCTCGGCGGACATCGGGAAGGGCATCCGCGTCGACCCATGGCATCATGCCCGGGCACCTTCCACCCTGCCCCTTCCGCGTGCCCATGACCATCAAAGGCAAAGCCACCTCCCTGGACATCGCCCACCTGGCCGGGGTTTCCCAGCCGACCGTGTCGCGCGCCCTGCGTGGCAGCCCGATGGTCAACGCCGAGACCCGCGAGCGCATCCTGCGCATCGCCCGCGAGCTGAACTACAAGGTCGACAAGAACGCCTCCAGCCTGCGCCTGCGCAATGCCGGCACGCTGGCCCTGCTGTTCTTCGAGGACCCGACCAACGACGACTCGCTGATCAACCCGTTCTTCCATTCGATGCTGGGCTCGATCACCCGCGCCTGCGCCCTGCACGGGCAGGACCTGCTGGTCTCGTTCCAGCAGCTGTCCACCGACTGGCAGGCCGATTATGAGGACAGCAACAAGGCCGACGGCATCATCCTGCTCGGCTACGGTGACTACCACGAATCGCGCGACCGCCTGCAGCGGCTGGTCGAACAGGGCACACATTTCGTGCGCTGGGGCGCCGCCCTGCCCGGCCAGCCCGGCGTGTCGATCGGCAGCGACAACTTCCAGGGCGGGCACGACATCACCACCCACCTGCTGCAGCAGGGCTGCCGCCGCATCGCCTTCCTCGGCCATGCGTCCAGCCACTACCCCGAATTCCAGGAACGCTACCGCGGCCATGTGGCGGCCCTGCAGGAACACGGCCTGGCGGCGGAGCCGGCGCTGCAGCACGATGCGATCACCACTGAAGCCTCCGGCCAGGAGGCCTGCCAGGCGCTGCTGGCGCGCGGCGAACCGATCGATGCGATCTGCGCGGCCAGCGACCTGATTGCCATCGGCGCGATGCGCGCCCTGCGCGAGGCCGGCCGACGAGTGCCGCAGGACGTGGCAGTAACCGGCTTCGACGACATCCCGCTGGCGGCTTCGGTGTCCCCGGCGCTGACCACCGTGCAGCAGGACACCAAGCAGGCCGGCCAGCTGCTGGTGGAGCGCCTGCTGGCACTGATCGGGCGGCAGCCGGTGGACAGCCAGAGCATCCCGGTGAAGCTGGTGGTACGGGAATCGTCGCTGCGCGGGTAGGCACCCGCAGGGCCGGTGCGCCGGCCAACGCACGACGGCCGGATTCTCCCCCCATGACCAACGGCGGATGCGCACGGACGCCGATGCGCGGATAACGCGCAGACATCGCCCAGGGAAAGGTGTACGTCGCATGCTGAAGATCGATTCGCTGTCCAAGACGTACGCCAACGGCGTGCATGCCCTCAACAACGTCACCCTGGACATCCCGCGCGGCATGTTCGGCCTGCTCGGCCCGAACGGCGCCGGCAAGTCCTCGCTGATGCGCACGCTGTCGACCCTGCAGGAGGCCGACAGTGGCACGGCCACCCTCAGCATTCCGGGTGAGGCGTCGATCGACGTGCTGCGCGACAAGGACGCGGTGCGCCGTCGGCTGGGCTACCTGCCGCAGGACTTCGGCGTCTACCCGAAGGTCAGCGCGCTGGACCTGCTGGAGCATTTCGCGGTGCTGAAGGGCCTGACCCAGCGTGCGCAGCGCCGCGAGGTGGTCGATGGGCTGCTGCAGCAGGTGAACCTGTGGGACGCGCGCAAGCGCAAGCTCGGCACCTACTCCGGCGGCATGCGCCAGCGCTTCGGCATTGCCCAGGCACTGCTGGGTGACCCGCGGCTGGTGATCGTCGATGAACCCACCGCCGGCCTCGACCCGGAGGAACGCAACCGCTTCCTCAACCTGCTGGCGGCGATCGGCGAGAACGTGGCGGTGATCCTGTCGACCCACATCGTCGAGGACGTGACCGACCTGTGCCCGACGATGGCGATCATGAACAAGGGCCAGGTACTGCTCACCGGCCGTCCTGCCGAGGCCATCGACGCCCTGCAGCACCAGGTCTGGCGCAAGCAGGTCGATCCTTCGGAGCTGGCCGACCATGAAGCACGCTACGTGGTGCTGTCGACCCGCCTGGTCGGTGGCCGTCCGGTGATCCATGTGCACAGCGCCAACGACCCCGGTGACGGCTTTGCGGCCGTGGCACCCGACCTTGAGGACGTGTATTTCCAGCGCCTGCGCCTGCAGGCCCGTGCCCGCGCGGCAGCCTGAGCGGAGCACGCCATGATCCTCAACTTCTTCCGTTTCGAACTGCGCGAGCAGTTGCGTTCTCCGCTGCTGTGGCTGCTGGCCGGGCTGTTCGCCCTGCTCGCCTTCGCCGCCGCTTCCAGCGACGCCGTACAGATCGGTGGCGGCAGCGGCAACGTACACGGCAACGCGCCCACCGTGATCGCGCAGATGCTGGGCATCTTCACCCTGCTCGGCATGCTGGTCACTGCGCTGTTCGTCAGCAATGCGCTGCTGCGTGACTTCGAACTCGGCACCGCCGAACTGATCTTCGCCAGCCCGGTGAAGCGCCGCGACTACCTGGCCGGGCGTATCGCCGCCGCCCTTGCCGCCGGCCTGCTGGTCTACGTTGTGATTGCGTTCGGCCTGTGGCTGGCGCCGTTCATGCCGTGGGTCGACCCCCAACGCATGGGGCCGATCAGCTGGCGGGGCTATGCCTGGACGTTCGCGGTCATCATCATTCCCAACCTGTTGTTCACCACGGCATTGCTGTCACTGCTGGCGGCGCTGACCCGTTCGATCCTGTGGGTCTACATCGGCCTGGTGGCCTACCTCGTGCTGTATGGCGTCAGTGCAGCCCTGCTGCGCGACATCGACAACACGTGGATCGCCGTGCTGAGCGAGCCGCTGGGCATGCGCGCACTGAGCCGCACCATCCGCTACTGGTCCACCGCCGAGCGCAACAGTGGTATTCCCGCACTGACCGGCTATCTGCTGGCCAACCGCGTCCTGTGGCTGGGCGTGGCCGCCGCGCTGTTCGCCGCCACCTTCGCGCTGTTCCGTACCGAGCGCAGCGGCAGCGGCCGCCGTCGCTGGGGCCGCAGGCAGTCGCAGCCGGCTGCCGACGCCAGCGCCGCCCGCCCGACCCGCGCAACGCTGCCGCGCGTGGTACCGGCGTTCACCGCCACCACCGCGTGGCGGCAGTTCCTGCGCCAGGTGCGCTTCGATACGCGCGGCGTCCTGCGCAGCGTGCCGTTCATCGTGCTGCTGGTACTGGGCCTGACCAACTTCCTGCCCAGCGCACTGTTCCGGCAGACGCTGTACGGCACCCCGATCTGGCCGGTCACCTCGCAGATGATCATGGGATTGCAGGGCGCCTTCAGCTGGCTGCTGGTGATCATCGTGCTGTTCTTCGCCGGCGAGCTGGTCTGGAAGGAACGCAGCGCGCGCATCAACGAAGTGACCGATGCCATGCCGGTGCCGAACTGGGTGCCGCTGCTGGCCAAGTTCACCGCACTACTGGCGGTGATCGTCTGCTTCCAGGCGGCCGGTGCAGTGGCCGCGATTGGCGTACAGCTGGCCAAGGGCTACACGCATCTGGAGCCGCTGCTGTACCTGCGCAGCCTGGCGCTGGATTCGGTGGTCTACATCCTGATGGGTGGCCTGGCACTGGTGCTGCAGGTACTCACCAACAACAAGTTCGTCGGTTACGCACTGCTGATCGTGGTGATGATCGGCCAGGGCGTGCTCGGCCTGCTCGACTACACGCAGCACCTGTACAACTTCGGCAGCTGGCCCAACGCGCCCTATTCGGACATGAACGGCTACGGCCACTTCCTGCCGGGGCAGCTGGCGTTCCAGGGCTACTGGGCGCTGTTCCTGCTGGCGCTGATGTGCCTGGCCTCCGCATTCTGGGTACGCGGTGTCAGCCAGGGGCTGCGCCAGCGCCTGGCACTGGCCGGCCGTCGCCTGCGCGGCCCCACCGGTGCTTTCGCCGGGCTGGCGGCACTGGCCTTCATCGGCGTGGGTGGCTGGCTGTACTGGAGCACCAACATCCGCAACGAGTTCATCGCGCCCGACCGGCAGCTGGACCTGCAGGCCCGCTACGAACGCGAACTATCGAAGTACCGCGCCCTGCCGCAGCCGCGCGTCGTGGCGGTGGACAACCGCGTGGACCTGTTCCCGGAATCGCAGTCGATGGTGATCGACGCGAACTGGACGGTGCGCAACACGCATGCCGTGCCGATCCAGGACGTGCATCTCTCGATGGGCGACGACAAGCAGCTGGTCGCGGTTGACCTGGGTGGGCAAACCCTGTCGATGCATGACGCCGACCTTGGCTACCGCATCTACCGCCTGGCCACGCCACTGCAGCCAGGTGAAAGCCGCAACGTGCACTTCCGGGTGGTGCAGAAGCCCAATGGCATCACCGCCGGGCTGGCGCCGAGCAACATCGTCGACAACGGCACCTTCTTCAACAGCCGCGTGCTGCCCTCGTTCGGTTACAACGAGGGGGCCGAGATCAGCGACCGCAACGAGCGCCGCAAGCGCGGCCTCGGCGAACCCCGGCGCATGCCCAAGCTGGAAGACGAAGCCGCGCGCGCCAACACCTACATCTCCAACGACGCAGACTGGCTCGACTTCCGCACCACGGTCTGCACCGCACCGGACCAGGTAGCGCTGGCGCCGGGCTATCTGCAGCGGAAGACCACGGTGAATGGCCGACGCTGCTTCAGCTATGCCATGGACCGGCCGATGCTGAACTTCTACGCCTATCTTTCGGCACGCTGGGAGGTGCGCAGGGCGACGTACAAGGACATTCCGATCGAGGTCTACTTCGATCCGGCGCACGGCTACAACGTGGACCGGATGATCGAAGCGGTGCAGAAGTCGCTGGCCTACTACGAGGCGAACTTCACCCCGTACCAGCACCGCCAGGTGCGCATCATCGAGTTTCCGGGCTATGCCCGCTTCGCGCAGTCGTTCGCCAACACCATTCCCTACTCCGAGGCCATCGGCTTCATCGCCGACCTGCGTGACCCGGACAAGGTGGACTACGTGTTCTACGTGACCGCGCACGAGATCGCGCACCAGTGGTGGGCGCACCAGGTGATCGGCGCCAACGTACAGGGCGCGACCATGCTGTCCGAGTCGCTGTCACAGTACTCGGCACTGATGGTCATGGAGCAGGAGTACGGTCGCCAGCACATGCGCCAGTTCCTCAAGCGCGAGCTGGACGGCTACCTCTCCGGCCGCGGTGGCGAAGCCATCGAGGAACAGCCGCTGGAACGCGTGGAGAACCAGCAGTACATCCACTACCAGAAGGGTTCGCTGGTGTTCTACCGGCTGCGCGAGGAAATCGGCGAGCAGGCGCTGAACCGTGCCTTGAAGCGCTTCCTGCAGGACAAGGGCTACCAGCAGCCGCCATACACCACCTCACGCGAGCTGCTGGGCTACATCCGTGCCGAGACCCCGGCTGACCGCCAGCAGCTGGTCACCGACCTGTTCGAGAAGATCAGCTTCTACGACAACCGGGTGATGGCCGCCAGCGCCCGCAAGCGCGATGACGGCCGCTACGACGTGACCCTGGACCTGCACGCCGCCAAGCAGTACGCCGATGGCAAGGGCAAGGAGAGCGACGCGAAGATGGATGACTGGGTCGAGGTCGGCGTGTTCGCCAACGGGCCGTCGGGCAAGGAGCGCGACCAGAAGGTGCTGTACCTGCAGCGCCATCACATCACCAGCGCCACGCCGAAGATCACGGTGACGGTGGATGAAAAGCCTGATGAAGCAGGCTTCGACCCGTACAACAAGCTGATCGACCGGGTGAGCGATGACAACCGGCGCAAGGTGACGATGTGAGGCAACGGGGCGCCGGCTGATGCGCCGGCGCTCCTTGCAACACGTGCGGGCTTGGCTCGGCCTTGCTGTAGTGCCGAGCCATGCTCGGCACATTGTCCACGACAGCCGCGAAGGTTCAGCGCACCGGGGACTTGGGCCCCAGCAACGCCAACAGCACATAGACCACGATCGAGGCGACGGTACCGAGCGCGGCCGGTAATCCGTAGGCCCACGCCGAACGGCCCTGCTGACGTGCCCACTGCGCCAGATGCCAGGCCGCGCCCAGGTTGATCAGCCAGGCAATGACGAACACCGGCCACAGCACCATGCCCACCGCACGCAGCACGGGCATGGACACCAGCGCGGCGACGATGGCCGCGATCAGGAAGATCAGCGCGGAGCGGGAATGGCGCGAGGATGCCGGTGCGTTCATGCGGCTAACCTGCGCACCATCACCAGCACACGATAGTGGCGGTTGTCGATTTCCTGCAGGGGATTCCAGCCGAGCCGTGCATACAGTCCACCATCCAGGGCCTCGGTCTGCAGGTACAGATCGGACACACCCATCCGCACCGCCTGCGCCGCGGCCTGCTCGACCAGGCCGCCAGCCAGCCCACGCCCGCGATGACTTTCGGCCACGAACACGCTGCCGAGCCAGTGCTCGTACTGCGGGAAGGCCTGCATCTCCCGGCGCTTGAGCTGCACCGCACCGACCACCTGACCGTCATCGAAGGCGGCAATCAGATGCGGAAAGCCTTCGGCATCCTGTGGCGGGTTCAGCCGCTGAAGTTCCTGTTCCAGCGACAGGCCAGCGTCGCGGCCCCATTCGGCGTGGTACCACCGGGCCAACTGCTGCCGTTCCAATGCATCGGCGGGTAGCACCCTGAATTCCATGGCAATGCCTCGATGGGGAAGCGTTCTGTAGAGTCGAGATCCTATGTTCGTGGTCAAGCCTGCTGGAAGCAGGCTTGACCCACTTTCAGCATGGCCGGGTCAAAGTCCCGACCGCTCTTGAAGACGCCCCAAGCGATCCTGGCCAGTTTTCTGGCCAGAATGTTGAAACTGGCGGTGCTGCTGTGTCCGCGCTCGCGGATGGCCAGGTAGAGGGGCTTGCCGCCTTTGGATCGGGTCAGGCCCATGGCCGCCATGTAGAGGATTTGACGCAGGCCGGCGTTGCCTCGCTTGGACAAACGGCGGCGGCCGATCCGTGCGCCGGATTCGTTGGGTCGCGGATCCAGACCGGTGCAGGCCACCCAAGCGTCTGAGCTGGCCAGCGGCCAGCGGGTGATGTGATGGGTGACAAAGGCAGCCACCGTCGGCCCGATCCCCGGGATGGTCATGATCCGTCGATACAGATCGCTCTGTTCGCCGCTGCGGCAGAGTCGTTGGATTTCCCGGTCCAGCATCGCAATCGCCTCCTTCAGGCCACTGAAAATGCGCCCGAAGATGGCTGAGTCAGCCGCGTCCGTCCCCTGGGAAAGATGGAGCGTTGCCTTGTTCCGCACCAGACTATCGCGCTGCTGCAGAAGCACGTGCAGCCGCTCCTGTGCAGGCGAACGGGCGACATGCTCGTGCAGATTGTCGGCCTCCTTGGCGATGTAACGCGCAATGACCTGGGCGTCGCCAGCGTCGGTCTTACCGCGGCAAGCCACGCCCTTGGCGTAGTGTTTGACGTCGCGCGGATTGAGCACAAAGACGGCATGACCGGCCTTCTGGGCAGCTTGAACCACAAGTTCGTGGTAGCGATTGGTTGCCTCCACTCCAATGCGAGACCTGGCCGGCAGAGCGGACAGCCACTTAGTGATGGCCGACGCTGAATTGGCGATGCGGGCGCTGCCCTTGGTGCCGTAGTAGGCCACCACCAGGGTCTGTGAATCGGCATCAATACCGACGGCGAAACGATCTGACATCTGCGCAACTCCCAGCTATTGTTGAAGGGCTGGGGTGGTACCGCACCACGTTGGCTTGCCTACATCGGCGGTCCTCAAAGGCCGCTAGATCCTTTATCGACGTTAAGGTGCGGGATGGGGATCGCTCGACTCGTCTGTCGGCTGGTACCCGCAGATAACATGTTGACGGTCCCTCCACCCTGGCTCCTACATACCGCGTAGGAGCCGGGAGGAACATACAAGCCATGCTCGACTGATCTCGCACTGCGCGAAAGGCAGTTGAGCATGGCTCGACTCTACAAATATAGCGCGGTGACCGCTCAGCGCTGGGCGAAGTCCTTCAGGATCTCGCCGATGCCGCTGGGCGAGATCTCGAAGCCCAGCGAAGTACCCGGGTTGATCACCACGCCGTAGCCACCCGGCACGCGGCGCAGTACATCCAGCATCAGCCAGCGGATCTGGTGTTCGGCCTGCTGGCTGTAGATGCCCACCCGCGACGGGTCGGTGAACACGGCCACATGGAGGGTGCCCTGCTTGTCGAACAGCAGCGGGTCGAAGCCACTGCCATCGGGAGTCACCAGGCTGCCGGTCAGCAGCACCACTTCGGAGGCGACGAAGGCCTCCATGAAGGCGCGGATCGGCACGGCCCCATCCATCGCCGCCTTCAGCAGGGTTTCGATCGGGGTCTGCGGGGCGAGGTCGGTCATGGCGGTACGGCGGGGCGTGAGGGGTGCCTATTGTGCCGGATGCGGCCGAACCCGGTAGTGCCGGCCGCTGGCCGGCATCTGCAGGTGCCGTGGATTCAAGGGGTGCCGGCCAGCGGCCGGCACTACCGTCCCAGCCGCTGGTCCCGTGCCTTCTGGTCGGCCATCGCCTTGTCCAGCTCGGCCTGCAGCGCCGGCTGCTGCACGGCGGCATCCAGCACGTAGACCTTCACTCCGTGCGCGGGCACTTCGGCCTTCAGCGAGCCGTCCACCCGCAACGAACCTCCCTCCAGCGCGTCGCGCCAGCGGCCGTTCTGGACGTAACGCGCCACGGTGAAGGTCCTCGCCTGGTCGCCCTTGTTCAGCAGCACCAGCGCGGTCTGCGCCACTTCGCCGTGCTGCAGCACGCGGAAGAACACTGCCTCATCACCCTGCAGGCGCTCGTTGACCTGCAGGCCGCGCTGCAGCGCCGGGGTGGCTGCGCGCAGCCTGGCGATGCGCTGCAGCGGCGCGAAGATCGGGCTCTGCGGCGCAGCATCCACACGCGGCTGGCCGAAGTAGGCACGATTGCCGGCATGCTCGGCGCGACCACGCATGAAGCCGGTTTCCGAGCCGTAATAGACCACCGGAATGCCGCGCGCGGTGAACAACCAGTTGTGCGCATCGATGAAGCCGTTGTCGCTGGCCTGCAGGCGCGGCATGTCGTGGTTGTCGTAGAAGCTCATCAACTCGTACGGATTGGCGTACGGGCCACCGCTCAGGTGCAGCGGCTCGGCCAGGGTTTCAAAGCCCTTGCCGGCGGTGCCGAAGGTCTGTTCCAGTGCGCCGCGCAACGGGAAATCGAGCACGCTGACGTTGGCGTTGGCCGGCCAGGTGTGCTCGGCAATGCGTGCGGCATCGTAATCGAACGCTTCGCCGAACATGAACATGCCCGGGTGCTCGGCGCGGATGCGTTTGACGAAGGCATGCCACCACGGGTGCGGCAGCCAGCCGATGGTGTCGATGCGCAGCGCGTCCACGCCCTGCGCGGTCCACTGCAGGTAAGCGCCGACCAGATAGTCCATCACCGCCGGATTGTCCTGGTTGAAGTCGGACAGTTCGGCGAGGTTGCCGTCGAAGATCGAACCGTCCTTGCTGTCGACCGGGCCGATATTGTTGTAGAACGCGTGCAGCGGGTTGTGCTTCGGATCCAGCTTCTGCGGTGGCAGGTTCTGGTGGTCAGCGATCAGCGTTCCGTCCTTGTCGAAGATCTGGCCGAACTGCGGCTGCCGTATCGGCATGGTCCAGGCCGGCGAACCGTGGTTGCCGACGATGTCCAGCACCACCTTCAGGCCAGCACCGTGCAGGCCCTTGGTCAGCCCGGCAAAGTCCAGGTCCTTGCTGGGCAGGTGCTCGTCGAGTTTGTAGAAGTTGATGCCCCAGTAGCCGTGGTAGCCGGTCTTGCCGCGATCGGTCAGCGTGCTGGTGCAGCTGATCGGCTTGCTGCCGGTGAACGCCTCGTCCGGGTTGTCGACGATGGGGGTAATCCACACCGCGCCGAAGCCGAGGTTGCGGATGTACTGTGCGTTGTCGAGCACGCCGCGGAAGTCGCCGCCGAGATAGCCGATGTTGCCGTCCACCTTGTCCGGGCACGGCACCGGAATATCGAAGGTGCGATGCGTGCCGCCCTGGTCGCGATGGTCGTTGGACGGATCGCCGTTGACGAAGCGGTCGGTGACCACGAAGTACACCGCATCACTGGCAAACGGCTCGGTGGTGCCCACATAGTCCGGGCGCGGCGCGGCCGCCGCATGGCCGGCCAGCAGTACCAGGGAAACAGCAACAGACAGCGCACCACGCATCACACCACCTCCGGACGGGACGGAACCCACAGCACGCACAGGCCGGCGATGAACAGGCTGCAGCCGCCCAGCACCAGTACATGCATCGGCTGGCCACCCAGCAACGTACGCAGGGCGAAGCCGAGCGCACTGGCGGCGACCAGCTGCGGGATCACGATGAAGAAATTGAAGATGCCCATGTACACGCCCATCTTCGATGCCGGTACGCTGTCGGACAGCAGTGCATAGGGCAGCGAGAGAATGGACGCCCAGGCGAAGCCGACGCCGACCATCGACAGCAGCAGCCAGTGCGGGTCGCGGATGAACATCAGCGAGACCAGCCCGGCACCGCCCAGCCACAGGTTGACCAGGTGGCTCCAGCGCAGGCCGATCATGCGCACCATCAGCGGAATCAGCACCGCCGCCAACGCGGCGAAACCGTTATAGGCGCCAAACAGCACCCCCACCCAGTTGGCACCCTCGTTGTAGGCCGCCGACTCCGGTTCGGTCGAACCGAAGTGGGCGCTGGCCACTGCTGCAGTGGTGTAGATCCACATCGCAAACAGCGCGAACCACGAGAAGAACTGCACCCACGCCAGCCGCCGCATGGTGACCGGCATCGCGCGCAGGTCGCCGACGATGGCGGCCAGCATGTGCGTGGCCGGCAACGTGCGCGCGAGCGCCAGCAGCAGGCCATGGCCGGCACACAGGCCAGCCAGCACATACAGCATCCTGTCGCCCTGCCGCCACGCGATCAGCAGCGCCAGCAGCACGCCCAGCCCCAGCCATATGGCCACCTGTGCCCAGGGGGCCGGACCGCTGATCGTCGCCGCCGCGTGATGTGCCGGCGGCTCGGCATCATCGAACCCGGCCAGCTCTGCCGGTGAGTACTCGCGGGTGCTGACCACCGTCCAGGTGATCGCCGCCAGCAGCACCACCGCGCCGAAGTAGAACGCATAGCGCACGGTGTCCGGCACCTCACCGGCGGCGGCCGTATTGGCGACCCCGAAGTGGGCCAGGATGAACGGCAGGAAGCTGGCAACGATGGCGCCCACGCCGATGAAGAAACTCTGCATCGCGTAGCCGGCTGGACGCTGGCGTGGCGCCAGCTGGTCGCCGACGAAGGCGCGGAACGGTTCCATCGACACGTTGATCGAGGCATCCAGCACCCACAACGTGCCAGCCGCGATCCACAGCGTCGGCGAGTTCGGCATCACCAGCAGCGCCAGCGTGGTCAGCACCGCACCGATCATGAAGAACGGACGGCGGCGCCCCCAGCGCGTCCAAGTGCGGTCGGACAGGTAGCCGATCACCGGCTGCACCAGCAGGCCCGTCAGCGGCGCCGCGATCCACAACCCTGGCACCGCGTCGATGTCCGCGCCCAGGGTCTCGAAGATGCGGCTGGCATTTGCGTTCTGCAGGGCGAAGCCGAACTGGATGCCGAGGAAGCCGAAACACATGTTCCAGATCTGCCAGAACGACAGCTGCGGCTTGGCCGTGCGATTCATCGTGCGCCCTCTGCCGCAGCCACCGGCGCCACCGTCAGCGCCTGCACCTGGGCCTGGTTGAGCACGCCGTCGCGGCCGCCCTTGCCCCCGGTGTAGTGCGCGAAGTGTTGCAGCGCGCTCATGTTGAAGCCTTCCTCAAGCACGACCGAACACCGGCCCTTGGCCACGGTGAACGTCGCCGAGGTCGAGTCCTGCACGGCCACGCTGTGCGGCAGCGTGACCGTCCGCCGCTGCTGGGGAATGCCCGGGCACTGCAGCACCAGCTGCTTCACCGCGGCGGTGACGCCCGTGTTGATCGGCCCGTTCGGATTGCGGTACTGCAGGCGCAGGCGCACCTGCCCGGCCCTGGCCGAGCTGAACTGCCAGCGCTGCGCGCCCTTCAGCGCCTGCTGCGGACCGACGCAGACCGTCGGGCTGTGCAGCGATTCCAATGCGCCGTCGCGCCGGGTAAGGCTGAGGCAATGCTGCAGGCCGTCGTCGCTGATGCGTGCCTCGCCATTGCGGGCGGTGAGCGCCCGACCGTCCTGCCACAGCACCTGGTCGGCAGCGACCGCGACGCTCCAGCCCCTGCCCTTGCGTCGCGCCTGCGGTGCGGCCGGCGTGGCCGGTGCGCGTGCATTGGCGTCGGCCGTCATCACCTCGCTGCGTGGCGCCGCGGCGGCGGGGACCAGCTGCACGGTGGTGGTGGCACCGCGCGTCTTCACCTTGCCCGCTACCAGCAATCCATCACCCAGCTGCTTCGGGCGCTCCAGCACGTAGCGTCTGCCCGCAGCGTCCAGACGGATGCTGCGCTGGCTGCCGAACAGCTCCGGTACCAGCACCGCCGGCAACTTGGGCTGCACACGGCCATCGTCCTGCACGCCGAACACGCCCTCGACCACCATCGACAGATAGCCGGCGACCGACCACAGCTGGCGTTCGGAGTTGACCACCGGGCCGCTCAGCGCGCCCTCGTCAACATGCACGGCCTGGCTGACCAGCTCGTAGTTTTCCATGTTGGAACCGGCCAGCGCGGCGCCCTGCATCAGCGAACGGATCTCGGCGGCGATGCGCGGCGCATCGTCCAGCTGGCGCGCGGCACGCAGCGAATAGGCGCTGACGAACGGCCAGATCGCGCGGTTGTGGTAGATCGGCTGCTGCGCCTCCTGCGGCCACACCACCGGGCTGCCGGCCGGCCCCATCGGATAGGCAGCCAGTGCGCGGCGCGCGCGCTCGGGTGGCAGCACCTCGGCCAGGATGCCCAGCGATAGGCCGAGCAGATCGACCTTGGCGTACGGCACCGGGTGCGCGGCTTCGCCGATATAGCTCATGTACTGGCCGATATCCTCGCGCCAGAAACGTGCATCGATCTGCTGCGCCAACGCATCAGCCCACGCCTCGTAGTCGGCCGCGCGGGCGTCGCCGTGCTGGCCGGCCAGCCGCTCGGCCAGGCGCAGCGCCTGGTAGTGCAGCACGTTGGTGGACAGTGCGTAGGAGTCACCGATGAAGCGCACGTCCTCACGGGTCCAGTCCGGATAGGTCTGCTCGCGCCAGTCCAGGAACGAGGTCTCGCCACGGTACAGGCCCATCTGCGCGTCGAACACCATCGCGCGGTCCTGCGCCAGCGTACCCTGCAGTGCCTGCCAGACCTGGTCGGCGAATGCGCGGTCGTCCAGCAGGTGGCGTGCGGCGAGGAACCACACCACGCGGTCGCTGCTGATCGGCCAGCTGCCGCCGGAACCGGTGTCCTGAGCGACGAACAGGCCGGGCGTATGGCCATCGCGGGCCGCCGACAGCTTGAACTGCAGCGACTGCCGGGTGCGCTGCGGATCCAGCCGCGCCAGCGCCAGGTCGGCGGCGAAGCTGACATCGCGGGTCCACACGTAGGGCCAGCGCGCGCCGGTCTGGAAGCACTCGCACGGCACCGGCCGGCCTTCGTCGAACGCAGGATCGCGGATCGCATCCACGCGGTCCTGGTCCATCTCCTGCTGGGCCAGCGCGAACAGCGCATCGAACATCACGCTGCCGGTCTGGCTGCGCATCGGTGCGGCTGCGATCTGCACTGTGCCCTTCGGCGCATGCAGCACGAAGCTGCCCTTGGCAGCGGCTTCGGCACGCGCATGGCGGCCGTCGAATTGCAGGTCGGCCGCCTGCGCGGTCGATCCCAGCGCTGCCCCCAGGGCAGCGGTCAGGCAAATGATCTTCAGCATCGAAGCGGCGGACCGGCTTGCGCCCGTCGGCCTCCCTCCCTCTCTGCACGCGTTGTAGGTCCGCACCACCATTGCCGGTGGACGGGCGCGGCCCCTCCCTCAAGGTGCCTTCGCCCCATGGTAGACGCGGGGCTGTCGGCTGCGTCCATCTGCATACGTATTCATGGCGCCACGCGGTAGCGCGCCTGCCGCACTGGCTTATGGTCCGGGTCTGCCAACGACGCCTTGGGAGGGGAACTGCCGATGTCACCCACTGCTGTACGCGCGGCAATCGCGCACCTGCTCGGTCTGGCCCTGCTGGTCTGGGCCACGCTGGCACAGGCCACGCCACAGGTGGCCAGCGTCGAGTCACCGGGCAAGATACTCAAGGTCAGTCTCGTGCTGGACGGCGGCACAGCCCGCTATCGCGTCGAGCGTTTCGACGAGCCCGTGGTGGAGGATTCGAAGCTCGGCTTCGCCCTGCGTGACGGCCGCCTGGACCGCGATTTCGCCCTGCTTGGCCAGCAGCGGCGCAGCGTCGATGACCGCTGGGAGCAGCCGTGGGGCGAGCGCCGGCTCACCCGCAACCACTTCAACGAGCTGACCGTACAGCTGGCCGAAACCACCGGCAGCAAGCGGCGGCTGGACGTGGTGTTCCGCGTCTACGACGATGGCGTTGGCTTCCGCTATGTGTTCCCCGAGCAGCCGAACCTGCACGAAGCGATCATCGATGACGAGCTGACCGAGTTCGCCATCGCGCAGGATTCCACCGCCTGGTGGATTCCCGCCGGCGAACCGATCCACTACGAATACCTGTACCAGCGCACGCCACTGCGCGAGGTGCCGCTGGTGCATACGCCGATGACCCTGCGCAGCCGCGATGGCCTGCACGTGGCGATCCACGAGGCCGCGCTGGTGGACTATGCCGGGATGTGGCTGCGCCGCACGGAAGGACAACGCCTGCGCGCGCAGCTGTCGCCCTCCGCCGAAGGCTGGAAGGTGCGCCGTGCCCTGCCCTTTGCCACGCCCTGGCGCACGCTGCAGATCGCCGACCGCGCCGGAGGCCTGGTCGAATCGGACCTGATCCTCAACCTCAACGAGCCCAATGCGCTGGGCGATGTGAGCTGGGTGAAGCCGGCCAAGTACCTGGGCGTGTGGTGGTCGATGCACCTGGACAATGAGAGCTGGGCGACCGGCCCGAAGCACGCGGCCACCACTGCCAGGACGAAGAAGGTGATCGACTTCGCCGCCGCACACGGCTTCCGTGGCGTACTGGTGGAAGGCTGGAACCCGGGCTGGGATGGCAACTGGGTCGGCAACGGCTACGACTTCGACTTCACGCGCGCCACGCCGGACTTCGATATCAAAGCGCTGTCAGCGTATGGCCTGAAGAAGGGCGTGCATCTGATCGGCCACCACGAGACCGGCTGTGCCATCGAGCATTACGAGGACCAGCTGGGTGCCGCACTGGACCTGTATGCGCGGCTGGGCGTGGACCAGTTCAAGACCGGCTACGTCTGCGACGACGGCCAGGTCGACCGCCTCAATCCGGCCGGTGGCCCGCTGTGGCGCGAGTGGCACGACGGCCAATTCATGGCCCGCCACCACCTGAAGGTGGTGCAGGAGGCCGCGCGCCGGCACCTGTCGGTGAACCCGCATGAGCCGATCAAGGACACCGGCCTGCGCCGCACCTACCCCAACTGGATCTCGCGCGAAGGCGCGCGCGGCATGGAGTACAACGCCTGGGGCCAGCCGCCCAACCCACCGGAGCACGAGGTCAACCTGGTGTTCACCCGCATGCTGGCCGGGCCGATGGATTACACCCCCGGCATCCTCAGCCTGAAGGGCCGCCACGGCCAGGCCATTCCCAGCACGCTGGCCCGCCAGCTGGCGCTGTACGTGGTGCTGTACAGCCCGATCCAGATGGCCGCCGACCTGCCCGAGCACTACCTGCAGCATCGCGAGGCGTTCCGCTTCATCGAGGACGTCGCGGTGGACTGGGAGCAGAGCCGGGTGCTTGATGGCGAAGTGGGCGACTACGTGACGATCGTGCGCCGCGACCGCAACAGCCGCGACTGGTTCCTTGGCAGCATCACGGATGAACACGGCCGCGTGCTGCCGGTGTCGCTGGGCTTCCTGGAGCCAGGCGTGCGCTATCGCGCCGAGATCTACCGCGATGGCGAGGGCGCGGATTTCCGCAGCAATCCGTTCGCGTTCCTGCGTGAAACCCGCGAGGTGACCAGCGCCGATGCACTGACGCTGGTGCTGGCACCAGGTGGTGGGCAGGCCATTCGTTTCACGCCGCTTTGAATGCACCGGTAGTGCCGGCCGCTGGCCGGCAACCCGGTGATCGTGATTGCCGGCCGGCGGCCGGCACTACCGCACGAGGTACTTGAAAGCGATTACAACCCTGCAAACGCCATTGAATACGTATGCAGGGTGATTCCCGCGAAGAACGCGCTGCCTACCATAGCGGCGACGACAGCGGCCACCGCGTCGCACGTCCACGGTCACGCCGGGACGTCCACGAATCGATCTGCAACATTGCCTGGGAGGGGAAAATGTTGAACCACAAGCGCAGCGCGCTGAGCATCGCGCTGGCCGTTGTCCTGGCGCCGACGCTGGCGTCGGCACAGTCCACGCAGAGCACCACCACGCCGGCCGGCACCGCCGCCACCAACCTGGATACGGTGCAGGTCACCGGCATCCGCCGCGGCATCGAGAGCGCGATCGCGGTCAAGCAGGACGCCACCTCGGTGGTCGAAGCGATTTCTGCCGAAGACATCGGCAAGCTGCCAGACGTCAGCATCGCCGAATCCATCTCGCGCCTGCCCGGCCTGGCAGCCCAGCGTGTGGCGGGCCGTGCGCAGGTGATCAGCGTGCGCGGCCTGTCGCCGGACTTCGCCACCACCCTGCTCAATGGCCGGGAAGTGGTCAGCACCGGCGACAACCGCGGCGTTGAGTTCGACCAGTACCCGTCCGAGCTGGTCAACGGCGTGACCGTGTACAAGACCCCGGATGCCGCGCTGGTCGGCCAGGGCCTGTCCGGTACCATCGACATGCAGACCGCACGCCCGCTCAGCTTCGGCGAGCGCGTGATCGCCGTCAGCGGCCGTTACCAGAAGAGTTCGCTGGGCCGCGCTGCCAACGTCGATCCGTATGGCAACCGCTTCAGTGCAAGCTACATCGACCAGTTCCTGGACAAGACCCTGGGCATCGCCATCGGCTACGCGCACAGCGACATGCCGATCCAGGAGAACCAGGTCGGCCTGTACGAGCCGTGGACCACCGAGCACACCGACAAGGGCAACCGTCCTGGCGTTGCCGCCGGCACCTACTTCTCCGATGGCATCAAGGCGCTGCGCCGCACCGGCAACAACAAGCGCGACGGCGTGATGGCCACCATCCAGTTCCGCCCGAACAACAGCTGGACCAGCACCTTCGATGCGTTCCACACCGAAGCCGAGCAGATCGACACCGCCAACCAGTTCGAGCTGAACCTCAGCAACTACAACGGCAACTACACCCCGGGCCTGCTGGTCAGCAACCCGCAGATCAACGCCAACGGCTCGTTCACCGGCGGTACCGCCAGCGGCGTGTATCCGCTGGTGCGCGGCATGTACAACAAGCGCAAGGACAAGATCGATGCGTTCGGCTGGAACAACGAGTTCAACTTCGGCGGCGTCAAGCTGGTCGCCGACCTGAACTACTCCAAGGCCACGCGCGATGAGCTGAACCTGGAAAACAACCTGCAGCTGACCCCGATGCCGCAGCTGGATACGATCGGCGTGACGATCCGCCAGGATGGGTTCTCGCAGATCAGCCCGGGGCTGAACTATTCCAACCCCGACGCCCTGTTCCTGACCAACACCATCTACGGTTCCGGCTACGGCAAGGTGCCGAAGGTGGAAGATCGCCTGAAGGGTGGCAAGCTGGCCGCCACCATCGCCCTGCCCGATGCCATCGCCTCGTGGGCGCCGGATATCGACATCGGTGTGAACTACGCCGACCGCCGCAAGGTAAAGACCCAGTCCGAAGGCAACATCCTGCTCGGCGCACAGGGCGACGCCAACATCGCCTCGGACCTGCAGTACCGCCCGGTCGACCTGGGCTTTGCCGGCCTGGGCACCATCCCGGCCTGGAACGTACCGGCCGCAGTGGGCCGCTACATGACCTTCAATCCGGTCGACAACCTGGACTACCTGATCCCCAAGTCGTGGACGGTCGAAGAGAAGATCACCACCGCCTGGGCGCGCCTGAACATCAACACCGACATCGGTGAAGTGGGCGTGCGCGGCAACATCGGCGTGCAGATGCAGCACACCGACCAGAGTTCGGATTCGCGCTACTGGGACAGCTCGCAGTCGGCCGGCAACAACGTGCAGCCGTATTCGAACGGCCGTACCTACAACGACTGGCTGCCGAGCTTGAACCTGGCCTTCATGTTCCCGCACCAGCAGACGCTGCGCTTCGCCGCCGCCAAGCAGGTCGCGCGCCCGCGCGTGGACCAGATGCGCGCCGGCCTGGAGTTCGGCGTGGACACCGGTACCGGCCGGCCGGGCGGCAGTGGCGGCAATCCGCTGCTGGACCCGTGGCGTGCCACCGCGCTGGACCTGTCCTATGAGAAGTACTTCGGCGAGAAGGCCTACGTGGCCGCCGCGATCTTCTACAAGGACCTGAAGAGCTACGTCTACACCCAGTCGGTCGACAACTACGACTTCACTTCACTGCTGGGCAGCTACGTGCCGCCGCCGGGCATGACGGCGCCGGTGCTGACCACCGGCACCTTCTCCGCGCCGCAAAACGGCAAGGGCGGCACGTTGAAGGGCCTGGAACTGACCGCATCGTTCCCGCTGGAGATGCTGACCGACAGCCTGCGTGGCTTCGGCGTGCAGGCCAGCGCGACCTTCAACAAGAGCGACATCACCATCCTGGATCCGGAGAGTGCCTCAAGCGTGGGTAGTGACCCGATCAGCCTGCCGGGCCTGTCCAAGCGCGTGTACAACTTCACCGCCTATTACGAGCGCAGTGGCTTCGAGGCACGCGTGAGCCAGCGCCGCCGTTCGGACTTCATCGGTGAGATCGGCAACTTCAACGGCAACCGCAGCCTGCGCTACGTCGTCGGCGAGAACGTGACCGATGCGCAGGTCAGCTACACCTTCAGCGACAGCAGCACCCTGCGTGGCCTGACCCTGCTGCTGCAGGGCAGCAACCTGACCAACGAGCCGTACCGCACCTACGCCGGCAGCAAGGACCGCCCGCTGGAGTACATCGAATGGGGCCGCACCTACATGCTGGGCGTGAACTACAAGTTCTGACCATGACCGGGTAGTGCCGGCCGCTGGCCGGCAACAACTCATCGGAAACCCGCTGCGCAGGCAGCGGGTTTTCTTTTGCACGAATGCACATCAACGCATGGCGTGGATCTACCCAGCGCCGCCCCAACCCGTAGATCCACGCCATGCGTGGATGCCTTTCGCCGGAAGCCCACCCACAAAAAAGGGACGGGGCGCTTCGGCCCCGTCCCCGCAAGTACCGCCACCGGAGAAAACGGTCAGCTGCGTCGGGCGCAATACACCGCACGCGGCGGCAGCTGGAGTTCATTGCCCTGCACCGTGCCCGCTTCCGGGCCCGGCACCGCCACCTGCTGCCAGTTGCCCGGCGGCAGCGGATGGCTCACCGCCTCGGCCGACAGGTTGAAGGCCAGCAGGAGGGTTTCATCTGCAAGCATACGCTCGAACAGCAGCACTGGCTCGGCACTTTCGATGAATCGGATGCTGCCATGCAGGAGCACCGGCTGGGTATGCCGCCAGGCCAGGTACGCCCGGAACGCGGCCAGGACCGAGCCTGGGTCGCGTTCCTGCACGGCTACCGCCGCGGCGCGGTGCTCGGCCGGGATCGGCAGCCACGGCTGGCCGGTGGTGAAGCCGGCCAGCGGCGCATCGGTCCACGGCAACGGGGTACGGCAGCCGTCACGGCCCTTGAAGTTCGGCCAGAAGGTGATGCCATACGGGTCCTGCAGGGCCTCGAACGGTACCTCCGCCTCGGCCAGGCCCAGCTCTTCACCCTGGTACAGGCAGACCGAGCCGCGCAGCGAGCACAGCATCGCCACCAGCATCCGCGCCAGGCGCGGGTCGGCCGGGTGGCCGCCCCAGCGGCTGACCGCCCGCTCCACGTCGTGATTCGAAACTGCCCAGCACGGCCAGCCTTCGGTCATCGCCGCTTCCAGGCGCGAGACCGTATCGCGGATGTAGGCCGCGCTGTAGTCGTCCACCAGCAGCTCGAAGCTGTAGCCCATGTGCAGGCGGCCATCGCGGGTGTACTCGGCCGTGGTGGCCAGCGAGTCCTCCGAAGAGATCTCGCCCAGGCTGACCGCCCCCGGGTACTCGTCCAGCAGCGCGCGCAGGCGCTCCAGGAACGGCAGGTTCTCCGGCTGGGTGTTGTTGTAGTAGTGGTACTGGTAGGCGTACGGATTGTCCGGGCTGAAGCCGCGCCCCACCCGCTTGTCGGCGGGCTTGGCCGGGTTGTCACGCAGCTGCGCGTCGTGGAAGCAGAAGTTGATCGCATCCAGGCGGAAACCATCCACGCCGCGGTCCAGCCAGAAGCGCACGTTGTCCAGGGTCGCCTGCTGCACGTCCGGGTGATGGAAGTTCAGGTCCGGCTGGTCGACCAGGAAGTTGTGCAGGTAGTACTGCTCGCGGCGCGGCTCCCACTGCCAGGCGCAGCCGCCGAACAGCGACAGCCAGTTGTTGGGCGGGGTGCCGTCCTCACGCGGGTCGGCCCAGACGTACCAGTCCGCCTTCGGGTTGCTGCGGTCCTGGCGGCTCTCGCGGAACCAGGCGTGCTCGATCGAGGTATGGCTCAACACCTGGTCGATCATCACCTTCAGGCCCAGGCCGTGGGCCTTGGCCAGCAGGCGGTCGAAGTCGTCCAGGCTGCCGAACAGCGGGTCGACATCGCGGTAGTCGGCGATGTCATAGCCGAAGTCGGCCATCGGCGACTTGAAGAACGGCGAGATCCAGATCGCATCCACGCCCAGCGCGGCGATGTGGTCCAGCCGCTCGATGATGCCCGGCAGGTCGCCCACCCCATCGCCGTTGGCGTCGAGGTAGCTGCGCGGGTAGATCTGGTAGATGACGGCTCCGCGCCACCATGGATAGTGCGACATCGACAGCCCCCCTCCGGGCATGCGGGACCCGCCGGCAGCGGGCCGAAATCCTGATCCGGCAAGCTTAGCGGGGGCCTCCCGGGCATGGCGCAACCTGCATACGTATTCACGCGGGCGGCCGCGCCGGCCAGGCTGGAAATGCCGCTCGGGCCGGTTTGCGCCCGAATTCACGGCCAGCGCCTATAATCGGCGGTGAGCCTGAAAGCCTGATCGCATGACCATCACCGAAGACACCCGTCCCGCCCTGGGCCTGCCCCAGATCCAGTCGCTTGCCGCGGCCGACATGGCCGCCGTCGACGCCCTGATCCGGCGCCGGCTGTCCTCGGACGTCGTGCTGATCAACCAGATCGCCGACCACATCATTTCCGCTGGCGGCAAACGCCTGCGCCCGATGCTGGTGATGCTTGCCGGCCACGCGGTCGGCCAGGCCGGCCCGGACCACCACCAGCTGGCGGCGATCATCGAATTCATCCACACCTCCACCCTGCTGCACGATGACGTGGTGGACGAATCCAGCCTGCGCCGCGGCCGCAGCACCGCCAACGCGCTGTGGGGCAACGCACCCAGCGTGCTGGTCGGCGACTTCCTGTACTCGCGCAGCTTCCAGCTGATGGTCGAGCTGGAGCGCATGTCGGTGATGCAGATCCTGGCCGATGCCACCAACCGCATCGCCGAGGGTGAAGTGCTGCAGCTGCTGCACGTGCACAACCCGGATACCGACGAAGCCGCCTACTTGCGCGTGATCGAGCGCAAGACCGCGGTGCTGTTCGCTGCCGGTACCCGCCTGGGCGCGCTGGCAAGCGGCGTGGATGAAGCCACCCAGCAGGCCCTGTTCGACTACGGCATGCACCTGGGCTACGCGTTCCAGATCGCCGACGACGTGCTGGACTACTCGGCCAACGCCGAGGAACTGGGCAAGAACCTGGGCGACGACCTCGCCGAGGGCAAGGCCACGCTGCCGCTGATCCACGCGATGGCCCACTCCGACGACGCCACCCACGAGCGCCTGCGCACCATCGTGCAGGACGGCGATGCCTCGGCGATGCCGGAAGTACTGGCCGCGATCCGCGCCACGGGCGGCCTGGAGTACAGCCGCGCGCGTGCCGAGGAATATGCCGAAGCCGCCGAGCGCGCGTTGGACGGTCTGGCCGACAACGATGCGGTTGCCGCCCTGCGTGGCCTGGCCCGTTACGCGGTGCAGCGCTCGCATTGACCGCATCCGGTAGTGCCGGCCGCTGGCCGGCATTTCCGATGACATCCGCAGCGCCATGAGGTTGCCGGCCAGCGGCCGGCACTACCGCGGCACGGATCAGCGTTTCTCGAAACGCTCCTCGAAGAACTCATCCAGCGCCTTCCACGCGCGCTTGGCCGCGCGCTCGTTGTACTGGCAGCCCGGCGGGCTGTTGGCATCGCGCTCGGCGAAGCAGTGCACCGCACCGCTGTAGTTGGTGAATTCCCAGTCGACCTTGGCGGAGTTCATTTCCTTCTGGAAACCGGCGATGTCCTCGGCGGTCACGCTCTTGTCGTCGGCGCCGTTGAGCACCAGCACCGACGGGTGGCTGCCACCGGCCTGCGCCGGCAGCGGCGAACCCAGCCCGCCGTGCAGGCTGACCACACCGGCCAGCGGCGCACCGGCACGGGCCAGCTCCAGCACCGTGGTGCCGCCGAAGCAGAAGCCCACTGCACCGATCCGGCTGGCATCGAGCGGCGCCTTGCCGGCCTGCGCCTTGAGCACGTTCACCGCTTCCAGCGCGCGGGCACGCAGCAGCGGCCGATCATTGCGCAGCTTGCTGGCCACCGGCCCGGCCTCGGCATCGGTCTTCGGCCGCACGCCCTTGCCGTACACATCGGCCACCAGCACCACATAGTCATCGCCGGCCAGCTGCTTGGCCTTCTCAACTGCCGATTCGTTCACGCCCTTCCAGTTCGGCACCATCACCAGGCCCGGGCGCTTGTCGTGCCCACCATCGTCATAGACCAGCACGCCACTGAAGGTCGTGCCCTGGTGCTTCCACTCCACCGGCTGCGTCTTCATCGCCGCCCACGCCGGCATTGCCGCCAGCCCCAGCATCACCGCCACACCGCATCGCCAACGATTCATGCGCCTGCTCCGCAAGAAAAAGGGGACGGAGGGGATTAAGCCGTATTCGCCCCTCCCGCGTCGCATTCTGCATTGGCGGCGTGACGCAGGTGTGGTTGGATACGACTTAATCCCCTCCGTCCCCTTTTTTCGCATGAATCTTGTTGATCGCTTCCTGTCTGGCCTTGTTCCGCGTCTGCCTGCCGATGATGCCGCCCAGTGGGCCTGGATCCAGGGCGCCAGCGCCGAAGACCTGCAGCGCCTGCGTGCGCAGTGGCCGCAGGTGCCGGACAGCCTGATGGAATTGTTGTCGCGCGTGGATGGCACCCATTTCCGCGAGTATCCCGGCGGTGAGGTCTGCGTGCTGATGCTGGGTTCAGATGTGGGCGATTACCCGTACTACCTGCGCTCGGTCGCGCAGATCTTCGAGGACCAGCAGCAGTGGGACGACAGCATTCGTTCCATCTACGAAGAGTGGCTGGATGACGAGCCGGACATTCTCGGCGCCGGCATCGACGCCGATCTGCCGATGAACCGCCGACTGTGTTTCTCGCACTGCATGAACAACGGCGGCACGTCGATGCTGTACCTGGATTTCGACCCGGCACCGGGCGGCACGGTCGGCCAGGTGGTGCGCTACCTGCACGATCCAGACAGCTACGTAGTCATCGCGCCCAGCTTCGATGCGTACCTGCAGCAGCTGATTGACGGCGACTACGCGTTCATCGACGAGGAACAGTAGATCCACGCCATGCGTGGATGAATTTCTCCGGAGGTTGCCGGCCAGCGGCCGGCACTACCTTCAAACGATACCCAGCCCGGGAATCGCGCTGATGCTGTCCGGGTCAAACCCGGCCAGCTCGGCGAAATGACGGCCACGCGCCACGTAGTCACGGTAAGCGCCGAAGCTCGGCGCACCCGGCGACAGCAGCACCACCCCGCCCTGCGCGCCCAACGCGGCACGTCCCAGCGCCATCGCTTCGGGCAGGTCAGCGGCTGCATGCAGGCCGAAGCGGCCGGCATCAGCCAGCGGCTGCAGCATCGCGTGGATGCGCGGGCCGTTGCTGCCCATGGTCACGATCTCCACCGGCGGCACATCGTGCGCCATGTGCTGCATGAAATCGGTCCAGTCCAGGCCACGGTCATGCCCCCCCACCAGCAGCGCGATGCGCTGGCCGGCGAAGCACTCCAGCGCGGCCAGGCTGGCATGCGGCGTGGTGCTGATCGAATCGTTGACGTAGGTCAGGCCATCGGCCACGCCGATGCGCTGCAGGCGGTTGGGCAGCGGACGGAAGTCCTGCACCGCCGGCGCAAGCGCCGCGGCATCCAGCCCCAGCGCTTCCAGCGCGGCCAGCACCGCGCACAGGTTGCCACGGTTGTGGCGGCCCGGCAGCGGCGTGTTGCGGGTATCAAACACGGCCTGCTCACCGCGATGCACGATGTCGCCGCGCATGTGCCAGCCCTGCGGCTGGTTGAACCAGACCACTTCGCTGTCGGGCAGCGACAGCGCGGCCAGGTGCGGATCGGCGGCGTTGAGCACGGCGATGCGCGGTGCGGCTTCAGTCACCAGCCGCAGCTTGTCCTCGATATAACGCTGCTCGCTGCCGTGCCAGTCCAGGTGCTCCGGGAACAGGTTCAGCACCACCGCCACCTGCGGATGGGCGCCACTGCGCGCCACTTCGCCAGTCTGGTAGCTGGACAGTTCCACCGCCCAGTACTCGGGCGCGGGCTGCGGATCCAGTACTTCCAGCAACGGCAGGCCGATGTTGCCGACCAGGCCGGTGCGGTGGCCGGCCGCACGCAGCAGGTGCGCGACCAGCGCGGTGGTGGTGCTCTTGCCCTTGGTGCCGGTCACGCACACGGTGTCGTGCACGATGCCATCGGCACCCGCATGCTCGGCAAACCACAGTGCGGTGCCACCGATGAAGGTGGTGCCCTGCCCCGCCGCCGCCAGCGCGACCGGCTGGTAGGGGCTGATGCCGGGCGATTTGATCACGACGTCGAACGCGGCCAGCGCTTCAGCGGAAGGCTCGCCACGCACGTCCAGCACGCCCTGTGTTTCCGCACGCGCGGCCTCCACTTCGGCCGCCGGGCAGAACAGGCTCAGCGGCAGCGTGGGCAGGCGCTCGCGCAGCACCGCAAACGCGGCGCGGCCCTCACGGCCCCAGCCCCACAGCGCGACGCGCTTTCCTTCAAGCTTCGAAATCTTCACGCACCCGTTCCCACAGCGCAGCCGGAACGCGGTGCTCGCCCTGCAGCTGCAGCAGCGGTGCCAGTTCCAGTTCGGCGGCATCCAGCTGCGGCTGGATCTCATTGCAGAAGCGCTTCACCAGCACGTCTTCCTTCCACTCCGGGCGCTGCGCCAGGGTCGCCATCGCCGCGCGCGATTCACGGCCTTCGCCCACGCACTCGAACGGCTTGTGGTCCTGGAACTCCAGCAGCGCGTCGAAGCCGCCGGCCTGCTCGGCATCGTCCAGCAGGTTGCGGCCGAAGATGCGCACCAGGCGCGTCTTGGGCATGAACGGGGCCAGCGCCAGGAACACGAAATGGCACTTCGGGCAGACGCCGCACCAGCGGTTCACAGGACGCTCGCCGAGGATGTGGAAGTTGCGGTTGCAGCTGGAGAAGTGCGCGTCGTAGAAATCGGTCTTGGCGAACTGGCGGGCCACCGCCAGCTCGGACATCGGGCGCAGCAGCGAGTAGTACTGCAGGTCCGCCGCCACGTGCGTCTGCACATGGCTGCCGAACGCCTGCTCGAACGCCCAGCCCTTGGACCACTGGTGGTTCACTTCGCCGGTGCCCGGAATCTGGCTGCCGTAACTGGCCGAACGCTCATTGGAGAACACCACCTGGTCCACGCCCTGCAGCAGCGCGGCCAGCACCATGATCGCCGAGTTCACCGCGGTGACCGGGATATGGCCGTTCCAGGCGCCCTGGCGGTTGAGCTCGAACAGTTCCGGCGCCAGCGCGCGACCCAGGTTCAGCGTCGGCAGGCCGGTACGCTCGGCACAGGCGCGGATCAGCTGTGAGCCACCGATCCAGGTCACCGTCTCGTCCACGCCGGCACGGCGCAGCGCTTCGATGCTGACCAGCGAATCCTTGCCGCCACCGATGGCCACCAGCGCGTGCGGCTGCAGGCCCAGCACCGGCGCCTGCACCGCGTCGCCCTGCACCGGCAGGCGGAAGCGCCCGCGCAGGTTCAGGCCGTTGCGGTACGCAAACTCACCCAGGCCGTTGAGGTAGACCGTCTCCACCAGCGCAGCGGTATCGGCATCGATGGCATAGCTGTCGATGCTGACCGTCTCCGGCACGCCCGCCTTGTAGTAGCTGACACCGGCGATCAGGTGCAGCAGCTGCAGCGCGCGCTGCACGGCGGCGCTACGCGCTTCGTCGAGCACGAACGGGGCGCCCGGCACGGTGATGGTTTCCACCATCTCCGGGCCGTCATCAAAGGCGTAAACCAGCCTGGCCACGCCGGTATCCGCGGCGAATTCGCAGCGGACGAAGCGGAAGCGGGAAACCTGGTGTTTGTCGAAAGCAGTCATGGTGTATCCGGTCAGGCACGGGCCCGCGCGATGGCGCGGGGCGTGTCGGTGGGCGGGTGCAGGGCGCGCGCGGTGGTCATTCGATCACGTCTTCGCGCGGCAGCATCCGCTGGTTGTAGGTATTGGCCATCGAATAGCCGTAGGCGCCGGCGTCGGCGATCAGCATCACATCGTCCGGCGCGGTCGACACCGGCAGCTTGCGGCGCTTGCCGAACACATCGCTGGATTCGCAGATCGGGCCGACCACGTCGAACGCGGCTTCGGCATAGCCGCCCTGGCGGCTGAGATTCTCGATGTCGTGCCAGGCGTCGTACAGGGCCGGCCGCATCAGTGCGTTCATGCCAGCATCCAGGCCAACACGGCGCACGCCATCCTTCTCCACCACTTGGGTGACATGGGTCAGCAGCACGCCGGACTCGGCCACCAGGTAGCGGCCCGGCTCGATCGCCAGCCGGAACGCCGGATGCAGCGCCTTGACCTCGGCCAGGCCCTCGGCCCAGGCGTCCAGGTCGAACGGCTCGTCTTCGTCGCTGTACGGAATCGGCAGGCCACCGCCAATATCGATGGTGTGCACGCTGCCGATGCGGCGGGCGAAGCCGGCCAGCTCATCGCACATCAGGCGCCAGTGCTGCGCGGTTTCCACGCCGCTGCCCAGGTGCGCATGCAGGCCGACCACGCGGCTGCCCAGATCGGTGGCCGCGCGCACGAACTCATCGACGCGGGCGATCGGCAGGCCGAACTTGGAGTCCTTGCCGCCGGTACGGACCTTGGCATGGTGGCCTTCGCCACGGCCCAGATCCACGCGCAGCCACAGCTCGCGGTTGCGGAACAGGTCCGGCCAACGCTGCAGTGCTTCGACATTGTCGACGGTAACGGTCACGCCCAGCGCGAACGCGGCTTCGTACTCGCTGCGCGGGCAGAAGCTGGGGGTGAACAGCACGCGCTTGGGCGACAGTTCCGGCAGGTGCTGGAACACATGCTTCAGCTCGCCGTGCGAGACGCACTCCAGGCCGAAGCCCTCGGCTTCCAGCAGCTGCAGGATGGCCGGGTGGCTGTTGGCCTTGATCGCGTAGTAACGCTGATCGATCGGCTTGATCGCTGCCAGCGCGCGGGCACGGGCGCGCACGGTCGGCAGGTGGTAGACGTAGCGCGGCGTACCGGCGTCGGCCAGCTGCAGCAGGTGCGCACGCTGGCCCCGCCACCACGGCGTGCCACGCGGGCGCACGGTGCCGGCGATCTCGCGCCAGCGCGGGCCGAACACTTCGGTTTCTTCCACCGGCATCGCACCGCTGTCGATCAGCTCGGCGTGCAGGATCGGCAGCAGGCCATCGGCATCGGCTTCGTCGATGACGAAGGTCAGGTTCAGGTCGTTGGACGACTGCGAGATCATGTGCACGCGCTCGCGGCCGAAGGTGGCCCACACGTCCGACAGCTTGTGCAGCAGCGAACGCATGCCACGGCCAACCAGGGTGATCGCCGCGCACGGCACGATCACCTTCACCTTGCAGATCTGCGACAGGTCGGCCGACAGCGCGGCCAGCACATCGGTGTTGACCAGGTTCTCGGACGGATCCAGCGACACGGTGACGTTGGTTTCGGCCGAACCGATCAGGTCGACCGACAGGCCATGCTTCTTGAACAGGTTGAACACATCGGCCAGGAAGCCGACCTGCTGCCACATGCCGATGCCTTCCATCGACACCAGCACGATGCCGTTGCGGCGGCTGATCGCCTTTACGCCCGGTACCGGTGCAGCACTGCCGTCGATGCTGGTGCCCGGCAGTTCCGGGCGCTCGGTATCGAGGATGGCCATCGGCACGCCGGCATCGCGGCACGGCTTGATCGAGCGCGGGTGCAGCACCTTGGCGCCGGTGGTGGCGATTTCCTGCGCCTCGTAATAGTCCAGGCGGGTCAGCAGGCGCGCGTCCGGCACATCCTTCGGGTTGGCACTGAACATGCCCGGCACGTCGGTCCAGATCTCCACGCGGCTGGCGCCGAGCAGCGCGCCGAAGTACGCCGCCGAGGTATCCGAGCCACCACGGCCGAGGATGGCGGTACCGCCATCGGCATGCCGCGAGATGAAACCCTGGGTGATCAGCAGGCGGGTCGGCTGCGCGCGGAAGCGCTGCATCCACTCCGCATCGGCACGCCACTGGCAGTTCACCGACAGGCGCTGCGACCAGTCGCTCTGGTTCGGCTGCGGCGGCATCGCGTCCAGCCACTGGCGGGCATCCATCCAGCCCATGTCCAGGCCCGAAGCGTGCAGATAGGCCGCGCCCAGCGTGGACGACAACAGCTCGCCCTGGCCCAGCACTTCGGCCTGCCACTGCAGCGGACGGGTGGCCGCACGCGGGTCGTCGAGCAGGCCCTGCAGCGCCGCCAGGCGCTCGGCCAGTACTTCGCGGCCCAGGCCCAGTTCGACCAGGAAGCCTTCATGGCGTTCGACCAGCGCGGCCACGCGATCACGGCTGTCCGGCGCGCCATCGGCGATCGCGGTCAGTTCGTTGGTGACCCCGGACAGCGCCGACACCACCACCAGCACGCGCGAGCCGGTCTCTTCCGCGCGTTTTTTCGCCAGCTTCCCGATCGTGTCCCAGCGGTGACGACGCGACACCGAAGTGCCGCCGAACTTCAGTACGATCCAACGATCGACAAGGGGGAAGCTGACATGGATTGGCTATGTAGAATGTGGGGAAGCCGCCCCTGGGGGCGGAACCTTTGATTCTAAGCGCAATATCCCCGTAGATGGCCGTCCTTCGTTACCTGCAGCTCGATGTCTTCGCCCCCCGCCCCGGCACCGGCAATCCGCTGGGCGCCCTCCTGGATGCCGACGACCTCTCCGGCGAGCAGATGCAGGCCCTGGCCGCCTGGCTGAACCTGTCCGAGACGGTGTTCTTCCTGCGCTCCAGCGCGCCCGGCGCCGATTACCACATCCGCATTTTCACCCCGACCCGCGAGCTGGCCTTCGCCGGCCACCCCAGTGTCGGCGCGGCCTGGGCGGCGGTGAGCTGCGGCCTGGCCCAGCCTCGCGACGGCGCCCTGCTGCAGCAGTGCGCGGCGGGGTTGCTGCCGGTGCGGGTGAGCGGCCCAGCCGAGGCGCTGGAGATCCAGCTGGCCAGCCCAGCGGCGCGGCAACTGGACACAGCCGCGGACGGAGCGCCCGAAGCGCTGCTGGCCCTCGCCGCCAACGGGCACGTGCCCGAACTCTGGGACAACGGCGCACGCTGGTGGCTGCTGCCGATGCGCGACGCCGCCGCCGTGCGCAACCTGGCGCCGGACATGGCCGCGCTGGCCGACTGGAGCCTTGCCACCGATGCCACCGGCGTGGCCGTATTCGCCGACGAGGCCGGCAGCGACCACACGCGTGTGGTGCGCGCCTTCTGCCCCGCCGATGCGGCCAGCGTGCCGGAAGATCCGGTCACCGGCAGCGCCAATGCCCTGATCGGTGCCTGGCTGCGGCAGCGCAACGCCCTGCCCGGCCGCGAGGGCCACTACGTGGCCAGCCAGGGCCGCGAAGTCGGCCGCGATGGCCGCGTGCAGGTGCAGGTCGACGCGCAGGGCACGGTCTGGATCGGCGGCCAGGTGCAGCCGGTCATCGACGGCCACATCCGCTGGTAGCGCACGAAACAAAGGGGACGGAGGGAATTAAGTCGCTTATGGCACATGGGGCACAAGCGACCTAGTTCCCTCCGTCCCCTTTTTTGTGCCCCGCGCTACGCTATGCCGCCTGTTTACTGGAGTCCTGCCTGATGTCCACCCGCCGTTTCCTGCAGCTGGATGTGTTCTCCCCGCGCGCCGGCGCTGGCAATCCGCTGGCCGTGGTGCTTGATGCCGAAGGCCTGGACGATGCCAGCATGCAGGCCATTGCGCGCTGGACGCGCCTGCCCGAGACCACCTTCGTGTTCCCGCCGCAGGTCGCAGGCGCCAGCTACCGGCTGCGCATGTTCAGTCCGCAGAAGGAAGTTCCGTTCGCCGGCCATCCCAGCGTCGGTACCGCACATGCGGTGCTGCAGGCGGGCCTGGCCGCGCCGGTCGATGGCGTGCTGGTGCAGGATGGCATTGCAGGTGCGCTGCCGCTGCGCGTCAGCGGTGAGGGCGCGCAGCGGCGTATCGCCATCCGCACCCCGCGCGCGCAGCTGGCCGAGACCGTCGAGGCCACCGATCCTCGCCTGCAGGCCGTACTGAAGGGCTGGCCGCTGGGCTCGCTGCCGCCGTCACGCATGCAGGGCGGGCGCAGCTGGTGGGTGGTGCAGGTGGCCGATGAAGCGGCACTGCGCGCCCTGCGCCCGGACTGGGACGCGGTCGCGGCTCTGGCCGAATCCACCGACAGCATGGGCGTGTTTGCCTACGCCTTCAGCGATGGCAGCGAGGGCTTCGATCTGGCGGTGCGCGCCTTTGTCGGCAATGGCCGCCGCTTCGAGGACGCCGCCTCCGGTGCTGCCAATGCGGTGCTGGCCGCATGGCTGGACCTGCGCGACGCCCTGCCCCGAGGCCGTGCACCGTTCGAAGTCAGCCAGGGCCGCGAAGTCGGCCACGACGCGCGCCTGACCCTGCGGGTCGATGAAGACGGCGAGGTCTGGTCGGGCGGCCAGGTGCAGACGGTGATCAGCGGCACCATCGATTGGTGATTGCTGCTGGAGGGTAGAGCCGAAGGCAGCGGCAGGAGCCGCTGCCAACGTCGCGCGCGACGGCCGAGGGGGGGCGGTCAGGAAGGCCGCGATAACGCTGGCTGGCTGCCACCTGGACACTGGCATCATGCGGTTGCCGGCCAGCGGCCGGCACTACCGTGACCATCCCGGCCCGCGATTTCTCAGCCCAGTTCGGCTTCCAGGCTGATCGGCACCGCGCTCAGCGCCTTGGAGACCGGGCAGTTCTGCTTGGCGTCATCGGCAATGGCACGGAACTGTGCGGCGTCGATGCCCGGCACCACGGCCTTCACCTTCAGCCGGATCTGCGACAGCTGCGGGCCGCCCTCCAGGGACAGATCGACCTTGGCCTCGGTATCCAGCGAGGTCGGGGTGAAGCCGGCCTCACCAAGCTTGGCCGACAGCGCCATGGTGAAACAGCCGGCGTGCGCGGCAGCGATCAGCTCCTCCGGATTGGTGCCTTTCTCGTCGCCGAAGCGGCTGTTGAATCCGTAGCGGGTCTTGTCCAGCAGCCCGCTCTGCGGCGTGCTCAACTGTCCCTTGCCCGACTTCAGATCGCCTTCCCAGTGCGCGGTGGCGTGTCGCGAGATTCCCATGTGCTGCTCCTGCGTGGCGGTGATGAAGGGTCACCCTCGCACGGGACGCGTTAGCCCTGCGTCGCTCCGCCGCATGCCGCGCGTCCGCCGGAAACCGGACAACTGGTCACTTCTTCGCCAGGCCGGCACGCATTTTCCCCTTGTTTTCAGTGGTTTCGCGCATTCCACCGATGGGCCGGCGCCGGCCATCGCGTGCGCTGCCACACCCCCTTTCCCCACTACCGGCCATGTACTGAATCGGCCTGGATATGAAAAAACATGCACTTTCCGCGCTTCGGGCTATTGGCGGCGCCCGAGAGTTGCCCTACATTGCGCTTGCCGACGGGGTTCGGCGCCGACCAAACAACCAACCGTTCACGGAACAGGAAACCATGGCAAAGACCGCTAAGAAGGCTGCCCCGAAGAAGGCAGTGAAGAAAGTCGCGACGAAGGCAGCCGCCAAGCCGGCCGCTCCGAAGCCGATCAAGGAAGTGCTGACCAAGTCCGGCCTGGTTGCACACATCGCTGAAGCCTCCGGCGTCATCGCCAAGGACGTCCGCGCTGTGCTGGCCTCGCTGGAAAGCGCCGTCGCCTCCTCGGTGCACAAGAAGGGCGCTGGCTCGTTCACCCTGCCGGGCCTGCTGAAGATCACCACCGTCAATGTGCCGGCCAAGCCGAAGCGCAAGGGCATCAACCCGTTCACCAAGGAAGAGCAGTGGTTCGCTGCCAAGCCGGCCACCACCAAGCTGAAGGTGCGTCCGCTGAAGAAGCTGAAGGACGCCGCGCTGTAAGCGCGCGCCCCAACGCGGATTCCGACGGGACGGCTCTGGCCGTCCCGTTTTTTTGTACGGACCACACCCCCGCAACACAGCGTTGCCGCAGCTCCGGATATCCCCGTACAGGCCCGCCGCCATTGGCTGCCGGCGCTCCGCAAAGGGCGCGGAACGTACCGGGTGGAACACTGCGTGCAGCGCCGGCCGTCGCCGCAGGCCGTGGCCTTGCCTATGGTGGGCACATCCTCCACAGCTACGGCGAGCACACCCTCATGGCCAGCCCCTCCACCCGCTACCGGATCTCGGTGACCCCGATTGAAAAGGACGGGCTGCAGTGCACCGGGCGCTGCACCATCGAACTGGAACACCGCGCCAGCCGCGACCTGATGCGCCTGCTGGAGGCGGCCCCGCGTACCGCCGGCATCAGTGGCGACGAGCGGGCGACCCTGGTGATCGCCGCCCAGCTGCTGCGCGACATCGTGCAGCGCCACGCCGAGACCGACGGCCACGCACTGGCCGCCATCGCCGTCCAGGTGCTGCCTGCACTGGACGCGCTGGAGCAGCTGCCCTCCTCCCGCTGACACCGGCGCAACCGCTACACTGCCGCCCTCCAGATTGCCTCGGGGAGGAGGCAGGCATGCGCAGGATCCTGTTCCTGATCGCACCACTGGTGCTGCTGGGCTGTTCGCGTCCGGCGGCACAGACGACTGAGGGTATCGCGGCAGCGTCCGCTCCCGTCGCCGCCACCGCAGCAGCGGACACCGGCACCGGCCCCGATCCCGCAGCACTGCAGGCGAGCGACGTGCCGCTGCTGTCCGCCGTCGCAGACGATGCCGAGCCACCCTCGACGATGCTCAACCGCTACGTGGCGGCACTGCTCAACCACGACCGCGCCGCCAGCGACGCCGCCTGGGCGATCCCGCCCGGCGACCCACGGCATGCCGACGACGCCGCGCTGCGGCAGCTGCAGGACCTGCGCACCCTGCGCCTGCACAGCGATACCCCGATCGCCCGCGACGAGCGGCAGCCACCGCAGCTGCTTGAGGTGCCGGTGCAGATCCGCGCAGCCACCGCCAACGGCACGTTCCGCTTCGGCGGCTGGTACCGCGTGCAGCCCAGCAGCAATGGCAGCGCCTGGCAGATCCAGTCGGCACAACTGCGTCCAACGCTGGACTGAACCGTTGCAGCGGCATGCACGCGCGATTCAGCCTGCGCGGCTACTCTTTGATCCATCCATTTGCTTCCCACCGGTCACCGCCATGCGCCTGCGTTCCCTGATGACCCGCCTCGCGGCCTCCACCGTGCTGATCGCCGCTGCGATCGGTGCACAGGCGGCTCCCTCCATCTCCGGCCGCGAACTGTCGGTGGGGGCCAGCGACGTGCAGCAGTACCTCGATGGCAGCTTCCCGCGCACCCAGGACGCCCTTGGCGGCCTGATCGCCCTGACCATGAGCCATCCGCAGCTGAGCCTTCCGGCCGGCGAACGCTTGAACCTGGGCATGGACGTCGCGCTGGCCACCGCCGGCGGCAACCCGGCCAGACTGGGCACGGTGAAGCTCAGCAGCGGCCTCCGCTACGACGCGCAGACCCAGGGCTTCCACCTGCAGCAGCCGAGCGTGGATGACTTCACCCCGGCCAACCAGGGCGGCCGCCTCGACTCACGCACCCGTGGCCTGCTCAACGCATGGCTGA
Source organism: Stenotrophomonas sp. C9D9 (assembly GCF_056491205.1). NCBI lineage: Bacteria > Pseudomonadati > Pseudomonadota > Gammaproteobacteria > Lysobacterales > Lysobacteraceae > Stenotrophomonas > Stenotrophomonas sp. C9D9. Next base: position 318,641 of record NZ_JBSZIF010000004.1, read on the forward strand.
GCGACTACGCCCAGCGCGAACCGATCTACAAGCTGGACCCGGCCGTGGCCGGGGTGCTCGGCGCCCTGCAGGTGCAGTCGGCACAGGTGAAGAACGGCAAGCTGGTGGTCACCTTCAACCAGAACCTGGGCAACCTGGTGCCGGCAGGCGTGCTGGGCAAATAAGGTAGTGCCGGCCGCTGGCCGGCACTATCGGCAGAACATCACGCGGCCAGTGCTTTGACCACCGCCTCACTGAAGGCTGGGATGTCGTCCGGCTTGCGGCTGGTAATCAGGTTGCCATCGACCACGACCTCGGTGTCGCGCCATTTGCCACCTGCGTTGGACAGATCCTGCTGCAGGGACGGCCAGGACGTGACCTCGCGTCCCTCAGCCAGGCCGCTGTTGATCAGCAGCCACGGGCCATGACAGATCGCCGCCACAGGCTTGCCGGCTTCATCCACTGAACGGATGAAGGCCAGTACGGCATCATCGGTGCGCAGCGTGTCCGGATTGATGACCCCTCCGGGTAGAACCACGGCATCGAAGCGTGCAGGATCCGCCTCATCCAACGGAATATCCACCGCGACGGCGTCGCCCCAGTTCTTCTCCTTCCAACCCTTGATCGTCGCTTCCTTTGCGGGCGAGACCACGCTGACGCGCGCCCCCTCCGCTTCCAGCAAACGCTTGGGCTCGGTCAGCTCGGACTGTTCGAAGCCGTGGGTGGCAAGGATGGCAATCTGCTTGCCCTTCAATCGCTCTGCCATGGATGCACTCCGGTTTGGGGGAGCCCACAGAATGGAAGCCCCCCCCCTTGCGCGGCGGTGACCCTGTCGTGCACGGCAGGTGGAGAGCCTCCACGTAGTGCCGGCCAGCGGCCGGCACTACCCGCTGCGGGTCAGCGCTTGGGCTGCAGCATCGTGCCGGTGCACTTGGGCGAGCCGCAACGGCACTCCCAGATCTTCTTCAGCTTGGCCGTGTGGCGCTCGGCCAGGGTGATGCCGTAGTTGTAGGTCAGCTCCTCGCCGGCCTTGATATCGCGCAGTGCCTCGATGAACACCTTGTCGCCCCGGCTGTCGCCGTCCTCGTCTTCCTCGATCACCGCCTCGCAGTTCGGGTCGCAGCTGTGGTTGATCCAGCGCGCGTCGTTGCCCTTGTAGTTGGCATCGATCACCCAGTCATCGTTGAGGGTGAACAGGAAGGTATGGCCGCTTTCGACGTCGCCGCTGTCATCGGCATCGACATCGCCGTGGCTGCGCAGCAGGCCCTTGTACTGGATCACGCGCTCGCCCTGCTCGATCGGGGCCACGGCGAACACGCCGTTGCCATGGATGGCGGACTTGCGGGCTTGGATCTTCTTCGGCATCGGCACGGGCTGTTTGCAGCGGATGGAACGGGGATTCTCGCCCATTCCGGGTGATTGCGAAAATCATCCCGTTGGCGCAGCATTGCGCCCTGGCAACGGCCCCGGTGTGTCGTCCCGGCCCGGCCCCAGCGCCGGCTGAATGCCCGGGTTGGATGGCGGCGAATAAAAGCGTACAATTTCAGTCCGCTTTAAGAACCACTCGCATCCCCATGTTGCGCGTCACCAAACTCACCGATTACGCCACCGTCGTGCTGACCGTGCTCGCCGCCCGTCCGGGCGAAGTGCTGAGCGCGACAGAGCTGGCCGAATTCACCGGTCTGGAGCCGCCCACCGTCAGCAAGGTGCTCAAGCCGCTGGCCCAGGCCGGCCTGGTCGAAGGCCTGCGCGGCGTCCGTGGCGGCTACCGGCTGACCCGCCCGGCCATCGAGATCTCGCTGTTCGAAGTGGTCGAAGCGATGGAAGGGCCACTGGCCCTGACCGAATGCAGCCACGACCACCATCAGTGCGGCATGGCGCCCAAGTGCGGCGCGCGCAGCAGCTGGCGGCTGATCAACGACGTGGTCTCCGAGGCCCTGCGCGATGTCACCCTCGCCCAGATCCTGCCCCCTCTCCCCCTTGCCGATGACGAACAGCGCCGCACCATCGCTGTCGACGTCGTCTCCTGATCCGTAGGCAGCCCCCCATGGCCACCGAAACCATCGAAAACGTCGCCCACGACGACACCCCCAACCGCGAGATCCACGAGCAGCTCGGCCGCAAGTATTCGGCCGGCTTCATCACCGAGATCGAATCGGACTCCCTGCCGCCGGGCCTGGACGAGGACACCATCCGTGCCCTGTCGGCCAAGAAGGAAGAGCCGGAGTGGATGACGCAGTGGCGCCTGGATGCCTACCGCCACTTCCTGACCATGCCGATGCCCGACTGGGCCAAGCTGGAGATCGCCCCGATCGACCTGCAGGCGCTCAGCTACTACTCCGCGCCGAAGGGCCCGAAGTACGCCTCGCTGGATGACGTGCCGAAGGAACTGCTCGACACCTACGACAAGCTGGGCGTGCCGCTGCACGAGCGCGCCAAGCTGGCCGGCGTGGCGGTGGATGCGGTGTTCGACTCGGTGTCCGTGGGCACCACCTTCCGCAAGGAACTGGCCGAGAAGGGCGTGATCTTCTGCTCGATGTCCGAGGCCATCAAGGAACACCCGGAGCTGGTCCGCCAGTACCTGGGCACCGTGGTGCCGGTCGGCGACAACTACTTCGCCGCGCTCAACTCGGCGGTGTTCTCCGATGGCAGCTTCGTGTTCATTCCCAAGGGCGTGCGCTGCCCGATGGAACTGAGCACCTATTTCCGCATCAACGCCGGCCACACCGGCCAGTTCGAGCGCACCCTGATCGTGTGCGAGGACAAGGCCTACGTCTCCTACCTGGAAGGCTGCACCGCGCCGATGCGCGATGAGAACCAGCTGCACGCCGCGGTGGTCGAGCTGGTCGCGCTGGAAGATGCGGAGATCAAGTACTCCACGGTGCAGAACTGGTATCCGGGCGACGAGAACGGCGTCGGCGGCATCTACAACTTCGTCACCAAGCGTGCCGAATGCCGTGGCGCGCGCAGCAAGGTCACCTGGACCCAGGTCGAGACCGGCTCGGCGATCACCTGGAAGTACCCCTCCTGCGTGCTGCTGGGCGACGACTCGGTGGGTGAATTCCACTCCGTCGCGCTGACCCATCACCGCCAGCAGGCCGACACCGGCACCAAGATGATCCACGTCGGCAAGCGCACCAAGAGCAAGATCGTCAGCAAGGGCATCAGCGCCGGCCGCGGCCAGAACACCTACCGCGGCCTGGTCAAGGTCGACCGCAACGCCGACGGCGCGCGCAACTACACCCAGTGCGATTCGCTGCTGATCGGCAAGCAGTGCGGCGCGCACACCTTCCCCTACATCGAGGTGAAGAACCCGGGCGCCACCGTCGAGCACGAGGCAACCACCTCCAAGATCTCCGATGACCAGCTGTTCTACTGCCGCGCCCGTGGCATCAGCCAGGAAGACGCGGTGTCGCTGATCGTCGACGGCTTCTGCAAGCAGGTGTTCCGCGAACTGCCGATGGAGTTCGCGGTGGAAGCCAAGAAGCTGCTGGAAGTCTCGCTGGAAGGTTCGGTGGGCTGACCGCCCGCCCCTGCCCCTCGCAAACGCATTCTCTTTACCGGCGGGCCCCGGCCCGCCCCACGGAAACCCCCACCATGCTGAAGATCGAAAACCTCCACGCCCGCATCGGCGACAAGGAAATCCTCAAGGGCCTGTCGCTGGATGTGAAGCCCGGCCAGGTGCACGCCATCATGGGCCCGAACGGCGCCGGCAAGTCCACCCTGGGCAATGTCCTGGCCGGCCGCGACGGCTACGAAGTGACCGAAGGCAGCGTGCAGTTCGACGGCGTCGACCTGCTGGAGCAGGACCCGGAAGCGCGTGCCGCCGCCGGCCTGTTCCTGGCGTTCCAGTACCCGGTGGAGATCCCGGGCGTGAACAACACCTACTTCCTGCGCGCCGCGCTGAACGCCCAGCGCAAGGCACGCGGTGAGGAGGAACTCGATTCCATGCAGTTCCTCAAGCTGGTGCGCCAGAAGCTGGCCGTGCTGCACCTGAAGGACGAACTGCTGCACCGTGGCGTCAACGAAGGCTTCTCCGGTGGCGAGAAGAAGCGCAACGAGATCTTCCAGCTGGCCGTGCTGGAACCGAAGCTGGCGATCCTGGACGAGACCGACTCGGGCCTGGACATCGACGCACTGAAGAGCGTGGCCGACGGCGTCAACGCACTGCGCGGCGCCGACCGCTCGTTCCTGGTCATCACCCACTACCAGCGCCTGCTGGACTACATCAAGCCGGACGTGGTGCACGTGCTGGCCGATGGCCGCATCGTCAAGAGCGGCGGCCCGGAACTGGCGCTGGAGCTGGAAGCACACGGCTACGATTTCCTGAAGGACCGGGTCGTGCCCGAGGCGGCGGTCTGATGAGCGCCCTGCTTGATTCGATGGCCCAGGCCTTCTGCGGCAGCGATGCGCGCCGCGAAGTGCTGGATGCGGCCCTGCGCGACGGCCTGCCGGCCGCCCGCAACGAAGTCTGGAAGTACACCTCGCTGCGCCAGCTGGAACGCCGTTCGTTCGCCGCGGCACCGTTGCAGGGCCCGGCGCTGGACGCCGCGCTGCTGGAAGACATCCCGGCCCCGCGCCTGGTGTTCGTCAACGGCCGCCTGGATGCCGCGCTGAGCGACGTGCAGGCGCTGCCGGCCGGCGTGCAGCTGCAGCCGTTGTCGGCCGCACTGGCCGCCGGTGAAGACGCCGTGCGTTTCCTCGGCCGCCGCTACGAGCGCAGTGAAGAGGTCTTCGCCCGCCTCAACGCCGCACTGGCCGACGAAGGCGTGGTGCTGCGCGTGGACGAAGGCGTGCAGGTCGAAGCACCGCTGCAGCTGGTGTTCGCCAGCGTCGCCGGCGAGACCGACCTGGCCTGGCACCACCGCCACCTGATCGAACTGCGTGCCGGCGCCAGCCTCGGCGTGGTCGAGCACCGCTTCAGCGTGGGTGACTCCGCCCACCTGGACAACACCGTGCTGCATGCCCACGTCGCCCGTGATGCCATGCTCAAGCACGCCCGCGTGCAGGCCGGCAGCGCGCGCCAGACCAGCTTCCTGCGCACCGACGCGGTGCTGGCCCGCGACGCGCAGTACCACCGCGTCGACCTGGAACTGGGCGCCGCGCTCAGCCGCCATGAACTGAACGTGCGCCTGGAAGGCGACAACGCCCAGCTGACCGCCAACGGCGTGCTGCTCGGCAATGGCCGCCGCCACGTCGAAACCCGCCTGGGCATCGACCACATCGCACGCGATACGAGTTGCGAACTGCTGTGGCGCGGCGTTGCGGCCAACCGCAGCCGCGTGGTGTTCCATGGTGGCATCCAGATCCGCGAAGGCGCCGACGGCACCGACGCGAACCTGTCCAACAAGAACCTGCTGCTGTCGGCCGATGCCGAGATCGACACCCAGCCGACGCTGGTGATCGACGCCGATGAAGTGAAGGCCGCGCACGGTGCGACCGTCGGCCAGCTCGATGCCAATGCGCTGTTCTACCTGCGCTCGCGCGGCCTGCCGCAGGCCCAGGCGCAGGCACTGCTGAGCGCTGCGTTCTGCCATGAACCGCTGAAGATCCTGCCCGATGCGCTGCGTGCGCAACTGGCTCGCCGCCTGGACAAGGCCCTGGCCGAGGCGGGTGTGGCATGAACCTGTCCACGCCGCGCCCGATCGAAGAACGCACCGGCGCCCCCGACTGGGATCGCGTCCGCCTCGACTTCCCGCTGCTGATGCGTGAAGTGCACGGCAAGCCGCTGGTCTATTTCGACAACGCCAACACCGGCCAGAAGCCGGTGCAGGTGATCGGCGCGGTGGACGAGTTCTATCGTCGCTACAACGCCAACGTCAGCCGCGCGGTGCATGCACTGGGCAGCGAAGCCACCGATGCCTACGAAGGTGCGCGCAACAAGCTGGCGCACTTCCTCAACGTGCGCCCCGGCGACCTGGTGCTGTGCAGCGGTACCACCTTCGCCATCAACCTGGTGGCGTACTCATGGGCGCTGCCGCGACTGAAGGCCGGTGACGTGATCCTGATCACGCGCATGGAGCACCACGCCAACATCGTGCCGTGGCAGCTGGTCGCGCAGCGTACCGGCGCCACCATCCGCGTGGCCGAGATCACCCCCGATGGTGCGCTGGACCTGGATGCGCTGCGCGCGGCGATGACCCCGGAGGTCAAGCTGCTGGCGGTCACCCATGTCTCCAACGTGCTGGGCACGGTCAATCCGGTGCGCGAGATCTGCCGCGAAGCGCGCAAGCGCGGCATCATCACCGTGGTCGATGGCTCGCAGGCGGTACCGCACCGCAAGGTCGACGTGGCCGCGATCGGCTGCGATTTCTACGCCATCACCGGCCACAAGATGTGCGGGCCAACCGGTACCGGCGCACTGTGGGCCCGTCGCGAGCACCTGGACGCGATGCCGCCGTTCCTTGGTGGCGGCGAGATGATCAAGGAAGTCAGCTTCGACGGCACCGTGTTCAACGATGCCCCGCACAAGTTCGAAGCCGGCACCCCGAACATCGCCGGTTTCATCGGCCTGGGCGTGGCTGCCGACTACCTGCAGCAGCTTGGCCAGGAGAACGTGGAAGCGCGCGAAGCCGAACTGCTGGCGCACTTCACCGAAGAGCTGCGCCGCGTCGACGGCCTGCGCATCATCGGCGAAGCGCCGGAGAAGGCCGCCGTGGTCTCGTTCCTGATCGATGGCGCGCATGCCCATGACCTGGCGACCCTGCTCGACCTGGAAGGCGTGGCCGTGCGCTCGGGCCAGCACTGCGCGCACCCGCTGCTGCAGTACTTCGGCGTCGCCGCCACCTGCCGTGCCTCGCTGGCGTTCTACAACACGCACGCCGAGATCGAGCGCTTCATGACCGCGCTGGCCAAGGTACGCAAGCTGCTGGGGTAAGACTCCCAGCGCAGCCGGAAGCAACGGAAACGCCGCGGGAAACCGCGGCGTTTTTCATGGCGTCGGCAAGGGCTGGATCGAAGACACGCAGAGCGCCGCAGGCCATTGCCCAAGGTGCCCCTTGCCATAAGGGAAAGCGGGCCGGCCCGCCTCTACGATTCCGGTGAGTTCAACCGCCTGCTCCGACGGCAGCGCCATGATGGGAACTCCATTCACCCACACGCCCTCGGCCGCCCATGGATCCTGCACCGGCGGCCCCGGGTGCAGCGCGGACATTTCAAAGCTCTCAACGTAGGCCCCACGTACGCGCACGAGCCTCCCGTGATAGCGCCTCGGATCGGCCCGCAGCGCCTCCAGCGTGACCGGCAACGCACGGGACGCACTGAAACCCGGGCACCCCAGGCCGTTGGGCGCGATGCCGCCACCCTCCTCGCGCGCCGGCAGGCAAGCCAGAAGAGCCACAAGCAGGGCAGTTGCTGCCAGCGCGATTCCCTTCGATATGCCCACCCCTGCACTCCGCCTGGCATTTGATCAAGCGCGAGCATAGCGGTTGCTAGGACCGCCGAGGGCCCTCCCCCATTTGCGCCCGCCCCCGCCCCACCTAGAATGGGGCCATGACCACCCTTACCTTCCGCGCCGCCACGCCGGCCGACATCCCCGCCCTGATCGCCCTCGTCACCTCGGCCTACCGTGGCGACGCCAGCCGCGTCGGCTGGACCACCGAAGCCGACCTGCTGGATGGCGCCCGCATCGACGCCGAAGGCATCCAGGCCGACCTCGACCGCCCGCGCTCCACCATCCTGCTGGCCGAGCGCGAGGGCCAGCTGGTGGCCTGCGCCCACGTCGCCGATGTCGAGGGCAAGGGCTACTTCGGCATGTTCTCGGTCGACCCGGCCCAGCAGGGCGGCGGCGTCGGCAAGCAGATGATGGACGCCGCCGAAGCGCACGCCGCGCACGAATGGAAGGTGCCGGTGATGCAGATGACGGTGATCGACGTGCGCGACGAACTGATCGCCTTCTACGAGCGTCGTGGCTACCAGCGCACCGGCATCAAGAAGCCGTTCCCGTATGGCGACGAGCGCTTCGGCATTCCCAAGCGCGACGACCTGCGCTTCGAGGTCCTGGAAAAGCCATTGGCCGGAGCCGCCGCGTGAGCGAGGCCTGGACCTTTGTCTGTGCCGGCGCCGAACTGCTGCCCGGTGAAATGAAGAGCGTGTTCGACGAAGTGACCGGCACGCCGATCGTGGTGTTCAACCTCGACGGCGAGCTGTACGCGCTGGAAGACCAGTGCACACATGAGGAGTTCGAGCTGTCCTCGGGTGAGTTCAACACCGCCGAAGGCAGCGTGGAGTGCGTGCTGCACGGCGCGCGCTTCGACGTACGCGATGGCCGCGCCCTGTGCGCACCGGCCTATACCCCGGTGCCCAAGTTCCCGGTGAAGCGCGAGCACGACGCCGTCTGGACCCGCGACGACCGCGATTGAGGTCGCGCACGGCTTGCAGGAATCGCCCCAGGGCGTCCCTGCCGAGGCGCATCTCGACCCATGGGGTGGATCTACCAGAGCGTCCTGAGCGGCGCCCCAGGGCCCTTCCGGGCCCTCCAGTTGGCCCGCCTGATTGCGCATATGCGAATCATTATCGTTGATGTTATCCTACGTAACATCTTCGTAACGATCCGGCCCCCTGCGCCATGGCTTCGCCCGCGCCCACCGCCACGTTGTGCCAGCTCGCCCGCCAGGGGTGGCCGCTGGCTGTGGCCGTGCTGCTGACGCTGCTGCTGGGCTGGTCGGCCCTGCACGAAGGACGCGGCCACGGGCCTGCCACCCACGGCTGGCAGGCACACGCCGAAGATCTTCACCAGGCGATGCCGTTGCCTGTCCCGCCGGCGGACGAATGCCCGCAGCACGCCGTACCGGCACCGGAGCCCCCGCTTGATGGCGAGGGCTCCTCGCCCTGCACCGGCATGGCCCCCGCGCGCGTCACCCTGGTCGCGCATATCCCGCTGTGGCGCTCCGACGCGCTGCGCTGGCAGCTGCGCGATCCCGCACTGCGGTTGAACCCCGGCCACGCACCGCCCGCACCGCACGCCAGCTGAGGCGCCCTGCGGCCGTTGCCGTGCGCCTGAAGTCGTCCGCCGCGTAGCCGAGCATCGGCTCGGCTCTACAGAAGAAGCCCCCTATGTGCCGTCGCGCTGCCTGCGCTTCGGCCCTCGCCCTTTCCCGATCCCAGCCACTACCACCCAAGCCATGACCCACATCACGTCCCGCAAGCGCGCCCCGCGCGTTTCCCTGCTCGCCACCGCCACACTGGCCGCCGGCTTCGCGCCGCTGGCCGCGCAGGCCGCCGACAGCGCCGCCTCCGGCAATAACAAGGCCACCGACCTGGACAAGGTGCAGGTGCGCGGCAGCTGGTTCAATCCGTCCTCGCCGAAGTTCACCGCTGAACTGCTGGACACCCCGAAGTCGGTGTCGATCGTCTCGGAGAAGCTGATCGCCGAAACCGGTGCGACCAACCTGCAGGATGCGCTGCGCATGGTGCCGGGCATCACCTTCGGTGCCGGCGAAGGCGGCAACCCGACCGGCGACCGCCCCTTCATCCGTGGCTTCGATTCGCAGAGCAACATCTTCGTCGACGGCCTGCGTGACGTCGGCTCGCAGACCCGCGAAATCTTCGACCTGGAGCAGGTGGAAGTGGTCAAGGGCCCGAGCTCGGCCTACGGTGGCCGTGATTCCGGTGGTGGCAGCCTGAACCTGGTGAGCAAGACGCCGAAGCTGAAGAACGAGACCAGCGCCAGCATGGGCATCGGCACCGACAGCTACGCGCGCGGCACCGTGGATGCCAACTACGTGCTGGGCGATGGCATCGCCGCCCGTCTGAACCTGATGAAGCACGAGTCGGACATCCCTGGCCGTGACGCTACCAATGTCAGCCGCTGGGGCATCGCACCGTCGATCGCGTTCGGCCTGAACGGCCCGGCGCAGCTGATCGCCAGCCACTACCACATGCAGAGCGATGACCTGCCGGACGCGGGTGGCTTCCCGTATGGCAACCCGAACGGTGCACCGGCCTCGAAGTGGGTCGACGGCCGCCGATGGTGCCGGACCGCAACAACTACTACGGCCTGGTCGATCGTGACTTCCAGCGCACCCGTGCCGACATCAGCACCCTGGATGCCAGCTTCGACTTCGGCGGCCACAAGCTGCGGAACATCGCGCGCCTGGGCAACACCAGCAATGATTACCTGTGGACCCAGCCGGACGACAGCCAGGGCAACCCGAATAACTACGGCACCTTGTGGCGCCGTACCAACAGCCGCGCCGTCGACGTCAAGAGCTTCGCCGACCAGCTCGGCCTGACCGGTGCCTTCCAGACCGGCGCGCTCAAGCACAGCTACAGCGCTGGCGTGGAATACAGCGACGAGAAGATGACCCGCGGCAGCTACCTGATCGCCCCGGGCACCAGCAACCCGCTGACCGGCAACAGCAAGTGCCCGACCACGGGCGCGGCCACCGGCTACAACTGCACCGACTTCGCCAACCCGAACCCGCGTGATCCGTGGGCGGCCACTCATTCGGTGTACCGCAGCGACAAGGCACTGGACGTCGAGCAGCGCACCAAGACCAAGTCCGCCTATCTGTTCGACACCATCGAGCTCAATGCACAGTGGAGCTTCAACGTCGGCCTGCGCTACGACGACTACAGCACCACCCTGACCACTCCGGTGGCTGGCAAGGCACCGACCCGCGTGCGCAATGACAACGACTTCCTGAACTACCAGGCTGGCGTCGTCTTCAAGCCGCTGGAGAACGGCAGCATCTACCTGTCGTGGGGCACCTCCTCGACCCCGCCGGGCATGGACGGTGGCGACGGTTCGGACGGCCTGAGCGCCGCCGTGGCTGACCTCAAGCCGCAGGACACCAAGAACCTCGAACTGGGCACCAAGTGGGATCTGTTCGACAAGCGCCTGAACCTGACCGCCGCGATCTTCCACACGGTGATGAACAACGCACGCGTGACCGTCGACAACGGCACCAGCCAGAACGCCGGCAAGAAGGAAATCAACGGCTTCGAGCTGGGCTTCACCGGCCAGCTGACCGACGCCTGGAGCCTGTATGGCGGCTACACCTACCTGGACTCGGAACTGAAGGACAACGGCTTTGTGTGCGCCGTGTCCGGCCGCACCTGCCCGTCCAACGTCTACGTGCCGTCGCCGTACAACGGCAACGTGTTCCCGAACACCGCCAAGCACAGCGCCAACCTGTGGACCACCTACCGCTTCCCGATCGGCCTGACCATCGGCGCCGGTGCGTTCTACTCGGACAAGCAGTACGGTGATGTCGCCAACACCAAGTGGATCCCAGCTACACCCGCTTCGACGCGATGGCCAGCTACGCGATCCAGGACAACATCAGCCTGCAGCTCAACGTGCAGAACCTGACCGACAAGACCTACTTCACCAAGGCCTATGCCTCGCACTACGCGAGCATCGCCCCGGGTCGCTCGGCCACCCTGGCACTGAACGTGAAGTTCTGATGTAACTTCGCTCCACCACGGCGGCAGGCTCTCCTGCCGCCGTTTTTGTTTCCGGCGATACTCACCCCATGGTTACCCGCACCCCCATCGACAGCGACGCCCTGGCCGAGCTGCTGCAGCACGATCCGCAGGCCGCGTTCGCACGCGTGCGCGACGCCGCGCAGGCTGGACAGGTCGATGCACAACTGCTGCTCGCGCAGATGCACATGGAAGGCAAAGGCACCGCGCAGGACGCCTCGGCCGCGCTGCTCTGGTACGAAACCGCCGCCAACAACGGCGCGCCGATGGCGATGAACATGCTCGGCCGCTGCCATGAGCTGGGCCACGGCACCGCGGCCAACCCGACGCTGGCGGCAGTGTGGTACCGGCGCGCCGCCGACACCGGGCTGGACTGGGGCCTGTACAACCTGGCCAACCTGCTGGCCACCGGCCGTGGCGTTCCGCAGGACCGCGCGCAGGCACTGGCCCTGTACACCCGTGCCGCGCACCTGGGCCACGCCAAATCGATGAACCTGCTGGCCCGCCACCTCGAAGACGGGCTGGATACCGCACCCGATCCGCAGGCGGCGCTCGCCTGGTACCAGCGCGCGGCCGAAGCCGGTGATTTCCGCGGCCAGGCCAACTACGCCTCGATCCTGCTGCAGGCCGGCCAGGTCGAGCAGGCCGTGCACTGGCTGCGGCTCGCACTGGCGCACGGCAGCCCGGCGTTCATGGCGCACATCGTGCCGGAACTGGCCGCGTCGCCGCATCCGCAGGTGCGCGCCCTGGTCGCACCGCCGTCCCTCTGAGGAGTTCCGCATGCTGCTGCACATCCCCGACATTCTCAGCGCCGACCAGGTGGCCGATTTCCGGCGCCGCCTCGACGCCGCCGACTGGACCGATGGCCGCGAAACCGTGGGCCATCTGGGCGCACAGGCCAAGCACAACCAGCAGCTGCCCGAGGCCTCGCCGCTGCGCCGCGAACTGGGCGAGATCATCCTCGTCGCGCTGGCCCGGCACCCGCTGTTCTTCAGCGCAGCGCTGCCGCTGAAGTACCTGCCGCCGCGCTTCAACCGCTACAGCGGGGGCGGCACCTATGGCTTCCACGTCGATGGTGCGGTGATGAACCTGGCCAACGGTGAGCAGCTGCGCTCGGACATCTCCTGCACCCTGTTCCTGTCCGCGCCCGAGGAGTACGAGGGCGGCGAGCTGGTCATCAGCGATACCTACGGCGAGCACGAGGTGAAGCTGCCGGCCGGCGACCTGATCGTGTATCCGTCCAGCAGCCTGCATCAGGTGCGGCCGGTCACCCGCGGTGCGCGCGTGGCCTCGTTCTTCTGGGTGCAGAGCATGATCCGCGACGACGTGCAGCGGCGCCTGCTGTGGGAAATGGATGGCTCGATCGAGCGCCTGCGGCAGACCGGCGGCGACGCCGAGGCGGTGCTGCAGCTGACCGGCGTGTACCACAACCTGCTGCGGCGCTGGAGCGAAGTCTGAGCCCCACCTGGCCGGCCTGCGATATTTTGGCAATCATTCTCATTTGCAACGGCTAACAGCTCTCATTACAATCACGCCCCGTTGATGCCGGCCGCTGCCGGCAGACCCTTGGGGACACCGATTGCTGCGCCCGCTTCGCCCTCGCCCACTCATCCATCGCAAGATGGGCACCGCCATGCGCGGCCAGCGTCCCGCGCTGGCCAGCCTGCTGGCGTGGGTGGCGATGCTGGCCTTGCTGCTGGGCACCCTGCCGCTGCTGCCACAGGCCCACGCCGGAATGGCCGTGCAGATGCCGCTGGAAGAGCGCGGTGGCGAAGCGCCGCTGCAGGAAGAGGCGCCAGCCAAGCTGCGCCGCTGCGCGTCCGCTCCGGTGAAGTCGGCCGAGAAGGCACGTCCGCCACTGCTGCTGGCCAGCCAATGGCTGCGCACTGAACTCGAACTCGTACCCGCCACGCCGGCCATGCCCGGCGTGCGCCCGGACTGGCCGCTGGCCGCTCCGGACACGCCCTGGGCCGATGCGCCCGGGCGTCGCCAGCAACGCGGCCAGGCGCCGCCGCTCGCCTGATCCACGGCCCGACGTGACCGCCTGCGCGGTCGCGCCCGCACGCCGCTGCCTGCTCCATCCCTGCCGCCCCTGACCGGGCCTTCCGGGCCTTCCGGGCCTTCCGTGCCTGCCGCGCCCTTCGCGCACGGCGTCGCACCACCCTGCATCCTTCGAGGTAACTGCCATGGCCCAGCGCCATCGTGTCCGTTCGTCCCTGTCCCGCTCCCTGCTGACCAGCGCCGTGCTGGCGGCCATGACCGCCCCTGCCTTCGCCCACGGTGACGCTTCCGGCGCGCCACAGACGCTGGACAAGGTGGTGGTCACCGCCTCCGGCTTCGAACAGAAGGTGATCGACGCTCCGGCCAGCATCAGCGTGGTCAGCCGCGAGGAACTGAGCAAGCGCCCGTACACCAGCCTGGTCGACGCGCTGCGCGACGTCGAAGGCATCGATGTCGGCCTGGAAGCGACCGACAAGAACGGCCGCGCCACCGTCTCGATGCGCGGCCTGCCGTCCGAGTACACCCTGGTGCTGATCGACGGCCGCCGCCAGAGCAATGTCGGCCAGATCTATCCGAACAACTTCGGTGGCGGCCAGTTCGCCTACCTGCCGCCGCTGGATGCGATCGAACGCATCGAAGTGGTACGCGGGCCGATGTCCACGCTGTACGGCTCGGACGCGATGGGCGGCGTCATCAACATCATCACACGCCGCAACCAGGACAGCTGGCACGGCGCGCTGACCCAGGGCTTCACCGTGCAGCAGGACGACCAGTTCGGCGATGCACGCACCACCGACCTGTACCTCAGCGGTCCGTTGCTGAAGGATCGCCTCAGCCTGGCGGTACGCGGCAGCTACTACGACGCCAAGGCCTCCAATCCCGAATGGGATGCGCTGCCGCTGCCGGATGGCACCCTGTGGGAGCGCAGCATCGGCTTCGGTGGCGGCGGCAAGTCGGTCGCCAACACCAACTGGAACAGCGGCGTGCGGCTGGACTTCCGCATCAATGACGACCACGAACTGTGGCTGGACTACGACGTGTCGCGGCAGAAGTTCGACAACAGCGAAGGCCAGACCGGCACCCTCGACAGCCTGGCCAGCCTGTGGCGCGTCGGCAACGCCGTCATTCCCAACCCGAACGGCAACGGCACGCTCACCCGCCGCGTGGTGCAGCCGCGCGTGGGTTACACCGCCTACCAGCGCTACGAGCGCGACCAGTTGTCGCTGACCCATCAGGGCCGCTACAGCTTCGGCACCTGGCAGACCTCGCTGACCCACAGCAAGAGCAGCAACCTCGGCCGCTCGCTGCCGCTGACCCTGGACGAGCGCGCCAACCTGCAGACGCTGTGGAATGACGTCTGCCGCCGCACCGGTGCCGCCAACAACTGCGCGGCCGGCCGTGGCAATGCGCTTGCAGCCCTCAACCCGAGCGAGATGGCGCGCCTGCAGGCATTCCTGCCGCGTCCGCTGCGCACCATGGAGCTGGAAGGCTACGTGCTCGACACCATGCTCGACCTGGACTTCGGCGCGCACAAGCTGACCGTGGGTGGCCAGTACAACGACACTGACATGGTCGACGGTGTGTTCGGCATGGACGGCGCCGGCTACCGCAGCAACGTCAAGCAGAAGCACCGCATGTGGGCGCTGTTCGCCGAGGACAACTGGGCGCTGACCGACACCCTCACCGCCACCTTCGGCCTGCGCTACGACGACCACAACGTGTTCGGCAGCCATGTCAGCCCGCGCGGCTACCTGGTGTGGAACGCCAGCGACGCATGGACCTTCAAGGGTGGCGTCAGCACCGGCTACAAGACCCCGCGTCCGGACCAGCTGTTCCCGGGCATCACCGGCTTCGGTGGCCAGGGCGTGCTGCCGCTGGTGGGCTCGCCCAACCTGAAGCCGGAAACCAGCACCAACTACGAGCTGGCCGCCTACTACGAGGGTCAGCGCTGGGGCTTCAACGTCACCGGTTTCTTCAACAAGTTCGAGGACAAGATCGCCAGCGGCGGCACCTTCCCGAACTGCGAAGTGGCCCGCGCCGGCAGCGGCTACTGCGTGGACATCGGCCCGGGCTGGGCGGCACTGGGCTACAGCACCTTCACCCAGAGCGTGAACATCGACAAGGCCGAGACCCGTGGCGCCGAACTGGCCGCGCATGTCGACCTGCTCGACAGCCTGCAGCTGCGCGGCAACTACACCTGGACCAAGAGCGAGCAGACCAGCGGCGCGCAGAAGGGCCTGCCGATCAGCGGCACGATGCCGGCCAGGCACATGGCCAACGCCAGCCTCAACTGG
Organism: Stenotrophomonas sp. C9D9; assembly: GCF_056491205.1. Classification (NCBI taxonomy): domain Bacteria; kingdom Pseudomonadati; phylum Pseudomonadota; class Gammaproteobacteria; order Lysobacterales; family Lysobacteraceae; genus Stenotrophomonas; species Stenotrophomonas sp. C9D9. The sequence goes on from NZ_JBSZIF010000004.1 coordinate 334,342, forward strand.
CAGGTCAACGAAGCGGTCAGCCTGTCGCTGATCGGCGAAGGCCGCTACGACCGCTACCGCGACACGCTGCTGGACGCCAACGGCGCCAGCCACACCCGCTATTACGAGGACTACACCATCTTCCATCTCGGCGGCAGCTGGAAGGCCACGCCATGGCTGACGGTGAACGCGCGGGTCAACAACCTGTTCGACAAGGACTTCGTCTCGCAGTCGTGCCTGCTGATCAGCCAGAGCGAGTTCAACTGCGTGGACGACTATGCGACCAAGGACCAGCGCCGCAGCTACTGGATTTCGCTCAACGCGAAGTTCTGACCTCTGCGCACCGGCATTGCCCTGCCCCGGCGGGTGCCGACCTTGGTCGGCACCGCTTCATCCACGCATGGCGTGGATCTACTGATCAGTGATGGTGCCGGCAGCTGACCGCCGCCGGCACTCCCCTCCAGGGATACAGAACGATACGCAATTGCGAGCTATTCTCATCAATGATGTAATGGGCAGTCCCCGTCCGCCCCGAACCGTGCCGTGAGCCGTCCTGCCTCCTCCACCGTGCAGCAGCAACAGAACCGTGGCTTCTGGCTGCGGACGCTGCACCAGTGGCACTGGATCAGCTCGGCGGTGTGCCTGATCGGCATGCTGCTGTTCGCGGTGACCGGTCTGACCCTCAACCATGCGGCGAAGATCGAAGCCAAACCCCAGGTGCAGAACCAGCAGCTGGAACTGCCGGCCGAACTTCTCGGCCAGCTCGGCACGCGCGAAGACGGCAACGCACCGATCCCGCGCCCGGCCCGGCAATGGCTGGACACGCAGCTGGGCATCGCCATCGGTGGACGCCCGGCCGAGTGGTCGGCCGAAGAGATCTACCTGTCGCTGCCGCGCCCCGGCGGCGACGCCTGGCTGAGCATCGATCGCGAGACCGGCGCGGTGGAATACGAATCGACCTCGCGCGGCGTCGTGTCCTACCTCAATGACCTGCACAAGGGCCGCAATGCCGGCCCGGCGTGGGGCTGGTTCCTGGACCTGTTCGCCGTGGCCTGCCTGGTGTTCTGCATCACCGGCCTGTTCCTGCTGCACCTGCATGCGCGGCAGCGGCGCATGACCTGGCCGCTGGTCGGCCTCGGCCTGATGATTCCGCTGCTGATCGCCCTGCTGCTGATCCACTGACGTCCCCCATGAATTCCATCCGTTTCCCCGGAGCCGCCCCATGCGCGTCACCCTGACCATCGCCCTCAGCGGCCTGCTGGCCACCTCGCCGGCCTATGCCACCACCCTCGACATCAACGTCGAAGTGCCCAAGCTCAACGTGGCCGAGTACCACCGCCCGTACGTGGCAGTGTGGCTGGAAGGCGCCGACCAGAAGGTCGCGGCCAACCTGTCGGTCTGGTATCAGCAGACCAGCAACAGCGAAGGCCACGGCACCAAGTGGCTGCCCGACCTGCGCCAGTGGTGGCGCAAGAGCGGCCGCACCCTGCAGGTACCGGTGGACGGCGTGACCGGCCCGACCCGCCCGGCCGGCAAGCACGCGCTGTCGTTCAACGACAAGCAGCCGGCACTGAAGCAGCTGGCCCCGGGCAACTACACCCTGGTGGTCGAAGCGGTGCGCGAAGTCGGTGGCCGTGAACTGCTGAAGATCCCCTTCACCTGGCCGGCCACCGCCGCGCAGAACGGCAAGGCGCAGGGCGCCACCGAACTCGGCCAGGTCACCCTCGCCGTCAAACCGTAACTGCCTGAGCCGGGGTCGGATCCCTTCCGCAGGAAGGGCTCTGACCCCATCGCCCTATCCTTCGGGGTCAGAGCCCTTTCCGTTGGAAAGGGATCCGACCCCTTCCAACTGGAGTCTTCCGCATGAAGCGCACGCTCGTCCTCGCCGCCGCCCTGGCCGCTGCCCTTCCCTTCTCCGCCCTGGCCCACAAGGCCTGGCTGCTGCCCTCGCAGACCGTGATCGCCGGCAACGCGCCGTGGATCACCGTCGACGGTGCGGTCTCCAACGACCTGTTCTACTTCAACCACGTGCCGCTGCGCCTGGAGTCGGTGGTGATCACCGCCCCGGATGGCAGCACCGTACAGCCGCAGAACGCCGCCACCGGCAAGTACCGCAGCGTGTTCGACGTTGAGCTGAAGCAGCCCGGCACCTACCGCATTGCCTCGGTCAATGACGGGCTGTTCGCCACCTACGAGCAGAACGGCGAGCGCAAGCGCTGGCGCGGCAGCGTGGCTACCTTCGGTGAACTGCCGAAGGACGCGAAGAAGCTGGAAGTGAGCCAGTCGGTCGGCCGCGTGGAGACCTTCGTCACCAACGGCGCGCCGAACGATACCGCGCTGAAGCCGACCAACCGTGGCATCGAACTGGTCGCCGTCGGCCACCCGAATGACCTGTTCGCCGGCGAGGAAGCCACCTTCCGCGTGCTGGTCGATGGCAAGCCGACCGCCGGCCTGGAGTTCGAGATCGTGCGTGGCGCCACCCGCTACCGCAACGCGCAGGACGAGCTGAAGCTGACCAGCGACGCCAAGGGCGAGATCAAGGTGACCTGGCCGGAAGCCGGCATGTACTGGCTGGAAACCGGCACCGAGGACAACAAGACGTCGGTGAAGCAGGCCGCCAAGCGCCGCCTGAGCTACGTCGCCACGCTGGAAGTGCTGCCGCAGTAATGTGGACCGCGATGCCGGGCAATCCCCGGCATCGCCGCCGCAACGCATCACCATGACCGATTCCCTGCTCGACATCGCCCGCCTCGGTGGCACCACCATGGGCACCACCTGGAGTGTGTCGCTGGTCGCGTCGCGCCAGCGCGACCTACACCCGCTGCACGCTGGCATCCAGGCGCGGCTGGATGAGGTGGTCGCGCAGATGAGCACCTGGGAGCGCGGTTCGGATCTGAGCCGCTACAACCGCGCCGACGCCGGCCAATGGTGCGTGCTGCCCGCCGAAACGCGCCACGTCCTGGCCTGCGCACAGTCCATCGCTGCCGCCAGTGACGGCGCCTTCGATCCCACCGTCGGCCCGCTTGTGGCGCTATGGGGGTTCGGTGCACACGCAGGCGATCGCCACCTGCCCGATGCCAACACCCTGCAGGCCACCCGCGACCGATGCGGTTGGCAGCGCCTGCAGTGGCAGGACGATGCGCTGCTGCAACCGGGCGGGTTGGAACTGGATCTCTCTGCGATCGCCAAGGGCTTCGGCGTCGATCATGTCGCCGCTTGGCTGCGCGCGCAGGGCATCGCCGCGGCGCTGATCGAAGTTGGCGGCGAGCTGGCCGGCTACGGCCGCAAACCGGACGGCCAGCCGTGGCGCGTGCTGGTGGAATCCGCACCGGAAGAGGATGCGCACACCGATGCCCCGCCACGGGTGCTGGCGCTGGACGGCAAGGCGGTGGCCACTTCCGGCGATCGCTGGCACCAGTACCAGGCCGATGGCGAGGCCTACAGTCACAGCCTCGACCCGCGTACAGGCAGACCGGTGCGGCAGGTCGCCGCGGCAGTAACCGTGGTAGCCGACGACGCCATGCACGCCGATGCCTGGGCCACCGCACTGACCGTGCTGGGTCGCGAACAGGGCATGGCGCTGGCCGAACGCGAAGGACTGGCCGCACGCTACCTGCAACGCGCAGCGGATGGCCCCCGCGAATTCCTCAGCAGCGCCTTCCAGCGCCTGCTCGACGGGCAGGACGCATGAGCACTCGGCCATCGCGCGCACTGCTCGGCAACGCACTTGTACTGATCGTACTGGCGCTGATCGCCTGGGCGCTGCTGCGACTTCACCTCGGCGAAGCCTGGTGGCAGGGCGCACCGCCGGCACGGCAATCGCAGATCGCCATCATCACCACCGCGCTGTACGCGCTGGCCTGCGCAGCACTGTGGTGGCGCAGTCGTCCGCGCGACGATGCCACAACCGGTGACACGCCCCCGATCCTGCTGGTCTGGTCCAGCCAGACCGGCTTTGCCCGCGAACTGGCCGAACGCAGTGCCGAGGCCCTGCGCGGTGCCGGCGTGCCGGTGCGTGTGCGCGGACTGCATGAGGTCGATGCCGCGTTGCTGGCCGACAGCCAGCGCGCGCTGTTCATTGCCAGCACCACCGGCGAAGGCGATCCGCCCGACCACGCCCTGCCGTTCCTGCGCGGGGTGATGGCCACGCCGCCTCCGCTGCAGCATCTGCAGTACGGCGTGCTCGCGCTGGGCGACCGCAGCTATGGCCACTTCTGCGGATTCGGCCACCAGCTGGACCAGTGGTTGCGCCAGCACGGTGCACATCCGCTGTTCGATGCGATCGAGGTCGACAATGCCGATCCGGCGGCGCTGCGACATTGGCAGCAGTTGCTGGGACAACTTGGCGGCGGCGCCACTGAACTGCCCGACTGGAGCCCGGCCGAGTATCAGCCGTGGACGCTGCTGCAACGCGAGCATCTGAATCCGGGCAGCCCCGGCGGCCCGGTGTACTGGTTGCGCCTGCAGCCACCGCCTGGCGTCGATGTGCAATGGCAGGCCGGCGACATCGCCGAGATCGGCCCGCAGCACCCACGCCACAGCGCGCGCGCCTGGCTCGATGCACAGGGCTTCGATGCAGACACCGTGCTGGATGACGGGCAGGCGCTGCTGGCCCGTATCGAGCGCTCGCATCTGCCCTCGCTGGTCCCTCCGGGTGATCTGCCCGCGTTGTTGGCAACCCTGCAACCGCTGCCCCATCGCGAGTATTCCATCGCATCGGTGATGGCCGACGGCGCGGTGGAATTGCTGCTGCGTCGCCAGCTGCGCACCGATGGCACACCCGGCATCGGCAGCGGTTGGCTGTGCGACCACGCCGCACTCGGCGAACCGGTGCAGCTGCGACTTCGCCGCAACGACAATTTCCATGGCGCGCCCGCCGATGTACCGCTGCTGCTGATCGGCAACGGCACCGGCATCGCCGGCCTGCGCGCGCACCTGCACGAACGTGCCCAGCGTGGCGCGCGTCGTACCTGGCTGCTGTTCGGCGAGCGCACCGCCGCGCACGACTTCCATTTCGGCGAAGAATTGCAGGCGATGCTGGCCAACGGCGCGCTGACGCGGCTGGATGCAGTGTTCAGCCGCGACGGCGGTACGCATCGCTATGTGCAGGACAGGCTGCTGGCCGAAGCGGCAACGCTGCGGCAGTGGGTCGATGAAGGCGCGGCGATCCTGGTCTGCGGCAGCCTGCAGGGCATGGCCCCGGCCGTGGATGCAGTGATCGAGCAGGTGCTGGGTACCGCAGGCAAGGAAGCGCTGCTGCTGGCCGGACGTTACCGGCGCGATGTGTATTGAACGAACCATCGGGGTCGGATCCCTTTCCGCAGGAAAGGGCTCTGACCCCAACCACAGCCGCACCATGACGGCGTGTCCAGGCATGATGGCAACCGCACAGCAGTAGATCCACGCCATGCGTGGATGGCGCCCCATGACGCCGGGCGTGGCCCGGCGCTACCCGGCGCTCGTTACCCGTATCGCCAGCAATTCGCCACCGCCCTGCAACGCATGACGCTGCCTCTCGCCCGCCGCCAACCACGCGGTGTCTCCCGCCTGCAGCGCCGGCAGGCCACTATCGGCACCGAACTCCGCCTGTCCGGCCAGCAGGTGCAGCGCCCACGCAGCGCCCGGTTCGCAGAAGAAGAACATCGTGCCCACCAGCGGCCGGTGCAGCAGTTCGGCTTGCAGCAGGTCGCGCTTCCACATCAGGTTGAAGTCGTGGGTGGTGCCATCGACCAGTTCGCCGTGCAGCGCTTCCTCACCGGCAAAGCGCACCCGACCGTGCGGCGGCAGCACCTCGGCCACTCGGCCATCCTCGAAACGCAGGCGCACGCCATTGCCCTGCAGCAGCACCAGTTCGCGCTCCACGCCGGGGAAGGCGGAAAACGCAGCGTCCTGCTCGATCTCGGCCACCGACAGGCGCAGCGCCCAGTCATCACCCTGTGCAGGCAGGCGCAGGATCTCGCGGGTCCAGCCAAGTCCATTCCGCCAGCGTTCGCGGCGATAGTCCAGGTGGGAGATCACCTGGCTCGGAGTGTGCAACAGGGAGTCGATGTTCATCGGCGCATTGCATCACGCCGCGCGCCGTCGTGCATCACCGCGTGGCGAGCGTGCCCTGGCCACCGCACTCGCCCCCCAGCAACTGCGAGTGCTTCAGCCAATCCTGATCGGGGTAGTAGGCAAACACCATCGTGCCACCGCGCAGGGCGTCGATCAGCGGCTTGGCCACCGACAGCCGCACCGCCGGGCAGCCCAGGCTGCGGCCGAGCCGCCCCTGCAGCTGTGCGGTGGCCGGGTTCACGTAGGGTGCGCCGTGGATGACGATCGCGCGTTCGCGCGCGCGGTCGTTGAAGCCCGGCTCCAGGCCGGCCAGGCGAAGCGAATATCCATTGCCGCCCATGTAGGTCTCCTGCGCAGTGAACGCGCCGAGACTGGACATGAAACTGCCATCGCGGTTGGAGAAGTGTTCGGTGCGGTTCTCGCCGCTGTTGCGGCCATGCGCCACCCATTCCTCGAACAGCAGGCGCTGGTGCGCCAGGTCGAACACCCACAGGCGCGGCTCGGTGGACGGCCGCGAATAGTCGATCACGCTGAGGCGATCACCGTTGATGCCCAGCTCCGGCCGCTGCAGCGCACAGCGCATGGCATGTGCCGCCAGCTGCAACACGTGGCGGTCGGCCTTGGGCGCACTGCGCGACAGCAAGGCAGCCAGATCATCGGCACTGGTGGCGAGGGCGGGCGTCTGTGCCAGCGCCGGGGCGCTGGCGGAGGTCGCCAGCAGGCCGAACGCGGCCAGCCGGCACAGGCGGGATGCAGTCATGGGCACAACGAGGGGACTCAGTTGCCCTTGAGGGTGGACCCTGGCGGCTCGGATTCCAAGACCGGCTGCATTCCGGATTCAGCCGGGCTTGGGCGGACCGCCGGCAGCGAGGTGACCAGCAGGGTCGTGCCCGGCACCAGCACCTGGTACAGCTGGCGGGCGAAATCGGCCGGCAGCGCCATCGGCAACGAGGGCGTGGCCAGCAGGTCCGGGGTGGCCTGGGCACGGTCCTGGCCCAGCAGCGGATAGGCCGTCCACTGGTGCAGGCGCTGGTTCACGTCCAACGGGCTGGGCGTATCGCTGTAGCCCTGCCCCATCACGAACAGCGTGGTGCCCTGGAATGCCGGCAGGGCGTCGGCCTTCAGCGGCGACTCGCCGATCATCACGCCATCGCGCAGCACATACAGGCGCTGGTCATGCAGGCTGACCAGGATGCCGACCTGCCCGGCCGGGGCTGCGCTGTCGTCCCACCAGGCCTGCGCCGGCGCCCCGCCCTCGGTCTCCGGCAGGGCCTGGCCACGTGCGTTGACCGGTGCCAGCACCGACGGATAGGCCAGGGTCATCGGCGAGCTCTTGGCATCGGCCACCACCACCGTATCGCCGCGCTGGGTTTCGCTGAACAGCTTCTGCGCGAACGCCTGCGGCAGGCGCACGCAGCCGTGCGAGGCCGGGTGCCCGGGCAGGCTGCCGCCATGCAGGGCGATGCCGTCCCAGGTCAGCCGCTGCATGTAGGGCATCGGCGCGCTGTTGTAGAGATTGGACTTGTGGTCCTTGTCCTTCTGCAGGATGGTGAACACACCGGTCGGTGTCTCGTGCCCGGCCTTGCCCGAGCTGATCGTGGTCAGGCCGATGGCAATGCCGTTGCGGTAGACGTAGGCGCGCTGCTCATCCAGGCTGACCACCAGCACGATCGGTCCGGTCGGCGAGATTTCCGGATGCCACAGGTACTCGCCCGGCTTCAGGTCGGTCGGCCCGCGTACCTCGGCGGTGCTGGCAGCAGCGGCCGTTGGCTTGGCAGCCGCAGCCGGTGCAGCGGCGTGGGCCAGCAGCGGCAGGGCCAGCGCCAAGGCGAGCATCAGGGTCGTGGGGCGGTGCGGAAGCATCCAGCGGTGTCCTTTCCATGCGGAGCGGCCACCGTACACCATCGGCCCGTGGTGACCGCGGCAAAACCGGGCGCCGGAAATGAAACTGCCCGGCGACACAGCCATGTGTCGTACCGGGCAATCGTTACGTCCTTGTCGGCCTGCTGCCGCCCCCTCGCATCCTGCGCTGTGGGGGTAGCGTTGCATCCTGCACGCGGCCGCGTCTGTCCTGTTTGTATCTCAGCCCCTTCCACAGGTCTGTGATGCCACCATCCTGGTGATTGGTGCCGCGTCCTGCGGCGGTCGGTGGTCACGGCCTTCCTGTCCGTGTCCGGTGAACCAGCCTCCTGCCGGTTCCGACGATTCCTGCTGTCAGCGCCTGGGTACGGTCCGCACCGGTACCGATCCGGGTACCGGATCCGCCGGCAACAACCCGTTGCCTACGGTGATCCGCTGTCGATTCCGTTCGACGATCGCTTTCCCTATCCCCTTCACCTGCGTCAGGTCCTCGACGCGATGAAACGGGCCGTGTCTGCGCCGGTGCTCGACGATCGCCTCGGCCTTGGCGGCTCCGACCATCGTCAATCCCTGCTGCAGCGCCTGGGCATCGGCGCGGTTGATGTCGATCGGTTCGGCGGCATGCGCCCCAGCGATCCCCACTACCAGCACCAGTGCCCTCAACACGACAAACCAAGGCACGACGTGTATCTCCCTGTGATTCTGGCCGTCCCGACCGGCAATCCCGTCGGTAGGAACAGTGTCCGTCACCACATGTGCACAGCCTATCGGTTTCCCGGATTTCCGTAAGCCAGCCAAATACCCGACGTGATGTAGGAAAAACCCTACCCTCAGCACAGGCGTAGAATGCGCGGATCAGCCCATGCAACCGGAGTTTCAGATGGACAGCGCCAAGCTCGGCCAATTCGTCAATGACAAGTGGGACAGCGAAATCGTCCCGCAGTTGGTCGACTACATCCGCATTCCCAACAAGTCGCCGATGTTCGACGCCAATTGGGTGCAGAACGGCTACATGGAACAGGCGGTCACCCTGATGGAGAACTGGGCCAAGGCTCAGCAGCTGCCCGGCCTGAAGGTTGAAGTGGTGCGCCTGGAAGGCCGTACCCCGCTGATCTTCCTGGAAATTCCGGCCACCGGCGCCGAAACCGGCGACGACACCATCCTGCTCTATGGCCACCTCGACAAGCAGCCGGAAATGACCGGCTGGGACGACGATCTCGGCCCGTGGACCCCGGTTCTGCGCGGCGACAAGCTGTATGGCCGCGGCGGTGCGGACGACGGCTACGCCATCTTCGGCTCGCTGGCCGCGGTGCTGGCACTGCAGGCCCAGGGCCTGCCGCACGCCCGCTGCGTGGTGCTGATCGAAGCCTGTGAAGAGTCCGGCAGCTATGACCTGCCGGCCTACGTCGACCACCTGGCCGACCGCATCGGCAAGCCGTCGCTGGTGGTCTGCCTGGATTCGGGCTGCGCCAACTACGACCAGCTGTGGTGCACCACCTCGCTGCGCGGCCTGACCGGCGGCAACTTCACCGTGAAGGTGCTCAACGAAGGCGTGCACTCCGGCGATGCCTCCGGCGTGGTGCCGTCCAGCTTCCGCCTGCTGCGCCAGCTGCTGTCGCGCATCGAGGACCAGGACACCGGCCGCATCCTGATCGACGGCATGAACGTGGAGATCCCGGCCGAGCGCCAGGCGCAGGCCAAGCGTGCCGCCGAAGTGGTCGATACCGAGATCTTCGAGAAGTTCCCGATGGTCGACGGCCTGCGTCCGATGAACGAGGACCTGACCGAGCTGGTGCTCAACCGCACCTGGCGCCCGGCGCTGTCGGTTACCGGCGTGGGTGGCATGCCGGCGCTGGAATCGGCCGGCAACGTGCTGCGCCCGCAGACCTCGGTGAAGCTGTCGCTGCGCCTGCCGCCGACCGCCGATGGCAAGACCTGTGGCGAGCTGCTGAAGGAAGCGCTGCTGCGCGATCCGCCGAACGGCGCCCACGTCACCCTGGACCTGGAAAAGGCCTCCACCGGCTGGAACGCCCCGGCAATGGCGCCGTGGCTGACCCAGGCCATCGACGACGCCAGCCAGGCCTTCTTCGGCAAGCCGGCGATGTACATGGGCGAAGGTGGCTCGATCCCGTTCATGGGCATGCTGGGTGAGAAGTTTCCGGGCGCCCAGTTCATGATCACCGGCGTGCTCGGCCCGCATTCCAACGCGCACGGCCCGAACGAGTTCCTGCACATCCCGATGGGCAAGAAGGTCACCGCCTGCGTGTCCAAGGTGATCAGCGAGCACTACGCCGCCAGCCTGCGCGGCGAGACCAGCGGTTCGCCGGTGGCTGCCGACAGCGGCACCCGCCACGGCGACCACGGCTGCTGCTGATCCGGCACCCGTGACGGACGCAGCCTGGCCTTGCTAGGCTGCGTCCACACTCAAGCGGAATCCGCGCGCATGAATGGTCTGTTCGGCAGCAGCAGCTGGCTGTACATCCTGCTGGTTGGCTTCTTCGTCGGCCTGCTCGGGCGGTTCTTCATGCCCGGCAACAACCGCATGGGCTGCCTGCTGACCATCGTGCTGGGCATTCTCGGTGCCCTGCTGGCCGGCTGGTTCGGCCAGTACATGGGCTGGTACGCCCCTGGCGAACCGGCTGGTTTCCTCGGTGCAGTGGTGGGCGCGGTGGCCGTTCTTGCCGTCCTGCGCCTGTTCAGCGGCCGCCGCTGACGCCGCTCCCCCTTCCCTTCCTGTTGCCGACGTTGGCGCGCCCGGCGCGCCCGGATATGCCTGCATGACCGAACCCGCCTCTGATCCCCAGCGCAGCGCGCAGCGCCTGCAGTGGGCCCGTACCCAGCTCGACGATGCCGACGCGGTGGTCGAACGCGCCTCGGTCGATGCCGGCATGCGCAGCTACTGGCGCACCACCAGCACGCGTGGCAGCCACATCGTGATGGACGCTCCTCCGGGACTGGAAGATCCGCGGCCGTGGCTGCGCATGCGCCGCCTGCTGCACGACCACGGCCTGCGCGTGCCCACGCTGCTCGCCCAGGACCTGGAGGCCGGCTTCCTGCTGCTGGAAGATCTCGGCGGCCCGACCCTGGCGAAGATCCTCGACGAGCGCAACGCCGATGACTGGTTCGGCCGTTCGATCGAACAGCTGCTGCGCCTGCAGGCGATCCCGGTGCCGGCCGACTTCGGCCAGTTCGGCGAAGCGCTGCTGCAGCGTGATGCCGGCCTGTTCGACGAATGGTTCCTGCAGCGCCACCTGAACCTGGAGCTGGACTGTGGCGAGATTGAAGGCCTGCAGCTGGTGCACCGCCGGCTGATGGACAATGCGCTGGGCCAGGCCCAGCTGATGACCCACCGCGACTACATGCCGCGCAACCTGATGCCGGTCGACGACGGCCCCGCGGTGCTGGACTTCCAGGACCTGGTGCGTGGCCCGATCGCCTACGACGCGGTGAGCCTGTTCAAGGACGCCTTCCTGAGCTGGCCGCTGCAGCGCGTGGACGAGTGGCTGGCGCAGTACCACGAGCGCGCACGCAGCGCCGGCCTGCCGGTGCCCGACCGTGCCACCTTCCTGCGCGATGCCGACTGGATGGGCATCCAGCGCCACGTGAAGATTCTCGGCCTGTTCTGCCGCCTGCGCTACCGCGACAACAAGGGCCACTACCTGGACGACGCACCGCGCTTCATCACCTACCTGGATGAAGTGCTGCCGCGCTATCGCGAACTGGCGCCGCTGCAGCAGCTGCTGGACGAGCGCATCAAGCCGGCGCTGGCCGAACTGTCCGCACCGATGCGCGTGGCCCGATGAAGGCACTCGTCTTTGCCGCCGGGCTGGGTGAGCGCATGCGCCCGCTGACCCTGCACACGCCCAAGCCGCTGCTGGAAGTGGCCGGCAAGCCACTGATCGTCTGGCACCTGGAACGCCTCGCGGCGCTCGGCGTGCGCGAGGTGGTGGTCAACACTGCGTGGCTGGCCGAACAGTTTCCGGCGATGCTGGGCGATGGCAGCCAATGGGGCCTGCATCTGCATTTCCTGTACGAAGGGCAGACCCCGCTGGAAACCGGCGGCGGCATCCTCAACGCGTTGCCAGTGCTGGGCGACGCCCCGTTCCTGGTGGTGAACGGCGACATCTGGACCGATTTCGATTTCGCCACGCTGCCGCGCGAGCCGCAGGGCCAGGCACACCTGGTGCTGGTCGACAATCCGGTGCAACACCCCGACGGTGACTATCGACTCGATGCGCAGGGCCTGCTGCATCACGACCGTGCAGGGCCGTGCCTGACCTATGCCGGCATCGGCGTGTACCGTCCTTCGATCGTGGCCGACTGGCGCACGGTGATCGGTGATGCACCGGGCAGCGAGCGGCTGCCACCGAAGTTCTCGGTGGTGCCGCTGCAGAAGCACTTCATGGCGCAGGGGTTGATGAGCGGGCAGCACCATCGTGGGCGCTGGACCGATGTCGGGACGGTGGATCGCCTGCGCGCGCTGGATGCGGAGTTGGCAGCGAACGGCTGAGCCCCTCGTGGCTGGTCGTTTTCAGAGCAGATGCCGTGCTTGGCCGGGCGGGGTGGGTTCGCGGGGGACGCCGTGAACCCGTCCCTGGGGGCTTGGCCGCGGCATCCATGCCGCGGACACCCCCGCGAGCCCACCCCGCCCGGCCTCTGACAGTTTCCGTGGGCGTCCAGCCACGGAAGAAAGAAAGAAAAGCAAAAGCGGGTCGCTTCGCTGCGCTTGCTCTGGTGACGACCAACGGTCGTCACCTACCACAAGCAAGACACATGTCGACCAAGGTCGACACCTACCAACAGCAGTGCAGTGCGCAGTCCCGGCAGATCGCAGCCAACTGTCGAAGGCGGGGTGGCTCAGGTTGCGGGGGCGTGAGCGCCATGGATGGCGCGACCGAGGCTACATGGACGTACTTGCGCCGTCCCCCGCAACCTGAGCCACCCCGCCATCCCACGGATAGCCCGCTTTTGACGTTGACGTTGCTTCGGCTTCGGCTTCGGCGGGTGCAGGGCGCAGCCCTGCAAAGCAAACCCCACCCTCAGTAACGCGGCCGGCCTTCTTCCAGCACCTGGCGCAGGAACGGCACGGTGATCCGCCGCTTCGCCGCCAGTGATTCGCGGTCCAGCCAGTCCAGCAGGGTGATCAATCCACCCAGTTCGCGACCGGTGTGCGACAGCAGCCACTCGATGGCCGCCTCGTCGATGGCGAGGCCGCGTCGCAGTGCACGCTCACGCAGCACCGCGGCCCGCCCTTCCTCATCCAGCGGCTGCAGCAGCACGCGCACGCACTGGCCCAGCCGCGAGCGCAGGTCCGGCAGCACCAGGCCCAGCTCGCCCGGTGCCTTCTGCGCGGTGTACAGCACGGTCACGCCCGCAGCGCGCGCACGGTTGTGGAAATCGAACAGCGCGATCTCGTCCTCGCGGTTGCCGGCAACCTCGTCCAGGCCGTCCAGCGCCACCAGTTCGCGCACTTCCAGCCCATCGAGCGCCGCGCGGACACGGCCGGCGGCGCTGGCCAGCGGCACGTAGGTCGGCAGGCGTCCGGCCTGCTCGGCGCTGGAGCACATCGCCAGCGCCTGGTGGGTCTTGCCGGTTCCCGCCGCACCTTCCAGGTAGACCCAGTCGTGGCTGGCGCCGACCGCGATCGCGCGCAGCTGCGCCAGCGCGCCATCCGGCGCGCCGATGAAGGTCTCCAGGCGCTGGTCCCGCGGGTAATGCAGGGCCAGCGGCAGTTGCGGCACACCCATCACTTCAGGTCGGGGCCCTTGTCGTCCGGAACGATGATATGGGGGGCGTCGACCACGCCATCAAGCACGATCGCCGGCTTCTCGCCCACGTACAGCTCGCTCTGGCGGTAGCGCTGGTGGGCATAGCGCAGCAGCACGTTGGTCACCGCCGCCACCGGCAGCGCCAGCAGCATGCCGAGGAAGCCGAACAGCTGGCCGCCGGCCATCACCGCGAAGATCACCGCCACCGGGTGCAGGCCAATCTTGTCGCCGACGATGCGCGGGGTCAGCACGTAGCTTTCCAGCAGCTGGCCCACGGTGAACACCACGCCGACCAGCAGCAGCAGCTTCAGGTCAAAGCCCTGCGCCTGCACCAGTGCGGCCACGATGGCCATCAGGATGCCGGTGGTCGCGCCCAGGTACGGGATGAAGCTGATCAGGCCGGCAATCAGGCCGATCAGCAGGCCCAGCTTGAGGCCGACCAGCGACAGGCCGCCGGCATAGATCACGCCCAGCGCCAGCATCACCAGGAACTGGCCGCGGATGAACGCCCCCAGCACTTCGTTGGACTCGCGTGCCAGCGCACTGATGGTGCCGATCTGGTTGCGCGGGATCACCGAGGCCACCCGCTCGACCAGCTTGTCCCAGTCACGCAGGAAGTAGAACGCCAGGATCGGCAGCAGCAGGATGTTGACCACCCAGGTCACCATCGCAAAGCCCGAACGCGAGACGTAGCCCATGAACGTGGTGGCGAAGCCGCCGGCCTGCTGCCAATGGCTGCGCACCCATTCGATCAGGCGGTCCGGATCCAGCCACTGCATCACTTCCAGGCCGGTCTTGTGCTCGAACCAGGGAATGCCGGTCTGCATAAGCCATGCCTGCGCCTGCGGCGCGACCGCGATCAGCGTGGTGATCTGGCGCTCGATCATCGGCACCAGCACCAGCAGCAGTGCCACGAGCACCAGCACCATCGCGGCGAACACCAGCACCACGCCGGTCATGCGCGAACGGCCGGTGGCCTCGATGCGGTCCACCAGCGGGTCACCCAGCCAGGCCAGCGCCAGTGCCAGCACGAACGGGGTCAGGATCGGCGCCAGCAGCCACACCACCCAGCCGATCAGGCCGGCGAACAGGATGTACTTCAGCCGGCGCAGGAACTGCGCGATTTCAGCTTCCGGGGTCAGGGTCATCGCAGGCGATACTCGTTGCTGACCGGCGCGGCCACCGGGGCACCGGTGCTGTCATCGATCGGGGTCGGCAGGGCCGGCAGCGGCGCGCTTGGCACCAGCACGCCGTTGTCGCCGAGCATGCGGTTGAAGCCGGCCAGGCCGGTGGTCATCTCCACGCTCAGCTCCAGCTGGCCGGCCGAGGCGTGCAGCGGAGTGACATTGCGCACCACCGGCACCTCGCGCAGGCCAGCGGCCAGGCGCAGGTAGTCATCGGCGCTGTTGATGCCGGTCACCACCAGGCGGTAGGTGCCGGCCTGGCCGACGGCCACGCCGGCCTTGGCGTAACGCTTGACCAGCGCATCGGCGGCGCCGTCGGCACCGGCGGCCATCGCGCGCATGGCGTTGGCGTCCTTGCTGGTCCACTTGTTCAGTTCGCGGCCGTTGTCGACGAACACCCAGTCCGCCTGCCAGCCACCATTGGCGCGGTACAGCTTGCCGATCAGCTGCATCGGCGGCGAGTAGCGCGAGGAGGCACGGGCCACGGCGGCACTGTCCTGGCGCCAGATGGCACCGGCCAGGGCCTGTTCGGCGGCACCGCCGCTGGGCAGGCCCAGCTTGTACCCCCGCTCGATGGCGCGGTTCAGCAGCGGGCGGGCGGCATTGGCCTGCTGGACGCTGACCAGGCGCGGGCCACTGCCGTCGTCGACGGCCAGCCACAGTACCGGCTTCGGTCGCGGCTGCGGCCACAGCGGCAGGCCCAGTGCCGAGACCAGCGAATCGACGTCATCCTCGCGGAAGCGGGCCACCAGCAGGGTCCGGAAGCTCGGTGCGCCGCTGGCGCCCACGCTCTGGTCCTGCTTGTAGTCGTAGCTGGCCACGTAGTCCTTGGCATTGCGCAGCGCCTGCACCACGCCGGGGCGTGACATCACGTTGCGGTCGCCGGACAGCTTGCCCAGCACCACGCTCAGGGCACGGGCCAGGGCACCGTTGCGATCGGCTTCGGCCTGGCTGTTGACGGGCACTTCGGCCTCGTAGGCACCGGAGGCGGTGGCGACATCTCCCTCGGTGCGCAGGCCGCTCTGGGCCATCGTGGCCACCGGCAGGCTCAGTGCAAGGAGCAGGGTCAGAATCAGGCTGCGGCGCATCAGGACATCCATTGGCTCGACGAATCCGGGGGAATTGTTGCCCGAATACGGCCTTTGCGCCAATGCGGCCTGTTAAAATCGCTCGTTCAACCCCTGCCAGCGCCGACGCCCGTGACCAACACCCCGTCTTCCGCCCCCTCCCCCCTCACCTACCGTGACGCGGGTGTCGACATCGACGCCGGCAACGAGCTGGTCGAGCGGATCAAGCCCCTGGTCAAGCGCAGCTTCCGCCCGGAAGTGATGGGCGGCCTGGGCGGCTTCGGCGCCCTGTTCGACCTGTCCAACAAGTACCGCGAGCCGGTGCTGGTGTCGGGTACCGACGGCGTAGGCACCAAGCTGAAGCTGGCCCACCAGCTGAACCGCCACGATACGATCGGCATCGACCTGGTCGCGATGTGCGTGAACGACGTGCTGGTGCAGGGTGCCGAGCCGCTGTTCTTCCTGGACTACTTCGCCACCGGCAAGCTGGACATCGACACCGCCGCGGCGGTCGTGGGCGGCATCGCCAATGGCTGCACCGAGGCCGGTTGCGCGCTGATCGGCGGCGAAACCGCTGAAATGCCCGACATGTATGCCCCGGGCGAGTACGACCTGGCCGGCTTCACGGTCGCTGCGGTCGAGAAGAGCGAGCTGAAGGACGGCGCCAGCGTGGCCGCCGGCGACGTGCTGATCGGCATCGCCTCATCCGGCCCGCATTCCAATGGCTACTCGCTGGTGCGCCGCATCTACGACCGTGCCGGCCGCCCGGCCGACCTGGAGCTGGAAGGCGGCGTGAAGCTGGTCGACGCGCTGATGGCGCCGACCCGCCTGTACGTGAAGCCGATCCTGTCGCTGCTGAAGACGCACGGCGAGGCCATCCACGGCATGGCCCACATCACCGGTGGCGGCCTGACCGAGAACATCATCCGCGTGGTGCCCGACGGGCTCGGCCTGGACATCCAGGCCTCGGCCTGGACCCTGCCGCCGGTGTTCCAGTGGCTGCAGAAGGAAGGCGCCGTGGCCGACAGCGAGATGTGGCGCACCTTCAACTGCGGCATCGGCTTCGTGCTGATCGTGGCGGCCGACCAGGTCGCCGCCGTGTCCGAGGCGGTCAAGGCACAGGGCCTGGAACACTGGACCATCGGCCAGGTGGTCACTGCTGAAGGCGCCGAACGCGTCCACATCGGCTGAACCCGGCCCCGAGGAGCCCGCATGGACGCAACGCCCCCCCTGCCCCCCGCCCCCGTGCCGCCGCCAACTGCGGCGGTACCGGCGTTCAGCAGCCAGGATGCTGACCATCTGCGCATGCTGTCGATTGCGCACTACGTGGTCGGTGGCCTGATCGCGCTGTTCTCGCTGATCTTCATCGTCCACATCGTGCTGGGCATCACCGCCCTCACCGGCAATCTGCCGATGAACTCCGGCGACCAGCCCTCGTCGCCGGCCGAACAGCGCCTGTTCGGCTGGATGTTCACCCTCATCGGCTGCGTCATCGTGTTCGGTGGCGTGACCCTGGGCGCGTTCGTCGCCTATGCCGGCCGCTGCCTGGCCCGCCGCCGCCGTTACCTGCTGTGCCTGATCATGGCCGGCCTGGCCTGCCTGTTCACGCCGATCGGTACCGTGCTGGGCGTGTTCAGCCTGATCACGCTGCTGCGCCCGCAGGTCAAGGCCGCGTTCGACACCGCTGGCACGGCGGCATGACGAGCCCGGGCGCGCCTCCGCCGCTGCCGCAGCAGACCCTGGCGCACCTGCAGCTGGCCAGCCACCTGCAGACGCTGAAGGTGCTGTTCTACGCGCTGGCGGTTTTCCACTGGGTGGCCGCGCTGGCCTTCCTCGGTTTCATCGGTCTGGTCGCCAGCTCGCGCGGGCTGGACGATGGCGCGGTGCTGGCCACGGTGTATGGCGTCATTTCACTGCTGGCTGCCGCGCTTGGCTTCGTGCAGCTGCACACCGCGCGCCTGCTGTCACGTCGCACCGGGCTGGCCTGGTGCCAGCGCGCGGCCTGGCTGGCGGTGCTGGCCGGACCGCTGGGCATGGCCCTGACCGCCTATGCCTGGGTGTTCCTTTCCAAGCCTGACATGGCCGCACTGTTCGACCGCGGCGACCATCTCAGCGTCTGAGCTTGCCGGCAGACGCCCCGCCCTTCCCTGATCGACTCCCCATGTCCGCGCCTGCCTTCCCGACGACCGCCTCGCCCACCGCCTTCCGTTTCTCGGGCCCCAAGAAGCTGGCCTTCGCCGCCGTACTGACGGTGTTCGCGATCAGCTGGGTCCACCCGCTGTGGCCCACCGAGCAGGCGCTGCACAGCACCCTGACCGTGATCGGGCTGGCCGCCCTGCTGTGGGTCGACCGCCGCGGTGGCTGGCTGGGCAACGGTGCCTTCATCGCGATCTGCGGCTTCATCGCCCTGCACTGCGTGGCCGCCCGCTGGCTGTACTCCAACGTTCCCTACGATGCGTGGACGCAGGCGCTGACCGGCTGGTCGCCGAATGCGGCGTTCGGTTGGCAGCGCAATCATTTCGACCGCCTCATCCACTTCCTGTTCGGCGCCTGCTTCACGCCGGCGCTGCTGCAGCTGGCACGCCACGCGTGGCCGGCGCTGTGCCGCGGGCAGGCCTTCACCCTGGCGGTGATGACGGTGATGTGCGCCAGCCTGGTCTACGAGTGGTTCGAGTGGGCCATCGCGCTCGCCCTGTCGCCGGATGCCGCCGAGGCCTACAACGGGCAGCAGGGCGACATGTGGGACGCGCATGCCGACATGTTGATGGCCACCGTGGGCAGCCTGCTGACCTGGCCGCTGATCCGCCGGAGTACCCGGCAATGACCGCGCCCACCCGCATTGCCGTGCTTGCCTCCGGCCGCGGCAGCAACCTGCAGGCCATCCTCGATGCCATCGCCGCGGGCCGCCTGCCCGCCGAGGTGGTCGGCGTGTTTTCCGACCGCCCGGCCGCCGCCGCGCTGCAGCGGGTCGGCGCCGACCTGCGCTGGGCACACGCACCGAAGGAATTCGTCGACCGCGCGGCCTACGAGCAGGCGCTGGGCGACGCACTGGCCGCGGTCGCACCGGACTGGATCATCTGCGCCGGTTACATGCGCATCCTCGGCGCAGACTTCGTGCAGCGCTTCGATGGCCGCCTGGTCAACATCCACCCGTCGCTGCTGCCGCTGCACAAAGGGCTGGACACGCATGCGCGGGCGCTGGACGCCGGCGATGCCGAGCACGGTGCCAGCGTGCACCTGGTCGTGCCCGAGCTGGACGCCGGCGCCGTGCTGGCCCAGGTGCGGGTGCCGGTGCTGCCCGGCGATGACGCGGACAGCCTGGCTGCACGCGTACTGGCGGTGGAGCACCCCCTGCTGATCGCCACCCTGCAGCTGTTGTGCACCGGCCGCCTGGCTGAACGGGAGGGCCAGCCGCAACTGGACGGTCACCCCCTGTTTAGCCCGCTGGCCCTAGATTCCGCCGGGAACCTGAACCGGTAACTCCCATGCACACGCCCCGCTGACTGCGGGGCTGGCATCCTGCCCCCTCCTGCGGTCCCTGTCCTCCATGAAGACCACGACCCTGCTGTCCACTTCACTGCTGTTGTCGCTGGCCGTGCTCCCCGGCGTGGGCTGGGGCCAGGTGCAAGCGCCTGCGGCCCCTGCGCAGCCGGCACCCGTTGTACAGCCGCCCGCGGAACCGGCCGTGCCGATGCCTCCGGCGCTGGCCTGGGAGCCGCCGCCGCTGCAGCCGTTCACCGCTACCTACCAGGCCTTCTACAAAAGCAAGGAGGCCGGCGATGCCAGCATGCAGGTCACCCACACCGGCGGCAGCCAGTGGCGGGTGGACATGCAGGTGGTCGGCCGCCGCGGCTTTGCCAGCGTGCTAGGCCTGAACATCGAACAGAGCACGGTGTTCGAGGAGCGCAACGGCGTCTATGCACCGCTCAGCCAGAGCACGGTGCGCAAGGGCCTGTTCCTCGGCAAGAAGGCGGTTGGCACCTACAACTGGCAGGCCGGCACCGCGCAGTGGACCGGCGACGTCAAGAAGGACCGTGCACAGCCGATTCCGCTGCAGCCGGGCGACCAGAGCGCCCTGCTGATCAATCTGGCGATCATGCGGGATGCCCGTCCGGGTGCCACCATGCACTACCGCTACGTGGACATGGGCAAGGTCCGCCAGCATGACTACCAGGCCGCGCCGCAGACCGAGAACGTCGAGGTCGGCGACCTGTCCTACAACGCGCTGCGGGTCTACCGGACCAACGGCGGCAACAACGAAACCATCCTCTGGATCGCCAACGGTGTCCCCACCCCGGTGCGCATCCTGCAACGCGAAGACGGCGAAGACCGCGTCGATCTGCGCCTGATCGAATACCAAGGAGTCTGAGCATGAGCACCCTGACCCGTCCCCTCACCTGGATCGCTGCAGCCGCGCTGTCGGTGGCCAGCCTGCCGGCCATGGCCCTGCAGCCGTTCAAGGCCGATTACCTGGCCAGCTACATGGGCATGCAGGCCAATGGCAGCATGACGCTGAGCAGCGAGGGAGCCAACAAGTGGCGCTACACGCTGCAGGTGAAGAACCAGCTGGCCGACCTGAGCCAGAGCACCGTGTTCGAAGAGGTGCGCGGCCAGCTGCGCCCGCTCAGCAGCCAGGACCGTTCGGCGCTGCTGGTGAAGAAGCGCAACGTGCAGGCCAACTACAACTGGACCAGCAACCAGGCCACCTGGACCGGCGACATCAAGCCGGACCGCGCCGGCCCGATCGCACTGAAGTCCGGTGACATGGATGCACTGCTGATCAACCTGGCGATCGCCCGCGACCTGGCCGCCGGCAAGCCGCTGACCTATCGCATGGTCGACGAAGGCCGCATCAAGAACATGACCTACCGCGTGATCGGCAAGGAATCGATCACCGTGGGCGGCAAGAGCTACGAAGCGACCAAGGTGTCGCGTGCCGACGGCAACAAGGAACTGATCGCCTGGATCGTGCCGGAATTCCCGGTGCCGGCGCGCATGCTGCAGCGGGAGAACGACCGCGATGCGCTGGACCTGACCATCAAGGCGATGAACTGACCGGAGATCCACGTCATCCACGCATGGCGTGGATCTACTGGAAACCTGAAGTAGATCCACGCCATGCGTGGATGGGTGTACCCCAAAGAAAACGCCCGCTTCCGCGGGCGTTTTCTTATTTCTTCGCTTCAGCCGGCTTCTGTTCCTCGGCCGCCTTGAACTCGGTGCGGCAGTCCACGCGGATCTGCTCGCCGGTGCTGCGCCAGACGAAGGTGCGGCAATGGCGGTTGCCGTCCTGGCTGTCATTCACCGCAACGGCATAGAACGACTCGATGATCTCGTCACGCGAGACCGTGCCATCGCCGTTCCAGTCCATGTCCTTCTGCTCGATGCCCTGAGTGATGGCGATATTGGCGTACCAGGCATAGCCCAGCCACGCCAGCACGATCAGCACCAGCGCCAGCAGCGCCTTGCGACGCGGGCTGAACTTGCCGCGCAGGATCATGGCACGCGCCGGATGGTGGCGCCGAGCGAAGACAGCTTCTCTTCGATGTTCTCGTAGCCACGATCAAGGTGGTAGATGCGGTCGATGGTGGTCTCGCCGCTGGCCATCAGGCCGGCCAGGATCAGCGAGGCCGAGGCACGCAGGTCGGTGGCCATTACCGGCGCACCGCTCAGGTGTTCGCTGCCACGCACGATGGCCGTGTGGCCTTCGACCTGGATGTCCGCGCCCAGGCGCAGCAGTTCGTTGACGTGCATGAAACGGTTCTCGAAGATCGTTTCGTTGATCACGCCCACACCGTCGGCCACGCAGTTGAGCGCCATGAACTGCGCCTGCATGTCGGTCGGGAACGCCGGGTACGGCGCGGTGGTCAGGTTGACCGCCTTCGGCCGCTTGCCCTGCATGTCCAGGGTGATGGTGTCGTCGGTGGTCTCGATCTTCGCACCGGCTTCGACCAGCTTGGACAGCACCGCGTCCATGGTGTTCGGCCGCGCACGGTTGACCGTGACCTTGCCGCCGGTCATCGCTGCGGCCACCAGGAAGGTGCCGGTCTCGATGCGGTCGGGAAGCACTTCATGGCGGCCACCGGACAGGCGCTCGACGCCTTCGATGACCAGGCGGGCAGTACCCAGGCCTTCGATCTTCGCGCCCAGCGCGATCAGGCAATGCGCCAGATCGGTCACTTCCGGTTCCATCGCACAGTTGTCGAGGATGGTGGTGCCTTCAGCCAGCACCGCGCCCATCAGCACGTTCTCGGTGCCGGTGACGCTGACCATGTCGAAGGTGAAATGGCCGCCCTTCAGGCGCTTGGCGGTGGCCTTGATGAAGCCGTTCTCGACCACGATCTCGGCACCGAGCGCCTGCAGGCCCTTGATGTGCTGGTCGACCGGACGCGAACCGATCGCGCAGCCGCCGGGCAGCGACACTTCCGCCGCGCCGAAGCGGGCCAGCAGCGGGCCCAGCACCAGGATCGAGGCGCGCATGGTCTTGACCAGCTCGTATGGCGCCACGTGCTGGTTCACCGAACGCGGGTCGACCACGATCGCGCTGCCGCGCGACAGCGTGCCCTGGTCGATGGTGACCTTGGCGCCCAGCTCGCCCAGCAGCTTCACCGTGGTGACCACGTCGTGCAGGTGCGGCACGTTGGTGATCTCCACCGGCGCATCGGCCAGCAGGGTCGCGCAGAGAATGGGGAGAACGGCGTTCTTGGCGCCGGAGATGCTCACTTCACCGTGCAGCGCAGCGCCGCCGGTCACAACGATCTTGGCCATGTATTCGGGATCTTCTGCGGTTCAGCCGGCTTCGGCCGGGGTCACGGTTTTCAGCGCCAGCGCGTGGATCGCGCCGCCCATCAGGTCGCCCAGGGTGGCATAGACCATCCGGTGGCGGGCCAGCGGCATCTTGCCGGCAAAGGCCTCGCAGACCACGGTCGCTTCGAAATGCACGCCATCGTCGCCCTGCACGTCGGCGCGGGCGCCGGGCAGGCCGGTTTCGATCAGGTTGCGGATGGTGTCGGCGTCCAACGGGCTTTCCTAATAAAATGTGCCTCCATTCTACTTCCGCTGCGTGGCGTCCGCATGGCCGAATCCCTGTTGCCCCCCCGTTCCGTCGACCCTGCCAGCCTGGTCGCCAGTGGCCGCCGCGTCTTCGAGATCGAGCAGCAGGCCCTGGATGCCGTGGCCGACCGCCTTGGCGAGGCCTTCCAGCAGGCCTGCCAGGCGATCCTGGCCAGCCGCGGCCGGGTGGTCGCCACCGGCATGGGCAAGTCCGGGCATATCGCCCGCAAGATCGCCGCCACCCTGGCCTCGACCGGCACTCCGGCGTTCTACGTGCACCCGGGCGAAGCCGGCCATGGCGACCTGGGCATGATCACCGAGGACGACGTGGTGCTGGCCCTGTCCTATTCGGGCGAGTCGGACGAAGTGCTGATGCTGCTGCCGGTGCTCAAGCGCCAGGGCAACGTGCTGATTTCCATGACCGGCCGCCCGCAGTCCAGCCTGGCCACCGCCGCCGACATCCACCTGGACGTCAGCGTTCCGGCCGAGGCCTGCCCGCTGGCGCTGGCACCGACCTCCAGCACCACCGCCTCGCTGGCGATGGGCGATGCGCTGGCCGTGGCCCTGCTCGACGCACGCGGCTTCACCGCCGACGACTTCGCCCGTTCACACCCGGCCGGCAGCCTCGGCCGTCGCCTGCTGCTGCACATCACCGACGTCATGCACACCGGCGAGGACCTGCCCAGCGTGGGTGCCGACGCCAGCCTCAGCGAAGCGCTGATGGAGATGAGCCGCAAACGGCTGGGCATGACCGCCGTGGTGGATGCCGATGGCGTGCTGATCGGCCTGTTCACCGACGGCGACCTGCGCCGCGCGCTGGACAGTGCACTGGACGTGCGCACCGCGAAGATCGCCGATGTGATGACCCGCAACCCACGCACCATCGGTGCCGACCAGCTGGCGGTGGAGGCTGCCCGGCTGATGGAGACCCACAAGATCACCGGCCTGATCGTGATCGACGGCCAGGGCCGCGCGGTCGGCGCCCTGAACATTCATGACCTGTTGCGGGCCCGGGTGGTTTAACCGACAGTCCGTAGACCCCATTCAGTCTGTACTGCCCCACCCGAACCTACCGAGTCCGCCGCCCTGATGCCCTGGTCCCCCCTGCCCGCCTTCCCCGCCCACCTGCATGCCGCCGCGGCCCGCGTCCGCCTGGCCTGCTTCGACGTGGACGGCACCCTCACCGACGGTCGGCTGTACTACGACAAGGACGGCAACGAGAGCAAGGCGTACTTCGTGCAGGATGGCCTGGGCCTGAAACTGCTGCAGCAGCACGGCATCCACCCCGTGCTGATCACCGCGCGCAACAGCCAGTCCGCGCTCAGGCGCGGCGCCGACCTCGGCATCGACACCCAGATCGCCGTGGGCGACAAGCTGGCCAGCGTGCAGGCGCTGTGTGCGCAGCACGGCATCGGCCTGGAGCAGGTGGCCTTCATGGGCGACGACCTGCCGGACCTGGCGCCGCTGGGCGCGGTCGGCCTGGCGGTGGCGCCGGCCAACGCCCACCCGTGGATCGCCGAGCGCGTGCACTGGCAGACCCGCGCCGATGGCGGACGTGGCGCTGCCCGTGAGCTGTGCGACATCCTGCTGGCCGCCCAGGGCCACGTGGACGCGGTCCTGGCGAGGTTCGGCGCATGAGCCTGCCGACCGTGAACTGGCGCACCCTGCTCGGCATCGGACTGCTGCTGGCGGCCCTGCTCAGCAGCTGGGCGGCCCTGCGCAACCGCGACAAGGGTCCGGCCAGTGCCGGCCAGGAAGTCGGCGTGGACTACATCCTGCACGACTTCCAGATCGTCGCCCTGGATGAGCACGGCAAGGAATCGACCACCCTGCGCGCACCGTTGCTGGAGCGCCAGCGTGGCGACCAGACCATCAACATCGCCACGCCGCTGTTCGAGATGCCGGACAAGGATGGCAAGCACTGGACCCTGCGTGCCGAGACCGGCTGGCTCAGCGCCAAGGGCGACGAGATGAAGCTGCGCGGCAATGTCGCCGGCGACAGCCCGGCCGACCCGGGCGTGGTGCCGACCACCTTCCGCACCGACCACCTGGACGTGTTCCCCAAGGAGAACCGTGCCCGTACCGATGCACTGGTCACCATGACCCGCCCCGGCATGGAACAGTCCGGTGTTGGCTTCGAGGTGGATTCGAAGAACAACACGTATCATTTCCTCAGCCAGTCCAAGGGCCGTTACACGCCCCGTCGCTGATTCCGCCGCCCTCCTGCGACGTCCCCGGACAGGCGCAAGGCAGGCAGCCCACCCACCCGCCCCCGGTTTCCCGGGCGGCCCCACCGGTAGAACGGACCCCGATGAAGATTCCCTTTGCAGCCGTACTCGCGCTCGGCCTGCTTGTTCCCAGCGCCGCCTTTGCCAAGTCCACCGACCGCAACGAGAACATGAACATCGACTCCGGTGCCCAGTCGGGCGTGCTCACCGGCGATGGCAAGACCGTGCTGTCGCAGGGCGTGACCGTCACCCAGGGCTCGCTGGACATCCGCTCGTCCGAAGCCGAGATCTACCTGAAGGACGGCGAGGCGGTGCGTGCGGTGTTCACCGGCAAGCAGGCCACGATGAAGCAGCAGCTCGACGATGGCACCTGGATGGACGCGGTGGCTGATCGCATCGACTACGACATCAAGACCGAGATCATCACCCTGACCGGCAACTACAAGGTCACCAGCGCGCGCGGCACCAATGCCGGCCAGCGCATGGTCTACAACACCCGCAGCGGCGAGATGAACTCCGGTGGCGATGGCAGCCGCGTGCGCACCGTCATTCCGCCGAAGAACAAGAACCCGGCGGCACAACCGGCTGCCACGCCCAAGGCGGCGGCGCCGGCCAGCACGCCGGCCAAGCCGGCCGGGAGCAAGAAGTAATGCTCGTCGC
Organism: Stenotrophomonas sp. C9D9; assembly: GCF_056491205.1. Classification (NCBI taxonomy): domain Bacteria; kingdom Pseudomonadati; phylum Pseudomonadota; class Gammaproteobacteria; order Lysobacterales; family Lysobacteraceae; genus Stenotrophomonas; species Stenotrophomonas sp. C9D9. Next base: position 360,195 of record NZ_JBSZIF010000004.1, read on the forward strand.
CAAGGGCCTGCGCAAGCGCTACAAGCAGCGCGAAGTCGTCAAGGACTTCGGGCTGACCCTCGACGCCGGCGAAGTGGTCGGCCTGCTCGGCCCCAACGGCGCCGGCAAGACCACCTGCTTCTACATGATCGTCGGCCTGGTCGCCGCCGATGCCGGCAGCATCGTGCTCGACGGCAAGGACATCACCAGCGATCCGATGTACACCCGTGCCAAGCAGGGCGTGGGCTACCTGCCGCAGGAACCGTCGGTGTTCCGCAAGCTGACCGTGGCCGACAACCTCCGCCTGGTGCTGGAACTGCGCGAAGACCTGGATTCGGCTGGCCGCGAACGCGAATTGAACAGCCTGCTCGACGAACTGCAGCTGGGCCATGTTGCCGACCAGCTCGGCGCCAGCCTGTCCGGTGGCGAACGTCGTCGCTGCGAGATCGCCCGCGCACTGGCCGCACAGCCGCGCCTGATCCTGCTCGACGAACCGTTTGCCGGTGTCGACCCGATCTCGGTGGGTGAAATCCAGCGCATCGTCACCCATCTCAAGCAGCGTGGCATCGGCGTGTTGATCACCGACCACAACGTGCGCGAGACCTTGGGAATCTGCGACCGCGCGTATATCCTCGCCGAGGGCACCGTGCTGGCCCAGGGCTCGCCGGAGGCGATCCTGGACAACGCCGACGTACGTCGCGTCTACCTTGGGGATTCCTTCAAGCTGTGACCGCAGGCGCCGGGTCCCTTTCCTTCCGTTCGGCACAGGCATGAAGACTCGGCTGCAGACATCGTTGGGACAGCAGCTGGTGCTTACGCCCCAGCTGCAGCAGGCGATCAAGCTGCTGCAGATGTCCACGACCGAGCTGGAGCTTGAAATCGCCCAGGCCGTGGAGAGCAATCCGCTGCTGGACTGGGCCGACAGCAACGACAGCAGTGCCGCCAATGAGGGCAGCGACAGCACGGATGCCGACGCCCCCGCCGAACGCACCGACAACGGTGACGACTGGGGACCGGCCGAACTCGACTGGAGTGCCGCCGGCAGTGGCGGCAGCTTCGACGATGACGATGACACCGGCAGTGCCGCCGAGCGCGTGGCCGAAACCGAAACCCTGGCCGACCACCTGCTGTGGCAGCTGCACCTGTCGCATCTTTCCACGCATGACCGCAGCATCGGCGCGGCACTGATCGATGCCTTGGACGACGACGGCTACCTGCGCGAACCGCTGGCCACCATCGCCGAAACCCTGCTGCCGGCGGTCCATGCCGATGAGGATGAAATCCTCGCGGTGCTGCATCGCATCCAGCGTTTCGACCCGGTCGGCGTTGCCGCGCGCACGCTCGGCGAATGCCTGCAGCTGCAGCTGGACGTGCTGCCTGGCGACACGCCGGGGCTGGCGCTGGCGCGACAGATTGCCGCAGGCCCGCTGGAACGGCTGCCGCGCAGCGGCGTCGCCGGGCTGGCCCATGAACTGAAACAGCCCCTGGACGAGGTCGAGACGGCGGTCGCGCTGCTGCGCTCGCTGGACCCGCGTCCGGGCACGCAGATCGCGCCGCTTTCGCAGGACACCTACGTGGTGCCCGACGTCGTGGTGTGGCGACAGAACGGCATCTGGCGCGCGGCACTGGCCGGCCATGCCGGGCCGAAGGTGGTGATCCACCGCGGCTACGAACAGTTGATCCGCCGCTGTGGCGAGGCCGACGCCGGCTACCTGCGCGCCCAGCTGCAGGAGGCGCGCTGGCTGCTGAAGGGCCTGCAGCAGCGCGGCGAAACCCTGCTGCGGGTGGTGCGCAGCCTGATCCTGCAACAGGCCGGCTTCCTCGAATTCGGCGAGCAAGCGCTGCGCCCGCTGACCCTGCGCGAGATCGCCGCCGAGCTGGGCCTGCACGAATCCACGGTGTCGCGTGCGATCGCCCGCAAGCACGTGCGCACGCCGCGCGGCACCCTGCCGCTGCGCGCCTTCTTCGCCTCGGGCATCGATACCGAGGGCGGTGGCGAGGCATCCAGCACGGCCATCCAGGCGATGATCCGGCGCCTGATCGACGATGAGAACCCGCGCAAGCCGCTTTCTGACGCCAAGCTGGCTGACCTGCTCAAATCGTCGGGAATTCCAGTGGCGCGACGCACCGTGGCGAAGTATCGTGAAGCCATGAACATCTCCGCCTCGCACGAAAGGGTCAGAATCGCTTGACGCGCCGCCGCGCCCGGCGGAGAGGTTCATTGGCACATCCGAACACAGGAGAAACCCGATGCGCATCGAAACGTTTGGCAAAGACGTCGAAGTCACCCCGGCCCTGCAGTCCTATGTAGAGGAGAAGCTGGCCCGGATCGGAAAACACTTCGACCAGCACTGCGAAGCGCGGGTGACCCTCAAGCTGCAGAAGACCGAACACCACGTCGACGCCAGCCTCAACATTCCGGGGCAGACCCTGCACGCCGAGGCCGGCGGCCAGACCATGTATGCCGCGATCGACCTGCTTGCGGACAAGCTTGACCGCCTGGTCATCAAGCACAAGGAGAAAAAACAGCAGCACGCACCGCTGCCGGTGGGCGACAATGGTGGCTGATCGCCACCGTTCCCCGCAGACATGCCCCTGACTGACCTCCTGGCGGCCGTGCAGACCCAGCTCTGCACGGCCACCGACCGTGACAGCGTCCTGCAGGCCGCCGCCGGGTTGCTGGCCTGCCGCCAGGCCAACGCCGAACAGATCTATCTGAACCTGTGCCAGCGCGAAGCCCTGGGCAGCACCGCGATCGGCCACGGCATCGCCATCCCCCACGGCCGCGCGCCGACCCTGGACCGCCCCCGTGGCGCGCTGCTGCGTCTGGCGACCCCGGTCGACTTCGGCGGCGATGAGCCGGTGGATCTGGTGTTCGCGATGGCCGTCCCCGCCCACTACACCCACCAGCACCTGATGCTGCTGTCCGAGCTGGCAGAGCTGTTTTCCGCACCGGACATCCGCCAGGCCCTGCGCGAAGCCGGCGATGCCCGGGCGCTGCGCGAAGCGCTGGACATGACCCCACCTGCGAGTGCCGCATGAATACCAGCATCACCGCCCGTGAACTGTTCGAACAGCAGCGCGAGCGGCTGGGGCTGCGCTGGGCCGCCGGCAAATCCGGTGAGAAACGCGAGCTGGAGGCCGGCAACACGGTCTCGCGGCGTCCCTCGCTGGCCGGCTACCTCAATGCCATCTATCCCAACAAGGTGCAGATCCTGGGCACCGAGGAACTGTCCTGGCTGGATGCGCTGGAACCGCGCCAGCGTTGGGAAACCATCGAAAAGATCATGCAGTCGCACCCGCTGGCGCTGGTGCTGACCCGCAACCAGGCGTGCCCGGAAGACCTGCGCGCGGCCGCCGATGAATCCGGTACACCGCTGTGGCTGTCGCCCAAGCGCGGCCACGAACTGCTCAACCACCTGTCCTACCACCTGGCGCGTACGCTGGCGCCGCGGGTGATCCTGCATGGCGTGTTCATGGAGATCTACTCCATCGGCGTGCTGATCACCGGCGAGGCCGGATCGGGCAAGAGCGAGCTGGCGCTGGAACTGCTCAGCCGCGGCCATCGACTGGTGGCCGACGATGCCCCCGAATTCACCCAGATCGCGCCTGATGTACTCGACGGCACCTGCCCCGAACTGCTGCAGGACCTGCTGGAAGTGCGCGGCCTGGGCGTGCTGAACGTGCGCGAGATGTTCGGCGACACGGCTGTAAAGAAGAACAAGTACCTTCGGCTGATCGTCCACCTGACCAAGCCGATGACCGAACCTACCCCGCATGGCTACGAGCGCCTCACCGGCGACTCGGGCACCCGCCATGTGCTGGACCTGGACGTTCCGCTGATCACCCTGCCGGTGATGCCCGGCCGCAACCTGGCCGTGCTGACCGAGGCCGCGACCCGCCTGCACATCCTGCGCACCAAGGGCATCGACCCGGCAGCGATGTTCATCGCCCGCCACAGCAATCTGCTGGAACGGCGAACACCCTGACTCCACTGCCCCTCGAAGAGCCTGTCCATGAGCACCGCAACCCCCACCGCCCCGACCCTGATCATCGTCAGTGGCCTGTCCGGCTCGGGTAAATCCGTCGCCCTCAAGACCTTCGAGGACCAGGACTACTACTGCTCGGACAACCTGCCGATCCACCTGCTGCCGGACTTCGTGCGCAGCCTGCTGGCCAACCACGACGGCAGCGCACCGCGCCGGCTGGCGGTAGGCATCGACGTGCGTGGCCAGTCCGACCTGAGCCAGCTGGGCAACTGGCGGCAGCTGGCCACCGATGCCGGCGTGGAAGTGAAGGTGCTGTTCTTCGAGGCCAGCGACGAAACGGTGCTCAAGCGCTACGCCGACACCCGTCGTCGCCATCCACTGAGCCAGCTGGGCCTGTCGTTGCCCGAAGCGATTGCCCGCGAGCGCGAGCTGACCGCGCCGCTGCGCCGTGAGGCCGACGCGGTGATCGATACCAGCAACCTCAACGTGCATCAGCTGCGGCGGCGGATCATCACCGAGTTCGCGATGGACCATGCCACCGGCCTGTCGCTGCTGTTCGAATCCTTCGCCTACAAGCGTGGTGTGCCCGCCGAGGCGGACTTCGTGTTCGACGCCCGCGTGCTGCCCAATCCGCACTGGGACCCGGACCTGCGCGCGCTCAGCGGCCGCGAGCCGGGCGTGCGCGACTACCTGGAAGCGCAGCCGGACGTGCAGCGCTACCTGACCCAGCTGATGGATTTCCTCGATACCTGGCTGCCGAAACTGGGCGATGGCACCCGCAGCTACGTGACCGTGGCATTCGGCTGCACCGGCGGCAAGCACCGTTCGGTGTTCCTGGCCGAGCGCATGGCCCGGCATGCCCGCGAGATGGGCTGGGAAGACGTGGCCACGTACCACCGCGAACAGGATTGAGGGGGGCCCCGGCCGGGCTGCGCCCGGCACCCGCCGGTAGTGCCGGCCGCTGGCCGGCAACAGCAACAGCAACAGCAAAAGCGGCTTCCGTGGGATGGCGGTGCGGTGTGCTGTTGGTAGGTGTCGACCTTGGTCGACACAGTAGATCCACGCCATGCGTGGATGAATCCCGGTCAGGCGTCGAAAAACGGATGGGGTCAGGGGAAAAGGGCTCTGACCCCGGTAACGCTGAATACGGGACACAGTGCCCCTCATCTGCTGCTATCGCCGATTCACCTTGACCTGTTAACGTGCAGTAATGACCTGTGGCATTCTCCTCGTAACACATCCCGGGGTCGGGACCGCCCTGCTTGACGTGGCGACCCGGCTCCTGCGGCAATTGCCGCTGAAAACCGAAGCTTTCGAAGTACCGTTCGACGCAGACCTGGACGCCCTGCTCCCGCTCGCCTCGGCCGCCCTGCGGCGGGTCGACAGCGGTGAAGGCGTGCTGATCCTGACCGACCTGTACGGCGCCAGCCCCGCCAACCTTGCCGGGCAGCTGGCCCGGCTGGGGACCCCGGTTCGCCGGGTGTCGGCGCTGAGCCTGCCGATGTTGCTGCGGGTGATGAATTATCCGGAACAGGGACTGGATCAACTGCCCGCCACAGCCGCGGCGGGTACCCGTAATGGAGCGATAGTCGACGATGCTTGAACGAGAACTCACCGTCAGCAACCGCCTGGGCCTGCACGCCCGGGCCACCGCCAAGCTGGTGCAGACCCTGGCGCCGTTCCGCTGCAACGTGACCATGGCCGCCAAGGGCCGTGAGATCAACGCCAAGAGCATCATGGGCGTGATGCTGCTGGCCGCTGGTCAAGGCACTCCGGTCACCGTGCGCATCAACGGCGAAGATGAAGCCGCCGCAATGGACGCGGTGGTCGGCCTGTTCGAACGCCGCTTCGACGAGGACAGCTGAGCGTGCCACGCGCACGCGCCGGCCAGGTCCCTTCCGGCCAGCGGCCGGTACAACTGCTGGCCGGGCACGGGGCCGCGCGCGGCACGGCAATGGGCCGGGCCCGCGTACGCTTGCCGCATGCGCTGGAAGTCGCTGAACAACGTGTCGCAACCAGCCAGGTCGAGGCCGAACTGGCTCGCCTGCACCGGGCGGTGGATGCCGCGCGTACGGAAATGCACGAACTGCGGCAGCGCCTGCAGGGTGCGCTGAACCAGGAAGTGGGCGAGTTCCTCGACCTGCACGCGCTGCTGCTGGATGACCCCGAGCTGCTGTTCGGGCTGGACGAACTGATCCGCAGCGGCCCGTACAGCGCCGGCTATGCGCTGCGCCTGCAGCGCGACCGCCTGGCCAGGGTCTTCGATGGCATGGACGATGCCTACCTGAAGAGCCGCATGGACGACCTCGACCATGTGATCGGCCGTATCCACGCCTTCCTGCAACCCGAACGCCCTCCGGTGATGAAGGGCCTGGCCGGCGAGATCCTGGTCTGCGACAACATCGCCCCGTCCGAACTGGCGCAGCTGCAGGCACAGGGCGTGGTCGGCATCGTCACTGCCGCTGGCAGCGCGCTGTCGCACAGCGCGATCCTGGCCCGCAGCCTGCACCTGCCCCTGATCGTCAACGTGCCGCAGCTGCTCAGCCGCATCGCCGACGGCGACGTGCTGATCATCGACGGTGCCGACGGCAGCATCACCGCCAACCCGCTGGCCGACAACCTGCGTGACTACCGCGCGCGCCTGAAGGAACACGCGCGCGAGCAGCGCGAGCTTGGCCGCCTGCGCAGCAAGCCCAGCCGTACCCGCGACCAGGTCGATATCGCCCTGCTGGCCAATGCCGAATCGCTGGAGGACGTCACCCAGGCGCATGCACTGGGTGCGCAGGGGCTGGGCCTGTACCGCACCGAATTCCTGTTCCTGCAGCGCAACGAACTGCCGGACGAAGAAGAACAGTTCCAGACCTACCGTGATGCCGCACTGGGCATGAGCGGTCGGCCGGTGACCATCCGCACGCTCGACCTGGGTGCGGACAAGGCCGATCGCACCGGCCTGACCCTGAGCAACGAAGAGAACCCGGCACTGGGCCTGCGCGGCGTGCGCCTGTCGCTGGCACGACCCAAGGTGGCCGACACCCAGCTGCGCGCGATCCTGCGCGCCTCGGCCTACGGCAAGCTGCGCGTGCTGGTGCCGATGGTCAGCACCCGCGAGGAACTGCTGGCGGTGCGCCGGCGCATGCTCAAGCTGAGCGAACAGCTGCGCGGCGAAGGCCACATGGTGTCCGAGCACGTGCCGCTGGGCGCGATGATCGAAGTCCCGGCAGCTGCACTGGCGCTGGAGAGTTTCATCGACCTGGTCGATTTCCTGTGGATCGGCACCAATGACCTGGTGCAGTACCTGCTGGCCGCCGACCGCAACAACGAGGCGCTGGGTGAGTTGTATTCACCGTTGCACCCGGCGGTGCTGCGGCTGTTGCAGATGGTGATCGAGACCGGCGCGCGCCACCGCATCCCGGTGGCGGTCTGCGGCGAGATGGCCGGTGATGCGCGGATGACCCCGCTGCTGCTGGCGCTGGGCCTGAGCGAGTTCAGCCTGCATCCCGGTACGTTGCTGGAGGTGCGCCGCGCAATCCGCGAAGCCGATCTGGGTGCGCTGCGCGCCCGTGCCCCGAAGTTGCTGGCCGCGCGCGACCGCCGCGCCATCGAACGCTGGCTGGCGCTGGTGGCGGATACGCCCTGAGCGCCCTGCTGATTCGCCAGGCATGCACGCGCGGGGTCAGATCCCTTTTCCTGTGGAAAAGGGATCTGACCCCAGCCTCCCGTCGGGGTATGCGTTGAAACATCCCCTTGCGATAATGACGCGCTGAACACCCCTGTTGCCGCATCCTTGCCGGGATCGCGGCTTTTCTTATCCCGCGGGAGCTGCGATGGCTGAAGCTGTACGCCACGACAAGACTGCGCGCCAACTGCGGATGTTGTCCGATGCACTGGACAGCGGCCGGCTGGGCCCGGTACGTCGGCTGGTCAACACCCTGGCCCCGGCCGAGATCGGCAACCTGCTGGAATCGCTGCCGCCAGGCAAGCGCGAGGTGGTGTGGGGCCTGGTCGACCCGGAAGATGACGGCGAGGTGCTGGTCCACGTCGGCGAAGACGTGCGCGAGAGCCTGCTCGCGGACATGGACCCGGACGAGATCATCGCCGCGGTCGAAGACCTGGACATCGACGACCTGGCCGACCTGGTCGAAGACCTGCCGGATACGGTCATCGACGAGGTCCTCAAGTCGATGGACCGCGAGAACCGCGAGCGTCTGGAACAGGTGCTGTCCTATCCCGAGGACAGCGCCGGCCGCCTGATGAACCCGGACGTGGTGACCGTGCGCGCCGACGTCAACGTCGATGTGGTGCTGCGTTACCTGCGCCTGCGCGGCGAACTGCCGGACCACACCGACCACCTGTTCGTGGTCAGTCGGCGCCACCAGTACCTCGGCCGGGTGTCGCTGGCGGCGCTGGTGACCCACGAGGACACCACCCCGATCAACCGCCTGATCGACGACGAGCAGCCGGCCATCGATGTCGGCGAGAGCGACCAGGAGGTCGCCCGCCAGTTCTCCGACCATGACTGGATCTCCGCGCCGGTGGTGGACGACAACAACATCCTGATCGGCCGCATCACCATCGATGACGTGGTCGACATCATCCGTGGCCAGGCCGAGCACCAGGCGCTGGGCGCCGCCGGCCTGGACGAGGACGAGGATCTGTTCAGCCCGGTCTGGCGCGCCATGCGCCGGCGCCTGATGTGGCTGTCGGTGAACCTGTGCACCGCCTTCCTGGCCTCCAGCGTGGTCGGCCACTTCGAAGGCACCATCGACAAGCTGGTGGCGCTGGCCGTGCTGATGCCGATCGTGGCAGGCCTGGGCGGCAATGCCGGCACCCAGGTGCTGGCGCTGATGGTGCGCGGCCTGGCACTGGGCCAGGTGGGCGCGTCCAACGCGCGCACGCTGCTGTGGAAGGAAGTGCGGGTCGCCTTGTTGAACGGCGTGATGCTGGGTTCGGTGCTGGGGCTGATCGTGCTGGCCTGGTTCCACTCGCCCGGGCTGTCGGCGGTGATCGCCATCGCGCTGACCTGCAACCTGCTGTTCGCCGCACTGGCCGGCGTGCTGGTGCCACTGACCCTGAAACGCTTCGGCTTCGACCCGGCGCTGGCCAGCGGCATCTTCCTGACCGCGGTGACCGACTCGATGGGCTTCTTCACCTTCCTCGGCCTGGCCACGCTGGTGCTGCTGCACTGAACCCTGCAGGGTCGGATCCCCGCCACGCGGGGCTCTGACCCGATCCCAACTGGAACACCCATGGCAACAACGATCGAAAACTACTTCCAGCCCGGCTGGCGCGACCAGCAGCACACCTGCCCGGCCTGTGAATGGAAGGGCAGCTCGCGCGCCATGGAGATGGAGCTGGACGAGGACGCCACCGAGTACGACTGCCCGGTATGCGAGAACCCGCTGCTGGTGGTGCTGCACCCGGACATCGCGCAGGTGCAGGCCGCCGCCGCCGACGGCAATGCCGAGGCGCAGGAGCAGCTGGACATCATCGCCAGCTTCCCACGACCGGAGTGACGCGGCGCATGATGCCGCGTTGACCTGCGGCGGACTAGGATGCAGCTGACTTCACTGCCCCGGGAAACGCCATGCTCCGTTCGATTCCGCGCTGGCTGCCCTTGCTGGCGGTCCTGATGATGACCGGCTGTGCCTCGATGCCGGACAGCGCGCGCGGCCGCTTCGAGGGCCGCGCAGTGAAGGTGGACGGCGAGACCGCCTATTACCAGGTCTTCATCCCGGCCGGGGTGCGAGCGGGACAGCCGGCAGGCGCCGGCAACGGCAGCGGCGTCCCGGTGGTCCTGTTCCTGCATGGCTCGGGCGAACGCGGCGGCGACGGCATCAAGCAGACGTACTCGGGACTGGGGCCCTACCTGCGCGAGCATCCCGACTTCCCGGCGCTGGTGGTGTTCCCGCAGGCACCGCGCCATTCGGAATGGAGCGGCCGCAACAACCGCATGGCCGTGGCCGCACTGGACGCGACCATTGCCGAGTTCGGCGCCGACCCGGCGCGGCAGTACCTGACCGGCATGTCGATGGGCGGCTACGGCAGCTGGAACATTGCGCTGGATGACCCGCACCGCTTTGCCGCGATCGTGCCGGTATGCGGTGCCGTGTTCGCGCCGCGCGCCAAGCGGCCGACCCTGTTCGTCGAACAGGTGGCCCAGGAATCCGATCCGTACGCCGTGATCGCCAGGCGACTGCAGCACACGCCGATCTGGATCTTCCACGGTGCCCTGGACGACGTGGTGCCGCCGGATGACGACCGCAGGCTGCACAGCGCATTCCAGGGCACCCACGCACGCGACGTGCGCTACACCGAGTACCCGGAAGGCAACCACAACGCCTGGGACGCCACCTACGCCGACCCGGCGATGTGGGCGTGGCTGTTCGCGCAGAAGCGCTGACCAAAGCTCCTGTCGGGAAACATCTGTTGGTGGGCATGGGAGCTGGTGGGTGCCGACCGTTGGTCGGCATGGGAGTTGGTGGTGGGTGCCGACCGTTGGTCGGCACTATCTCTCCGATCCAGGCTGTTCCTCTGCATTGAACTGCCCATCAATCTCCCATCGGCACCACGCATGCGGGTACTCCCCAAGACAGCTCGCCAAGTTCGCCCGGATCGGGTTGGCGACGATGTACATCGCGTGCCGGAACAGCGATTCATCGGAACGAATGGCGTGATCGTGATAGCTCGATTGCCAGAATCGCCCTGATCTACCCAGCATGCGGTTGGTCCGCAATGCACTGCTCGATTTGAAGCGTTGCATGACGTAGTCCAGCGAGAACGCGCGGAGCTCCACAAGCCAATGGACATGATCCGGCATGACCACATAGGCAAGCGAGTGCGTCAGACCGTCAGCATCAAGACGACGGATCACCTCCATCACCACCTGCGCCGCAGTGGCGTCGTCGAAGTAGTGTCGACGGCCCTGGGTGACGGTGGTCAGGATGTAGGATTGCCCGATCCGGGAATGGCGGCCAAGGCGTAGGCGTGCGCGATTCATCGGCACAAGCGTGTGCTTGCCAGCAGTCACCTTCTATCGGGCAACCACTCCGATGCAGGTAGGCCTGTAGCCAATCAATGGCTACGCTCGCCACTTCACTGGACTGATGGCTCTGTGCCGACCAACGGTCGGCACCTACCCAGGCAGTTCAAGGCGAATTCCCATTGTGCCGACCAACAGTCGGCACCTACCCAGGCAGTTCAAGGCGAATTCCCATTGTGCCGACCAACGGTCGGCACCTACCCAGGCAGTTCAAGGCGAATTCCCATTGTGCCGACCAACGGTCGGCACCCACCCATGCCGTCAAGATTGCGATCAGCCCAGCAGGGTTTCCAGCACGGCCATGCGCACGGCGACGCCGTTGGCGACCTGGCGCAGCACCCACGACTGCGGGCCGTCGGCCACGTCGTCCGTCACTTCCACGCCACGGTTGATCGGACCCGGGTGCAGCACCGCGGCATCCTTGCCGGCGCGGGCCAGGCGTTCGTTGGTCAGTCCGTACTGCGCGTGGTACTGCTCCAGCGACGGCACCAGGCCTTCTTCCATGCGCTCGCGCTGCAGGCGCAGCATCATCAGCGCGTCGACGCCTTCCAGCATCGCGTCGAAATCATCGCCGACCACGCAGCCCTTCAGGGTCTCGTCGTCCGGCAGCAACGACTGCGGGCCGCACACGCGGATCTCGCCCACACCCAGCGTGCGCAGCGCATGCAGGTCGGTGCGGGCCACGCGCGAGTGCTTCACGTCGCCGACGATCACCACCTTCAGCTTCGAGAAATCCGGGCCCTTGGCCTGGCGCAGGGTCAGCATGTCCAGCAGGCCCTGGGTCGGGTGCGAGCTGCGGCCGTCGCCGGCGTTGATCAGTGCGGTGCCCTCACCCGCGGCGTCGGCCAGCGCGGCCACGGCGCCATCATCCGGGTGGCGCACCACGAAGCCGCGCACGCCCATTGCTTCCAGGTTGCGCAGCGTGTCGCAGGCGGTTTCGCCCTTGCGCGTGGACGAGGTCGAGGCATCGAAGTTCAGCACGTCGGCGCCCAGGCGCTGCGCGGCCAACTGGAACGAACTGCGGGTGCGCGTGGACGGTTCGAAGAACAGCGTGCACACCGCCGAACCGGCCAGCACCTGGCGCTTGTTGCCGACGCGACCGACCGCGGCATCGCGGATCTGCCCCGCCCGATCAAGCAGCTGCAGCAGGGTTTCGCGCGGCAGGCCCTCCAGGGTCAGCAGGTGGCGCAGGCGTCCGGAGGCATCGATTTGCTGGGCGGTCATGGCGGTGTCGGGCAGTCAGGGAATGGGGGTGGCGTCGTCCGGCGACGACAGCCAGCGGTCGATGATCACCGCCGCGGCCACGGCATCGAGGGCGGCCGCATCACGGCGGCGCTTGCGCCCTTCGGCGCGCTCGACAGCGAAGCGGCGTGCGGCCTCGACCGAGCTGGAACGCTCGTCGATCATCACCACTGGCAGTTTGAAACGTTCCCGCAGCTGGCGGGCGAAGCCCTGCGCGCGCTTGCGGTTGGGCTGGTCCTGGCCGTCCAGGGTCAGCGGGTCGCCGACCACCAGGCCATCGGGTTTCCATTCCTTGAGCAGGCGTTCGATCGCGGTCCAGTCCGGGCCGTTGCCGTGCACATCGACCACGGCCACCGCGCGCGCATGCGCAGCGAAGGCACTGCCGATGGCCACGCCGATACGCCGCGAGCCGACATCGAAACCCAGAACGGTGCCGTCACGGCGGATGGCCGGGGCAGCAGGATCCGGCGCGGGCATGATGGGCTCAGACATGGCCGCTGTAGTCGGTCAGCCGGAACAGGTCCACGCCGATGCGCGAGGCCGCACCCTGCCAGCGCTGCTCCAGCGGCAGCTGGAACACCAGTTCGGCATCGGCCGGCACAGTCAGCCAGCTGTTCTCGGACAGCTCGCTTTCCAGCTGCCCTGCACCCCAACCGGCACAGCCGAGGGTGACCACGGCATTGGCCGGGCCTTCGCCGCGCGCCATCGCTTCGAGGATGTCGCGCGAGGTGGTCAGGTACAGGCCTTCTCCCACGGTCAGGCTGGAATCCCACGCCCGCGCGTCGTCATGGATGACGAAGCCGCGCTCGGGATGCACCGGGCCGCCATTGAGCACCATGCGCGCCTGCAGGTCGCCATCACCGGTGGTGATGTCCATCTGTGCAAGCACTTCACCCAGCGTGTATTCGGAAGGCTGGTTGACCAGCACGCCCATTGCCCCGTTCTCGTCGTGCTGGCAGATCAGCGCGACGCTGCGGGCAAAGGTCGCGTCGAGCAGCGACGGCAGCGCGACGAGCAGGTGATCGGCAAGGGAGGTCGGCGTTACAGGCATGCCCCCATTCTACCTGCTGGGGGCGGGATGGTCGCGCGATGGCGCGGAACAGCGATGGGCTAGGATGGTGCTTTGCCATGGAAGGTCTTCGATGCAGTCTTCATCGCCCCTGACCCTGCCGGCACGCAGCGCCATCGTCCTGCTTGCCCTGCTGCAGGGCCTGATGCTGTATGCCGCACAGGAACTGTCCGATGCGTGGCCGTTCCGCGATATCGGCTGGCGCTACTGCTGGTACGCCTGGGTGCTGGCCATTCCGAGCGCGGCGGCGCTGAGCCTGGTCGAGCTGGGCCAGCGCCGACTGTGGCTGCAGGCCGTGCTCGGCTCAGCGGTGGTGCTGGCGCTGGCCGCCTGGACCGGCTGGAACCTCACTGGCGAGACCGCACTGGAGTCGGGCGCGTTGCAGGTCCCGTTGACCCTGGGCATTGCCGTGGCGGTATTCGTGGCCTTGCCCTGGTGGCAGTTCCAGCTGCAGCATGGGCATTGGCGCGCCAGCTATCCGGAGCTGTTCGAGCGTGCCTGGCAGAACGGCCTGACCCTGGCCCTGGCTGCGCTGTTCACCGGGCTGACCTGGCTGCTGCTGTGGCTGTGGGCGGCGCTGTTCCAGTTGCTCGACGTGACCGTCTTCCGCGACCTGTTCCGCCAGGACGCGTTCATCGCGCTGGCCACCGGCAGCCTGGCCGGGTTCGGCGTGCTGATCGGGCGCACCCAGCACCGCGCGATCCAGATCACCCGCCAGGTGCTGTTCGCGATCTGCCGCGGGCTGCTGCCGCTGCTCTCGTTCATCGCCGTGCTGTTCGTGCTGAGCCTGCCGCTGACCGGGCTGGAACCGCTGTGGAAGACCCGTTCCGCCGCCAGCCTGCTGGTGGTGGTGTCGCTGCTGCTGGTGACGTTCACCAATGCGGTCTACCAGCAGGGGGAAGACAGTGCACCCTACCCTCTGGTACTGCGAAGGCTGGTCGAGGCCAGCCTGCTGACACTGCCGGTGTACGCCGCGCTGGCGCTGTATGCATTGGGCCTGCGCGTGACGCAGTACGGCTGGACCGTGGACCGGTTCTGGGCGGTACTCGTCGCATTGGCCGTGGCCGGCTATGCCGTGGGCTATGCGCTGGCGGTGCTGCGCCGGCAGAGCCGCTGGTTGCAGATGCTGGAGCCGGTCAACCGCTGGATGTGCTGGGCGGTGCTGGCACTGGCATTGCTGGGCAACTCGCCGCTGCTGGATCCGGTGCGGCTGACCCTGTCCAGCCAGCTGGCGCGCCTGCGTGCGGATCCGCCGGCGATCACCAGTAGCGACGTCAACGTGCTGCGCTTCGATCTTGGGCGCCGTGGCGTGCAGGCGCTGCGCGAGTTGCAGCGTGATCCAGCCATCACCACCGATGCCAACGCGCCACAGGTGATCGCTGCAGCACTGGCACGTACCTCACGCTGGGACGACGGCCACCGCCTCGACAAGGGTCCGCAGGACGTCGCCGCCCTGCAGCGCGCGCTGAAGCTGGCCAAGGGATCCAGCTCGCCGCCGGACGATTGGTGGCAGGCGCTGGCCACGCGTTCGATCAATGGCGAATCCTGCGCCCAGAGCGAGCGCGACTGCCTGATCGTGCATCGCGACCTGGACGGCGATGGCACCGGCGAAGTGCTGCTGTGCGAGCTGTACACCCACCGTGGGCCGGACTGCGTGCTGTATGCACGTGGCAGGGATGCCCACTGGCGCCGGGCCGGTTCGCTGTTCGGCACTGTCAGCGGCCAGGCCGAAGCCATCAACCAGGCCCTGCGTGATGGCGAGCTCACTCTCGAACCGCCGCGCTGGCCGATGCTGTCCATCGGCGGGCGCCCTGCGCTGGCCATCGATCCCGAACCCGAATCCAACGAGTCCTCCCCATGAGCGGTTACTGCCTCATCGCCCCGGGCCATCCGGTGCACGACTACTACCACGCCAACGAGTACGGCTTCCCGCAGCGTGACGAGCGCGAGCTGTTCGAGCGGCTGGTGCTGGAGATCAACCAGGCCGGGCTGAGCTGGGAAACGATCCTGAAGAAGCGCGAGGGCTTCCGCACGGCCTATGACGGTTTCGATGTCGACCGCGTGGCGGCCTATGCCGAGCAGGACATCGAACGCCTGCTGTCGGACGCAGGCATCATCCGCAACCGGCTGAAGGTGTTGGCGGCGATCCACAACGCGCAGGTGATCCAGCAGCTGCGGGCCAGCCATGGCAGCTTCGCGGCATGGCTGGATGCGCATCACCCGCGCAGCAAGGCCGACTGGGTCAAGCTGTTCAAGAAGACGTTCCGCTTCACCGGCGGCGAGATCACCGGCGAATTCCTGATGAGCCTGGGCTACCTGCCCGGTGCGCACGCCGCGGACTGCCCGGTGCATGCACGGCTGCTGACGCTGTCGCCGCCGTGGTTGAAGGCCTCCGGCGCTTGATCGGCGTCCGCGCCAGCCACGCATGGCGTGGCTCTACTGCATGCTGCGGGTGATCTACACGTTCACGGCGAACGCGGAAAGCGCGATCACACGCCCATGTAGCGGCCGGGGCGGTGGTTGAACATCAGCACCAGGCTGAGCACCACCGCGCCGATGGCCGAGTACAGCACCTTCGACGGTGACAGCACGAAGAACGCGGCCACCATCAGGCAGGCGTCGTAGGACATCTGCACCTTGCCGGCGCTCCAGCCACGGGTGCGCTGCAGGTACACCGCCAGGATGCCGATGCCGCCGAGGCTGGCGCGGTGACGGATGAAGAACAGGATGCCCAGGCCGGACAGCGCGCCGCCCACGATCGCCGAGTACAGCGGGTTGATATGCGAGAAGTCGATCCAGCGCGGCAGCAGGTCGGTCAGCACGCCACAGGCGGTGACCGCGGCGAAGGTCTTCAGGGTGAATTCCCAGCCCATGCGCCGCAGCGCCACCCAGTAGAACGGCAGGTTGACCAGCACGAACACCAGGCCGAAGTTCCAGCCCATCGCGTAGTGCAGCAGGAACGCCATGCCCGCCATGCCGCCGATCATCAGCCCACCCTTGGCGAAGATGGCCAGGCCCAGCGAGGCCACCATCGTGGCCAGCACCATGCCCTGCACGTCCTCGGCGATCGAGTGTCGCAGCGCTTTTTCGTCGGCGGTGGTGCCGGCACTGTCGGGCGGTGGGGTCAGCGGACCGGCGGTGACCAGGTGGCCGTCAGCGTCGTCGCACGGCGCGGGGCCATGGGAAGGAGGGGACATGCGGGTGGGGGAACAGCGGGTGGGGAGCGGTATTAGACACGATCTGCATGACAGTTGCAGATGAAATCGTTCAGCCACCCTCGCCCATTCAGATTATTCCAGACCCGCAACAGGCAACACGGCCAGCATGTCCTCGCCATCGTCATCCATGCCGGTCTCGACGAACCCGAAGCTGCCGTAGAAGGCGCCGGCCACCGGATTGCGCGGGTTGTAGCAGATCTCGATCTCGGCCAGCCCGGGCGTGGCCCGGATCTGCGCCAGCGCCAGTTCCAGCGCGCGGCGCCCGATGCCTCGCCCCTGCCAGCGCTGGTCGACCATGAAGCGCCAGATCGAGATGCGCTGCGGCGTCTCCGGCACCCACATGAAGAACCCGACCAGCTCGCCATCGGCCTGGATGGCACGGGTCTGGTAGCCGGGATGGAATGCGGCCTGCACCAGCGACCAGGTGTTGCCGGCGACGAAATCCTGCTGCGCCTCACTGACCTCGAGGTCGCACACGGCTTCGTAGTTGTCGACGGTGATCGCGTCCAACGTGACCTGCATATGGGCGTCCTGCCTCGGGATGAACGCCCAGTCTGCCTGACCCTGGATGCCGTGTGGCCAGGCCCCACACGACCGTTCAGCGCAGCGTTGCCTGCCTCATCCCTTCTCGGCCAGATGGTGCGCCACCAGCGCGTTGGCGTGGCCATGGCCCAGCCCATGCTCGCTTTTAAGGAAGCTGACCAGTTCCATGTGCCTCAGCCTAGGCTGCTTCGCCAGCAGGCCGAACCAGTGCGCCACCGGCTGACCGTAGGCCTTCTCGATGGAGGGGAAATACGAGGCCGGGCCTTTCGGCTTGGTGTCAGTGCTCATGCGGAAGCTCCTTGCGTTGGATGTACCGGTACGACGAACCGGGGCGCCGGAAATCGACAGGCCCGTTCAATCCGGGAGCCTTATCATCCCGTCATGCCCCGTGAAAACCTCAACGACCTGCAGGCCTTCGTGCACGTTGCCCGCGAAGGCAGCTTCACCAGGGCCGCCGCCCAGCTCGGCGTGTCCCAGTCAGCGCTCAGCCATGCCATGCGCGGCCTGGAACAGCGCCTCGGCGTGCGCCTGCTGACCCGTACCACCCGCAGCGTGTCCACCACCGAAGCTGGCGCCCGCCTGCTCGAAACCCTCGCCCCACGCCTGGCCGAGATCGAGGACGAACTGGCCGCGCTGGCCGAGTACCGCGAGCGCCCGGCCGGCACCATCCGCATCAACGCCACCGGCCATGCTGCCGAGTACCTGGCCTGGCCGCGGCTGGCGCCGCTGCTGCAGCGCTATCCGGACCTGAAGGTGGAACTGACCACCGACTACGGCCTGGCCGACATCGTCGCCGAACGCTACGACATCGGCATCCGCCTCGGCGAGCGGCTGGCCCGCGACATGGTCGCGGTGCCGATCAGCCCGCCGCTGCGCATGCGCGTGGTCGGCGCGCCCAGCTACTTCCGCCAGCACGTGGTGCCGCAGCATCCGGACGACCTGGCCGGGCACAACTGCGTGACCCTGCGCCTGCCCACGCATGGTGGACTGATGCCGTGGGATTTCGGCCAGGACGGCAACGAACTGAGCGTGCGCGTGACCGGCCAGTGGACCTTCAACACCATGGGTATGACCCGCGCCGCGGCGCTGGCCGGCAGCGGCCTGGCCTGGCTGCCGGAAGACCAGGTGCAGCCGATGCTGGACGATGGTCGCCTGCAGTCGGTGCTGGACGACTGGTGCCCGCACTTTGATGGCTACTACGCGTATTACCCATCGCGCCGCCACGTCACCGTGGCGATGCGCACGGTGCTTGAAGCGCTGCGCGGGCCGATGGGAAGTTGAGGAGTGCGGACCAACGGTCCGCACCCACCGCACCCACCTGGTGATCAGCCCTTGGCCTGCGCCGCACGCTGCGCGTTGTAGCGCTCGCCGACGATCGACACTTCGTCCAGTGCCTGCGCGATGCGCTGCAGATCCTCCGGTGCCAACTGCAGGTCGGCCGCGCCCAGGTTCTCTTCCAGGCGATGGACCTTGGTCGTGCCCGGAATCGGCACGATCCACGGCGCCTGCGCCAGCAGCCAGGCCAGCGCCACCTGTGCCGGGGTCGCGCCACGCGCCGCAGCAATCGTGCCGATGCGATCAACCAGCGCCTGGTTGGCGCGGCGTGCTTCCACCTGGAAACGCGGCACGCTGTTGCGGAAGTCGTTAGCGTCGAAGGTGGTGTCGGCGTTGATCGCGCCGGTCAGGAAGCCGCGGCCAAGCGGGCTGAACGGCACGAAGCCGATGCCCAGTTCCTGCAGGGTCGGCAGCAGCTCGCGCTCCGGCTCGCGCCACCACAGCGAGTACTCGCTCTGCACGGCGGCGACCGGCTGCACCGCATGCGCACGGCGCACGGTGGCGGCGCTGGCCTCGGACAGGCCGAAGTGGCCGACCTTGCCTTCGGCGATCAGGTCG
The DNA here is from genome assembly GCF_056491205.1 of Stenotrophomonas sp. C9D9. Lineage (NCBI taxonomy): Bacteria > Pseudomonadati > Pseudomonadota > Gammaproteobacteria > Lysobacterales > Lysobacteraceae > Stenotrophomonas > Stenotrophomonas sp. C9D9. The sequence goes on from NZ_JBSZIF010000004.1 coordinate 379,167, forward strand.
CGCACGGTGCCGGCCACATCTTCGATCGGCACGTTCGGGTCCACGCGGTGCTGGTAGAACAGGTCGATATGGTCGGTGCGCAGGCGCTTGAGGCTGGCTTCGGCCACCGCACGGATGTTCTCCGGGCGGCTGTCCAGGCCGGTATCGACGCGCGCGTCCTTGAAGCCGAACTTGGTGGCGATCACCAGCTTGTCGCGATACGGCGCCAACGCTTCGCCGAGCAGGTCTTCGTTGGTGTACGGGCCATACACCTCGGCGGTGTCGAAGAAGGTCACGCCACGCTCGACGGCGGCCTGCAGCAGGGCGATGCCCTGGCTGCGCTCCACCGGCTGGCCGTAGGCGTGGGTCAGGCCCATGCAGCCCAGGCCCAGGGCGGAAACCTTCAGGCCACTGCGGCCGAGTTCACGTGTCTGCATCGTCGTGCTCCAGAGGGGGAGCGCTGACGATACGCCTGCATTGGCGGTGGATTGAACCGGCTGGATGGCAGTCGGTCATGACTGGAATTCATCAATCGGCGGCGCGCGGGTCATTCCATGCCCGGCACGGTGTCAGTGCACCCCGCCAGTTCCACCATCATCCTGCCAGTGTTGCGGAACGCCGGATCCCGCGGCACCCATCGCGCGAACCAACGCTGCTCGCCGTCCACCACGGACTCGAACATCCACGTTGAGCCATCAAGCCCAGCGCTCGAGTCTTCGCCCTGCAAAAGCGCAAACGCGGCGGCGATGGCCTTCCATTCCTGCGTACTCAGCGCGCGCGGTGGCGCGCACGTGCCGCCCTTGATGACGCTGGATGGACGCCCGGGCGACGATCCGGGAATCTCGAAATCGCGTGCACTGCGCCCGACGATCCACGCCTGGCCGGCTGCGTTGCGCTGCGCGCGTACTACCACGCCCGGGAAGAATGGGGTATGCCAGACGAAGCGATACGCCTGGACCGGTACGCTGCCACAGCGGAACGACGGCTCCGGCAAGCCATCGAGATCCCGCAACGCGTCTCTGTAGGATGCCCTCGCAAACCCGGTGAAATCGAGGAAGGGAAGCGGGCCCCTGCTACGCCTCTGTGCAGGCGGTGGCAGCAGATACCAGGCATGCGCCTCCGGATCGTCGCAGCCCTCGGCCGGGGCAGCCGGTTCGGGGGTACGAGCACAACCGCCCTGCAGCAGCACGGCGATGGCCAGTACCACGCTCGCAGTCACACGCATGCACGCCTCCCTGGCAGGTGCACGCCGGCGTGCATCCGGCGCTGCGGTCATCCCGGAGCAGAGGGCGCCCGCAGGCGCCCGTCCAGTCACCGGATCTCGGAAATCTCCACGCCGTCCAGCCCCTGCGACAGGGTGCGCGCGTCGCCGCCCTGGCTGAGCTTGATGCGCAGGCGCACCTCGTTCTGCGAATCGGCGTAGCGCAGCGCGTCCTCGTAGCTGATCTCGCCGGCCTGGTACAGCTCGAACAGGCTCTGGTCGAAGGTCTTCATGCCCAGCTGGACCGAGTCCTTCATCACTTCCTTCAGCTTGTGGATCTCGCCGTCGCGGATGTAGTCCTGCACCAGCGGCGTGCCCAGCAGGATCTCCATCGCCACCTTGCGCGAGCGGCCATCCGGCGACGGCACCAGCTGCTGCGCGACCACGCCCTTGAGGTTCAGCGACAGGTCCATCAGCAGCTGGTTGCGGCGGTCTTCCGGGAAGAAGTTGACGATGCGGTCCATCGCCTGGTTGGCGTTGTTGGCATGCAGGGTGCACAGCACCAGGTGGCCGGTTTCGGCGAACGCGATGGCATGGTCCATGCCTTCGCGGGTACGCACCTCGCCGATCATGATCACGTCCGGCGCCTGGCGCAGGGTGTTCTTCAGCGCCGCTTCCCAGCTGTCGGTATCGATGCCGACCTCGCGCTGGGTGATGATGCAGCCCTCGTGCTTGTGCACGAATTCGATCGGGTCTTCGATGGTGATGATGTGGCCGGTCGAGTTCTGGTTGCGGTAACCGATCATCGCCGCCAGCGAGGTCGACTTACCGGTACCGGTGGCGCCGACGAACAGGATGATGCCGCGCTTGGTCATCGCCAGCGTCTTGATGATCGGCGGCAGGCTCAGTTCTTCCACGGTCGGAATGCGCGTCTCGATGCGACGCAGCACCATGCCGACCTGGTTGCGCTGGTAGAAGCAGCTGACGCGGAAGCGGCCGACACCGGACAGGCCGATGGCGAAGTTGCATTCGTGGGTCTTCTCGAATTCCTCGCGCTGCGCCGGGGTCATCACGTTGAGGACCAGGTCGCGGCTCTGCTGCGGCGTGAGCGGGGTCTGCGTGATCGGCGAGATCTTGCCGTTGACCTTCATCGCCGGCGGCATGCCGGCCGTGATGAACAGGTCCGAGGCGCGCTGGTGCGCCATCAGCTTGAGGAACGAAGTGAAATCGATGGTGGTCGCGGTGGTGTTCACGGCGGGCTCCCAATGGGGCATGTACCAGGAAACGGTCGGTGGAGGAAACGGCGCGGGTACGGCGGCGCACTGGCGCACGCCGCCCCGCTGCTGCCCCGCCTTACTCGAACAGGCGCTTGTCCTTGGCGTACTCGCGGGCCTGGTTGCGGGTGATCAGGCTGCGCTTGACCAGGTCCTGCAGGTGCTGGTCCAGGGTCATCATGCCGTACTGCTGGCCGGTCTGGATGGCCGAGTACATCTGCGCCACCTTGTCCTCGCGGATCAGGTTGCGGATGGCCGGGGTGCCGACCATGATTTCCCACGCAGCGGTACGACCGCCGCCGACCTTCTTCAGCAGTGCCTGCGAGATCACCGCACGCAGCGACTCGGACAGCATCGAACGCACCATCGGCTTTTCGCCGGCCGGGAACACGTCGATGATACGGTCGATGGTCTTGGCCGCCGAACTGGTGTGCAGGGTGCCGAACACCAGGTGGCCGGTTTCCGCGGCGGTCAGCGCCAGGCGGATGGTTTCCAGGTCGCGAAGTTCGCCGACCAGGATGATGTCCGGGTCCTCACGCAGTGCCGAGCGCAGGGCTTCGTTGAAGCCATGCGTGTCGCGGTGTACTTCGCGCTGGTTGATCAGGCACTTCTGCGAGGTGTGCACGAATTCGATCGGATCCTCGACGGTGAGGATGTGGCCGTATTCGTTCTTGTTGATGTAGTCGATCATCGCCGCCAGCGTGGTCGACTTGCCCGAGCCGGTCGGGCCGGTCACCAGGATCAGGCCCTGCGGCTGCTGGATCACTTCGCGGAACAGCGGCGGGCAGGCCAGGTCCTCAAGGGTGAGCACCTCGGACGGAATGGTACGGAACACCGCACCGGCGCCGCGGTTCTGGTTGAACGCGTTCACACGGAAGCGCGCCAGCGACGGGATCTCGAAGGAGAAGTCCACTTCGAGGAATTCCTCGTAATCGCGGCGCTGCTTGTCGGACATGATGTCGTACACCAGCGCGTGGACCTGCTTGTGGTCCAGGGCTGGGATGTTGATCCGGCGAACATCGCCGTCCACGCGGATCATCGGCGGCAGGCCTGCGGACAGGTGCAGGTCGGACGCTTTGTTCTTTACGGAAAACGCCAGCAGTTCGGCGATATCCATGAGCGGCTACTCCCCAATAACGGCTTCGACTGGAAGGATCTTTCCCCGGGCGGCAGTATAGCCTCCTGATTCAACGGAACGCGTTACGTGGCCACTCCCCTGCCCCAGATCCTGAGCAACCTGCATGCTGCCGCCGAGGCGGCCGGCCGACCCGATCCGCGCCTGCTGGCCGTTTCCAAGACCCAACCGGCCGAGGCCCTGGCCGCGCTGGCCGCACAGGGCCAGCAGGCCTTCGGCGAGAACTATGTGCAGGAAGCGCTGGCCAAGATGCAGGCGCTGCAGCATCTGGCGCTGGAGTGGCACCTGATCGGCCACCTGCAGTCGAACAAGGCCGATGCCGTGGCCACCCATTTCGACTGGGTGCAGAGCGTGGACCGGCCCAAGCTGGTGACGGCGCTGGCGCGCCATCGCCCGGCCACGCGCGGCCCGCTGAACGTGCTGATCCAGGTCAACATCGACGATGAGTCCAGCAAGCACGGCTGTGCGCCGGAGGCCGTGGACGCATTGGCCGCCGCGATCGCCGCCGAGCCCCAGCTGCGCCTGCGCGGCCTGATGGCGATTCCGGCGCCGTGGCCGGAGGCCGAGCGTCGTCGGGATGCATTCGTGCGCATGCGCGCCCTTTTCCAGTCACTGGCCGCCCAGTATGAGCAGGTCGACACGCTGTCGATGGGCATGAGCAGCGACTACGCCGAAGCCATCGCCGAGGGCGCCACCCTGGTGCGCATCGGCACCGCCCTGTTCGGCGCGCGTCCGCGCCCGGCCTGATTTTCCAAGGAGACTTCCATGGCAGCTGATTCCATCACCTTCATCGGCGGCGGCAACATGGCGCGCAGCCTGATCGCCGGCCTGATCCGCCAGGGCGTGCCCGCCGCGCACATCCACGTGGCCGAACCGGTTGCCGCACTGCGCGAGTCGCTGGCCACCGATTTCGGCCTACAGGTACACGACAACGCCGCCGATGCCGCCGCACAGGGCCGCACCTGGCTGCTGGCGGTAAAACCGCAGGTGCTGCGCGAGGTCTGCCAGTCGCTGCAAGCACTGGCGCAGGCGAACCGACCGCTGGTGGTGTCCATTGCCGCCGGCATCACCAGCGCGCAGCTGGAACGCTGGCTGGGCGGCAACCTGCCGGTGGTGCGTGCAATGCCCAACACGCCGGCCCTGCTCGGCGCCGGCGTGACCGGTCTGTATGCCACGCCGTCGGTGGATGCACAGCAGCACGCGCAGGCCGAACAGGTATTGGCCAGTGCCGGCCGTACCGTGTGGATCGAGCACGAGGCGCTGATGGATTCGGTCACTGCCGTGTCCGGCAGCGGGCCGGCCTACGTGTTCCTGCTGGCCGAAGCGATGGAAGCGGCGGGCATTGCCCAGGGCCTGCCGGCCGAGGCCGCGCGCACGCTGGTGGTGCAGACCCTGCTGGGTGCCTCGCGCATGCTTGACGAGGCCGGTGAAAGCCCCGCCGAACTGCGCCGCCGCGTGACCTCGCCGAACGGCACCACCCAGGCCGCGATCGAGCGCTTCCAGGCCGGTGGTTTCGAGGCACTGGTGGACACCGCGCTGCGCGCCGCGCAGGTGCGTGGGCAGGAACTGTCTGCGGCGAATGATTGAAACAGGCGTGCCGACCAACGGTCGGCACCTACCATCATCCACGCAAGGCGTAGATGCTCATTGCCCCAATGTGGCCATGACGAAATCGACGAAGCACTGCAAGCGCGGGCGCGGCCGTCGATCCGGCAGGTAGATCAGGTGCATCGGCCGCGGTTCGGGCAGGTAGTCGCGCAGCAGCGGCTTCAACCGCCCGGCCGCGATCTCGCCGGCCAGCAGTGCGGTCGGCTGCAGCACCAGCCCTGCCCCGGCCACCGCGGCCTCGCGCAGCGCAACACCGTCGTTGCAGGTCAGCCGCGCCTCCCAGTCCACCTGTTCGCCGTTGGCCAGCTGCCAGCCATGGCCACCACGCCAGGCGAGATGGCTCAGGCAGTCATGCCCCTGCAGATCCGCTGGCGTGCGCGGCGTGCCGCGCCGGCGCAGGTATGAAGGCGCCGCGCACAGGCTCATTGCATAGGGCGGCAACGGCCGCGCCACCACCTCCTGCGATGGCAGCGGTCCGACCCGGATCGCCACGTCGAAGCCGTCCTCGATCAGATCCACGCGGCGGTTGCTCAGGTCCAGCTCGATGTTCAACTGCGGCTGCGCGCGCAGCAGGCCGGCCAGCTGCGGCGCCAGCACACAGCTGCCCCAGGTGGTCGGCGCACTGACCCGCAGCAGGCCACGCGGCTGTACCTGCAGGCCGGCCACGTCGGCCTCGGCCTGCTGCACCTGCTCCAGCACTTGCCGGCAGCCGGCCAGATAGGCGCTGCCGGCTTCGGTCAGGCGCTGGCGGCGGGTGTTCCGTTGCAGCAGCGCTGTCCCCAGGTGCGCCTCCAGCTGCTGGATGTACTTGCCCACCATCACCGCCGAGACCTGCAGCTGTTCGGCGGCGCCGGCGAAACTGCCACGCTCGGCCACGGCAACGAAGGCCTGCATGCATCGGAGGGTATCCATTACTAACCCTGAGTTAGGAATCTGCGAAGCATACGCTTCTTACCTAACCCCACTGTGACGGCGCAGACTGCGCCCATTCCCACTCCCGCAAGGAACCGCCATGAAGATCCTCCTCGTGGGTGCCAGCGGCACCCTCGGCCAGGCAGTCGCCCGCCAGCTTGGCCAGCAGCATCAGATCCTCGCGGCCGGCCGCCACAGCGGTGAGCTGCGCGTCGACCTGACCGACGACGCCAGCGTTGCCGAACTGTTCGCGCGTACCGGCCCGGTCGATGCGGTGATCTCCACCGCTGGCAAGCTGTACTTCGGCCCGCTGCAGGAGATGACGCCCGAGCAGTTCAACATCGGCCTGCAGGACAAACTGCTGGGCCAGGTGCGGCTGGCACTGGCCGCGCAGCACCACCTCAACGCCGGCGGTTCGATCACCCTGACCAGCGGCATCGTCAGCGCACAGCCGATCCGCGATGGCGTCAACGCCACCTCGGTGAATGCCGCACTGGAAGGCTTCGTGCGTGCCGCCGCACTCGAGCTGCTGCCGCGCGGCCTGCGCATCAACGTGGTCAGCCCGAACGTGCTGATCGAATCGATGGCCGCCTACGGCCCCTACTTCCCGGGCTTCGAGGCGGTGAGCGCGCAGCGCGCGGCACTGGCCTTCCAGCGCGCGGTGGAAGGCATCCAGAGCGGCGAGACGATCACGGTCTGGTAAGAAATAGGGGACGGAGGGGATTAAGTCGTTTGTGCACTTGCGACCTAATCCCCTCCGTCCCCTTTTTCACTCCCAGCGCATCGGGCCGTCGCCGCGTTCGCCGAGGACGTCGCCCGGGTTGGCCAGGCGACAATGCTGCAGCGACAGGCAGCCACAGCCGATGCAGCCGGTCAGTTCATCGCGCAGCAGCTGCAGCATGTGGATGCGCTCTTCCAGCTCGGTGCGCCAGCGCGCGGACAGCTTAGCCCAGTCGGCCTTGGTCGGCGCGCGGCCTTCAGGCAGGCTCTCGAAGGCACGGCCGACCGCTTCCAGCGGCATGCCCACCCGCTGCGCCACGCGGATCACGGCCAGCCGGCGCAGTACATCCCGGCTGTAACGGCGCTGGTTGCCCGAAGTACGCAGGCTGCTGATCAGCCCCTTGCGCTCGTAGAAATGCAGTGCGGAAATGGCCACGCCACTGCGCTGGGAGACCTCGCCAACGCTGAGTTCCTGGGATGCCATTGCTTGACCTCAACTACAGTTGAGGTGTCATGCTGCTATCTTCGCCGCCCGTTGACAAGCGCGGCCTGCACCTGACCCGTATGACCCCGACCCTCTCTCCCGCCGACGCCCACCTGCCGGCTGACACCTCGATCCTGTCCGCGCGCTACCGCGCCACCACCATCGGCATGGTCGCGCTGGTCGCGCTGCATGCCTTCGAGGCATTGGCCGTCGCCGCCGCCATGCCCACCGTGGCCGAAGCGCTCGATGGCCTGCGCCTGTACGCGCTGGCCTTTGGCGGCACCCTGGCCACCAGCGTCATCGGTATGACCCTGGCCGGGCGCTGGGCGGATCGCCACGGCCCCGCGCGCCCGCTCTGGTACGGCCTGGCCTGCTTCGTGCTGGGCCTGCTGCTGGCCGGCTTTGCGACGCGCATGGGCATGCTGGTGGCCGGGCGCCTGATGCAGGGCCTGGGCGCGGGCGCGATTTCGGTCTCGCTGTACGTGATGGTTGGCCGCAGCTACCCCGAACACCTGCGGCCGAAGGTGTTCGCCGCGTTCTCCGCAGGCTGGGTGGTGCCGTCGATGGTCGGCCCGGCGCTGAGTGGCCTGATCGTGCAGCATCTGGGCTGGCGCTGGGTATTCCTGGCAGTGCCACTGCTGGCGATACCGGCCGCACTGCTGCTGCGCCCGGCATTGGCGCGCATGCAGTCTCCCGTTGCGCCCGGCAACGATGGCGAACGCGGCAACGTGGTGCGCTGGGCCAGTGGCGCCTCACTGGCCGCACTGCTGCTCTACGTCGGCGGCCAGCAACAGGGCATGGCCGCCCTGCTCTGCATCGGCGTGGCGATGCTGGCGCTGCTGTTCTGCGTGCACCGGCTGTTGCCGGCCGGAACGCTGATTCTGCGCCGCGGCCTGCCCAGCGTGATCGCGCTGCGCGGCATCGCTGCGGCGGCGTTCTTCGCCTGCGAAGCCTACCTGCCCCTGCTGCTGCAGCGCGAACGCGGGCTTTCGCCCAGCTGGGCCGGCGCGGTGCTCAGCCTCGGTGCGCTGGGCTGGTTCGCCGGCTCCTGGCTGCAGGGTCACCAGCAGCGCGGCTGGTCACGCCAGCAGCTGCTGCGCGTTGGCACGGTGATGATGACGGTCGGCATCGCCGCCACGCTGGCGGTGCTGTTCAAGCAGATGCCGCTGCCGGTCGCGCTGGTCGGCTGGGCCGTGACCGGTTTCGGCATGGGCATGATCTACGCCAGCCTGTCGGTGCTGACCCTGTCGCTGTCAGCGCCGCATGAGCAGGGTGCCAATACCTCGGCGCTGCAGCTGAGCGAGGCGCTGTCGGTGACCACCGCGCTGGCGGTCTCCGGTGCGCTGTTCGCCCTCTTCGTGGAAAGCGCGCCGCACACCGGCTACCTGCTGTGCCTAGCGATCACTTTCGGCCTGGCGGTGCTGGCCGCAGTGATCGCGCGGCGGGTGTAGGCCGCCGCATTACGGTGGTGCCGGCCGCTGGCCGGCAACCTCCACGCACGCAGGAATGCCGTGATGATGCCGGCCAGCGGCCGGCACTACCTGGCAGCGGCGCCCATGTCATCGATATCCCGATGCAGGATGCGCCGCACTTCCAGCACGGCCTGTGGGGTCTCCTGCACGCTGTGGCCGGAAATGATCACTTTCTCCGACAGCGCCCCCGGCAGGTGCGCGCTCCAGTACGGCACCAGCCCGTCATCGGACTTTTCCACCGGCAACTCCGGCTTGCGCTGGGCGATGATCGAGTGGTACTTCAGGCCCGCTTCGATCGGCAGCTGTGCGGCGGCCTTCACGAACGGGTCGCTGGCCTTGAGGTTGTCGATGCTGTTGGGAATCTTCGGCTTGGCCGTGCCATCGACCTGCTGTTCGGCCTGTGCCAGCGCCATGAACACATCCTCGAACTTGCCGAGGATGGTCAGCGGCAGGCGCACCAGGCGACCGATCAGGCGCCCGACCTTGTTGCCGGCGATATCCGTTCCCTGGTGCGGCGCGGCGATGAAGATCGCGCGCTCCACGTTCGGCTGCGCCTTGAAATGCAGCAGCGGCCCCAGCTTGGTCTGCACCCGCTTCAGCCGCTCGCCCTTCAGATCGTAGTTGGCCAGCAGGTCATCCCACAGCACATCACCAGAGTCGCTCACCAGCAGGCGCGCGAGCACGCCGCCCATGCTGTGGCCGATATAGACCATGTCCTTCGACGCACGCGTGCTGCCGTTGGGGTCGAAATGCTTCAGCGTGTCGTTGAACGCGTTGGCGATCTCGTAGCGGTTCAGCGCGATCGGTGCATTGGTCGGGTAGTAGACCTGCCACACCTGGAACTGCTGGCGCAGCTCGGGATCGCCCATGATCTCGTTGGCCAGGTTCACCCAGGCTTCCGGGCTGCTGGCCAGGCCATGCAACATGAAGATGATGCGGCGGTTCGGGTCCCACGGCTGCATCAGGTAGATGTGCGGTTCGCCGATGCCCTCGCTCATGCCGAACAGGGTGCGCAGTGACTGCCGGGCGAAGCCACTCTGCGCCAGCCACAGGCCGTAGGCGGCGGTGAAATTGCCGGCCAGCGGTACCTGTTCGCCGTGCAGGGTGATGCGTTCGGTGGCTTCCGGCGAATAGGCATCGAGCTCGACCCGGCGCGTGCGCATCACATCGTCCAGGCTGCTGCCCTCGAACCGCAGCAACGCAGTGACGTTGATCGAGGACATCTCGCTGAACTCGGGCACCGAATCGTCATGGCGATGGCGGCGGCCACGACGCGCGTCGTCCTCATCCTCCGGCGGCGTATCGGCCTTCGGGCCATCCGGCGCGATCACCGGCGCGACCAGCTTCGGCGGGTCCATCACCATCACCAGCTCGGCGCCGAAACCATCGCGGCGATAGGTGCTGCGCAGGCCGACGAAGCTGACCGTGCCGGCCGGTACCAGCTGCGCAGGAATGCTCTTCAGGTTCAACTGCTGGTAGTTGGAGGCCAGCGACCAGCTGCCGACCGTGAGCGGTTTCGTATAGTCCTCGCCCGCCAGCGCAGCGGCGCGTGCGCGCACGAACAACACCACTGCCGCCTTCTCGGCCGCGTAGTTGTAGTAGTCGCGCACCTGCGTCTGCCGGTCCTCGAAGGCGCGGTCAGACGGTGAGCGCCCGCTGTAGAACAGGTAGGCATAGGCATAGCGCGCGGCTTCCAGCCAGGCGTCCAGCGCCGCATCGCTCATCGGCGGATCGCCGGCGGCGGTCTTCTTCGGCGTCAACGCCAGTGCGGCCTTCACCCACAGTTCGGACAGCGCCGACAACCGCTGCTCGACATTGAGGTCATCGGTCATCAACAACGTGCTGCGGCAGACCAGGAAGTCCTTCTCGCACTGCGACTCGTCCAGGCCCGCCGCGCTGAGCGTCTCGCGCGCGGCCGGGCTGAGCTTGCCGGTGTTGAGCACGTCGGCACGCTTGTTCACCAGCGAATCGCTGGATTTGACCTGCTTGACGGTCACCATCGCGCAGCCGCTGCTGCCCAGCAGCAGGAAGGCGGCGAACAACGCCGGCAGCAGGCGCTGCCAGCGGATCAGGAAGAGTCGGGTCATTACTGCGGGTCCTGCTCGGTGCCGGGCACGCCCTGGCGGATCACGGTGGAGAAGTGGTCGCCGCTGCCCAGGTCCAGCGCACGCTGGGTGATGCGGCCCTTGTCATGCAGTTCGGCGTACGGCACACCCGGAGTGAGCGCACCCACCTCCTGCGCGTACTCGGCCAGATACCCGGACAGCAGCAGGCGATAGTCCAGCGGCAGGCGCGGCGCGATGTGCCGGGCCAGGTCGAAGACGATGGTGGTGCAGTTGCTGGTGAGCGTGTTGTAGAAGCCCGGCTTCGCATCCAGTTCGCGCGCCTGCGCGATGTACGCGGCAAACAGCTCCTTCAGCTGCGCACGGTCCATGCCGTGCAGGCGGTACAGGTAGACATCCTCGCCGCGCGCGTTGGTACGGGTGCGGATGATGTCGGTCTCCTCCGAGGCCACCAGGGTCATCTCGAACTTGCGGAAGAAGCCGCCCAGCGCCGAGAACGATTCACCACGTTCCTTGCGGATCTCCAGCGAGAACACCACGTGGCGCCCATCCTCGAAACCGAACGAGATGAGGGTGTGGGCGATCGCCGGGCCCATCCAGTACGACAGCACCAGGTCGGCCGAGCGCAGCTGGTCCAGGTCGTATTCGCGGCGCACCCAGCGCGCGTCGTAGTCGGTTTCGCTGCGCCAGGTGAAATCACGCACGTTGTCGAACACTACTTGGCGCCCGTCGAAGGACACCACATGCAGGCGCTGGGCCACGTCATCGGCCCACACGCGGTCCTGCCGCGGGGTCAGCAGCAGCCACCACAGGCCAGCCAGTGCCAGCGAGGCGCCGAACGCCAGGCCCAGGCGACGATGGCCACGGCCACGCGCGACCCGCCACGACGCCCACAGCGCAAGCAGCAGCCACAGCACCGCAATGCCGTTCGCCAGCCAGCCCGGCCCCGGCATCTGATAGGCCAGCAGCCCGGTCACCCATAACGCTGCCAGCGCCATGGCACTTCCTGTCATCCAACGTCCTGCGGCTCTCACTGGCATCCTGTCGCGGTCCCGAAGCCGCATAGTTAGCCACAAGCGGGTTCACCGTGGCATCTACGGCCCGTTCAGGCACGCCGGCGCACCGTCTGCGGCGGTCCATGCGGCCAGGTTCATCTCACAGGAGCAACGATGGGCATCACTTCCGTGGCCGGCGTTCCGGTCCAACCCCAGCACCGCGCCACCTGCCATTGCGGCACGGTTGAACTGCTGCTGGACCTGCCGGACGGCATCGTCGACCCGCGCCGCTGCGACTGCTCGATGTGCCGGCGCCGGGGTGCCATTGCAGCCAGCGTTACCCGCGCGGGCCTGCAGGTGGTGCGCGGGCAGAACCACCTGCAGCTGTACCAGTTCAACACCCATGTGGCCGAGCACTACTTCTGCGGCGTGTGCGGCATCTACACCCATCATCGGCGCCGCTCCAACCCGGAACAGTACGGTTACAACGTGGCCTGCCTGGAAGGCATCGACCCGTTCGCGCTGGGTGTGATCCCGGTCAACGACGGGGTCAACCACCCCGCCGACCGCACCGGCTAGTGGCGCGCGCACCGCGGCGGCGTGGCGACCTTCTGCCAGGGCGCCATGCCGCTGCGCCCGGCCCGCGCAGGGCGTTTCAGCCAGGGGCGGCGTGGCGGCGCCTGCGGCGCGTCCGCGACCGGGGGAGGAAGTGGTCTACGGCCGGGCCAGAGATGGTCGAGCAGCCACATGGCGGGTCTCCGTGGGGGACGGGGACGATCAAGGCTAGGCGCGGGCCGGCATAGGGAGCGTGATGCGAAGGCGACCGCCGGATGACGCGATATTGATAATCATTTGCATCAATTCGAGGCAATCCCGATAATCCGCGGCGATCTTCCATGGACCGACCGCCATGCCTGCCCGCCACACCCTGCTCTCCCTTGCCCTGGCGCTGCCCGGTGCCCTCATCGCACCACTGGCTGTGGCTGCGGAAACACCGGACGCCCGGACCCTGGACCGCGTCAGCGTCGTTGCCGACCGCGCCAGTACCGCGACCAAGACCGATACCGCGCTGACCGCGACGCCACAGGCGATCAGCGTGGTCACCCAACAGCTGTTCACCGATCGCGGCGCGCACAACCTGCAGGAAGTGCTGCGCTACAGCGCGGGCGTCACCGCCGATGCCTGGGGCCTGGATACGCGCAACGACGCTACTTCGGTACGCGGCCTGGACCCGGTGCAGTACGTGGATGGCCTGCGCCGCAGCTACGGCTTCAGCCCGCTGGCGCGACCGGAGATCTACGGCCTGGAGCGGGTGGAAGTGCTGCGCGGACCGTCTTCGGTGCTGTACGGCGCCGGCGCCACCGGCGGCATCATCAACGCCATCAGCAAGCGCCCCACCTTCGGTGCGGCACGCGGCGAGCTCGCCGTGCAGCTGGGCAGCTTCGATCGCAGGCAGCTGCAGGGTGACGTCGGCGGTGCATTGAACGCGGACGGCTCCGTGGCCGGTCGCCTGGTCGGGCTGGTACGCGCCTCCAACATGCAGACCGACACGCTCAAGGATGATCGCGTCTACCTGGCGCCATCGATCAGCTGGCGCGGCGAACGCAGCACCCTGACCCTGCTGGCCAGCTACCAGCATGACAAGACCGGCTCCAGCCAGCAGTTCCTGCCGCTGGCCGCGACCCTGCTGGCGCCACCCGGCCGCCGCCTGGATCCCTCCACCTTCATCGGCGACCCGGGCTTCGACCGCATCGACTCCCGCGTCTACAGCCTGACCGCGCTGTTCGACCACAGCTTCAACGACGTGCTCAGCCTGCGCTCGGCCGTGCGCTACATCGATGGTAAAACGACGCTGCAGCAGATGTACGTGGACAGCTACAGCAACCCGGCCGATCCGTTCATCGACGCCGCACGTCGCGTGGTCAACCGCACGGCCTATGGCACCCGCCCGGACGTGCAGATCCTCAGCGCCGACAACGCGCTGCAGTTCGACTTCGCCACCGGCGCCTTCCAGCACCTGCTGCTGGCCGGCGTGGATTACAGCCAATACAAGGAACAGCTGCAGCGCCTGGATGCCACCGGCACGCCGATCGACATCTACGCCCCGGTATCTGTGGCGCCGACGCTGCGTGGCTGGGACCGCCAACCCGACCAGACCTCCACGCAGCTGGGTCTGTACGTGCAGGATCAGATCCGCTGGGCCGACCGCGTGTCGCTGGTACTGGGTGCGCGCCGCGACCATGCGCGCTCGAAGACGGAAGGCCAGCCCAGCCAGACCGACAACGCCACCACCTATCGCGCCGGCCTGATCGGCGAACTGGGTGCCGGGGTGTCGCCCTACCTGAGTTACAGCGAATCGTTCCTGCCGGTCACTGGCCAGGACCTGTTCGGCCAGGCCTTCAAGCCGATGCGTGGCCGCCAGAGCGAGGCCGGCATCAAGTGGCAACCCGCGCGCAACCTGCTGCTGACGATGGCGGCGTACCGCATCACCGAAACCAACCGGCAGACCAACGACCCGGACAACGTACTGAACGTAGTGCAGACCGGGCAGATCCGCTCCAGGGGCATCGAGCTGGAAGGCCAGTTCCAGTTCGCCAACGACCTCACCGTCACCGCCGCCGTTGCGCGCAACGAGGCCGAGGTCAGCCGCAGCAACTTCGCATTGGAAGTGGGCCAGCGCCTGAACGACACCCCGCAGGACCTGGCCTCGGCATGGATTTCGAAGGGCTTCCAGCTGGACGATGCCGCACGCCTGCGCCTGGGCCTGGGCGTGCGCCATGTCGGCAACACGGTCTCGCTGGGCAACGGCGGGCGCATCATCACCCCCAGCTACACGCTGGCAGACGCCTTGGTGGAAGTACAGGTGACTGACTGGACGATGGCGTTGAACATCACCAACCTCACCGACAAGCGCTACTACGCGCCGTGCCGTACCTTCGGCGACTGCTTCGCCGGCTACCCGCGCGTAGTGACCGGCACCATCAGCTACCGGTTCTGATCACAGTCAACGCTGGCCGCCGCAGCAGCAGGTGCAACAGCACAGCGCATGCGGCGGTCAGCAGCGCCAGGACACGCAGCAGTATCGCCAGCGCCTCGGCACTGGCCTGCTGCAGCTGTGCGCCGCTCATCGCCGGAAGCAGTGCCTGCGCCTGTGCATGCGCCCCCGTCGCCAGATAGGCACCGGCACGCGCCAGCGATGCCGGCGATGCTCCCTGCAGCTGGTGGCCGATCAGCAGCGCAAGCAAGGCCGTGACTGCGGCCAATGCGATGCCCTCACCGGCCACCCGCACCGTTCCGAAGATGCCGGCGGCCATGCCTGCGCGCTGCACCGGCACCACGCTCACCGACAGCCCATCCATCAAGCCCCACGGCAAGGCCGTGCCCGCACCGATCAGCATCAGCAACGGCACCCACTGCGAGGGCGACGGGTGCGATGCGTAGCGCGACAACAGGTACAGGCCAGAGGCACAGACCAGCAGGCCCAGTGCGCACAGCCGCGCACTTCCAACGCGCTCGGCCCAGCGTGCGGCCAGCATCGGCAGCACCAGCATCGGCGCGGACAGGGCCAGCATCTGCAGCCCCACCAGGGTCGCGCTCTGGCCGTGCACGCCCAGCAGCTGCAGGGGCAGCACCACCAGCAGCACCACGTAGCCGAAGCAGGTTGCGACCGGCAGCAGCTGGACACCCAGGAACGCCGGTTGCGAGAACAGCGAGAGGTCCAGCAACGGTGAGCGCTGCAGCCGTTCGGTGCAGACGAACACCGCGCCCAGCAGCACCGTCGCCAGCAGCGCCAGCTGCACGCGCACGGCATGCAGGCCGAATTCCCCCAGCCACAGCAGGGCCAGGGTCAACGCCGCCAGCATCAGGCTGAAGCCCAGCATGCCGCCGACATCCAGCCGCCCGCGCTCGCCCTGGCTTTCGGGCAACACGCGTGCGCCCAGCGCGAAGGCCGCCAACGTCAGTACACCGCCCGCCGCAAACACGCTGCGCCATCCCAGTACCTGCAGCAGCAGTCCGGCGAGCAGCGGCCCCAGCGCCAACCCAGCACCGAACGTGGTGCCCAGCAGGGCGAACACACGGGCACGCACCGGCCCCTGCCACGCATGCGCCAGCGCCGCCGTACCGGATGCCAATGCCGCTGCAGCGGCAACACCCTGCAACCCGCGCGCCAGATCCAGCCACAACAGCGTCGGCGCAAGGCAGACAACGGCCGTGGCGATGGTGAAACCCGCTGTGCCCAGCAGGAACAACCGCCGTCGGCCATAGCGGTCGGCCAGGCCACCGGCAGCGAGCAGCAGGCTGCCGAAGGTCAGCATGAAGGCGTTGGTCACCCACGCCAGCGCAGTCGGCGACGCCGCCACGGAATGGGCCAGTGCGGGCACCACGACCGCCCCGGCCGAGAAGGACAACGGCAGCGCCAGCGCGGCCAGGCAGACCGCGAGCAGCGTCCAGCGCTGATGTGTGCGGGAACGTACGGGGAGCATCGAAACCGGGGCCATGCGGGCCTCCATCCATCAGGGGCATTGATGATGGACAGGCCGCTATTGCTGAAAAACAGGCTCGATGGACGTTGATTGCGGCCGATTGTTCCGCAATCATGCCCTTCATGGACTCCATCTCTGCCCTGCTCGCCTTCGTCCGCACCGCGGAGGCGGGCAGCATCATCGGTGCCGCCCGCGTACTCGGCCTGTCCGCATCGGCGGTCGGCAAGCGCATCGCCCGCCTTGAACAGGAACTCGGCACGCGCCTGTTCCAGCGCACCACCCGCCGCGTGCACCTCACCGATGAAGGCGAACTGCTGCTGCAGCGCTGCCGGCGTGCGTTGGATGAACTTTCCGAAGCGCAGGCAGACCTGGCGCAGCGACAGCACGCCCCCAGCGGGCTGCTGCGCATCGGCCTGCCCACCATCGGCTACCGCTTCCTGCTGCCGGTGCTGCCCGGCTTCCAGCAACGCTACCCGCAGGTGCAGCTGGAACTGGACTTCAACGACCGCATCGTCGATGTGGTCAGCGAAGGCCTCGATGCGGTGATACGCAGCGGTGAACTGGCCGATTCCAGCCTGACCGCACGACGGCTGGGTGGCTTTCGTTTCATCCTCTGTGCGGCGCCGGGCTATCTGCAGGCGCACGGTACGCCCGGTGATGTGAGCGAGCTGCGCATGCATACCGCGCTGCGCTTCCGTTACCCCACCACCGGAAAGCTGCATCCGTGGCAGCTGCCGGGCATCGAAGGCGATGCCGGGGCACGCCTTCCCACGGCGATGACCTGCAACAACATGGAAGCCGTGCTGGCCGCTGCGATCGGTTGCATGGGCCTGGCCTGGATGCCTGACTTCCTCGCCGCTGACGCGCTGGCCGATGGCCGCCTGCAACGGGTGCTGCCTGCGCTGCCCACGCACCAGGGGCAGTTCTCGTTGCTGTGGCCCGGTGGGCGCCATCCCAGTGCACGCCTGCGGGTGTTCATCGACTATGCCGTTGCCAACCTGTTCCGCGGCGACGAGGCGTAGCGGGTCCACAGAATCAGTTGGTGCCCGCCGTCTGCAGGAAATTGCGCAGCACCGGCGACGGTGATTCCGGCCGCATGCAGAACGGCAGGTCAAAGCGCGCTGCTTCGCTCTCCAGCACGCGATAGACGATCTCCTGCGGGCGGAAGCTGACCATGCTGGCCGGAACGATCGCCACGCCCGCCTCCACCGCCACCAGCGACAGCACCGCATGCATGCCCTGCGCTTCCTGCACCACGCGCGGGGTGAAGCCCGCAGCGGTGCACAGGCCCAGCACCTGCGCATGGAAGCCGATGCCCTCGCCTGCCGGCCATGAAACGAACGGTTCGTCAGCCATCATCGCCACACTGACCTCCGGCGCGTCGGCCAGCGCATGTGCACGCGGCAGCGCAATCGCCAGGCGGTCGTGGTCGAAGGCGTGCAGCAGCAGCTCGGCGGCGGGAATCGGTGGAATCAACACGCCGACATCAATGCGCTGCTCACGCAGCCACAACTGCTGCTGGCGCGACGTCGCTTCCTGCAGGTGCAGCTGTACCTGCGGGTATTGCTGGCGGAAGCGGCGAATCAAACCTGGCAGGCGTCCATACAGCGCACTGCCCACATAGCCCACGCGCAGGCTGCCGGACTGCCCCGCTGCAGCCTCGCGGGTGCGTTGCAGCGCCTGCTCGGCCTGCTGCAGCGTTGCCCGCGCCTCCACCAGCAGCGTCTGCCCCGCCACGGTCAGGCCCAGGGTACGGTTGCCGCGCACGATCAGTTCACTTCCGAGCGCGTCTTCCAGCCGTCGTATCGCCGCCGTCAGCGGCGGCTGTGACATGTGCAGGCGGGCGGCGGCGCGGTGGAAATGCAGCTCTTCGGCCACGGCCACGAACTGGCGAAGCAGGCGCAGGTCGATCATCTCGGTGCAGGCAGCGGAAACCCGCCTAGGGTACGCTCTCAGCTGCGCACGTCCACGCTCGCGCGGGCGATGGCCGGCCACTGCAGCGCGACCGATTCGATGCTGTCAGCAGTCACCGCGCGCAGATCCCGCGGGTACGCCACATGCTCGGCTTCCTGCAGGCGCAGCGCATGGAACTGCCCGTTGCTGGCACGCAGCGCCCACCCGCCGTCCTGGCAACGCGTGGATGCCAGATAGGCCACGCCTTGCGCAACGGCTTCCGGATGCAGTTCGTCGGGCTCGCCGTCGATGCCCCACATGCGGGTCTTTGCCACCGGCGAAACCGCGTTGACCACGATGCCATGCTCGGCACCTTCCAGCGCCAGCACATTGACCAGGCCCAGCGCGGCCAGCTTGCCCATCGCATAGGCGGACAGCCCGCGCTGCGCGTACTGGGGATACAGCGCGCGATCGGACGTGGTGATGACGATGCGCCCGCCGCCCGTTGCGCGCATGGCCGGCCACGCCGCCTGCGCCAGCCACAACGGCGTCTTCGCCGCCAGGCACAGCATCCGCTCCAGCGCGTCGTCCTCGATCACTTCCAGCGCCTGGTACTCGACCCAGCCCGCGTTGTGGATCAGGAAGTCGATGCGGCCATGCGCCTGCAGCAGTTCCTGCACCAGCGCATGGCAACCGGCGCGATGGTCGATGGGGTTGCTCGCCGCTTGCACCGAAAGCCCCTGCGCCTGCAGCACTTCGACGCTGCGCACGATGCGCTGCGGATCAACGCCTTGGCCATCGGTACCGGCACCGACGTCATGCATCAGCACCTGCGCCCCGCGCTCGGCCAGCAGGCGGCTGTAGGCCAGGCCCAGTCCACCGGCGGCACCCGTCACCAGGCCAACCTGGCCTTCAAAGGAAATTCGGGAAATTGGCTGCATCGGCACAGCTTCGGCCAAGCGCACCGCGTCCGGCCAATACCGTTGACCACAGCCCACGATACGCCCGCGCTATCACTGAAAAAGGGGACGGAGGGGATTAAGTCGTTTCAGGCACAGCAGGACCGATTACGACTTAATCCCCTCCGTCCCCTTTTTCGGTCCCCTTTTTCGCTCAGCGGCTGAAGCGGCGTGCGCCGGCGACGCAGATCACCGCGACCACGGTCACCAGCACCATGCTGAGGCTGACCGATTCGTGCAGCAGCAGCGCGGCCAGGGCCAGGCCGAAGAACGGCTGCAGCAACTGCAACTGGCCAACAGCGGCGATGCCGCCCTGCGCCAGCCCGCGGTACCAGAACAGGAAACCGATCAGCATGCTGAACACCGCCACGTAGCCCAGCGCCCACCACGCCGACGCACCGACCGCAGTGAACGAGGCCGGGCGCATCAGTACCGTCAGCGGCAGCATCACCGGCAACGCCAGCAGCAGCGCCCAGCTGATCACCTGCCAACCGCCGAGATGGCGGGCGAGCCGGCCGCCTTCGGCATAGCCCAGCCCGCACACCACGATCGCCGCCAGCATCAGCAGGTCGGCCTGCAGCGAGGCCTCGATGCCGTTGCGCACCGCATAGCCGACCACGCAGGCACTGCCCAGCAACGAGAACAGCCAGAAGGCAGGACGCGGCCGCTCGCCACCGCGCAGCACGCCGAATACTGCGGTGCTCAGTGGCAGCAGGCCGACAAACACGATGGTGTGCGCCGATGAGGCGTGACGCAGAGCGAGCGCAGTCAGCAACGGAAAGCCGACCACCACGCCGAGGCTGACCACCACCAGGCCTGGCAGGTCACTGCGGCGCGGCCACGGCTGGCGCAGCAGCAACAACAGACCCAGGCCGAGCACAGCGGCGATGGTGGCGCGTGCGGCGGTGACGAACCCGGCATCCAGTTCAAGCACCGCCAAGCGGGTGGCCGGCAACGAGCCCGCGAAAATCACCACCCCGATGAAGCCATTGATACAACCGCTCGCCGACCGTTCCACGCCTGTAATCCTGAAGTGCCGGGCGATGCCTGGCGGAGCCTGTATGGAAGCATCCAGCGCGGAACCGCCCCAGCTACAATCCAGTACAGTCGCAAAGAACTGTACTGCCCACACTTCCACTACAGTGCTGTCATGCCACGTCCGCTTACCCGCATCGAATCGGTCATCCAGGCCGTCCGCAACCGCATCACCGCACGCGTGGATGGTCCCGGCTCCCGCCTGCCTTCGGTGCGCGCGCAAGCCGCAGCGATGGCAGTCTCAGTCTCCACCGTGGTCGAAGCCTACGAGCGCCTCGCGGCCGAAGGCCTGATCACGGCGCGCGCAGGATCCGGCTTCTATGTCAGTGGGCCCGCCGCACCGCTGGCACTGGCCGAGATGGAGCCCCGGCTGGACCGCGCCGTGGACCCGCTATGGGTGTCGCGGCAATCGCTGGAAACCCCGCCGGGCCACCTCAAGCCAGGGTGCGGCTGGATGCCCAGCGACTGGCTGTATCACGATGGCGTGCGCCGCGGCCTGCGCCGGTTGGCGCGTGCCGATGCCATGCATCTGGCCGACTACGCCGGCCCGCTCGGGCTGCCCGCGTTGCGCCAGCTGCTGCAACGGCGAAGCGCCACGCTCGGCATCGATGCACCGATGGAGCAGATCCTGCTGACCGAATCCGGGACGCACGCGGTCGACCTCATCTGCCGCTTCCTGCTCAAGCCCGGTGACTGCGTGCTGGTCGATGACCCCAGCTACTTCAATTACCACGCGCTGCTGAAGGCGCACCAGGTGCAGGCAGTGGGTGTGCCGTACACGCCCACCGGCCCGGACCTGGAAGCGTTCGAACGCGCATTGCAGGAGCATTCGCCGCGGCTGTACATCACCAACTCCGGCCTGCACAACCCGACCGGCGCGGTGCTTTCTGCCAGCACCGCGCACCGCCTGCTGGGCCTGGCCGAACGCAGCGAGGTGATCATCGTCGAGGACGACATCTTCGCCGACTTCGAACTGCAGCCTGCACCGCGGCTGGCCGCGCTCGATGGGCTGTCACGGGTGATCCACGTCGGCAGCTTCTCCAAAACACTGTCGGCCGCATCGCGCTGCGGCTACATCGCTGCGCGCCATGACTGGATCGAAGCGTTGACCGACCTGAAGCTGGCGACCAGCTTCGGCGGTGGCCACCTGGCCGCGCAGCTGATGCACATCGCGCTGACCGACAGCGGCTACCGCCGCCACATGCAGTCAATACGTTCGCGCCTGGCCGATGTGCGCCGGCACACGCTGCGCAAGCTGCACACGCTTGGCATCACGCCGTGGCTGCAGCCGGAAGCCGGACTGTTCCTGTGGTGCCAACTGCCGGATGGCCGCGATGCCGCCGCACTGGCGCGGCAGTGCCTGCGCGAAGGCATCGTGCTGGCGCCTGGCAACGCGTTCAGCCAGTCGCAGCGCGCGGCCGACTATCTGCGCTTCAACGTTTCGCAGTGCCAGGACGCGAGGATCTGGCAGGTGCTGGCGCGGGAGTTGCGCTGAGCGGGATGCAAGCCGGTCAGCGCAGGCGGGAGTGTCCCGCGGCAAAGGCACTTGCATGCCACGGTACAGTGGTATGTCCCTGTTGCAGGAATGCACGCATGTCTTCGTTTTCCGATCCGCAGGCCGTTGCCCGCTATGCCGAGGGCCCGCTGCGCCAGGTGCCGGGTTTCCTCGCCCTGCAGCAGATGACTCACCTGCTGCTGGCCGAACGTGTCCACGTGCAGGGGCGCGTGCTGGTGCTGGGCGCCGGTGGTGGCCTGGAGCTGAAGGCCTTTGCCGAGGCGCAACCGGGCTGGCAGCTGCTGGGCGTGGACCCGGCCGCGCCGATGCTGGCCCTGGCCGAGCAGACACTGGGCCCGTTGAACGCACGCGTTGAGCTGCTGGAAGGCTACATCGACGATGCCCCGGACGTGCGCTTCGATGGTGCCAGCTGCCTGCTGACCCTGCACTTCCTCGACGCTACGCAACGCCTGCATACGCTGCGCGAACTGCACAAGCGACTGCGCCAGGGCGCCCCTCTGATCGTCGCCCACCACAGCGTGCCGCAGGATCCGGCCGGCAAGCTGCGCTGGTTGCAGCGCTACGCAGCGTTCGCCGAAACCTCGGGCGTTGCCCACGCCGATGCACAGCGCGCAATCGACGCCATTGCCGAGCGGCTGCCGTTGCTGTCGCCCGAACAGGAGGTCGCGCTGCTGCAGGAGGCCGGCTTCGACGGCGTGGAGCTGTTCTACGCAGGCTTCAGCTTCAAGGGTTGGGTGGCGTACGCCGGGTGATGCCTACGGAACCACGGTGATGCCGATGCGCTGCATCAGCAGTGCCACCTGCTGCACATCCAGCGTGGCACCGCGCAGGTTGGTGCTGCGCAGGTCCAGCTCACCCAGCTCTGAGTGGGTCAGGTCGCAGTCGGTGAAGTTGGCGCTGTTCCAGTCGATGCCCTCGAACTGGCCACCGGACAGATCCGAGCCTGCGAAGCTGGCGCCGCTCACATTCGCGCCATCCCAGCGGTTTTCCCACAGTTCGCATTTCTCCAGCGTCACCCGCGAGAAATTGGCATAGCGCAGGTTCGACTTCTTGATGAAGGCGCTGCAGAACCAGCTGCGCGTGGTGATCTGGTTCATGAAGCTGGCGTTGCTGAAATCCGCGCCCTGCGCGCGGCACTCGCTGATCTCCAGGCCCAGCGCCTTGATGAAATTGAAGTGGCACATGCTGATGTCGCAGCTGCGGAAGCTGGCTTCCTTCAATGTGGCGCCGTTGAAGCGGCAGCCGGCGCGACTGTCGGCATCGTAGAAGCTGCAGTTGATGAACTCGGTGCCGGTCAGGTCCGCGCCGGAGAAATCGCACTCGTGGAACTGCTGGTCGACCACCTTCTGGCCGATGTACTGGTCCGCGCCGATGCGCAGCTTGCGGTGAACGATGGGGGACATCAGGAATTCCATGCCAAGTGCCCTGCCATGATGCCGGGCCGCGAGGGCGATCCATAGACGCTGGCGCGGTCGGGTTCACCGGCAGTCCAGCCGGTCTGTGGCCACTCGCCCGGATCGCACGTTGTTGCACGTTAATGCACGAACATGCACACTCCTGGCATGAGCACCGATCTCAGCCCCCTCCCCGCCCAGCGCACCCAGCAGATCCTCGACGAACTGCGCCAGCAGGGCCGCGTGGTCGCCGCCGAGCTGGCGCGCCGCTATGCCGTCTCCGAAGATTCGATCCGCCGCGACCTGCGCGAGCTGGCTGCGCAGGGCCTGTGCCAGCGCGTCTACGGCGGCGCCGTGCTGCCGCCGCCCAAGGAACGCCCACTACGCGAACGACTGACCCGCGATCGCGGCGACAAGGCCGAACTGGCCGCCCGCGTCTGCGCGCTGCTGCAACCCGGCCAGGTCGTGCTGCTCGATGCCGGTTCAACCAACCTGGCGATCGCCCAGCAGCTGCCGGCCGCCCTCGGCCTGACGGTGATCACCAACGCGCCACAGATCGCCACGGCCGCCAGCCTGCTTGAAGGCACCTCAGTGCAGTTGATCGGCGGGCGCCTGGCCCGTGGCGGTGGTGCGGTCGGCGCAGAAGCACTGGCCCAGGTGCAGCGCCTGCGTGCCGACGTGTACCTGCCCGGCCCCTGCGCGGTGGACGGCGACACCGGCGTGTGGGCAATGGATGCGGAAGAAGCCACGCTGAAACGCGCGATGGTGGCCTGCAGCAGCCGTGTCATCGTCGCCGCCACTACTGAAAAGCTGGGTGCCCGCGGCAACTGGCAGATCGCCAGCCTGGACGAGATCGACGACCTGGTGCTGACCACCACCGCCCCCCCCGCATTGGCGGCACGCTTCCGCGCCGCAGGCATCGCGGTACACCCCACTCCCCCCTGACCGTACCGCTCATGTCCCTTGCCAACCGCGCGCGTGCCGAACAGCACGCGACCCGCGCTGCGTTCTTCATTCCCGGCTTCGCCACCGCGCTGTGGGCCACCCTGGTGCCGTTCGCAAAGGCACGCACCGAGATCAACGACGCCACGCTGGGGCTGGTGCTGCTCTGCCTCGGTGCCGGTTCGCTGCTGGCAATGCCGTTGTCCGGCGTGCTGGCCGCGCGCCTCGGTTGCCGGCGGGTGATGGTGGCCAGCAGCCTGCTGATCTGCCTGACCGTGCCCGGCCTGGCCCTAGCTGGTTCGGCCCGGATTCTAGGGCTGGTCCTGTTCGTGTTCGGCGCCGCCGTAGGCGCGATGGACTGCACGATGAACGTGCAGGCCGTCATCGTCGAGCGCGAAGCACGGCGCGTGATGATGTCCGGCTTCCACGCCTTCTTCAGCATCGGTGGTTTCCTCGGCGCGGCCACCATGACCGTGCTGCTGTCCGCACAGCTGCCTCCCTTGGCATCCGTGCTGATCGGCGTCGGCGCCATGCTGCTGGTGATGCTGTTGTCGGCATCGCACTGGCACAGCGAACGCATGCCACACGACACACCGATGCTGGCCCTGCCGCATGGCATCGTGCTGTTCATCGGCGTGCTGGCGTTCGTCGCCTTCCTCGGCGAAGGCGCGATGCTGGATTGGAGCGCGGTCTTCCTCAGCGATGTACGTCGCGTCGATGCCAGCCTCGCCGGTATCGGCTATGTAGTCTTCACCCTGACCATGACCGTCGCGCGCCTGTTCGGTGACGCACTGGTGGCACGCGTAGGCCGTGAGCGCGCGATCGTGTTCGGCGCGCTGCTCGCCGCCGCGGGCGTACTGGTACTGACCCTGGTCACGCCGTGGCCGGCGTCACTGCTCGGCTATGTGCTGGTTGGCCTCGGCTGCGCCAACATCGCACCGGCGCTGTTCTCGCTGGCCGGCCACCAGACGCGCATGCCGGGTGCGCTGGCAATCACCGCCGTTTCCACGCTGGGCTTTGCGGGCATCCTTGCCGGACCGGCGCTGATCGGTTTCGCTGCCAACCACTTCGGCCTGATCGCCGCCTTCATCGGCGTGGCCACGGCCTTGTTGCTGGTGGCAATGTCCACGCGTTGGCTGCGGGTGTAGCCCGCGGCATCAGCGCCGCCTGCGCCGCAGCTTCATCCGCAATCGCCGATAGCCGATCACCGTCGCCGTGGCACACAACGCGGTGCCGGCAGCGCTCAGCAGCAGCAACACCGCCAGCCGGGCACCTTCCTGGCGCAGCATCGCCGGAAGATCCCAGCTGTGCAGGAAGTAGAACAGCCAGCGCCCCACCCTCTCGCGATGCCCCATCGTCAGCAACGGATCGCCAGTAGCCAGATCGATATAGACGCGCGTCGCCTCGGCATCGCCGAAGTCCACCACCGCCACCGGAAAGCGGCGTACCGCCGCACCATTCATGGCCTCGGGCGCACGCGGATAGAAGTAGGCGTCTGCTGCACGCTGCACCACGAAACCCTGCATCGGCGCATCGGACAGTGCACGCACCTTCTGCTGCAGCCACGTCGCCGGCAGCAGGCGCGCCACCTGCAGATGCCCATCGCTGCCAGACACGATGCGGGTATCGCCTTTCCCATCCAGCAGCACCGCGAACAGCTCACCACCGATCCGTCGCCACTGGATCTCCACCGGCAGAAAGTGCTCGGCATCGGCTACCGCCAGAAGTGTCGCCGGCTCGTCAAGCGCGCCATCCACCGCCACCGCGTCACCGCGATAGCGCCCGCTGTCGATCGCCTCGCGCGTGCTGCTGAAGACGCCCAATGGATTCATCGACATCAGCCCACTGAAGATCCAGGTGAACACGAAGGCCGCAGCCACCAGCCCGATCAGATGGTGCCAGCGCATCCATGGTTCGACATAGGGCGTCTTCGCGCCGGAGCGGTAGCGCCCGCGGAAGCGCCAGCGCCACACCCCCACCACGATGCCGCTGACCGCCGCCAACGTGCACAGTGCGGACAGCACGATCACCACCCACGCCCACACCGGATCCACCGACTGCATGCGCAGGAAGTACAGCCAGTGCAGCCAGGCGCCCACATAGTTCCAGCGCTGCTGCACATGCGGTGCGTCCAGCACCACTTCACCGGTACGCGAGGACACATACAGGTCGCCGGGCTGCGCGCCCCCCACTTCGACGCGATACAGTGGCCGGTGCGCGTCCAGTGCACGCGAATGCGTCCAGCGGTCCTCGTCCACGCGCGTCGCACCCACGAAGGCCTGGCCGCCGGCGAACTGTGCAGCGGATGCTTCGGCACGCTGTGCCGATACGGGCAGCAGGGCCTGGCCGGTGTACGCCGACCAGGTGCCCACGTTGCTGCCATTGCGCACCACATACGCAGGCTCGCCACGCAGCGTGGTCAGCGCCACGCTTTCCGGCTCGGCCTGCACGGCGGCAGGCAGTACCGACAGCCCCCGCAGATCGCGGGCCTCAGCCAGCACCGGCAATGCCGCCAGCCGCTCGCCCGGCGTCAGCTTCGGGTAGCCGATGAACAGCATCACCATGCCGCTGACGAACCACAGCAGCATCAGCAGGCATCCGCCGATGCCGAGCCAGCGGTGCACCAGGTAGGTCCAACGCTTGGCGGTGGATCGCAGCGACATGGTGCGCGTCCTCAGAAGCGATGGTCGACGGTGAACTCAACGCGACGGTCCGCACCCAGCAGCCACTGCGTGCTGGTGTAGTACGCGGTGGCGTAGTACGCCTTGTCGAACACGTTGAACAGGCGCGCGGACAATCGCGTGCGCGGTGCTGCCTGCCACGTCAGCGCCAGGTCGGTGGTGCTGTAACCGGGCAACTCCAGCGTGTTGGCATTGTCGGCGTAGCGCTTGCCGACATAGCGAACGCCACCCGCCGCACTCCAATCCGTCGCGAACTGCCAGCTCAACCACACACTGGCCAGGCGCTCGGCCACGTTCGGCGGCACGTTGCCATCGCGCGACACCAGCATCGGCGGCGAACCCGTGGTTTCCAGGAAGTCCTCGAACTCGGCCTTCAGCACCGTCGCGTTGGCATCCAACGACCAGTGCGGCGCGAAGTTCCAATTCAAGGACGCTTCAATACCACGCGAGGTCTGCGCACCCACCTGCACACGGCGGTCCGGCACCAGCGGATCGCGGCTGAGCAGCCCGGTCTTGCGGATGCGATACGCCGCCAGCGTCCACTCGCCGCCATCGAAGACCTGCTTCAGGCCCACCTCGATCTGCCGCCCCTTGGCCAGGTCGAATGCCCCGTTGGCCGGGCTGATCATCAACAGGCCACTGACCGGGTCTGCCGCCTGCGAATACTGCGTATAGAGGCTCAACGTCGGCTGCAGCGCGAATACCGTGCCTGCACGCCAGCCGATGCTGCTGTAGGTCTTCGAGAACGCGTTCTGGCCGCTGATCAGATCGGTACGGTCGATGCGCGCACGATCGTGGCGCAGCCCACCCAGCACCGACCAGCGCTCGCTCAGCGCCAACCGGTCTTCCACGAACAGCGCGTACTGCTCGGCACGGTTGCGGTAGCGCGGCAGGTTCGGTGCGTCGCTGGCGAACTGCCCCGGCACCGGATCGAACGGATCAACCGGGCCCGAGCTGCCGGCATAGGTGTTGTTGGTGTGCTTGAAGTGCGCGCGGTTGGCGTCCAGGCCCACCGCGAAGCTGTTCTGCAGGCCACCTGCGGTTCCCTGCACGCGCAGCGTCGAGGTCAGTCCGGTCTGGTCCTGGTTGTGGGTGATCTCGGTATTGCCAGATCGATCGATCAAGCCGGTAGCGCGGTTGTAGACATAGGCCTCGGCATTGCGCCAATCGCGCTGGCTGCCGATCTGGTAGAGGCGCGTGCGCCATTCCACGTTCGCGTTCGGTGTCCACAGCGCATCGAGCTGGGTCCAGCGGTCGCGATAGCGGATCTGGCTGTCGTCCACGTTGTAGTTGCGGTGGCGCAGCGCCTCCAGCTGGCGGCCCTCGACCAGCGGCGTGCCGAAGTAACGCATCGGTTGCTGGTAGCCCTGCGCATGGGTGAGGGTCAGCTGCAGGTCCGCGCGCGGCTGCCACAGCAACGCACCGGAGAATGTCGCGTCACTGTTGCGCCCACGATCGACCCAACCACCGCTGTAGTTGCCACTCACGTCTAGCCGGTAGGCCAGCTCGGGCGTCAGCGCGCCACCGCTGCCGAAGCCCAGGCGCGCGGTGTCCTCGCTGCCCACGGTTACGCTGATCTCGTTCTCGATCGCACCACGCGTGGGCTTCTTCGGCACGATGTTGATCACGCCGCCGATCGCACCGTCGCCATGGATGACCGACGCCGGCCCGCGCAGCACTTCGACGCGCTCGATCGACCAGGTATCGAACGGGAACGTGATGCCCACGCCACCGTACTGTCGCAGCCCGTCGTACAGCCGCATCACCGAAGCGCCATCGGTGAAGCCGCGGCTGGACAGCGCACTCAGGCCATTGCCCGGGTGCGGCATCGCACTGATCGCACCCGCCCGGCTGATGGCATCGTTGAGGTTGCTGTCGCCGCGCTGCTCCAGTTGTTCGCGCGAAATCACCGTCAGGCTGGCCGGTGTCTGCAGCACGCTCAGGCCCAGCGCGGAACCGGCGTTGGCGGAGGACGACAGTTCACCGCTGCGGGTATCGACCACCCGCACGGTATCCAGCGTGGTCGGGGGTGCCGCATCGGCGGCAAGTACGGGGGCGGTGTGCAGGAGCAACGCGCACAGGACAGGCAGCGTCGCCCGGCGCAGGCGCGCGGAGTTGGGGTTCGTTTTCATTTTTCACGGCATGCAAGGCCACCCCGCAATGGCAGGGCAGCAATCAGAAAGGGACAAACACGCGCGTGCGGGCACCGGCCGTGGCCGGCAACCTCATGGAAAAATGTTCAATGCAACGCGCGTGCGGCTCAGGCGGCCATGAAAGCCGGCGGCCCACGCGCTCCCAACGTGCCGCTGATCCGTTGCGGCAACGCCCGCACCGCACCGCGCAGCGCGCGGCACACCGGTGCCATCGGCGCCAACAGCAGCACTGCCGCCACTAGCAGGGTGATCAACCGCGCTGCGATCAGGCAGTAGTCGCAGTCCACGCCCATCTCATGCTCGGCATGTGGATCGGCGGCCGGCTTCTTTGCGGCCTCGCCGTGCGGCATCGCCATCGCGTGATGGTCGTGGTGCCCTTCCATCGCGTGCTGCGCATGCTCTGCATGCATTGCGTGGTCCAGGGCTGCCACCGGTACAGCTGCAGCCACGTGACCGTGCGCCAGCCAGCGGCTCACCAGCGGGGCGAGCAGCACCAGCAGCATGGCAAGCCATGCCAGGGCCTGGAACCGGCGGTGGAGAGCAGAACGGCGCACGCCGCCATTCTACGGGGCCATGGCCAACCTTGGACCCCGTTCAGGGTTTACCCCCTGCGACACGGTGACGCAGGGGCTCGCCTCCGGCGGCGACATGTGAATGCACCGCACCGCGGTCCCGGCGCTTGCAGGCTCCGCCTCGCCAACGTTAGGGTTCAGATGGCCACGGCAAGGAGCCAGAGGGATCCGCATGACCACCCGCATCACACACCGGCTGCGCATCAGCCTCCTCGGCCTGACCGCGCTGCTTGCCGCCTGCGCCGACAAGGGGCCGCCCCCACCGCCAGAGCCGCTGGAACTCTCACAGCCCATCGCCGTGGACGCGCCCGGCCAGCAGGTGCAGTTCGAGTTCGAAACCACGGCGCGCAATTTTGCCAGCTACCACACATATGCGGTGGAGCTGGATCTGCAGCACGTTTCCTCATCGCCAGATGCTGCTTCTCCGCGCGACCTGCACATTCCTTTACGCGT
Organism: Stenotrophomonas sp. C9D9; assembly: GCF_056491205.1. NCBI lineage: Bacteria > Pseudomonadati > Pseudomonadota > Gammaproteobacteria > Lysobacterales > Lysobacteraceae > Stenotrophomonas > Stenotrophomonas sp. C9D9. The sequence goes on from NZ_JBSZIF010000004.1 coordinate 409,092, forward strand.
AGGACTTCAGCAATGGTCCGGCGGCACTTGGCAGCCGCTGGCAAGCCCCGACGCGTATCAGATCGCACAGTCGCAATCTGGCCAGCCTCTGCCAGACTGGCACCGCGGTAAGGGTCTGAACTACGCCCAGACCCAGCGAGGCAGCGATGGGGCCTATCGACTCCATGTCGCGCTGCTGCCGTTGCAGGCGCAAAGTCGCTACCGCGTACAGATCAGCACGGTTGAAGACATCGCACCACTTCGTGGCGCAAGCGCCAGGATACTGATTCACGAATCGCGTCCGCTCACCAAGTAGCGCAGCGCCTTCGTACACCTTCCAGGAGGATCACCACGCACATGGACAAGCCACGCTACATCGTCGATATCGTCATTGCGGCACCGGGAACACCGCTTCTCCACCCCGTTACGCAGCAACCGCTGCGCAATCCTGATGGCTCGGCGCAGACGTCCGGGCCGGGACACATGTTCTACGTCCTTCGAGCACCGGGAAAGGATCCGGCAAGCTACGGCTTTGCACCGATCGAGCACGGCAGCATGAACGGCCCAGGTGACATCGTGGACAACGATGCAAAGACCTACAAGAACCCGCATTACACGCGCTCTCTGGAAATCACCGAAGCCCAGTACAACAAGCTCAAAGCGTTCGGCGAAGATCCAGTAGCGCACGGCTTCAGCAAGCACTATGCCGACGTGCGTCACAACTGCGTGGACTTCACCTGGGGCGCATTGAATCATGCTGGTATCCAGCGCAAGCACAGCCTGGACGTGAACAGCATCGGCGGCCCTGTTGGCCAATTGCTGCCAGACGTCCGCATTCCGCTGGGCGTCCAGTCACAGGGCAAGGACGGCTATCGTCCGCTGCGCAACATCCATGGCGTGGACAGCATTGAGCCCCCTTTCCCCAACAGCGAACTCAACCGCACCACCACTCATCCCCTGCCCGAGCGCAGCTTGAAGCAGCGTCTGCTCAGCGAAACCGATGGCATTGATGGCTCCTTGGGCGAGCGTCTGGCTGCGGATGCGCGCACGCCGGGGCATAGCCTTTACGCCTTGGACCAGAAGGTGCGTGCTGCGCTCGCCCAGACCGGCGAACAGCGCGGACTGCCTGCCGGGCAGGAGCACGAACGACTGGCCGGCCATCTAACCCACGCGGCGGTGCAGGCCGGCTTCAGCGAAAAGGACACGCTGCACGTGGCATTCAGTTCAAACAGCACCGCCGAGGTACCCGGCTACGTATTCCTGCATCGCAGCGGCGACACCGCCTCGCCGGACCCTGCCGCCAATCGCCAGCGCCTGTCCCTGCTCGATACGCAGCAGGGCGACGCGGATACGCTGTATCAGCAGGCCAACGTGCAGCAGCAATCCCGCGACGCAAGCCGACCGACGCAGGACGAACAACAGGCACAACAGCAGGCATCGCCGCGCATGGCCTGAGCAAACCGCGTCAGGCGCAGACGCCGTTCCCGCATCAACTCACGTACTGCGCCTGCCCGTTCCCGAACGACCAGTTCTCCTTCTTCACTTCCACCAGATTGATGAACACATCCTCGCGGCGGATACCCACCGCCGCGTGCAGTCCATCGGCGATGCCGGCGTACAGCGCCTTCTTCTGCTCCAACGTGCGCCCCTCGTTCCAGGTGATCTGGATACAGATGAAATCGTCGGTGCGGTCCACGCCCAGATAGCCGGGGTCGTAGATCAACGTACCTGGCTCGTGTTGCTGGAAGATCTGGAAGCGATCATTTTCCGGCACCCCCACCGCGCGCATGGCCTGGTAGATGGTTTCGCCGACGCGTTGCAGGTAGTCGACGGATTTACCTTTGCGAAGATCGATACGGGCGAGCGGCATGGTGGCACTCCAGAGTGGATGGGCACGGCAATGGGCTGAGACTACGCCTGCCTGGGGCGGCGGGACAGCGCAGGAATGGAACCCTCTGCGTCGACCCGTGGCACGGTTCCGCCTCCGCCGCGCGGGGTGACGCGATTGCCGTGGCGGCGCCGCTCTGGAGTCGTCTTGTGCACGGTCGGTAGGGGCGGCGATGTGCGCCATCAGTGATGGGCCGCACTACTCGCAGGTGTCGGACGGCACACATCGGGAAATGTCTGGCCTGCCTAGGGACAGTTGAGAATTTTCCTTACAGACCGATGTGATTGCCCGGCCTGAAGATCGCCGCGCCGAGGCAAGAAGCCTTGGCCGGGATTGGCGTCTCGAATAAACGAACAGGCTTCAAGGACTGCGAGAGAAATCGCAGTTGAGAGAATGCATCGACTGCCCTCAATGGCGGGCGGTGCGTGGGGATCGCAAGATCCGCCAGGCGTTCTTCTCCCTTGAAGCTTGTTTGCCTTGGCACGCCAACCCGCACCGTCCGCCACCTTCACTTTGGAAGGTGGCCCTACGCCAGTGAGGGTTTCGCCATGACCAACCAAACCGCCATCCATCCCCGCCTGCACGCGCTTATCGGCGACGTCGCCGCCGACGTGCCCGAGGACCTTGCGCGTGAGATCGAATGCGCACTGGCGGAGCGACTGCTGCCACCTTCGCGCCCAACGTTCCTTTCATGCCTCGATGCCATCCGCGCCGGTGATGACCAGGCCGGGCGCGCGTGTACCCCGCAGACACTCAGCGCCACAGGCTTCGACTCGCTCGACCGCTCGCTGGTCGCATTGAATGCCGTACTGGATCTACTGCATGCTGCCGAACGCGCGCGCCTGGCTGGCGATCCACAGGATCAACTCGGTGACTTCCATCGGGACGGCTTGATCGTTGCCGCACGCCAGATCGCGCGCGCTGCACAGGATGGACTGGGTGATGCCCTGGCGCCGGTTGGCGCAAGGCCTCGCTGATTATGCGAGGCAACAAAAAAGCCCCCATTGCTGGAGGCTTCTTTCGTTCTGCAACATGGTGGGCGGTACAGGGATCGAACCTGTGACCCTTGCCGTGTGAAGGCAATGCTCTACCGCTGAGCTAACCGCCCGGTGTGTTGCTGAGCCGCTCATTATAGGGGCTTTTCAGAGGCCGTCAACAGTTTTTCACATTCGTGTTCACGGGTGTTTCGGCGATCGCCGCCGGGCATGGCCCGGCGCTACCAGTGGCGGTGATCCGCGCCCAGTTACATCGTATGGGTCGGCTTGTCCGAGCCGGTCAGGCCGGCCAGCAGGGTCTCGATCTTGTGACGCACGCCCTCGCCTTCGGCACCGTCGGCCAGCTGCACGCCGATGCCGGCGGTGCGGTTGCCCTGTGCGCCGGCCGGGGTCACCCAGATCACCTTGCCGGCCACCGGCAGGCGCTCGCTGGAATCGGGCAGGGTCAGCAGCAGGAACACCTCGTCGCCCAGGAAGTAGCGCTTGGGCGTGGGCACGAAGATGCCGCCATTCTTCACGAACGGCATGTACGCGCTGTACAGCGCGGCTTTGTCCTTCACAGCCAGGGACAGGATGCCCTGGCGGGCGTTGCTGGCACTCATCGATTTCCCCTTGCGGCAGGCCGCTCGTTCACCTTGTTCCAGGCCAGCAGCAACTCGACCACCGCAAGGTCTGCACGCACCGTGGTGCGCAGCAGGTCGCGGGTGCGGTTGGCCGCATCGAACCAGGCTGCAAGCTTGTGCAATCGCTCCGGCGTGGTCAAGGCATCGGTGCTGGCCTGGGCCAGCGCCAGGTCGGCGGCAAAGCGCAGGCGCAGCGCCGCGTTGTCATCGGCGCACCACTTCTGCGCCAGCTCCACCGCGCCGGTCTTGCCGGCAGCCAGCTGTTCCAGCTCGCGGCCCACGTCGCGGCGCAGGCTCAGGCCATCTTCGCGCAGCCAGTTGTCGGCCTGGCCGGGGTGGCCGCGCGCGGCGTCCAGCGCTTCGCGCGCCGATGCTTCGCTGTGGCCCTGCTGCTGCAGCCAGGCCAGCGCTTCGTGCTGCGGTGGCAGCTTGAACTCCAGGCGCTGGCAGCGGCTGCGGATGGTCTGCGGCAGGCGCGCCGGGTCGCTGCTGATCAGCCACAGGTAACGGCCGGGCTGCGGCTCTTCCAAGGTCTTCAGCAGCGCATTGGCGGCCGAGCGGTTGATCGCATCGGCCGGATCGACGATCACCACCTGCGCCACGCCGTATTGCGGGGTCAGCGCCAGCTTGTTGGTGATCTCGCGCACCTGCTCGATGACGATCTCGGTGCGCAGCTTGTCGCCACTCTTGTTCGGAATGAAGCTGACCAGCTGCAGGTCCGGATGGGTACCGGCGGCGATCAGCTGGCGCGTGCGCGTGGCATGCGCGGCATCGCCGCGCGCCAGCACGTGGTCGGCCAGGGCCAGCGCCACCTCATGCTTGCCCAGCCCGGCCGGGCCGCAGATCAGCAGGCCATGGCCGAGCCGGTCGGCATCGAGCGCGGCGACGGTCTGGTCGAACGCGCGCTGCTGCCAGGGCGAGAACGTGCTCATGCGGCCTCCCCGTCCTGCAGCCAGCGCTCGACGCACGCGACCACATCGGCCGCCACGCGTTCCTGTACCTGGCCGGCGTCGATCAGCGCAAAGCGCTGCGGGTCCTGCTGCGCGCGGCTGCGGAACACTTCGCGCACGCGCTGGAAGAAATCGTCCTGTTCGCTTTCGATGCGGTCCGGCCACAGGTCGCGGCCATTGGCGCGTGCGCGGCCGACGGCCACGTCCACGTCCAGCAGCAGGGTCAGGCCCGGCAGCAGGCCGACGGCGCGGCGCTCCAGGTCGGCAATCCACTGCGGATCAAGGCCGCGGCCACCGCCCTGGTAGGCGTAGCTGGAATCGGTGAAGCGATCGCTCAGCACATAGGCACCGCGCTGCAGCGCCGGCTGGATCACCTGGCGCACATGCTGCGCGCGTGCGGCGAACACCAGCAGCAGTTCGGCTTCGGCGCTGAGCGGTTCGGCGGCGATCTCGGCATCGGGCTTCAGCACCAGGCCGCGGATGCGCTCGGCCAGCGGCGTACCGCCCGGCTCGCGGGTCAGCACCACCTCATGGCCATGGCTGCGCAGGCAGTCACGGATGGCATTGATGGCGGTGGTCTTGCCTGCGCCCTCGCCGCCTTCCAGGCTGACGAAACGCGGGTGGCGAAGCAGCGCGGGACTCATTGCGCCGGGGTCTCCTTGGTACGTTGCTGGCGCAGCTGCTGCAGGTAGCGGGCCACTGCGGCGTTGTGCTGATCCAGGCTGGGCGAGAACACGTGCGCGCCGCTGCCATCGCCCACGGCGACGAAGTACAGCGCGTCGCCCGGTGCCGGCTGTGCGGCCGCCATCAGCGCATCGCGGCTGGGCATGGCGATCGGGGTCGGGGTCAGGCCGGCACGGGTATAGGTGTTGTAGGGCGTATCGGTGGTCAGGTCGCGGCGGCGGATGTTGCCGTCATACGCAGCACCGATGCCGTAGATCACGGTCGGGTCGGTCTGCAGGCGCATGCCGATCTTCAGGCGGCGCATGAACACGCCGGCAATCTGCGGGCGCTCGCTGGCCAGCGCGGTTTCCTTCTCGATGATCGACGCCATCGTCAGCAGTTCGTAGGGCGTGTTGATCGGCAGGTCCGGCGCGCGGCTTTCCCAGGCCTCGTCCAGTGCCTTTTCCATCGCGGCGTGGGCGCGCTTGAGCACATCGAGGTCGCTGTCGCCGCGCTGGTAGACGTAGGTCTCCGGCAGGAAGCGGCCTTCCGGATGCTGGCCACCGAAACCGAGGCGTTGCATCAGCGCCGCGTCATCAAGATTATCGGTGGTGTGCAGCAGCGGCTCGGCGCGCTTGAGCGCGGCACGCAGCTGGCGGATGTTCCAGCCCTCGATGATCGTGACGCGGTGCTGCAGCACCTTGCCGGCGCGCATGCGCAGCAGCAGCTCGCGCGGGGTCAGGTCAGCGCTGAGCGCGTACTCGCCCACCTTCAGTTTGCCGGCAGCATCGAGCTGGCGCGCCAGCAGCTGCCACTGCGCGTCCTGGCCTTCATCCACACCGGCATCGCGCAGCTTGCGCAGCACGCTGTTCATGCCATCGCCACTGGCGATGACCATGCTCTCGGCGGACGGGGTGATGGGGGCGTCGGCGAACCGGGTCTGCTGGTAGAAGAACCACGCGCCCGCGCCGGCCACGACGGCGGCCAGCACCACCACCAGCGTTACCACGAACAGACACCCGCGCTTGGCTCCCGCCATGGACTACCTCTGAACTCGATTCCGTCGTGCAGGATACCGTGCCGGTGGATTGGGGTCATGACCGGGGTGGCGCCTGCGTGCCGACCAACGGTCGGCACCCACCACAATCCATGCCTGGCGCGGCGATCAGTAGATCCACGCCATGCGTGGATGAACGGCCATGGAGGCCTCGGTGCCGACCAACGGTCGGCACCCACCAACATTCCTGCCCGGCCGGTCGATCACCCCTGCTGGCCCAGCGCGCGCAGCAGGCCGCGGGCCTTGGCGCGGGTCTCGTCCAGTTCCTTGTCCGGGTCCGAATCAACCACGATGCCGGCGCCGGTGCGGAAGCTCACCTCGTAGCCATCCACTTCGGCGGTACGGATCAGGATGTTCAGGTCCAGGTCGCCATCGCGGTTCAGCCAACCGAAGGCGCCGGTATAGGCACCGCGCGGCACCTGCTCCAGCTCCCTGATGATCTGCATGCAGCGCACCTTGGGGCAGCCGGTGATGGTGCCACCCGGAAACGTGGCGGCGATCACCTCGCCGGGGGTGATTTCCGGGCGCAGGTGGCCGCTGACATTGCTGACGATGTGGTGCACATGGGCGTAGCTCTCCACCGTCATCAGCTCATCGACCACCACGGTGCCGGGCTGGCAGATGCGGCCCAGGTCGTTGCGTTCCAGGTCGATCAGCATCACGTGCTCGGCACGCTCCTTCGGGTGGCCGACCAGCTCCTGGATGCGCGCGGCATCATCGTCCCCCTCGAAGCGCGGTCGCGTGCCGGCAATCGGGCGGGTCTGCGCATGGCCGGCATGCACCGACACCAGCCGCTCCGGCGAGGAACTGACCACATGGCGGCCGTGTGCGCTGAACAGGCCAGCGAACGGCGCCGGGTTGGCACGGCGCAGCTGCGCGTACAGCGCCTGCGGACTGACCGGCGCGGCGAACCGCGCGCTCCAGCGCCGCGACAGGTTCACCTGGAACACATCGCCGGCACGCAGGTACTCGATCACCCGGCGTACGCCGTCGGTGAAGCGCTGCGGCGCATCCTCGCCCACCGACTGCGGCGGCTGCCAGCCCTGCCCGGCTTCGGGCAGCGCGGCCGAGGCCAGTGCCACCAGCGCATCCAGCAACGCCTGCTCGCCGGCTTCAGCGATGACGAAGCTGGCATCGTTGTGGTGGTCGTGCAGCACCGCGGCCGGGCAGCGCAGTGCCAGCGCGGTCGGGCGGCCGTCCTCGCGCGCGCGCGCCGGCAGCACCGGCTCGATCTGGCTGGCCACTTCGTAATCCAGCATCAACGCCCAGCCGCCGCGGAACGGCAGGCTGTGGCTGCCGTCGTGCGGCAGGCGTTCGCGCTGCCAGGCGCGATCCAGCACCTGCAGGAAGCTGCCGGCGTGTACCGCGTCGTGCTGGTCGCGCACCTGGCCATCGGCATCCAGCCGCAGGCTATCGCCCTGCGCGGCCAGCAGCAGGCTCCAGCGGCCCTGGGCGGTGCCCGAGGCGGTGGATTCCATCAGCAGCGGAAAGCGCGCCGGGTCGTGCTGCTGCAGGGCCAGCAGATCGATCGGGTGCGGCAGCGGGTGGATCAGAGGTGCGTGGGTCATGGCAGCCAGTTCGGGAGTTCAGATGCACGGAAGCCGCCTTGCGGCGGCTCCGTAGAACGCGGAGTCGAGCATGGCCCGACGCTACACCTCGGTCAGACGCGCTTGAAGATCAGCGTGCCGTTGGTGCCACCGAAGCCGAAGCCATTCGACATCACCACGTCGACCTTGGCCTGGCGTGCTTCGTTGGGCACGTAGTCCAGGTCGCAGCCTTCGCCCGGCTGCTGCAGGTTGATGGTCGGCGGAATGACGTTGTCCTGCAGCGCCATCACCGAGAAGATCGCTTCCACGCCGCCGGCAGCGCCCAGCAGGTGGCCGGTCATCGACTTGGTGGAGCTGACCATCATCTTGTAGGCGTGGTCGCCGAAGGCGGTCTTCATCGCCATGGTCTCGCCCAGGTCGCCCAGCGGCGTGGAGGTGCCGTGCGCGTTGAGGTAACCGACCTGTTCCGGGGTCACGCCAGCGTCCTTCATGGCCATGACCATGCAGCGGGCGGCGCCTTCGCCGTTCTCGCTCGGTGCGGTCATGTGGTACGCGTCGGAGCTGGCGCCGAAGCCGGCCAGTTCACAATAGATCTTCGCGCCACGTGCCTTGGCGTGCTCGTACTCTTCCAGGATCAGGATGCCGGCGCCGTCGCCCAGCACGAAGCCGTCGCGGTCCTTGTCCCACGGGCGCGAAGCCTGTTCCGGGGCGTCGTTGCGGGTGCTCATGGCCTTCATCGCGCAGAAGCCGCCCAGTGCGGTCGGCGACGAGCCACGCTCGGCACCACCGACCACCATCACGTCGGCATCGCCGTACTGGATCATGCGCATCGCGGTACCGATCGAATGGTTCGAGGTCGCGCATGCCGACACCGCCGAGAACGACGGGCCCTTCAGGCCGGTGATGATGCTCAGCTGGCCCGGCAGCATGTTGATGATGGTCTTGGGCACGTAGAAGGGCGAGATCTTCTTGCCCTCGTGGAACTCGATGGTCTGCTCTTCGATGCCGAGCAGGCCGCCGATGCCGGCGCCGACGATGGCGCCGATGCGCTCGGCATTGGCGTCGGTGATGTCCAGGCCCGAGTCATGCAGGGCCATGAACGAGGCACCGAGGCCGTAATGGATGAACGGGTCCATCTTCTTGGCATCCTTGCCGCTGACCCGGAATTTGCCGAACAGTTCATTGTCGGCGGTGATGTCGAATCCCTTGACCTCACCTGCAATCTTGGTGGTGAACCGATCCAGGTAGGCATCCGCAACGTTGGTCAGCGGACCGATGCCCGAACGACCCTGGGTGATGCCTTCCCAGCTGCTGGCCAGATCATTGCCCAACGGCGAGACGATACCCAGGCCGGTTACGACGACGCGACGCTTCATTGCTGATTCTCCTGACCCGGCTGATTTCAACGGGCAACTCGGTTTGCTTCGGTGTGATGCTCAAACACACGGGGCCGCAACTGCGGCCCCATGGGGTGCGGTGCGCGGCGAGCATGGGCCCGCGCGCGCACTGCCGTCTGACATCAGGCCTTGACGTGGGCCTTGATGTAGTCGATGGCGGCCTGCACGGTGCTGATCTTCTCGGCTTCTTCGTCCGGGATCTCGCACTCGAATTCTTCTTCCAGGGCCATCACCAGCTCAACGGTGTCCAGCGAGTCAGCGCCCAGGTCATCGACGAACGATGCGCTGTTGGTGACTTCTTCTTCCTTGACGCCAAGCTGTTCGACGACGATTTTCTTGACGCGTTCTTCGATGGTGCTCATGGGATCTCGCTCCAGATGGAGTTGTGGTTCAAAAGTGGTCGCCATCAAAGGCGATGGCCGTGGGATAGTGTAGTGGAAACCGGCGCGGCCTTGCATTGCAGCAAAAACCTTCGCAGATCAACCACTTGCGGCGCAATCCCTGCGCCCCTTGCTTACGGCATGTACATGCCGCCGTTCACATGGAGGGTTTCGCCGGTGATGTAACCGGCAGCCGGGCCGGCCAGGAAGGCCACCGCATGGGCGATGTCTTCCGGCGAACCCAGGCGTTCGAGGGCGATGTCGTTGATCAGCGCGGTACGCGCTTCTTCCGGCAACGCCTTGGTCATGTCGGTGTCGATGAAGCCAGGTGCGACAACATTGACGGTGACACCGCGCGAACCGATTTCCTTGGCCAGCGACTTGCTGAAGCCGATGATGCCGGCCTTGGCCGCGGCGTAGTTGGCCTGGCCGGCATTGCCGGTCACGCCCACCACCGATGCGATGTTGATGATGCGCCCCTTGCGCGCCTTCATCATGCCGCGCATCACCGCCTTGCTGGTGCGGAACACGCTGGTCAGGTTGGTGTCGATGATCGACGCCCAGTCCTCGTCCTTCATGCGCATCAGCAGGTTGTCGCGGGTGATGCCAGCGTTGTTGACCAGGATCGAGATCGGGCCGAATTCCTTGGCGATGTCCGCCAGCACGGCATCCAACGCGGCAGCGTCGGTGACGTTCAGCGCGCGGCCGTGACCGCCGTGGGCGGCCAGGCGCTCACCGATCGCGGCAGCGCCGGATTCAGTGGTGGCGGTGCCGATGACGGTGGCGCCCTGGGCGGCCAGCAGATCGGCGATGGCGGCACCAATGCCACGGCTGGCGCCGGTGACCAGTGCGATTTCACCCTGCAGGGGCTTGCTCATGATGTTTTCCTCAGGCTGGGACGGCCGCCGCACCCGTGCCGCTTGCAGCGGCCACCGGTACAGTCGGCAGGAACAGGGAAATCAGGCCGACCATGCCTCACGGGCGGCTTCGAAGTCGCCCGGCGTGGCCAGCGAACGGCCATCGATGGCCTTGTCGATGCGCTTGACCAGGCCGGTCAGCACCTTGCCCGGGCCGCACTCGGCGATCTGGGTGATGCCACGGGCGGCCAGCGCCTGCAAGCACCCGGCCCACTGCACCGGCTGGTACAGCTGCTGGACCAGCGCGGTACGGATCGCGTCAATGCCGTCATGAACCTGGGCGTCGACGTTCTGCACCACCGGCAGCTGCGGCGCCTGCCAGGACAGGCCGGCCATCACTTCGGCCAGGCGGTTGGCGGCTTCGCGCATGAGCGGGGTGTGCGAGGGCACGCTGACGGCCAGCTTCACGGCCTTTCGCACGCCCTTTTCGGCCAGCAGCGCCAGCGCACGGTCAACCGCATCGGCGTCGCCACCGATCACGATCTGGCCCGGCGAATTGAAGTTGGCCGGCACCACCACCTGGCTGCCTGCGGCTTCGGCGCAGACGTCCAGCACCAGCTGGTCTTCGGCGCCGAGCACGGCGGCCATGGCGCCGACACCGGCCGGTGCGGCTTCCTGCATCAGCTGGCCGCGCAGGCGCACCAGGTGCGCACCGTCATGCAGGCTCAGCGCGCCCGCCGCGACCAGGGCGGTGTACTCGCCCAGGCTGTGGCCGGCCAGCACCGACGGGCGCGGACCGCCCACGGCGTTCCAGGCGCGCCACACGCCGATGCTCGCGGCCAGCAGGGCCGGCTGGGTATATTCGGTACGGTTGAGCATTTCCTCCGGGCCGCCCTGGGACAGCGCCCACAGGTCGACGCCGGCACCATCGGATGCCTCGGTGAAGGCTTCACGCACCTGCGGGTGCAGTTCGGCCAGCTCGGCCACCATGCCCACAGACTGCGAGCCCTGGCCGGGGAAGACAAAAGCGAGGGTGGATACGGTCACGCGGTCATCCGCTTGTTGCAATCGAAGCGGGCCATGATAAGGGGGAACATGCCGTGTCGTCTGTACGTGCGCGTATGCACGCGTATGGTGGGCGGCCGGGCAAGCGCAACGGGGTCAGATCCCTTTTCCGCAGGAAAAGGGATCTGACCCCTGTCAGCCATCAGCAGAACAGCTGCAGGACGTCCAGATCGCCGTCGGCGAGGAAATCCACGCACAGGCCCACCAGCATCAGCACGCCGGCAGTGCTGGCGCCGTGGGCAATGAAGATCGAATGGGCCAGCGCGCGCGCCGAGCGACCCAGCTTCATGCAGACCCGGGCCAGGCTGCGCAGGCGGCCACTGACCGCATGCACGTGCTCGCGCACAGGCTCCTGAACGTCGCCCATCGCTTCGGCCATCATCGCCTGCAGGTGCTCGGGGCGGTCGGCGTAGTACTTGGCCACGCCATAGCCGAACATCAGCCAGTCGCGGGCCTGCGCTTCGGACAGGTCCATCACTTCCAGCGGATCTTCCTCGAAGTCGATGAAGCCGACCTTCTCGCCATCCCAGGTGAGGTTGCGCGGCAACGGCTGGCCAAAATAGGCACCACGGGCATGCGCTTCGGCAATGGCCTGCATCGCCGCCATCACCAGCCGATCGCGACCGGTCTCGTCGGCTTCGCGCAGACAGGTATTGAACGAGCTGCCGTTGTCACCGATCACCAGGGCGGCATGGCCGGTGCCCAGGACGTCAGGCACGTTCACACCCTGCGCCTGCAGTTCCGCGAGGCGGCGGGCTTCGGTTTCGCGTGCGGCGTCGCCACCGCGGTGCGGTGGCGGGCGCAGGGCATCGAGATGGAAACGGCGGGCAACAAAATTGAGCAGGCCCAGGGCCATTGCTCGGCTTCCCTTGCCGTACTGCTTCAGCCAGGCACGTTGCCCTTCGATGACGATGGGCTCAACCATGACAGGTCCTCCTTAAACGCGTTACGGCCCCAGAGGGGCCGCAACGACAAAGCTTCACATTGTCGTAACTTGCACTATCAATAGCGCAACAGGGCCGAACCCCAGGTGAAGCCGCCGCCAAAGGCTTCCAGCAGGAGCAGCTGGCCGCGCTCGACCTTGCCCGAACGCACGGCGGCGTCCAGCGCCAGCGGCACCGAGCCGGACGAGGTGTTGCCGTGCTTGTCGACGGTCACCACGACCTGGTCCATCGACATGTCCAGGCGCTTGGCGGTGGCTTCGATGATGCGCAGGTTGGCCTGGTGCGGGATCAGCCAATCCAGGTCGGACTTGTCCAGGCCGTTGGCGGCCAGGGTCTCGTCCACGACCGAGTCCAGCGCCTTGACGGCGTACTTGAACACGTCGTTGCCCTTCATGTTGATGGTGCCGCCACCGTTGGCGCCGTCCTTGAAGCCGGTCGAAACGCCAACCGGGTTCCACAGCAGCTCCTTCTTGCTGCCATCGGCATGCAGGTGGGTGCTGAGGATGCCGGTGTCTTCGTCGGCCTTGAGCACGACAGCGCCGGCGCCATCGCCGAACAGAACGCAGGTGGTGCGATCGTTCCAGTCGACCATGCGGGTCAGCGTTTCGGTGCCGATCACCAGCACGTGCTTGCAGTCGCCGGAGCGGATGAACTTGTCGGCCACGCCCAGCGCGAACACGAAGCCCGAACAGGCCGCGTTGACGTCGAAGGCGGGGCACCCGGCCACACCGAGCTTGGCCTGGATCAGGCACGCGGTGGACGGGAAAATGAGATCAGGCGTGGTCGTGCCGACCACGATCATGTCGAGCTGCGAGGCATCGATGCCTGCGGCTTCAAGCGCGCGCAGGGCGGCGTTGTAGCCAAGGTCGCTGGTGGTTTCGCCTTCGGCCGCGATGTGCCGTTCACGAATTCCGGTGCGCGACTGGATCCACTCATCCGAGGTTTCGACCATTTTTTCCAGGTCGGCGTTGGTCAGGACTTTTTCCGGCAAATAGCTACCGGTGCCCGCGATCCTCGAATAGATCCGCTTGCTCATCATGTTTCCTGTTGCGCGGGCCGCCGATCACCGGCACGCCCGGGAAAGAAGGCAAAGGCCGCTGCCCGGAGGCAGCGGCCTTCCCGGCACATCAATCTTCTTCGACGGCCGAGGTCTTGGTCTGGATGACCTTCTTGCCGCGGTAGAAACCGTCGGCAGTGATGTGGTGACGCAGGTGCACTTCGCCGGTGGTCGGGTCGGTCGACAGCTGCTTGGCGCTCAGGGCGTCGTGGGCACGACGCATGCCGCGGCGGGACGGGGTGACACGGGATTTCTGCACAGCCATGGGATTGCTCCAAACTCGGTTCGATTTGCTTCGTCGTATCGTCGCGCAGGACGCCAGCGCCCAGCACACTTTCGCTTTCGCCGCAGCCGCCGACGACAATCCGGCTGCTATTGTTTCTTCAGTGCTGCCAACGCCGCAAACGGATTGGCCTTCTTCGTTTCTTCTTCGCTCGGTGCCCAGTCCTTGTCGACTGCCTCACCGTCGGGCGACAGCGGCACAACCGGCACTGCCAGCACCAACTCGTCCTCGACCAGGTCCAACGGACGCAGCTGGCCGTCTTCCGGCACCAGCAACGCCTCGTATTCCTCCGGCAGGGACGATTCCTCGTCCTCGTCGCGGATCAGGCCAAGCCTCTGGGTCACCTTCACCGGCAACAGGAATCGCTGCATGCTGCGCTGACAGGTCAGCGGCAACGCGGTGTCGATGGTCAGTTCCACATAGGATACCCGCAAGACGTCGTCGCGACCGAATTCAAGCGAGTAGACACACTCGCCGTCGGTATCTGCGACCAACCCCTGCAGGCGGGTCAATTCAGCCAGGGAGACCTGACCGTCGAAGCGCCTTCGCGCTACAACCATCCGCCAGGCATCCAGCGTTTCGGGCACGTTCGCGGACATAAGCCGCTGAATACTAAGGATCGCGCCGCCCGCTGTCAAATGCCCGCCCTACAGGACTTGCCGCTGCCGCCGTGGAGGGGCCAGACTGCCGCGCCCTGCCCCGGTATTGTCACATGTCACTGGTCCTGGCCTCCACCTCCCGCTACCGTCGTGAACTGCTGGAACGGCTGGGCCTGCCCTTCGAATGCGCACGCCCGGACGTGGATGAGACTCCCCTGAATGGGGAAGCTCCGCTGGCCCTGGCCACGCGCCTGGCCGCCGCCAAGTCCGCCGAGGTGGCCGCCCGCTACCCCGGCGCCTGGGTGATCGGCTCGGACCAGGTGGCCGATCTGAACGGCCAGCCGCTGGGCAAGCCCGGCACGTTCGAGGCGGCCTGTGCGCAGCTGGCGGCGATGTCCGGGCAGACGGTGCGCTTTCACACGGCGATCAGTCTCAGGCGGGATGGAGAATCCCTCGCCGCCCTGGACCTGACCGAAGTGCGCTTCCGCGAGCTGGACCCGCAGGAGATCACGCGCTATGTCGCCGCCGAGCAGCCACTGGACTGCGCCGGCAGCTTCAAGTGCGAGGGCCTGGGCATCAGCCTGTTCGAGGCAATCGACAACCGCGACCCGACCGCGCTGGTCGGCCTGCCACTGATCGCGCTGTGCGGCCTGCTGCGCCAGGCGGGGTTCGCAGTGCCCTGAACTGTAGAGCCGAGGCCCATGCTCGGCTGTCCTTTTTGTAGCGTCGAGCCATGCTCGACCGTCTTTGGAGAAGCAGTCGAGCATGGCTCGACGCTACGAAAGCAGAAGCCTCAACGAACCTCGAACGGCTGCTCCTGCCACGCCTCCACACTGCCGTCGCGCCCGTGCAGGCGCAGGCCAAGCCAATGCCGGCCCGGCGCCAGCGTGGTGGTATCCAGCGATGCGTCGAAGCCCACCGCCGGATGCTGCGGATCGGTGCTGTCCGGCCAGGCCTGGCGGATGTCGAACACGCGCCCGTAGCGCGCATCACCGATCGAACGGCCATCGACCAGCACTTCGATGCGCGCCAATCCGACGCCATCCTTGAACGCCCAGCCCTTGATGGCGAGCGTTCCGGAGACCTTCTCACCGTTGGACGGCGCATCCAGCCAGGCCATTGCCGGCGTCACGCAGGGCCCCTGCGCGCGCTGCACCGGCAGCCGGAACAGCAGGAAGCGCTGGAAACCATGATCGCTGTTGACCACGCGTGGCGCCGGCAGCGGCCCCACCTGCTCGCAGATGGCGTGATAGCGCGCCAGCAGATCGCGGTAGCGCTGGTCGCTGGGTGACAGCACCAGCAGCATCGGCGCACTGCGCGGGCCTTCGTGCAGCAGGTCCCACTGCGCCAGCTGTGCGGTCCGCCCATGCTTGTCGTTGAGCGGATGTGGCAATACCTCGATATCACCGTTGCCCAGCTGGAAGCCCAGTTCGGCACCGACCTTGAAGTTGCCGGCCAGCACACGCGTGCCCGGCGGCATCTGCCGCAGTTCGTCACGCACCGCCACGGCCAGCGGCTGCCAGCCGGCAAAGTTGCGCGGGTAGTACTTGCTGCCGGCCATCTGCTCGCGCAGCGCCGGCGTGGACGCCATCAGGTAGTAGCCGAAGGCCAGCACGGTGCCTGCAGCCGCCAGCCACCAGCCGGTACGGCGCAGCCAGCGCGGCCAGCCATTGAGGACCACCGGCACGGCCACCAGCAGCGCCAGGTAGCCCGGCAATGGCCAGTGGAAACTGATCCGCTCGACATCGGTGAAGAAGCCCAGCAGGAAGATGCCCAGCGTCGACACGCCGCCCACCAGGCCGAAATAGCGCCACTGCACCCGCGCACCACCACCGCTGCGGGTACCTGCCAGGGCGACCTTCCACATCGCGATGCACAGGATCGGCGTCACCAGCATCGGCTGGATCACCAGGAACCACAGTCCGTCCCATTCGAACGTCCACGGGTGGCGCTCGACCACCTGGAACTTCAGGCCGGCATCATGGTTGTCCGCATTCCAGGCCAGCAACGGCAGCCAGGCCAGTACACCCACCGCCAGCGCCACCCACACGCGCGGGTCGGCCAGCATGCGGCGGCCCTGCGGCAGCGCCAGCAGCGCAATGAAGCCGACACCGATGACGCCAATGAAACGGTAGTGGCTGAGCGCACCGATCAGCAGGCCCAGCGCCAGCTTCATCGCCGACGACGCATCCACGTTGTGCAGCAGGCGCGCACCTGCATGCAGGCAGATCACTGCGGCCAGTGCCATCGGCACATCCGGCACGGCCAGCAGGCCCAGCGTGGCCGACAGCGGCATCAGCAGGGTCAGGCTGCCCGCCTGCCACCCTGCGACGTTGCCAAACCAGCGTGTGGCGATGCGCACCACCAGCAACGGCAGCAGCGCACCGATGGCCAGGAACGGCAGGCGCAATGCCAGCACATGATGGCCACCGATCTCCACGCCCAGGCGTGCGAGCCACGCCGTCAGCCCCGGCAGGTCGGAATAGGCAGCGGCCAGGTGCTGGCCTTCCTGCCAATAGAACGCCTCATCGACGAACAGCGGCAGGCGCGCAGCCACCACCAGCTTGGCCGCTGTGATCAGCGTCCATAACCAGAGAAATATTGTCCGCGCGCGCTGTTCGCCTTGCATTGCTCTATGGATAATCGAATGGATTCCAGACCTGAGACGATCATGCCAGCCTCGTCCCCCAATCCCAGCATGCTAACCGATCAACTGCGCCAGGCCCTGCGGGAGGCACAGGATCAGGTGAACGCACTGGTGCTGGGCAAGGTGCCGGAAGTCAGGCTGGCCTTTGTCGCCCTGCTTTCCGGCGGCCACCTGCTCATCGAGGATCTGCCCGGCCTGGGCAAGACCACGCTGGCGCATGCACTGGCCAGCAGCCTCGGCCTCAGCTTCCAGCGCGTGCAGTTCACCTCCGACCTGTTGCCGGCCGATGTGCTCGGCGTGTCGGTGTACGAGGCCGGCAGCCGCCAGTTCCAGTTCCACCCCGGCCCGGTGTTCACCCATGTGCTGCTGGCCGATGAGATCAACCGCGCGCCACCGCGCACGCAGAGCGCGTTGCTGGAAGCGATGGCCGAGCAGCAGGTCACCCTGGATGGACAGACGCATCCGCTGCCCGACCCGTTCTTCGTGATCGCCACGCAGAACCCGGTCGATCTGTCCGGCACCTTCCCGTTGCCGGATTCTCAGCTGGATCGTTTCCTGCTGCGGCTGGCGATGGGCTACCCGAGCGCGCAGGCCGAGCGCGAGCTGCTGCGTGGCAGTGATCGTCGTGACCTGATCGCGCGCGCGGTGCCGAAGCTGGACGACACCCAGGTGCGTGCGCTGCGTGAAGCAGTTGGCCAGGTGCATGCCAGCGACGCGCTGATCGACTACGTGCAGGCACTGTTGACCCGCAGCCGCCAGCATGCCGGCGTACGCGTGGGCCTGTCGCCGCGTGCCGGGCTGGCCCTGCTGCGCGCGGCCAAGGCGCATGCGCTGCTGCTCGGCCGCGGGCATGTGGTGCCCGAAGACGTGCAGACCCTGTTCGTGGCGGTGGCCGGTCATCGCCTGGTGGCGGAGGCCGAATCCAGCTCCGGGCCTGCACTGGCGCGGGCGATCCTGCAGACCGTCGCGGTGGACTGAAGGTGGCCACACGCTGGGCACGCATGCAGCTGCTGGCACGCCCACGCAGGCCCGAAGCCTTGCCGCAGCGGCTGGACCGCCATCGCATCTATGTACTGCCGACCCGCTTCGGCCTGTTCGTCGCCACGCTGCTGTCGGCGATGCTGCTGGGCGCATTGAACTACAACAACAACCCGGCCCTGCTGCTGGCCCTGTTGCTGGCCGCAGCGGCGATCGCCAGCGCCATCGCTGCGCACCTGCAGCTGTCCGGCATACAGATCGATGCAATCTCCGCCGAACCGGTTCCAGCGGGGCATCCCCTGCGCCTGCGCGTGGACCTGTCGCTGCGCGACCCGCGCGCGCGCCATGGGCTGCACCTGCAGCTGGGCGCAAGCGAGGCCTGGGTCGCACTGCCTGCACACGGCCGCGGCGAAGTGGAGCTGGATGTCCCCAGCGAGCGCCGCGGCTGGCTGGAACTGCCCCGCATCCGCCTGTCGAGCACGCAGCCGCTGGGGCTGGTGCGGGCATGGTCGTGGGTGTGGCCGGAGCAGCCGCTGCTGGTCTATCCACTGGCCGAGGCACTGGCACCTCCGCTTCCGGAAAGTGGCAGCGATCCACTGCACACCCGCGCCCACGCCAGTGGCGAGGAGCTGCACCAGCTGCGCCCCTATCGTGCCGGCGACGCCCCGCGCAGCATTGCCTGGAAACACTCGGCACGCCGCGACAGCCTGCTGGTACGCGAGTACGAAAAACCGATCGGCATCGAAGTGGTGCTGGACTGGCGCGCGCTGGCACCGCTGGGCCATGAAGCGCGCATCGCGCGGCTGGCACGCTGGGTCGACATGGCCGAGCGCGAAGGCCGACGCTACACACTGCAGCTTCCGGCCCATCCACCGTTCGGGCCCGGCCAGGGCGCCAGCCACCACCACCTGTGCCTGCGCGCACTGGCGCTGATGCCCCATGACTGAGCCTGCCGTCCTGCTCGATCGCAACGCACGCAGCTGGACCCTGGCCAGCGCAGCGCTGGCGCTGCTGCCACTCCTGCTGCAGCTGCCGCCGGTGCTGGCCATCGTGATCGCGATCGCCGCCGTGCTGACCGCTGCGCTTTCCCGGCGGCGCGTGCTGCCGATGCCGGTGCGCCTGCTGCTGGTGCTGGCCATGCTCGCCACCATCGTCTGGCAGATGGGCATGGTGCGGCCGGGCCGTGATACCGGTTGTGCGCTGCTGGCGGCGATGCTGGCAATCAAATCCAGCGAACTGCGCAACCTGCGCGACGCGCGCAGCCTGCTGGGATTCGCGCTGTTCTCGCCGTTCGCGGCCTTCCTGCTCGACCAGGGACCACTGACCACCGGACTGGCGGCGCTGGCCGCGGTTGCCGCACTGCTGGCGCTGCAACGCCTGGCCCAGGACGAGGGCCACAGCCCTCGCCTGCCGCTGCGCGGGCAACTGCGTGGTGTCGGCCGACTGCTGGGCATCGGCCTGCCGCTGGCTCTGGCCTGCTTCTGGCTGTTCCCGCGCTTGTCCGCGCCGCTGTGGGGCGTACCCGAACGAGCGGTGGGTACACCCGGCCTGGCTGACAGCATGGCGCCTGACCAATGGCTGGACCTGATGGCCGACGACACCCCGGCGCTGCGCGTGCAGTTCTTCGGCGCGGTGCCCGAGCCCGCACAGCGCTACTGGCGCGGTCCGGTGCTGACGTCCTTCGATGGCCACCGCTGGAGCCGCGATCGCGCGACGGCCCGGCGCCCGGCCCCGGTGGTCGAAGCCGCCGCACAGGGATGGGACTACCAGATCGACTACGAGCCCACCGACCGTCGCCTGCTGGTGGCCCTGGACCTGCCCAGCCGCGCACCGGAGGGCAGCAGCTTCGATGCGGACATGAGCCTGCGCAGCGACCGCACGCTGTCCGCGCTCAGCCGCTGGCGGTTGCATTCGGCACCTCCGCAACGGTTCGACACCGATCTGTCGCCCTACCTGCGCCGCGCCGCGTTGCAGCTTCCGCCCGGCTTCAATCCGCGCACCGCCCAACTGGCACAGCAATGGCGGCAGGAGGCCGGCAATGATGACGAGGCCATCGTCCGCCGTGCGCTGCAATGGATCACCCGCGACTTCTCCTACACGCTGGAAACGCCGGTGGCGGGACGGGATCCGGTCGACGATTTCCTGTTCAACTACAAGGCAGGCTTCTGCCAGCACTTCAGCTCGGCCTTCGTGGTGCTGATGCGCAACGCCGGCATTCCGGCCCGGGTGGTGACCGGCTTCGCGGGCGGCACCCGCAACCGCATCGGCGACTACTGGGTGGTGCGGCGCATGGATGCCCACGCCTGGGCCGAAGTCTGGCTGCCGCAGCGCGGCTGGGTCCGGGTCGACCCGACTGCGGCCGTGGCACCGGAACGCATCCTGGACACGCTGGACGACCGCCTGCAGGCCGGCACGGAGACCCCGCTGCAACAGCGCTGGCTGCAGCTGGGGCAGATGGGTGACTGGCTGCGCCGCGGCTGGAACGACCTGGTGCTGTCCTTCGACGCACGCCGCCAGCAGCAACTGCTCAAGCCGTTCGGGCTGGATGATCTCGGGCCGGCGCAGCTGGTGACCGGCTTCGTGGTCGCGGCGCTGCTGGCACTGGCGTGGATGGCCTGGCTGCTGGCCCGCGGCGAGCGCGAGCGCGACCCGCTGCTGCGCGCCTGGCACCGGCTGGGGCAGCGCTATGCACGCCTTGGCCTGGCCCGCGAACCCAACGAGACAGCATGCGACTGGTCACGGCGGGTACACGCCCAGCGCCCCGACCCCGCCCTGCTGGCACTCAGCCAGCGTTTCGCCGACGCGCGTTACGCTGGAACTTGCACCGACCTCGCTTCATTATTGCGGGACCTGCGCAGGCATCGCCCGACTTCCGGAGCCTCCCCATGAACACCAAGTTCCTCCTCACCGCTGTGGCCACGCTGGCCCTGTCGGCCTGCGCCACGGCCCCCAAGCCGCTGCAGGGACAGTTCAGCCTGGTCTCCCCGCGCGACTCGGTCGCCACCCAGCAGGTCGGCACGCCGGTCCGTTGGGGCGGTCGCATCATCGAAACCAAGCCCGGCCAGGGCGAGACCTGCTTCCAGATGATCTCGCGCCCGCTCAACGCTAGCGGCCGCCCGAACACTACCTCGTCCGACGCCAGCGACGGCCGCTTCATCGCCTGCCGCGCCGGTTTCTACGACCCGGCCGTGTTTGAAGCCGGCCGCGACGTGACCTTCATCGGCAAGATCGACGGCTACCAGAACACCCGCATCGGTGAGTACGACTACCGCCTGCCGAAGCTGTCGGCCGATGTGATCTACCTGTGGCCGGAACAGCGCCAGGTCGATGTGGTGCCCTACCCCTATGGCCCGTGGGGCCCGGGCCCGTATGGCCCGTACTGGGGTGGTTACGGCCGTTGGGGCTGGTGGTGATCGCCATCCGCCATGCGTGATCGAAAAAGGCCGCCTTCGGGCGGCCTTTTTTCATCCACGCATCGCGTGGATCCACTGCGGGCAATGATGGATGCCGGGCGCTCAGCGCCCCGGCGTACCGAAATGCCCCAGCGGCGCACCCGCCAGCAGGTGCATGTGGATGTGGAACACGGTCTGCCCGGCATGCTCGCGGCAGTTCATCACGATGCGGTAGCCATCCTGCGCGAAGCCTTCGCGGCGCGCATACTCGGCGGCGGCCAGGGCCAGCTTGCCGATCAGGTGCGCCTGCGATGGCTGCAGGTCGTCCAGGGTCGGGATGATCTCGTTCTTCGGAATGAACAGTACGTGCACCGGCGCCTGCGGTGCGATGTCCTTGAAGCCCAGCACCTCGTCGTCCTCGTAGACGATGGTGGCCGGGATCTCGCGACGGATGATCTTGCTGAAGAGGGTTTCGTTGCTCATGGTCGGCCTCGGCGGGATGTCTTGCGCATTGTAGGCCGGACACGCCGGGCGCTGCCCGGACAGCGCTCAGTCGCGGAATTCGCTGCGCGTGCCGAACGCGTGTGACAGCGTGCCGCGGTCAACGTATTCGAGTTCGCCACCGAGCGGCAGGCCCTGCGCCAGCCGGCTGGGCTGCACCTTGCGCGCGCGCGCCAGCTGCGCCAGGTAGTGCGCGGTGGCTTCGCCTTCGACGGTGGCACTGGTGGCGATGATCAGCTCCTGCACCTCGCCTTCGGCCAGCCGTTGCTCCAGCTGCTCCAGGCCCAGCTCGCGCGGGCCGATGCCATCGAGCGGCGACAGCCGGCCCTGCAGCACGAAGTAGACACCGCGGAAGCCGGTGGCGTTCTCGATGGCCAGGCGGTCGGCCGGCGATTCGACCACGCACAGCTGGCTGCGCTCGCGGCTGCTGTTGGCACAGGTCGGGCACAGCTCGGTTTCGCTGAAGTCGCGGCATTGCGCACAGTGGCCGATGCGCTCCACCGCCAACGCCAGGGCTTCGGACAGTCGCTGGCCACCTTCGCGCTCGCGCTCGAGCAGGTGGTAGGCCATGCGCTGTGCGGTCTTCTGGCCGACGCCAGGCAGCACCCGCAGTGCGTCGATCAATTGTTCAAGCAGGGGTGCGGACACGGCTTCATGCTTTCATGGCGTCGAGCAGGCTCGACAGCTACGTGTAGAGCCGAGCCATGCTCGACTGAGGGTTGCAGCGGGCACCTGCAGCGACAGGCGCCCCGCCACGAATCAGAACGGCAGTTTCATGCCCGGCGGCAGCTGCATGCCGGCGGTGGCCGAACCCATCTTCGACTTCGACTCGGCATCGATCTTGTTCGAGGCATCGTTGAAGGCGGCCGCGATCAGGTCTTCCAGCATTTCCGGGTCACTGGCCAGCGACGGGTCGATACGCACCTTGCGGCATTCCTTGGCGCCGGTCAGGGTCACGCTGACCATGCCGCCACCGGCACTGCCGGTCACTTCGATCTTGGCGATTTCTTCCTGGGCCTTCTGCAGGTTTTCCTGCATCTTCTGGGCCTGCTGCATCAGTTGGGCGATATTGCCGCGCATAGTGTCTTACTCGTCAAAAGAACGGATGGAATCGGAAACAACCCGTGCGCCGTGCTGTTGGATCAGCACCTGCACTTCCGGGTCGTCCATGAAAACAGCCTCTGCCACCTGCTGCCGCTCGCCACGCTGGCGGTCGGCCCGCTGATGCAGGGTCTCGGCCGGAACGTGCTCGGTTTCCACGGTCTCGACCACGATCTTCGGCGCCTGGCCGAGGGCCTTCTGCAGCATCTCGCCCAGGGCAGCCAGCGCGCGCTCCGAGCGCAGGTATTCAAATCCGGGCGAAAGGCCCAGTTTCAAGGTCCCGTGCTGGCAGCTGATGAACGCGGCATTGGCGGCCAGTTGCCGCGAGGGGCCGCTCAGGCCGCTGTTGGCGACCAGATCCAGCCAGTCTTCGGCAGTGGCCAGCTCGCTGACACCTTCCTGCGGCGCGGCAGCACGCGCCGGGGCCAGTTCAGCATGTTCGGCCGGCGCAATGGCAATGCCTTCGGCGCGGAACGGGCGCTCGGGCGGCGCAGGCTCGCTGGGAGCCGCGACGGGAGCCGGCGGTTCGTGCCAGGGCGCGACCATGGCGGCGTCCGGGCCGGACATCTCGGCCGCCAACGCCTCGTCACGCGCCTCGGCTTCGTCAGTGGCCCACGGCGGCAGGTCGTCGCTTGCCTCTGCAGTGACGGCAGGCGCCGGCGTCTCTGCCGCGGCCTTCACTGGCGGCGGCGACACGGGCTCTTCCACCGGAACCGGCTTGGGCTCAGGCGTCGGATCCGGTTCCGGTTGCGGGGCCGGCTCGGGTTCGGGTTCAGGTTCTCGCGGCGCAGCCTGCACCGGCGCGGCGACCTGCGCCGCCACGGCCGGGCTGGCCGAAGCGGCGGCAGCGGCCGGCGTCGTGTCGTGGCTACCGGTACCGGCGCCACCACCGCCAGCGTTGCCGCCCGGCGCGCCGCCCACCGCACCGTCGACGGCCTTCGGCACCGGCGGTACCGCTGCGGCCGGACGGAACGCCAGCATGCGCAGCACCGCCATTTCAAAGCCGGCGCGCGGGCTCGGTGCCAGCGGCAGGTCGCGGCGGCCATTCAGGGCCATCTGGTACCAGAGCTGCACCACTTCCGGGCGCAGGCGCTCGGCGAATGCCGCGACATCCAGGCCTTCCGCGGCGGCGGCGCCCGGCACCAGTTGCTGCACCTGGATGCGGTGCAGCCCTTCGGCCAGCGCTTCCAGCACACCACTCCAGTCCGGCGAGAACTCAGCCAGCGCGGCCACCACCTGCAGCAGGCGCGGGCCATCGCCCTCGGCCAGCGCATCCAGCATCGCCGCCACCTGGGTGCGGTCCACGGTACCCAGCATGGTGCGCACCACGTCCTCGCGCAGCGCGCCGCCGGCATAGGCGATCGCCTGGTCCAGCAGCGACAGGCCATCGCGCAGGCTGCCATCGGCGGCCTTGGCCAGCTGCACGATGGCGCTGCCGTCGGCCTCGATCTCTTCCGCCGCCAGGATGCGGGTCATCTGGCCCTGGATCTGGTCTTCATCCAGGCGCTTGAGGTTGAACTGCAGGCAGCGGCTGAGCACGGTGACCGGCAGCTTCTGCGGATCGGTGGTGGCCAGCAGGAACTTCACATGTTCCGGCGGTTCTTCCAGCGTCTTCAGCAGCGCGTTGAACGCCGCCTTGGACAGCATGTGCACTTCGTCGATCAGGTAGACCTTGTACTTGCCGCGCGAGGGCATGTACTGCGCGTTCTCGATCACCTCGCGCACGTCATCCACGCCGGTGTTGGACGCGGCGTCGATTTCCAGCAGGTCGATGTAGCGGCCGGCGTCGATGTCCAGGCAGGCCGCGCACTGGCCGCACGGATCGGCGCTGGTGCCCTGCTCGCAGTTCAGCGACTTGGCGAAGATGCGCGCGATGGTGGTCTTGCCCACGCCGCGGGTGCCGGTGAACAGGAACGCGTGGTGGACCCGGCCGCTGTCCAGCGCATTGCTGAGCGCACGGACCACGTGTTCCTGGCCCACCAGCTCGGCGAAACGCTTCGGACGCCACTTGCGGGCAAGGACGAGATAGGACATCAGGCCACCGTTTTCCATCGGATGTTCCATTGTGCCATGCCTGTCCAGCCCCCTCGCCAACAATGCCCCTGGATGCGACCCGGAACTGGGTGCTTGTGTCCGGCCGCGCCGCCCGCTAGAATCTGCGCCCCTGCTGAGGCGTTTGCCGATGGCAGGGATCCGGAGAGGTGTCCGAGTGGTTGAAGGAGCACGCCTGGAAAGTGTGTAAGCGTCTAAACCGCGCTTCGGGGGTTCGAATCCCCCTCTCTCCGCCAGATAACTGAAAAAGGCTGCCTTCGGGCAGCCTTTTTCAGTTATCTGGCTGGGGACGCGAAGTGCGCTGTGTGCGCTTCGCCCCAAACGTTGCTGCGCAACGTTTGGGCCCCTCCCCTTGCCGGCCTCTCTCCGCCCCTGTCGGGGCAGCCCCTCAACAGAGGGGCTTGCTGCTCCAGATCCATCGATGGATCTCCGCCATGCAGGGACGTCAGACCCATCAGTAGATTCACGCCATGCGTGGATTCCCGGCCGACCGCCCCGCTTCCACGTTCGACGGCCATCCAACACAGGATCTGCCCTACGTCGCGACACCCCGCCCTTCCTGTCCACGCCCTGACCACTGGCCGTGCCATGGCGATGCAACGACACGCTGGCACTCACTGCCTGTTGCTATGCTCGGGCCACAGGGGATTGATGCCCGCCAACGGGCCGGATGAGGAACATCAACATGCGGTATTTCATGACGAAGCTAGTGATCACCTCCGCCTTGCTGATCGGCAGCGGCACCGCAGTCGCACAAGGCGGCGGCGCGGCGCAGTTCGGGGCATTGGGCGGCACGCATGCAGGCAACGCCCTGGCGTGTGGTGCAACCCCGGAACAGGCGGCCAAGCTGCGCGCGAGCCACAAGGCGCAGGCAAAAACCGTATTCGGCTCAGAAGCGGGCTTCGACCAGGCCTATGACGCGGCCGAAGCGCAGACGCAGAAGAAGATCACCGATGCCTGGAAGAAGGGCCAATACAAGCCCACCAACGAAGTCTGCAACGAATTGATGAAGCAGGTGCGTTCATGATGCAGAAGCACGGATCGACGATGTCCGCAGTTCGCGCGAGCCTGTTGGCCGCCAGCCTGGTGCTGGCACTGGGCGCCTGCAAGCGCGCTGGCGAAGCGCCCGCAGAGGGTGGCGCTTCCCCGGCCGCACCTTCCGGCGCCGCAGCCGAACCATCACCGCAGGCTGCCTCGGCCGGGGGTGGAAGCCAGAAGGCCGCAGCCTTCAATGTTGCCGAGCTGCCCGTATCGCAGGCAACGATCGGCAGCTTCCCCTATCTCGGTCTGCCGCAGGGCTACACCAGCCAGGACGTCGTGGACAGCGAATTCGATCGCGTACCGTTCTGGACCGGAGATCGCGTGGAATGGATTGAAGGCAAGGTTCATTCGTCGGTACTGCAGAGCAGCAGCGATCACCCGTATTCGCAGCTGGAACTCAGCCGCAATGTGCAGAGCCTGGTCGAGGCCCTGGGTGGCAAGCGTATTTTCTCCGGCACCATTCCCGCCGATGCATCGCGTGACATCGGCAACAGCAAGGCCGCCACCACCTATGTCGGCGGCATCGGCGACATCTACAACGAACCCGCAGAAACCTATGTCATCCATCGCGAAGATCGCGATATCTGGATTCACCTGGGCTCGGGTGGAAACTCCGGTGGCC
Organism: Stenotrophomonas sp. C9D9; assembly: GCF_056491205.1. Taxonomy (NCBI): domain Bacteria; kingdom Pseudomonadati; phylum Pseudomonadota; class Gammaproteobacteria; order Lysobacterales; family Lysobacteraceae; genus Stenotrophomonas; species Stenotrophomonas sp. C9D9. The sequence goes on from NZ_JBSZIF010000004.1 coordinate 435,710, forward strand.
TGCTCGTCGCAGAGACAAAGCCGGTGCAGATCACGGCCAAGGTCATTGAAGCGGACACCCTGAAACAGGCACTGGACAGCAGTGGAAAGGTGTCCATCCAGGTGAACTTCGCAACCGACGCCGCCGAGATCCTGCCCGATTCGGAACCACAGATCGCACAGGTCACCCAGCTGTTGAAGGCCGACCCGCAGCTTCGTCTTTCCGTGGAAGGACACACCGACAACAGCGGCAGCCAATCGCACAACCAGACGCTCTCGCAGGCGCGTGCGGAGTCGGTACGCACACGTCTTGTCGGCAGCGGAGTCGCCGCTGATCGCTTGACGGCCAAAGGCTACGGCCAGAGCCAACCGGTCGCCGACAATTCAACCGAAGAAGGGCGTCGTGCCAATCGTCGCGTGGAGCTGGTCAAGCGCTGATATCACGACGACATTACTGCGCTGAAGCGATACGAAAAAAGCACATGCCCTGCATGTGCTTTTTTCTTTTTCGCGCTGCACGACCATCCGTTTCATCGCGAATCCAGCAAAGTAAATGCATTCGAATCCATCGTTCGATTTGACTACGAACAAGGCTCTCCACAAGTCACCGGGCGCGCCAGAATTCCGACATGTCCGGCCACCCGCGTGACATAAATGTGTCAGTTGAATGTTAATTTCTTTGACGAAAATGGGCGCATCTAGCTCAAAATTGACGCGTTTATGTGCAGACAATTGTTAATTTGCAATACGCATCACATTTTCAAATATTTCATTGCATATCGGAAAAACCTGACTTGTATCGTCAATTTTCTGTCGATAGGCTTGGCCCCGTTCTCGAACGAGCGACAAATTTTCGACGAACCAGGGTGTGAGCTTCCTGTCTTTACCTCGCCCTGCCATTAATCAGGATCCCCCAGCGGACACGCCGAATATCCCGCACATCCGGGAGGATTCCTGCCATCAAGGAGGAAATACATGGAACGCAGCCGTCGTCACATCCGTTTTTCCCGTAAGCAGGCCGGTCAGGGCATGACCGAGTACATCATCATCACCGCGCTGATCGCCATCGCCGCGATCGGAGCCGTCACCTTCTTCGGAGGCACGGTTCGCAGCCAGGTGGCAGGCATGTCGAAAGAACTGTCCGGCCAGAGCGCAACGCAGTCGATCAACCGCGCCAAGAACCAGGCAAACAGCGCCCAGCAGGAAGCTGACAAGACCAAGGGCATGGACGCGTACAAGAACAAGTAATACCCCAGCCCTGGCGGCATGAAGCCGCCAGGGCCCTCCCAGCATAATCTCCCTGCGCGCACCGCACGCGGCGCGCGACGGGCAGCCATGGCCTCCGGCCCAGGAATTCGTTATGCGCAGCGCATTGGCTTTGGCACGAAGCCGTGCGGCCCGGGGCGTTTCCAGCCACCGAACGGTCGCCGGCCAAGCAATGGTTCTCGGGCTGGCACTCATTCTGGTTCTGTGCATCGGGATTGTCCTGCTGTTCAACACGGGGCAGGTGGTGAACAAGAAGGTGGAGCTGGTCAATGCGGCCGACGCCGCCGCCTACAGCGTTGCGATCCAGCAGGCACGTGCACTGAACTACGCGGCCTACATGAACCGTGCCCGCGTTGCCAACGAAGTGGCCGTGGCGCAGACGATCAGCCTCTATTCGTGGCTGAACCAGATGCACACCACGTCGATCGTCATCCGCACCACGCTGGATGTGCTCTCCGCCATTCCCTACATCGGCGTGGTGTTCAAGGCACTGGCAACCGCCTTCAAGGTCGCCGAACGCATCCTCAAGGCCACCCGCCAGGCGTTCCAGCCTGTCGCGCAGGCGGCCATCATCGCCATCGACAAGCTCAACATGATGTTCGCTGCCTCGGTGCAGCTCGTCATCGAAGGCGTATCACGGCTGGACAGCTACACCATCGCCAAGGATGTGCTGCAGCGGAACTCACCGCAGGCACAGCTGGGCACCATTGGAACCGCGGTGCTCGGCACGCAACTGGCCACGGCCGAGAACCGGCTGCTGCAGCGCTACAGCATTCCCCGCACCGCCAACGGTGGCTCGGCCACGCAGCGCCAGGGTGCCGACCGCTTCCGCAATGTGGTGATGCAGTCGCGTGATGGCTTCAGCAAGAGCCGCAGCGATGATTTCCTCGGCTTCCTGGTGCAGTCCGGCGGCACCGACATGGTCGACTACAACCGATGGGCGGCGCTGGACACCATGGCCGTCGAGCTTCCGCTGCCATGGCCGCTTCCCGATATCGACATTCCGGTCGGCTGGGGCGGTGCGCAGGCCGTGGAAAGCTATCGCAACCAGCGCTTCCTCAATGGCTTCGGCAACGGCAACGGCTGGTACTCGGACTGGGACCGCCGCCGCTACCGCCCGTATGGCGAAGCGGTGCGCCGCAATCGTGGCGCGGCGTGGATTGTCGACCGCAGCCAGGATGCCAACGTGCGCTTCGCCAACGGCCAGCATCGCAAGGCCTTCTTCACCGGCTACAACGGCCTGCGCGACTATCACGACGTCAAGGCCGGGCAGGCACTGCAGCCCTACGCCGAGAATGATCGTGACCGCGACAAGGTCGGCCCGGTCTTCACCATCTATGCCGAGACCGCCGGCACCAGCGCGCGCACCACGTCAGGCGCCGGCATCGGCGCCCCGGCCGGCTCGCAGATGGAACTGCCGGACAAGATGGCCAACAACAAGATCGCGGCGCTCTCCTCCGCGCAGGTGTTCTTCGACCGTCCGGTGCAGCTGCGCATGTTCAGCCGCGATGACCGCAAGCGTGAAACCGGAAACCTGTTCAGTCCTTACTGGCAGGCACGACTGGTCAAGACCGATGCCACCACCAAGGCTGCCCTGGCGGCAGCCGGAGCCCTGATGCCATGACGTTTGCTGTATTCAATCGCCTGCACCTGTCGATCGCCACACTGCTGATCAGCGGCTGTGGCAGCGCGGCGGACAACGGCGAGCCGGCCGCTGCCAGGAACATGCCCGGCATCCATCTTGACCAGATCGCCGAGACCCTGGTGGATGGCCGCAATGCGGCACGCACCAGCTACCAGCAAGCACTGAGCGACTGCCAGGCGGCCGGGCTGCCGACCCGCGCACTGGATGACGCCGATGTCGCCCGCCTGGGGACCGTCCGTTACGAAGCCTGGCTTTCCAGCAAAGAAGAAGTGTTCCGTACCCGCGAGTGGCGCCTGCTCAACGATGGCCCGGCGACCAGTTGCCAGTTCCGCCTGGAGACCACCGGCCTGCAGGAGACCCAGAGCGCCTCCGGCGTGGAGCAGGTCGACCTGGCAACCGGAGAGCGCAGCCAGACACCTGCCGACAGCGACGGGCTCACCCGCTTTGCCGCCGAAGCCGACGAAGGCAGCGCCTCGCCGGGCTTCCAGCGCGCGGGCAACCGCAGAGTCGCTGGCCAGCCGTGCAACGCGTGGAAGGACGAGAACGGACGGTTCAGCCAGTGCGTGTGGTCGGCCGGTGCCAGCTGGGGCTTCACTCCCGGTGCGCTGAACGACTACCGGCCAAGCCGCTACGCCATTGTCCTGGAACAGGAACCCCTGGACGGCAATGGCACCCGCCTGACCACGCAGCGCATGACGGTGGGCCAACCCTTTGAACGCGGCGACCTCGAGGTACCGCGCGAACCGTCCTCCCAACGATGACCTGCTGAGGTAGCCATGGACAGGGAACGCCCATTCCGCGGCGCGCGTCGCCAGCGCGGCCAGAGTCTCACCGAAGTCGCCGTGCTCTGCGCCGTGCTGGTGCCGATCTTCCTGCTGATCCCGATCCTCGCCAAGTACATCCACGCCCGCCAGGCCACCCAGCAGGCCGCGCGCGCGATCGCCTGGGAAGCCACCGTATCACCGGACTACAAACTGCCGGCCAGCGGCCGCCAGCGCGATCTCGCCGTCGACCGCTACTTCGGGCGCGCCAACGACCCCATCGTCAGCCAGGCGCAGACCGGCGCACGCGATGCAGCCGTCGGCGATGTTCTGATGAACACCTTCTCCAACCAGCCGCTGGTACGGCGCGGTGACCTCGCCCTGGTCTCCTACACCAGCACGTCGGCAGGCGGCATGATGAAGAAGATCGGTGACGTGACCTCGATGTTCGGTTCGTTCCCGCCCAACCGCAACGGCCTGACCCAGGCCCAGCTGCGGTTGGATGTGCAGGATCTGAAAAGTGCCAATGGCAGTGCTGCGGCCTACCTGGAACCCTTCGATTCGCTGGGCCTGAAGCTGCAGGCCACCCATGTGGTGCTGGCCGACCCCTGGAATGCCGCCGGTTCCGGGCTCAAGGTCAACTCGTCACGCTCGGTGATCGCGCAGGTCAAGCCGTTGGTGCCGTCCCAGCACATGGCGGGCATCGCCAAGGCGTTTGACGGCCTCTCCGGCATCCCGATGATCGGGACGCTGAGCAGGCTTGATCCCGGTTACATCGCACCCGACGTGGTGCCTGTCGACAAGTTGCCTGCCTATGCGCCGTCGCGTTGACCTCCTGGCGGCACTGGCCGCGCTGCTGTTCGCCTGGCCTGCGCTGGCCGCGTCCTGGCCCGACATTCCCGAGCCCGAGGGTGCGCAGAGCGAGTGGGTGGCCAAGGACATGCTCTACAACGGCCTGCCCATGCGCATCTCGCGCTTCACGTCCACATTGCCGGTGTCGTCCATCGTCAGCTACTACAACCGCGAATGGCCTGGGCAGACCGTGATCAACGAGGTCGGCGGCAAGACCGTGATCGGCCATGCACACGGCGAGTACTACGTGACCATCGAGGTATCGGCCAAGGGCAGTGGCAGCCAGTCACAGATCGGCATTACACGCCTGCTCAAGCGCAAGCCCGATGCGGCGGCCGGCGCCGATTTCCCGAAACCGTCCGGCACCCAGGTGATCAATGACATCTCCTACCTGGATACGCCCGGGCGCAGCCTGTCCATGGAAAGCACGCTGTCTCCCTTCCAGACCGATGCCTTCTACGCCAGCCGCCTTCCCGCGGATGGCTGGAGCCGCAGTTCCGGCCCTGCCGGGTGTTCGATGATCGCGCTGCAGTGCGTTGTCCGCTACAGCAAGGGCAACCAGGAAATGACCATGACCTTCAACCGGCACGAGCAGGGAACCTCGATTGTCGTCAACCAGTCGCAGCACTGAGACCACCGCCATGAGAAAACGCATTCCACCGTCCCTACGCCGCCAGCGCGGGGCCGCATTGATCGAGTACGCCGTGGTCGCTTCCGTCGGTGTCCTGGTCCTGGTCGCCGAGCCGAACATCGTGCTCGAGCTGATCGATTCACTGCGCAAGGCGTACCAGGGGTTCACCTACATGCTGTCGATGGGAGTCGTATGAAGGCGCTCCCGCTGAAAGCCAACCGCAACGTCGTCTTCATCATCATCGCCCTCGCCCTTGGCCTGTTCGCGGCCCTGGTCGCCGTGCGCTACGTGCAGAAGGCGGTGAACGAACGTGCCGCACCGCCGGTGGAAATGGTGCCGGTGGCCGTGCCCAAGACCGACATGGAACCGGGCAGCATCGTCACCGTTGCCGACCTTGCAGTGCGCGAAGTCCCCGCCGACCTGCCGCCTGCCGATGCGATCACGCCGGACAATGTGTCCGAGTACAGCGGCCGCATGCTGCGCGCGCCGATCCGCGAAGGTGCACCGCTGGGTGCCAGTGCACTGGTACCGCTGTACGACCAGTTCTCACGCGTGATCGCCAAGGGCAACGTGGGCTATACCCTTCAGGTGGACGAGACGAACTCGATCTCCGGCATGATCGCCCCCGGGGATCACGTCGACATCCTGCTGACCGTCGAGCAGGAACAAACCGGTGCCCGGGTGCTGCCGCTGCTTGAGGACATCAACGTACTGGCAACCGGCAACCGCGTCGGTGAAACGCCGGCCTCGGAAGACCAGCAGGGCTATTCGAACATCACTCTGGAACTGACACCGGCGCAGGCGCAGCGACTCACGGTCGCTGCCAAGGCGGGTTCGATGCGGGTGATGCTTCGCCAGGTGGAGGATCGTGGTGCGTTCGGCCTCAGTGGCATGACGCAGAGGGAACTGCTCGGCAACGGCACGCAGGGTCGTGCTGGCGTGCAATTCATCATTGGGGGCAAAGGGTCGACGAATGCGCAGCAATAATGGAATCCGCAGCCTCATCGCCGCCACCGCGGCCATCGCTGTTGCCACCGCACCACTGCTGGCCGTGGCACAGACCACTGGCACCCAGCTGACCCCGGTGCCGATTACGGTCGCACCGCGCCCCGCCGTCCAGGCACAGCCGCAGGCAAGCACCAACCATGCACCGGTACCGGGCGGGCAGAGCGCCTTCCCGGCGCCGGTTGCCGATCCCGCCTATCGCACCAGCGCATCGGCCATGCCTGCGGTGCCGCTGCCCACCCGCGCCCGGATCTATGCCGGCCAGGCTGCGGTCTACACGCTGCCCAGCGGGCTCAAGCGCGTGGCCGTCGGTAGTGGCGAGATGCTCGAAGTCACCAACGTCGGCCCACGCGACCTGATCATGATGGGCATGAAGGCCGGCTCCACCACGGTTCACCTGTGGCTGCAGAACGGCAAGCAGTTGCAGGTGCAGGTGGACATCTCCGAGAACGATGCGGTCAGCCTGGCCGAAACCATCCGCACCCTGCTGGCCGATGTGGAAAAGATAAACGTGCATGCCGTCGCCGACCGCGTGGTCATCACCGGCCAGGACATCAATCCGGGGATCGGCAGCCGCATCGATGCGATCCAGAAGATCTACCCGACGGTGTTGAACTTCACTACCGCCGACCCGGTGGGCATGCGCCCGATGGTGCAGATGGACGTGAAGATCATGGAGTTCGACACCAATGCGCTGGAAGAACTCGGCATCCAGTGGGACAACGTGATCCGCGGCCCGGTGGCCGGCATCGTCAAGGATTTCACCAACAACAACTACTACCGCATCAACCCCGAACAGAGCCCGGCCAACGGCGTGCTATTGCCGAACAAGCTGCAGGGAACCCAGGCCTTCTTTGGCATCGCCACGCAGATCGGCTCGGCGATCAACCTGATGATGAACAAGGGCAAGGCGTTCCTGCTGGCCTCGCCTCAACTCAGTGCGCGCAGTGGCGGGCAGGCGAAGTTCCTGGCTGGCGGCGAAGTGCCGATCCCGGTTCCGCAGGGCTTTGGCCAGGTCACCGTCGACTACAAGGAATACGGCATCAAGCTCGACATCGAGCCACTGGTCAACTTCAACGAGGACATCTCCACCCGCATCCTGGCCGAGGTCAGCCGTGTCGATCCGACGGTGACCGTGCAGGGCGTTCCGGGCTTCACCACCCGCCGCACCGAGTCGGAAATCAACGTCCACGCCGGGGAAACCATCGTCATTTCCGGACTGATCGACTCCAGCGCGCAGCAGGATGCCAAGCGCCTGCCGCTGCTGGGCGATATCCCGATCCTGGGAAAGCTGTTCCGCTCCGATGGCTTCCGTGGCAACCGTACCGAGCTGGTGATGTTCGTTACTCCGCGCGTGGTGACGCCGGGCTCACAGGAAAACCTCGATGGCCTGGAGCGTGCGCGACAGATCCAGGAGCGCGGCCAGCAGGCCATGCCTCGCCGGAACAAAGATTTCGTGCAGTAACCGGAGCCGTCGCATGTTCAACATCCTCATCGACACACCCAATCGCGACCAGCGACGTGTCCGCTGCCTGCACCGTGAATGCGGGATCGGCCGTGGCGATGGCAACCTGGTGGTGCTGCAGGGTTGGAGCATCGCCCAACGCCATGCGGCGCTGAAGCGCGAGGACCAGGGCATCTTCATCGAGAGCCTGGGAGGCCGCTCGCCGGTACTGGTGAATGGCGAACAGGTCAAAGGCAGCCGTGGCCCACTCACCAGCCGTGACCGCGTGCAGATCGGCGACTACCTGCTGCAGGTGGTGGACGACGACCCTCCAGCCGAACCCACCGCCGATGCCGGCAGCTTCAATGCGGGCGCGGCCAACGATGCGCCGGTGGACTCCACGCCTGCACCGACGCCCGCGCCGGCGCAGCCATCCAGCGAACGCCAGTTGGCACGACCGGAGCAGCTGCCGCCGGACATGGCCGTCTATCGTGCAAAGCTGCATGCCTCGCTGGTCAAGCAGATGGACCTGCGCCGGCTCGATGTGCGCAGCATGGATGATGAGTCACTGCGCAACGCCACCATCAAGCTGATCGATGAAGTGATGCAACGGGAGTTCTCCGAGCTGCCCAAGACGATCAACCCGCGCAGGCTGGCCAAGGAAGTGCTCGATGAGGCCATCGGCCTGGGCCCGCTGGAAGACCTGATCGACGATGCGACGGTGACGGAAATCATGGTCAACGCGCACGACCAGATCTTCATTGAACGTGCCGGCAGGATCGAGCGGTCCCCCATTGTTTTCACCAGTGACCGCGCGGTGTTGTCGGCCATCGAACGCATCGTGACGCCCCTCGGTCGTCGCATCGACGAAAGCTCGCCGATGGTCGACGCGCGGCTGAAGGATGGCTCCCGCGTCAACGCCATCATTCCGCCGGTGGCGCTGCGCGGCCCGAGCATCAGCATCCGAAAGTTCGCCAAGCGCAAGCTGGAAGGAAAGGACCTGCTCACGTTCGGCTCGCTCAGCCAGCCGATGCTGGAATTCCTGATCGTTGCGGTGCGCGAACGGCGCAACATCGTCGTTACCGGCGGCACCGGCTCCGGCAAGACCACCCTGCTCAACATCCTTTCCAACTTCATTCCCGATACCGATCGCATCGTCACCATCGAGGACGCGGCCGAACTGAAGCTCGTCCAGCCCAACCTGGTCGCCCTGGAAGCGCGTCCTCCCAACATGGAAGGCAAGGGCCACATTTCCATCCGCGACCTGGTGCGCAACGCGCTGCGCATGCGCCCGGACCGCATCGTGGTCGGCGAGTGCCGCGGCGGCGAAGCACTGGACATGCTGCAGGCCATGAACACCGGCCACGAAGGATCGCTGACCACCGCCCATGCCAACAATCCACGCGAGGCGCTGTCGCGCCTGGAAGTGATGGTCATGATGTCCGGCATGGAACTGCCGATGACGGTGGTGCGCGAGCAGATCTCGTCGGCGGTGGACCTGATCGTGCACCAGAAGCGCTTCCCCTGCGGTTCGCGCAAGGTCAGCCACATCACCGAACTGACCGGCATGGAAAGCGGAACCATCCAGCTGCAGGATGTGTTCCTGTTCAAGGCACGTTCCAGTGCTGGACGCGATGGCAAGGTGGTGGGCGAATTCGTCGCGACCGGTGCAGTGCCGGAGTTCTATGAAGAGCTTGCCGAGCGCGGCGTCGCGGTCGACCTGGACATCTTCCGCACCGGGGGACGGCGGAATGAGTGACATCCTGCTGATCGCCCTGCTGTGTTTTGCCTGCGTGACAGGCTCGGTACTGCTGCTGGCGCGTGCCAGCTCCGGCTTCATGGACCGCTACCGCGCCAACTTCATGGACCAGGCGCGGGTCAATCTGGCCGACATGTTCCTGTTCGTCGACCCGCGCGTGCTGTTCAGGACCAATGTCCTGATGCTGCTGGCGATCCCCGTGCTGCTGTGGATCATCACCGGTGGCAACCTGCTGCTGCCGATCCTGGCCCTGATCCTGCTGGCCGTAGCGCCCCGCAAGATCTACCTGTGGCTGAAGCAGCGCCGCCTCGACCAGATCCAGCAGCAGTTGCCTGATGGCCTGCTGATGCTGGCCGGCAGCCTCAAGGCCGGCGTCGGCTTCAATCCTGCGCTGGAAGCACTGGCCCATGATGGCCTGCCTCCGCTGGCCCAGGAGCTGGCACTGGTGCTGCGCGAGCAGCACATGGGCGTGCGCACGGAGGAGGCGCTGGACAACTTCGCCGCCCGCGTACCCATCGCCGACGTGAAGCTGTTCGTGGCCGCCGTCAGCATTTCGCGCGAGGTCGGTGGCAATCTCGCCGAAAGCCTGTCCACGCTCGCCGAAACGCTGCGGCGCAAGCTCATCATGGAAGGCAAGGTCAAGGCACTCACCGCGCAGGGGCGCCTGCAGGGCATCGTCATGGCAATGCTCCCGGCCGGTCTTGTCGGCTTCCTCGTGCTGTTCTATCCGGAAACGATGAATCCCATGTTCCATACCTTCATCGGCTGGTGCGTCATGGGCCTGATCGGGGTACTGGAATACCTCGGCTACCGCATGTGCCGCAAAATCATGACGATCGATATATGAACGCCCTGCTCATCCTGGTCGCACTGCTTGCCGCTGCCGCTGTTGGGCTGCTTGCATTCGCGCTGCGCGGACTGGTGCAGTCGGTCGAGGTGGACCAGCGCAACTACCAGGATCCGCTGCCACTGCTGCTGCGCATCCTGTGGCCCTTGATCACGGTCGCTACGCGCCTGGCCGGGCCGCGCCTGTCCTCGGCGCAGCTGGAGCGCGCGCACCGCAGCCTGCAGTCGGCCGGCCAGGACTTCGTGCTGTCACCGGAAGAACTGTATGGCGCACGCATCGTTTCCGCCGCCGTGGCCAGTACCTTCCTGCTGCTCACCATCATCCTGCTGGGCCGGTTCGGAGTCGGCTCCGTGCTGATGGCCCTGGCATTCGGCGCACCGTTCGGCTGGATGTATCCCACGCTGTGGCTGGGCGAACGGCGGAAAGCGCGCTCCAAGCACGTGATCCGCGACCTGCCCATCTTCCTCGACTTCATCACCATGGCCGTCGAAGCGGGCCTGAACATCACCGGTGCGATCGAGCAGTCCGTCGACAAGGGGCCGCCCGGACCGCTGTCACAGGAGTTCTCGCGCATGCTGCGTGACCTGCGCGCGGGCCTTCCGCGCGCCGAAGCACTGCGACGCATGTCCGATCGCGCCGACATCTCCCAGTTGACCAGCTTCACCAGCGCCTTGATCCAGGCCGACCGGGTGGGTGCCAGCCTCAGCGACACGCTGCGCTCGCAGGCCATGCAGCGCCGCGAAGAGCGCTTCCTTCGTGCCGAGAAGCTGGCCCTGGAAGCACCGGTGAAGATGATGCTACCGCTGGTGCTGTTCTTCTTCCCCCTGATCTTCGTCGTCCTGGCCTACTTCATCTTCCTGCAGATGAAGCAGCAGGGAATCCTGTGAGGCTCCGTACATGAGAACCGGCGCCCTGATCCGCGACCACCAGCAACTGCTCAGCTGCGTCTGGCACGCCGATCGCTGGCACCAGCGGCTGCGCGGCCTGCTGTTGCGCGCGCCACTCCAGCCCGGGCAGGGCCTGCTGATAACCCCCTGCTCGAGCGTGCACACGCTGGCGATGGGGTATCCGCTCGACCTGTTGTTCCTGGACCGCGATCAGCGCGCTGTTGGCTGGCGCGAGGCCGTGCGCCCCTGGCGCGGCGCCTGGTGTCGCGGCGCCTACTCCACCCTGGAAATGCCGGCGGACAGCCTCAGGCATATCGCTCCAGTGCTGGGCGAAACGTTCCAATGGTGCCCTTCTCCGCCTTCGGCACCGCCATCCACGAGGGCGTTGCAATGAAGCACATCCGCACATCCATCGGCCGTCAGCGTGGCCAGTCGCTGCTTGAATTCTGCATCGTGGTTCCGGCCTTCATCTTCCTCGTCCTGGTCATCTTCCAGTTCGTCCTGATCTATCGCGCAAAGTCGCTGCTGGATTTCGCAACGCTGCAGGCCGCACGTGCCGGCGCGGTCAGTGGCGTCAGTCATTCAGAGATGCGCAGCGCACTGGAAATGGCAATGGCTCCGTTGTACGCAACCTCGCCGGACGCCGCCGGTGCCGTCGCCGCCCGCGCCAAGGTCGCCCTGCTGTGGAAGAACCCGTTGCTGTCGCCGAAGATCGAGGTCATCTCGCCCAGCCGCGCGGCGTACAACGAATTCCGCGAGCGCCAGTTCGATGGGCGCTATGCATTGCCGAACGACAACCTTGCCTTCCGCGATGCGCGCGTCGGCAGCAGCCGTGTCAGCGTGCAGGACGCCAACATCCTCAAGATCAAGGTCACCTATCCGATGCCCCTGATCGTTCCCTTTGCCGACCGGGTGATCGCCGGCCTTTCAGATCTGGTCAGCGAAGGCGACAGTTTCCGCCCGGCCTCGATGCTGATCGAGGACCCGATCACCGGCCATCGCCGCATGCCGATCGAGTCCTATGCGATCGTCCGCATGCAGAGCCCCGTACATGACAGCAACAACCTGGCGCGCTGACATGCGGGTGCTGCTGGCCAGCCTGCTGATGGCAGCAACCTGGGCCGTCGCCGCGCAATCCACGGACGATGCCGAAAGCGAACCTCCACAGGCACGACTGCTCGCGCGCGCCTATGGCCTGGGCCCGCTCGGTCCCAATGCGCCTGGCGGTGAAGTAGAGGTCGAGATCCGCTTGCGCGGGCCGGCCATCCGCATCGACTTCCGCGGCAGCAATGCGCCTGATGCATGGCTGACCACCCAGGGCCAGCGCGGCCGGGCATGGTTGGTAAGCGAACGTGGCAACTACACGCTGCCGGTCGCCGACGCCAGTGGTCCCTACTGGTACGATCCCGCCGCACCATGCCAGACGATCGGCGGGCGCTGCTCACCCGCACCCGGCGAGTTCATCCTGGGCCGTCTCGCTGCCGGCTGGCGCTATGACAACGCGCATGGCCCTGATGGCACCACCTCCGGCACATTGTGGATCGATACCCGCACCGGCCTGCTGCTGGGCTACCGCGGACGCACCGGCAACCAGCGTACCGAGCGCGGCCTGCGGGTTACCGAGGTCACTTTCGATGAGGTGCCTTCGAGCCTGTTCGACCCGCCCGCCGGGTTGCGCCGACGCACTCAGGATGCGGCGAACTGAGCGGCCTGCGCGACGCGGCGGCACCGTCGCGCCGCAACAAGTAGATCCACGCAGCGCGTGGATCTACCGTTGGCCCGCTCCCCTTAGAAGCCTACCCGCAGGTTGATCTGCCCACCCACATCGCGACGGCCATCACCATGCTGGCCCTGCACGAACATCGACAGCTGGCTGCTGCGACCCAGGCCGACCGCCACACCCACCTGGCTGACCAGTGCGTTGCGTGCCATCACCGCGCTGTAGACATCGAAGGCATCACCACCGACCGCGAAGCGGTTGCGGCTGGCCACATCGGTGTCACCCGATGCATGCTGCCAGCCCAGGCCGACGGTCAGCTGCGCCGGGAAGCGCTCGCCGCTGCCCACGTCCCAGCGGCCGCGCACGCCCACCGTGCTGACGTTGAGCGTGTCCTTGCCGCCTTCCAGCACCAGTGCGGCACTGCCGCCCTGCTCCACCGCACGATCACTGTCGACCCAGTGCCTGGTGAACTGCACGTACGGCTGCAGCTGGGTCCTGCCGTGGGTCCAGGTCCAGCTGCTCTCCACCTGCGCGATGGTCACGTCCGAATCCTGGCGGCTGTACAAGGTCTGGCTCAGCAGCGGCACCTCACGCGTGGTGCGCGTGCGGTAGTCACCGCGCGACACGCTGCCACCGACCGCGAAGCCGTTGTTCCATTGTCCCTGTGCATACAGGCCGAACGTGTTGCCACGCAGGCGGGCCCGCGAACTGCGATCGTACAGGCGCGTATCCAGCCGTTCGTTGCCGGCCGCTGCACCCAGCACCACGTGTTCACCCAGCTGCCAGTCCACGCCCGCCATTACCGCATTGCGGTTGGAACGGATCTCATCACCGTTGCCATCCCCATCCTGCTTGAACACCTTGCCGCTGCCGGCCAACCAGGCCGAGGCGCGCTCGCCACGCACGGTCGGCAGCTCACTGCCCAGGCGCTGGCGGATGCCCTCTTCCAGGTAGTTGTCGTACAGCAGCACCGCGCGACTGGCCGCGTGCACTTCACCGGAAAGCTGGTCGAATGCGCTGCGCGCAGTGCCGGCGTCATACATCAGCACCGTGTTGTACAGGCCCAGCGCCGCACCACTCTGCGGCAGGCTGTCCAGCGCTGCGGCGGTGTTGTACTGGTTGCGCGTGTTGGCCACGGTGGTGAACGCCGCCGTCTGCGCCACGTCGATCTGCAGGTTGGCCGTGTTGGCGGTGTAGACCGGGGTGATGGTCAGGAAGGCCGACGGCGAGGTCGCCGAGGCGAACTGCCCACTCACGCCACCGCCTGCATTGACCACCGTGTACTGCTGGCCCTGCTGGTAGCTGGTGCTGGGCGAAATGGTATTCACCTGCACCGTGCTGCCTCCCACGTTGGCGCTGCCGCCCACCTGCACCGTGTCGCTGCCGCTGGCGCCCAGATCAATGCCCAGCGTGCTGCCCGGCGACAGGGTCAGGTTGCCACCCACCGTGATCGTGCCGGTGCCATTGCCTGCGCCGCTGCCGTTGCCCGGGCCATTGCCCGGCGACAGCACGCCGCCGCTGGACACCATCACGCCGCCGCCGGTGCCACCAATGGTGCCGGTGCCGGACAGCGTGGTACCGCTGCCGATGGTCCACTGGCCGCCGATGGTGCCGGTGACATTCAGGCCACCACCGGTGACCTGGCCGGTGCCGCTGAAACCACCACTGTTGCCGCCGAGATTCAGGCCACCCGGGCCGGCCTGCACGATGCTGCCGCCGCCGCTGATGCTGCCGCCCAGTGTGGTGGTGCCGCCGGTGTTGATCACCAGGCCACCGTTGTTGGTGATGTTGCCGGTGATCGAGCCGCTGGCCCCGCCGTTTCCGACCTGCACGGTGCCACCGGCATTGATGGTGGTGCCGCCGGTGTAGGTGTTGTTGCCCGTCAGGGTCACGGTGCCGGTGCCGGCCTGGGTCAGGCCGCCGCTGCCGCTGATGGTGCCACCCACCGTGGTGTTGCCACCCACGTTGAACACCAGGCTGCCGTTGTTGCTGACGTTGCCGGTGATCGCACCGCTCGCGCCACCATTGCCGACCTGCAGCGTGCCACCGGCGTTGATGGTGGTACCGCCGGTATAGGTGTTGTTGCCGGTCAGGGTCACGGTACCTGCGCCGGCCTGGGTCAGGCCGCCGCTGCCGCTGATGGCGCCACCGACGGTGGTGTTGCCACCCACGTTGAACACCAGACTGCCGTTGTTGGTCACACTGCCGCCGATCGCACCGCTGGCGCCGCCATTGCCGACCTGCAGGGTGCCACCGGCGTTGATGGTGGTCGGGCCGGTATAGGTGTTGTTGCCGGTCAGGGTCAGCGTGCCGCTGCCAGCCTGGGTCAGGCCGCCACTGCCGCTGATGGTGCCGCCCAGCGTGGTGTTGCCGGCCACGTTGGACAGCAGCGTGCCATTGTTGGTCACATCGCCGACGATCGAGCCCGTCGCACCGCCATTGCCCAGCTGCAGCGTGCCGCCGGCATTGATGGTGGTACCGCCGGTGTAGGTGTTGTTGCCGGTCAGCAGCAGCGTACCGCTGCCGGCCTGGGTCAGGCCGCCACTGCCGCTGATGGTGCCGCCCAGCGCGGTGTTGCCGGCCACGTTGGAAATCAACGCACCATTGTTGGTGATGTCACCGGCAATGGAGCCGGTCGCACCGCCGTTGCCCACCTGCAGCGTGCCGCCGGCATTGATGGTGGTGCCGCCCGTGTAGGTGTTGTTGCCAACCAGGGTCAGCACGCCGCTGCCGGCCTGGGTCAGGCCACCACTGCCACTGATCGCGCCGCCGACGGTGGTGTTGCCCGCGACGTCGAAGACCAGGCTGCCGTTGTTGGCGACATTGCCGGTGATCGCGCCGGTCGCACCGCCATTGCCCACCTGCAGCGTGCCACCGGCATTGATGGTGGTACCACCGGTATAGGTGTTGTTGCCGGTCAGGGTCAGCGTGCCACTGCCGGCCTGGGTCAGGCCACCACCGCCGCTGATGGTGCCGCCCAGCGTGGTGTTGCCGGCCACGTTGGATACCAGCGCGCCGTTGTTGGTGATGTCGCCAACGATCGCACCGGTCGCACCACCGTTGCCCACCTGCAACGTGCCGCCGGCATTGATGGTGGTGCCGCCGGTGTAGGTGTTGTTGCCGGTCAGCACCAGCGTGCCGCTGCCGGCCTGGGTCAGGCCGCCGCTGCCACTGACCACCGCACCCACGGTTGCCGTCGTGCCCAGGTTGTAGACCAGGCTGCCATTGTTGGTGATGTCGCCCAGCACCGAACCGGTGCTGCCGCCGTTGCCGATCTGCAGCGTACTGCCACCATTGATGGTGGTGCCGCCGGTATAGGTGTTGGCGCCGCTCAGGGTCAGCGTGCCGGTACCGCTCTGAACCAGGCCGCCGGTGCCACTGAGCACGCCGCCGAAGACGGTGCTGCCATTGTTGCCGCCGGTGGTCAGGGTTGCACCGCCCAGCACCACGCTGGATCCGGTCACACCCGCCAGGCCGCCGATGCTCTGGCTGCCACCTGCGCTGATATCCAGCGTACCGGCACCGGTCAGGTTGACCGTGCTGGCACCGGACAGGCTGCCACCGGCCGCCACCGCCAATGTGCCGCTGTTGATGGTGGTGGTGCCGGTGTAGGTGCTGGCACCGCCCAGGGTGACCGTTGCCGCGCCATCCTTGAGCAGGCCGCCGGCACCGCTGATTGCACCATTCAACGTCAGCGGATTGCTGCCCGCCAGGGTCAGCGTGCCGCTGCTCAACTGCACGGTGTTGGCCAGCGTCAGCGCGCTGGTGGCGTCCAGGCTGGCGTCGCCGCCCACGGTCAGCGTGCCGGTGCCCAGTGCAGCGTTGTCGCCCAGGGCAAGGCCGCCGGCGTTGAGTGCCACGCCGCCGCTGAACGTATTGCTGCCACTCAGGGTCTGCACACCCGCGCCGTTCTTCACCAGGCCACCCGTGCCACCAATGGTGCCGGCGAACGTCGTATTGCCGACGCCGCCGAGGGTGAGCGTGCTGGTGCCCAGCGCCACGGCCGAGCCAGCCACGCCGGCCAGTGAACCGATCGTCTGCGCGCCGCCCGCGCTGATGTCGAAGGCGGTACCAGCATTGGCCAGGTTCACCGCGCCGGTTGCCGCCAGGCTGCCGCCTGCGCCGATCGCCAGCGTGCCGGCGTTGATGGTGGTACCCCCGGTGAAGGTGTTGGTGCCGGTCAGCGTCTGGGTCCCCGAACCTTCCTTGATCAGGCCGCCGGAGCCGGCCACCGAACCACTGAACGTGCCGTTGGTGGCGTCTCCGATCGTCAGCGTGTTGGCGCCCAGGTTCACCGTACCGTTTCCGATCAGGGTGCCGAACTGCTGCGTGCCGCTGCCCGCCGACAGGTCGAAGGTCGCCCCCGAAGCCAGGTTGACGACGCCGCTGGCGTGCAGGCTCGCGCCCGCGCCCAATGCCAACGTACCGGCGTTGATGTTGGTGCCACCGGTGTAGGTGTTGATGCCGTTCAAGGTCAGCGTTGCGGCACCTTCCTTGGTCAAGCTGCCGGTGCCACTCAGGCTGCCGTTGAGGGTGAGGTTGTTGCTGCCGAGTACAGTCAACCCATTGTTGAGGATGAAGTTGTTGGCGAGCGTCACCGCCGTGTTCGAATCGAGCGTGGCATTGCCCCCCACCGTGACCGCGCCGGTGCCCAGCGCAGCATTGTTGCCGACCACCAGGCCACCGGCATTGAGCGTTACCCCACCACTGAAGGTGCTCGCGCCATTGAGCGTCTGCACGCCGGCGCCGTTCTTGATCAGGCCACCGTTGCCGCTGATCGCGCCGTTGAAGGTGCTGTCCACCGTGCCGCCCAGGCTCAGCGTGCTGCCACCGAGTGCCACCGTGCTGCCGGCCACGCCGGCCAGCGAACCGATGGTCTGGTTGCCCGCAGAGATATCGAGGGTACCGGCACCTGCCAGGTTCACCGCACCGGTCGACGCCAGGCTGCCGCCGGCGCTGATCGCCAGCGTGCCGTTGTTGATGGTGGTACCACCGGTGTAGGTGTTGGCACCGCTCAGCGTGACGGTGGCCGCACCGTCCTTGATCAGGCCGCCGGTACCGGAAATCACACCGCCCAGTGTCAGCGCCTGGCTGCCGAGCAGGTCGAGGTTGGCGCCCGCTGCAAGCCCGATGTTGTTGGCCAGATTGACGCCTGTCGATGCATCCAGCGTCGCGTTGCCGCCCACCGTCAGCGTACCGGTGCCGAGCGCAGCGTTGTTGCCGACCACCAGGCCACCGCCGTTGAGTGCAACGCCACCACTGAACAGATTGGCGCCACCCAGCGTGAGGATGCCGGCGCCATTCTTGACCAGGCCACCGGTGCCGGAAATCGCACCGTCGAACACGCTGTTGGTGATGCCGCCGAGAATCAGCGACTGCGCGCCCAGGCTGACCGTGGAGCCGCTCACGCCGGCCAGCGAACCAATCGTCTGGCTGGCGCCGGACGACGAGATGTCGAAGCCGGTTCCCGCCGCAGTGAGCGTCACCGCCCCGTCCGCAGCCAGGCTGCCACCCGGGCCAATCGCCAGCGTGCCGGCGTTGATGAAGGTGCCGCCGGTATAGGTATTGGTACCGGTCAGCGTTTCGATGCCCGAACCGACCTTGGTCAGGCCACCGGTGCCTGCGATCGAGCCACTGAACGTGCCATTGGTGGCACCGCCGACTTCGATCGAGTTGGCACCGAGGTTCACCGTACCGTTGCCGACCAGGGTGCCGAACACCTGCGTGCCGCTGCCGGCAGACAGATCCAGCGTGGCGCCGGTGGCGAGGTTCACGGTACCGCTTGCCGCCAGGCTCGCACCGGCACCCAGCGCCAGCGTGCCGGCGTTGATGTTGGTGCCACCGGTGTAGGTATTGATCCCGTTCAAGGTCAGCGTCGCGACGCCATTCTTGGTCAGGCTGCCAGCCCCGGAAAGGACGCCGTTGAGTGTCAGCGCATTGCTGCCGAGCACGGTCAGCCCGGCATTGAGGGCGATGTTGTTGGCCAGCGTTGCCTGGCCGGTGGTGTCCAGCGTGGCGGCACCGCCGACGGTCAACGCACCCGTACCCAGCGCCGCGTCATTGCCGAGCACCAGCCCGCCTGCGTTGAGCGTCACGCCGCCGCCAAACGTGTTGGCACCTGACAACGTCTGCACGCCTGCGCCCACTTTCACCAGGCCGCCGCCACCACTGATCACGCCATCGAACGCGGCGTTGCTGGCGGTTCCGAACGTCAATGAATTTCCGCCCAGCGCCAGCGTGCTTCCGCCCACGCCATTGAGTGCACCGATGGTCTGGCTGCCACTGGCACCGGAGATATCGAAGCCAGCGCCTGCGCCCAGCGTGACATCACCCGCCGCGGCCAGGCTGCCGCCCGTGCCCAGCGCCAGCGTGCCGGCATTGATGGTGGTACCGCCGGTGTAGGTGTTGGCACCGGACAACGTCAGCGTGGTAGCGCCGTTCTTGATCAGGCTGCCGTTGCCACCGATCACACCCGACAACGTCAGCGCATTGCTGCCCGGCAATGTCAGTGCGACACCCGAGCCCAACGTGACCGCATTGCCGAGCGTCGCTGCAGCACTCGCGTCCAGCGTGGTGCTGGCCGTCACCGCCAGCGTGCCGGAACCCAGCGCTCCGTCGGCGCCGACCACCAGGCCACCACCGTTCAAGGTCAGGCCGCCACCGAAGGTATTGGTGTTGTTGAGCGTCAGCAGGCCCGTACCGTTCTTGATCAGGCTGCCGCTGCCGGCCACCACGCCTGCAAGGGTGAGATCGTTGCTGCCGCCCAGCGTCAGCTGCGTACCCCCGCCGAAGTTCACGGCGTTGGCCAGAGTCAGTGCCGTCGTTCCGTCCAGGCTGACGTTGCCGCCGATGCCCAGCGTGCCCGTGCCCAGCGCCCCCGAATTCCCGAGGATCAGGCCACCGGCATCAAGCGCGACACCGCCACTGAAGGTATTGGCACCGGACAGCGTCTGCACGCCAGTACCGACCTTGATCAGCCCACCGCTGCCATCGATGACACCGGCAAAGCTGCCATTGCTGGCGCCACCGAAAGTGAGGGTCTGCGTGCCCAGTGCCACATGGCTGCCGGCGATGCCGTTCAACGCGCCGATCGTCTGCCCGGCCCCGGCCGCGGAGATGTCCAGCGTCGCTCCGGCACCGGCGAGGTCCACCGCACCGGTTGCGGCCAGGCTGCCACCGGCGCCAAGCGCGAGCGTGCCGGCATTGACCGTGGCACCGCCCAGGAAGGTATTCGCACCGGACAGCGTCAGCGTCGAGGCGCCGTTCTTGATCAGGCCACCGGCTCCTCCCACCACGCCGGTCAGAGTGAGGTTGTTGCTGCCCGGCAGGGTCAGCGTGTTGGCGCCCAGGTTCACCGCATTGGCCAGCGAAACCGCGGCTCCCGCATCCAGCGAAACATTGCCGCCGATGTTCAGCGCCCCCGTGCCGAGCGCACCGTTGGCGCCGACCGACACGCTGCCCGCGTTCAACGCAAGGCCACCACTGAAGGTATTGCTGTTGTTCAATGACAGAATGCCGCTACCGGTCTTGATCAGGCCACCGGTGCCGGTGACCAGTCCGCCCAGCGCGACGTTCTGGTTGCTCACCAGGCTCAGCTGCGCACCGGTGTCGAGATCGATGGCGTTGCCCAGGTTCAACGCCACCGAACTGTCGAGGGTGGCGTTTGCACCGACTGCAAGCAGTCCGGTTCCCAGCGCGCCGGCATTGCCCAGCGTCAGGCCGCCGCCATTGAGCACCAGGCCGCCGGTGAATGCATTGGCACCGTTGAGCGTGAGCGTGCTGGCACCGTTCTTGACCAGGCCGCCCGCACCGGAAACCACCCCGCCGAGCGTGATCGCCTGCGAACCCGGCAGCGACAACACGGCCCCACTACCCAGGGTCACATTGTTGGCCAGGCTCAGCGCCGCGCTGCCATCAAGCGACGCACTGCCGCTCACGTTCAGGGCACCCGTGCCAAGCGCGCCGCCATTGCCAAGCAGCAACCCGCCCGCGTTGAGATTCACTCCCCCGCTGAAGGTGTTGGTGCCACTCAAGGTCAGCAGCGAGGCACCGTTCTTGGTCAGGCTGCCAGTGCCGGTGATGTTGCCGCCCAAGGTGAGGTTCTGGCTGCCCGGCAAGGTCAACGCCGCGCCCAGATTGATGGCATTGGCCAGGTTCAATGCCGCGCTGCCATCGAGCGAACTGTTGCCGCTGACCGTCAACGCCCCGCTGCCGATCGCACTGTTGTTGCCCAGCAGCAGGCCGCCCGCCGTCAGATTCACGCCCCCACTGAAGGTGTTGGCCCCGCTCAGGGTCTGGATGCCCGTCCCCTGCTTGACCAGGCCGCCGGTACCACCGATCACGCCCGCGAACGTCTGGTTGGTGGCATCACCGAAGGTGAGCGTGCTGCTGCCCAGCGTCACCGTGCTGCCGGCGATACCGGACAGCGCGCCGATGGTCTGGTTGCCGCCGAGCGAGATGTCCAGGTCCGCGCCAACGCCGGCCAGGCTGACCGCACCCCCGGCCGCCAGGCTTCCGCCGCTGCCCACCGCAACCTTGCCGGCATTGATCGCCAGGCCGCCGGTGAAGGTATTCGCCCCCCCCAGCGTCAGCGTGGCGGCACCGTTCTTGACCAGGCTGCCGGTGCCACCGATGGCGCCGCCCAGCGTCAGCGCATTGCTGCCCAGTACATTCAGCAGGCCACCTGCACCGAGGTTGATGCCATTGCCCACGCTCAGCGCCGCGCTGGCATCGAGCGTTGTCGCACCGCCGACATTCAGCGCGCCGGTTCCGAGCGCGCCGGCATTGCCCAGGACCAGGCCACCGGCATTGAGCGCCAGCCCACCACCAAAGGTATTTGCACCGTTGAGTGTCAGCGTGCTCGCCCCACTCTTCACCAGGCTGCCGGTGCCACCGATCACGCCGTTGAACGTCAGCGCCTGGTTACCGAGCAGATTCAGGCTGGCACCCGAACCGAGGTTGACTGCATTGGTCAGCGTCAGCGCCGTAGTGCCGTCGAGTGTAGTGTTGCCGCCAACCGAGAGCGCACCGCTGCCCAGCGCGGCAGCATTGCCCAGCAGCAGGCCACCGGCGTTGAGTGCTACGCCGCCACTGAGGTTGTTCACGCCCGACAAGGTCTGCACGCCGGTGCCCAGCTTGACCAGGCCACCCGTGCCTGCGGCGAACGTGCCGCTGTAGCTGGTATTGCCCAGCCCGGCGAGGGTGAGCGTGTGGCTGCCCAGGTTGACCGAACCGCCGAGGCCCGCCAGCGAACCGATGGTCTGGTTGGCGGCTGCCGACAGGTCCAGGGTGGTGCCGACGCCGACCGTGATCGCACCGGTGGGCGACAGGCTGCCGCCCGCGCCCAGCGCCAACGCGCCCCCGGCCAGGTTGAAGTTGCCGGTCAGCGAATTGGCGCCGTTCAAGGTCAGCGTGCCGGCACCGTTCTTGGTCAGGTTGCCGGCACCGGAGATCGAACCGTTCAATGACAACGCATTGCTGCCCAGCAGGTTCAACGAGCCCCCGCCATTGATCACCAGATTGTTGCCCAGGCTGAAGCCCGCCGTCGTATCCAGCGAAGCGCTGCCACCGACGGTCAGGTTGCCGCTACCCAGTGCACCGGCATTGCCCAGTACCAGCCCGCCGGCATTGAGGTTGACGCCGCCGGAGAACAGGTTTGCGCCGCCGAGAGTAACGATGCCGGTGTTGTTGACCGTCAGCCCGCCAGCGCCTGAAAGCACTCCGCCCAGACCGAATGCATTGGTTCCGGACAGAGACAGATTGCCACCGAGGCTGAAAGCGTTGGCCAGGTTCAGACCGGCCGTGGAAGATGCGATGGCACCGCCGTTGGCCGTGAACAGCCCTGTGCCGAAGGAAGCGGCATTGTTGAAGTTGACCAGGCCATCGTTGAGCGTCGTCGGCCCGGTTCCGCCCCATGCGCCCTGCAGGTTCCACGTGCCGCTGTTGACGGTCAGCCTCTGGAAATTGAGGTACTGGTTCCAGCCCAGCGTGGTCACTGCACCGCCGGTACCGGCCCCCGGACCGCTGACGACGTTCTGCAGCACCAGCGTGTTGCTGGCGGCGCCGGCGCCCACGCCGGCATTGACCGTGCCTGCGGCGGCGAGCGAAACCGAAATACCACCCAGTACATCAATTCCCGCCGAGGCCCCGGCCCCGTTCGCCACACTGGACCCGGACACGGCGGTAAAGGTATTCCCCTGCGCTGAATCACCGAGGTAGACACTGCCGGTGATCGTGCCACTGTTGTTGACCGAGTTGCCCAGCGTCGAGCCGGCCAATCCGACCCGCCCGGTAATCCCGCCGCTGTTGCTCAGGACCGTCTGTGCGCCACCGTAGCTGACGATGGCCGGCGCGTCGGCCGTGCCGAGCCCGCCCAGCAGGAAATTCATGTTGACGGTGCCGGCATTGTTGATCGTGGTGACACCGCCTGCGCCATTCTGCACGGACAGCGCGCGGCCATTCGCGCCCAGCAGGGAGCCAATATCAATGAAGCCCTGAAGCGTGCCGGTCGCGCTGTTGGTAACGCTGATCGCCTGGCCACTGGCATTGCCCAGCACCGCGCCGGAGGCAGCAAAGAGGCCGACATTGGTGCCGATCGTGCCGTTGTTGGTGAGCTGGATGCCATTGCCGCTCAACGTCATCGAATTCCCCAGGCCAGCGGTACTTCCTACGTTCGCGCCAGCTGCCACGGTCACCTGGACACCATTGGTGGCGTCGACGAAATTGTTGGTGGTTCCGGTGCAGGTGATGGTCGGGCCCGGTGTCGTGCACGCCGCGAATGCCGATCCACTGGCCAGCGTGGCCGCCAGTGCCACCGCCAGCTGATGCGCCCGCAGTCGCGGTGGCCGCTTCGCGGTAGCCGCACTTCCGCCAGGATTCTGGGCGACCTCCGAAGCAACCTGCATTACGCCGAGGGCGCGATTGAAAACCAGACGGTAAATGCGGTTCATCGGTAAATCTCCCTGAAAAGACCGGATGGCACTGCGGGCAGTTTTTTTGAAGACGATGCGGCCCATCCCGGCTCCCGACACGGAAACAAGGCCTGGCGGCATTAACTCCTGAAAATCTTCACATCTTCACGCGACGCCCCTTGGAAAGGGCGCGCCGGCGTGTCCGTCAAGGCGAAAACTCCCCGGTTTCGCCTGACGAATGGCGGCACTGTGCGACCGGCGGCGCCAGCGGCATGTGAATCACGCTCGTTATTTTTATGACGTACGTCAAATAAAACCGGCGGACAAAATGGTTTTGCCGAAAATGCATATACCTGCAGCAAGCGGAGATTCCCTTCCCCGCCATAAGTAAATGGATTCAGCTGCTCGAGAGTTTCATCAGCACCAGGCCGGAAACGATCAATACCGCTGCACCGATCCGCATCGGGCTGACCTGCTCGCCGAGAAACACGATGCCAACCACGAACGCCCCGACCGCGCCGATGCCGGTCCAGATCGTATAGGCGGTGCCCAGCGGCAGACTGCGCATGGCCACCGCCAGCAACCAGAAGCTGGCGATCATGCCGATGATGGTGACCACGGTGGGAGTGAGCTTGGTGAAGCCTTCGGACTGCTTCATGGACACGGCCCAGACGATTTCCAGCAGGCCGGCGAACAACAGATAGATCCAGGCCATGACGGCCCTCCTCTTGGTAGGGCCAGGCCGTCCTGGTCTTTGATTCCCGATGTGGGGGAGGTCGTTCCTCCTGGCCGGCATTCTAGCAACGGGGGCAGCCCCCGGCCGCCGCCGCCGGCAACGGGTTACAGCCGATTCAGTGCGCGAAGCTGGCGTCGATGGGCCTGCCTGCGCTAGAATGCGCGTCTGCCATCGGCCAGCCGATGTGCAGTCCGGCTGTGGTCTCCGGCGCGACGCGCGCTGCTTCCCCTGATCCGTGAACTGGCCGCCCAATGGGCGGCCGACGTCTCTATGGTGGCCCCGTCGGCCCCTCGCGACGCTAGGTCGAAAACCCCGCCAGGGCCGGAAGGCAGCAACGGTATCGATCGACGCGGGCGCCGAGGTCAGCCGGCGGGGCCACCGCCTTTTCTGCACTGGGGTCAGATCCCTTTGCCCGGCAAAGGGCTCTGACCCTTAAGCCGTTCGTACCAGGCAACACCCGCCGCTACCCTGCCTCTGGCGTGCCCTGGTGGAACACCATGCGCCATCCCTCCCCGTGCCGGCGCCACAGCGAACTGCGCAGCACCCAGCGTTGCGCCTGGCCATCGAGGTGATAGCGACTGCGATAGCGCACCTGGGCCAGGTCCTGCGACAGCAGCCAGATCGCGTACTGCTCCGATTCGATCTGCACCTGCGCACGCTCCAGCGGAATCTCCTCCAGCGCGGCCGCGCGGTCATAGCACCGGCCGGAGCTGCCGATCTCGCTGAATTCCTCATCCAGCAATGCCGCCAGTTGCTCGCGGCCGGCCCGCACGGTTGGCGCATGCAGTGCACGCTCCAGCGCCTCCAGTTCGGCAGCCAGCGCCGCGTCTGCGGGCTGGCCGGTACCACTCACGGCGGATCCTGGGCCAGCACGTGCGGCGCGGTCGGGCTCGCCAGCGGCACGCACTGCCCCGGCTGCGCCACGCGGTGCCCACGCGCGGCCAATGCCAGGCCATCGGCCGCGCTGGCGTAGTGGTACAGCATCATTCGCGCCTGCAGTTCGGCGCTGTACTCACGCTCCAGGTCGTCCACGCCGGTATGCGACGGATTGCCGTGCAGGCCGCAGTCGTGGGCGATCAGTTCGTTGTCGTTGGCGAAGCGGGCCAGCATCTCCGGAATCGGCCGGGTATCGCCGCTCCAGGTCAACGCGCCCTGCAGGCGCAGGCCATAGGCCGTCTCCGGCCAGTGATGGCGCACCGGAAACACTTCCAGGCGCACGCCCTCGTGCCAGAACGCCTCACCGACCACGATCAACTGGAAGGCATCCCAGAAGTTCGCACCGCCCTCGGCCAGCACGTTCGGGTAATCCCCGATGCGCTTGTGCAGCAGCGGCACCACCGTGGCAGGCACGTACAGGCGCACCTTGCCGCGCCGGTGCGCATTGAAGAAGGTATCCACGAACAGGCGCTCGAAGCCGGCCACGTGGTCCAGGTGCACATGGGTGACGAACAGCGCCTGCGGCATGTGCCCGTAGTGCGCCTTGAACGCGGTCAGGCCTTCACCACCACAATCGATGGTCAGCCACGGGCGCCCCTCCCGCTCGATCACCGACATCGGCGACCCCAGCTCGACCGCCGACGCATTGCCGACGCCGAGGAAACGCAACGACCAGTCCATCAGGTGCCCCGGTTCCAGGCCATGTCATAGGCGCGGCGCAGCCGCGCGTAGTCCTTCTGCACGTCTTCCACGCTGCGCTCGCCGCGCAGCTTGATCAGCGAGCGCAGCAGGCGCTTGAGGTTGCGCTCGCGCCAGGCGGTGGCCGGGATGCGGATCACGCCGCGATCGAAATCGATCAGCCAGCCATGGCCGCTGCCATCGAACAGGATGTTGTGCGCGTTGAGGTCGGCATGGTCCAGCCCGGCACGGTGGAAGCGGGCGATCAGGCGCCCGGTCTCCTCCCAGGGAGCACCCCGGCCGGCCACCAGTGCGCGGTCGGCCAGCGAGCGCACGCCCTCGATCCGCTCCATCAGGATCGCCGCCCGGTAGCGCAGGCCCTCGCGCATGTAGAAGGCCGCCAATGGTCGGGGCACCGGCAGCTTCTTCTCGCGCAGCGCGCGCATCAGCCGGAATTCGGCGAAGCTGCGGGTCCGGTCCGCACCGCGCCAGAGGTACTGGTCATGGCTGATACGGGCCGCCATGCCGCCGCGCAGGTAGTGGCGCAGCACGCTGGCACCGAACGGCGCATCGACGAACCAGGCACTGCCACGGCCGCCCTCGCCCACCGGCCGGGCCCTGCTGCCCCAGTGCTGGGGCGAGAACAGGCCGATCTCGGCTTGCCGCAGCCGCTCGCGGTCGAACAGAATGGCCCCGATGCCGCGACCCTCGCGGCATGGCGTCAGCGCTTCATTGGCGTCGAATGCGACCATTTCATTGAGTCTAACAACACATGGCATCAGCGTCCTCCTCCTTGTGCCTCCTGCGCCTGTCCGCACTTGGCGATGTCACCCACGTGGTGCCCCTGGTGCGTACCCTGCAGGCCGCGCGCCCGGACACGCCGATCCACTGGATCATCGACAAGGTCGGCCACAAGCTGCTCGACGGCCTGCCCGGCGTCACCTTCCATGCCTACGACAAGAAGAGCGGCATGGCCGGGGTCAAGGAACTGCGCAGGCAGCTGCCGCCGGGGCGCTTCGAAGCGCTGCTGCAGATGCAGGTCGCGTTCCGCGCCAACCTGCTGTCGGCCTTCATTCCGGCCGAGCGCCGCATCGGCTACGACCGCAGCCGCTCGAAGGACCTGCATGGGCTTTTCATCAACGAACGCATTCCCGACCGTCCCGGCATCCACGTGCTCGATGCCATCGGCAGCTTCTGCGAACCGCTGGGCCTGCGCCAGGCCGAGGTCAGCTGGGACCTGGCCGTGCCGCAGTCCGCATATGAGTGGGCCGCCGCGCAGTGGCAGGACGATGGTCGCCCGGTGCTGATGATCTCGCCCTGCTCCAGCCACGTGCGCCGTAACTGGTATGCCGACCGCTACGCCGCAGTGGCCAACCACGCGGTCACGCGCGGCTGGCAGGTGGTGCTGTGCGGTGGCCGCAGCGAACTGGAACGCAGCATGGCCGACGCCATCCAGGCACAGCTGCACACACCGGCACTGGACCTGGTCGGCAAGGACACGCTCAAGCAGCTGCCTGCCCTGCTGGCCCGCGCCAACCTGGTGATGACACCGGACTCGGGCCCGATGCACATCGCCAACGCGATGGGCGCCAAGGTGCTGGGCCTGCATGCGGCCAGCAATCCGAACCGCAGCGGTCCCTACTCGGACCGTCGCTACTGCGTGGACCGCTACGACGATGCTGCACGCAAGTACCTCGCCAAGCAGGCCACCGATCTGAAGTGGGGCACCAAGATCGAGTTCGACGATGTGATGGAACTGATCACCGTTGAAGACGGTATCGCTGCCTTCGAACGCTACGTCGCCGACCATCTGGGGTGAGCAGCGGGCTCCATCCACGCATGGCGTGGATCTACTGCATCGGCATCCCCGGGATTACGCGCGCTGCGCGTAATCCTGATACGACTTCTCTTCCACGTACGCCGAACCCAGCGCCAGGTTGATCGCCTTCTTGATGCGCGCGCGTTCGTCATTGCGCAGGTAGACGCTGCGCGCCAGGTCGATGAAGCCCTGGTCGAACGCCTGCGCCTTCTCCTTCAGTCGGATGTCGTCCTCGATATCCCACAGCTGCTCGTTGACCGCCTTCAGCTCGGCACGCAGCTTGGCGATGTCCTTCACCGCCGCCGGGTGCGCCATCCAGGTCTGCTCCAGCGCCGACAGCTCCCTGCGCACGTTGGCCAACTTGCCCTCGTCGCTGATGCGCTCGGACTTGATCTGCAGGATCGAGATCTTGTCCAGCAGCTCGCCGAAAGAAACGGGGACGAGGATTTCAGCGGTCATGGGGAAAGCTCCAGCAGGTGATGCAGGCAGTTTAACCCGCAGCTCGCGATGGAATGGGTAGATCCACGCCATGCGTGGATGGTTCAGCTCGGCAGGAACAGCATCCACGCATGGCGTGGATCTACTGATGCACCTGCCCCGACAGGGGCGGGGAGAGGCCGGCAAAGGGAGGGGCCCACGCGTTGCGCAGCAACGTGTGGGGCGACGCGCAAAGCGCGGCGCGTCCCGCGCCAGATAAAGAAAAAGGGCTGCCTTTCGGCAGCCCTTTTTCTTTATCTGGCGGAGAGGGGGGGATTCGAACCCCCGAGGCGCTATAAACGCCTGCCTGATTTCGAGTCAGGTACATTCAACCACTCTGCCACCTCTCCGGGTGGTCCCCGGCGGACCGGGGACGCGCATCATACGAGGAAGTGAGGCCGACGACAAGTCATTCCGGTCAACGAAGTGAAAATTTCCTGAGTGCATGCCTTGCCGGATGCCTGCAGCCCCCCGATGATGCCTGTCTCCCCAGCAATACCCCGCCCCCGCACACCATGATCGAATTCGGACACCTCACCCACCCCGGCCTGCGCCGCGAGCTCAACGAAGACACCTATTACGGTGACAGCGAGCTGGCCCTGTGGCTGGTGGCCGATGGCATGGGCGGCCACGCCTGCGGCGAGGTGGCCAGCGCGCTGGCCCGCGAAACCATCGTGCGCGAGATCCGCCGTGGCGCGCCGCTGGCCCACGCCATCCGTACCGCCGACGAAGAGATCATCCGCGCCTCGCGGCGGCGCAACGACACCCTGCCGATGGGCACCACCGTGGTCGCCGCACGCGTGCAGGGCAATCGCTATGAAGTGGCATGGGTCGGCGACAGCCGTGCCTATCTGTGGCGTGACGGCCAGCTGGCCCAGCTCAGCCAGGACCACAGCGTGGTGCAGGAGCTGGTCGCGCAGGGCAACCTGACTGCCGAGCAGGCACGCGCGCATCCGCATCGCAACGTGGTCACCCAGGCGCTGGGCGTGACCGATCCGGCACACCTGAACGTGGCCACCACCAGCGGTGAACTGCGCCCCGGCATGCAGCTGCTGCTGTGCAGTGACGGCCTGACCGAGGAAGTGGACGACCGCGGCATCGCCCGCACCCTGGCGTTCGAGGATGCAAGCGCGCAGGAATGCGTGGACACCCTTGTCGCCGCCGCGCTCGACGGCGGTGGCCGCGACAACATCAGCGTGATCCTGGTGCGCTGCCATTAACCCGTAGATCCACGCCATGCGTGGATGCGGCAGTGCCGGCCGCTGGCCGGCTCACCGGGAACCCGCGTATCACGCAGATGCCGGCCAGCGGCCGGCACTACCCCGGTGTATTACGCGCTGGCGGCTTCTTCCGCCTTCGGGCCATCCCACAATGCGTGGCCGGCCTTCTTGCGCAGCCGCTCCAGCCGCGCGGTATGCGCTTCCAGCTCCGACGGCGTCGCCACCACGCGCGGGCGCGGTAGCAGCTTGCTGGTATCGAAGGCCTGCAGCGCCGCACCGGCGCCACCGCCATCGTCATCGCCCAGACCGAAGCCGATTTCCTCCTGGCCCGAGGTCAGCGCGATATAGACGTCGCCCAGGATCTGCGCATCAAGCAGGCCGCCATGCAGTGCACGGTGCGAGTTGTCCACACCCAGCCGCTTGCACAGCGCATCCAGCGAATTGCGCTGGCCCGGGAAGCGCTCGCGCGCCATCACCAGGGTATCGATCACCGTGCAGCGGTCAGTGATCTTCCCGTACTGCGGGCCCAGCAGCGACAGCTCGTTGTCGAGGAAGCCGAGGTCGAATGCCGCGTTGTGGATGATCAGCTCGGCGCCATCGATGAACGCCAGGAACTCATCGGCGATCTGCGCGAAGTCCGGCTTGTCAGCCAGGAACTCCAGGGTCAGGCCGGTGACTTCCTGCGCGCCCTGTTCGAACTCGCAGTCCGGCTTGATGTACTGGTGGTAGTTGTTGCCGGTCGGGCGGCGCTTGAACAGCTCCACGCAGCCGATTTCAACGATGCGGTTGCCCTTCTTCCATTCCAGGCCGGTGGTTTCGGTATCGAGGATGATCTGACGCATGGGCTCAGTTTACCGGGCTCGAGTCGCGGATCTGGATGGCTGCGTTGCGCGCCAGGGTATCCACCCGCTCGTTGTCCGGGTCACCGGAGTGGCCCTTCACCCAGCGCCAGTCGATCTGGTGCCGCAGCGTCGCGGCATGCAGGCGCTCCCACAGTTCGCGGTTCTTCACCGGGTCGCCGCCGGCGGTCTTCCAGTTCTTGCGGATCCAGCCGGGCATCCACTGCGTCAGGCCCTGCCGCACATACTGCGAATCGGTATAGAGCACGATGTTGCACGGCTCGGTGAGCGTCTCCAGCCCGGAAATGGCCGCCATCAGCTCCATCCGGTTGTTGGTGGTGTGCGCTTCGCCGCCGCTCAGTTCACGTTCGTGGCCCTTGTAGCGCAGCAGCGCAGCCCAGCCGCCGGGGCCGGGATTGCCAAGGCAGGAACCGTCGGTGTGGATTTCGATGGTTTTCAATACAACTCCAGATCAGGTAGCAACGGTGCCGTGCCAACGCACCGGCAACGGTTTCGGCCCGGGCAGGGCCAGCGTGCGCTTTTCAGCATGGAACAGGCAGGCCGCACGCAGCGGCGCCCAACCGCCCGGGCGGCGGCTGCCGGCGCCGCGCCAGAGCGGGCCGAGGTAACGCATATCGTCGCACTCCAGCCCGTGGCGGCCGAGCAGCAGGCGGATCCGCTGTGGCGTGCGCACCACCAGTCCGTGCTGGCGCCAGTGCGTGCGGTAAGGGCTGAACGGGTTGAGGCTGCTCAGCCACAGGTGGCCACCCGGCATCAGTACGCGTTCGCACTCGTCCAGCAGCTGGTCGGCATCACCCGTGGTGACATGCTGCAGCACGACCGCGTTGACGCTCTCGTTCGCCAGCGGCAGCGGCAGCGCACAGCGGGTGTCACCGGCATAGCCCTGCCCCTGCCGGAACAGGCGAAGGCCACGCCCGCCCAGCTGCGCATCGTCCAGCCAGGCAGCACTCGGCGCGATCCACAGCCAGGGCTGCGTCGGCAGCACCGACAGCTGCGGCAGCAGCAACTGCCGCTCCAGCACGCGCAAGGACTCCGCCGGTTCACTGTCGAACCACGGGGTCTGGCTCGCTTGACGGGTGCTCTGCAGCGCGGGCATGGTCCAATTCTATGCGACTGACTGCCCTGCCCGCATTTGCGGACAACTACATCTGGACGTTGATCGACGACGCTGGCGCCGCCGTGGTCGTCGATCCCGGCGATGCCGCGCCGGTGCTTGCGCTGGCCGATCAGGGCCTGCGCGTGGACACGATCCTGCTCACCCACCACCACGATGACCACATCGGTGGCGTGCCCGCGCTGCAGGCACGTTTTCCCGGTGCACGGGTCATCGCGCCGGTCGAAGAGCGCATCCCCACGGCAACCGAGCGGGTCGGCGAAGGTGAACGCGTTCAGGCACTGGGCCGGACGTTCCACGTACTATCCGTGCCCGGGCATACCCGCAGCCACATCGCGTTTCACACTGCTGAACATCTTTTCAGCGGAGATTCGTTGTTCAGCCTGGGCTGTGGACGCCTGTTCGAAGGTACGCCGTCCCAGCTTCTGGCATCGATGCGCAAGCTGGGTACCTTGCCCGCGCAACTGCTGCTTTGTTGCGCCCATGAGTACACCGTGTCAAATGCCGTCTTCGCGCGGCATGTCGACCCCGCCAACGCTGCCTTGTGGCAGCGCCAAGAGGAGGCTTTGGCCATGCGCCGCGATGACCGTTCCACCCTGCCGGTAACCCTGGCCAACGAATTCGACTGCAATCCGTTCCTGCGTGTGCACACTGCGCCGATCCGCGCGGCAGTGTCGGCGCACCTGGGCCGCGACGTCGTTGACGACGTCGACGTCATGGCCGGCCTCCGGCACTGGAAAGACGGCTTCCGCGCATGATGCGCCGAAGTCTGCCGCTGGCCCTGGGCCTGGTCCTGGGGCTGGCCGGAACCGCCGGTGCCCAGTCGCTGGGCGCCGGCATCAGCCAGAACCTGACCGCCGCCGCGGCCCTGCCGCTGGATCCGGCCGCGTTGCCGGCCGCGTCGGTCCGCAATGGCCAGGAGATCTTCTCCAGCTTCCGCGACGGCCTGGCCGAGCCTACCTGCAACGCCGACGCCACCAGCCCGCGCTGGCAGAAGCAGTTCGCCCACGCCCCGTCGCGCCTGGCCAACCAGGATGACGATGCGCTGGTGCTGTTCGGCTACGTGGTCGAAGAGCTGCGCAAGGCCAACCTGCCTACCGAATTCGCACTGATTCCGTTCGTGGAAAGCGGCTATCGGCCCAACGCCCGCAACGGCAGCGGCCCGACCGGCCTGTGGCAGTTCATCGCCACCACCGCGCGCAACCACCGCGTGCCCATGGCCAACGGCTACGACGGCCGCCTGTCGGCGGTCGATTCGACCCAGGCTGCAGTGCGCTACCTGAAGACCCTGCACGGGATGTTCGGCGGCGACTGGCGCCTGGCCACCATGGCCTACAACGCTGGTGAGTACCGCGTGCTGCAGTCGCTGCGCAAGGCCGGCATGAATGCGCAGAACGCCAAGCCGTCGGCGCTGCCCGGCCTGTCGCCGGTCACCTACGCCTACGTCGAGAAGCTGCATGCCCTGGCCTGCGTGCTGGAAGACGTGGAAGACCAGCCGGGCGTGATGGCCTCGCTGGACCGCACCGTGCCGGTGCTGAAGGACCACACCCTGCCGGCTGGCACCAGCGTCCAGCAGTGGGCCGCACAGCGCGCCCTGGACCCGGCCAGGATCGCCCGCCTGAACCCTGCCCTGGCTGGGGGGGGTCGCGCCTCGTCGGGCACCACCCGCGTGCTGGCACCGGTCTCGGCCGCCAATGCGACTGTCGCGGAAGCAGCCACTGCGCTGGTCGCCAGCGCCGCACCGGCTGCCGCCGCCACGCCAACGCCGCAGGTCGCCAAGACCGTCGCCGCGATTGCTGATCGTCCGCGCAGCCGCCGCCACACCGTGCGTGATGGCGAGTCGGCCTGGACCATTGCCCGCCGCTACGGCATGCCGGTCAAGGCCCTGCTGTCGCTGAACGGCCTGAGCGGCAGCAGCGTGCTGAAGCCGGGCGCCGTGCTGCGCGTCGAAGACTGAGTCAGGCGCGGCACCACCGCGCCCTGCCCTGTTTCCTGTAGAGCCGAGCCCATGCTCGGCTTTTTCATGCCTGCGCCCAGCAGACGCAGTCGAGCATGGCTCGACGCTACAAAAGGCGGTCGAGCAAGCTCGACCACTACCAAAGCTCAAGCGCGCCACAAGCAAGGCGAAGGCACAAAAAAGGCCCGGCATTGCCGGGCCTTTTCGTACCTGCTGCCGGCGAGGCTTACAGGTTCGCTTCGGTGGTCTGGACCACGAACTTCTTGCGCATCGCCTCGATGTAGGCCTTGGCCGCGGCCATGCCGTCGATCTGGCTCAGCTGTTCCTTCAGCTGCTTCTGCTGCTCTGCAGTCACTTCCTTGATGTCGCCCGGATTGACCTTGTTCACCGCGAACAGCAGCGCGTGGCCATTGACGTCGACCTTGCCATAGCTCGGCTTGCCTTCGGCCGGCACTGGCGCACTGAAGATCGCGCGGTTGATTTCCGGGGTCGGCACCGGCTGGCTGCGCGGCAGGCCCGGCATCGGGCTCAGCTGCAGCTTCTCGCTGGCAGCCAGCGACTGCAGGGTGGCGCCCGCCTTCAGCTTGGCCAGAATGGCATCGGCGGCCTTGTCGCTGGCCTGGCGCTGGCGGTCAGCACGGATCGCGGCGATCACCTGCTCACGGGCCTTGTCCAGCGGCAGCGCCTGTTCCGGAGTGTGCGCAGCCACGCGGATGACCACGCTGTGGTTGGTCGCGCCACCCAGGGCGATCGGGTCGCTGGCGGTACCGTCCTGCACCAGCACGTCGGAGAACGCTGCACGCAGCACCGCCGGGTCAGCGGCAATGCCACTGGCGGTCGCGCGGGTGATCGGGCCCAGCGTCTGCAGCGGCAGGTTCACTTCCTTGGCCGCAGCGGCCAGGTCGCTCGGGCTCTTGTTGATGGCATCGACCAGGTGACCGGCCAGCTCGTTGAAGCCACGCTCACCGTCCGCCTTCAGCTGCTCGGCGGCCAGCGTGTCACGCACTTCCTCGAACGACTTGCCCTGGCCACCGCGCACAGCGGCCACCTTGATGATGTGGTAGCCGAACTCGGTTTTCACCGGGCCGATCACGTCACCGGCCTTGGCCGCAAACAGTGCGTCCTCGAACGGCTTCACCATCGCACCGCGCTCGACCCAGCCCAGGTCACCGCCCTGGTCCTTGGAGCCCGGATCTTCCGAATTGGCCTTGGCCAGCGCTCCGAAATCGGCACCGGCGGCCTTGGCTTCGGCAGCAATCTTGTTCGCCTTGGCTTCGGCGCCATCACCGGTGATCAGGATGTGTGAGGCCTGGCGCTGCTCCGGCGAGGTGAACTTCGCCTTCTCGTCTTCATAGCGCTTGCGCAGGGTCGCTTCATCGGCCGCGGTCGGTGCCGGCAGGTTCGCGCCGTTGATCTCGACGTACTCCAGCGACACGCTCTCGGCCTGGCGGAAATCCTTGCCGTGGCTGTCGTACCACTTCTTGATCTGCTCATCGGTGACCGGCGCGGTATCGGCCGGCACGGGCGGCAACGCGGCCAGCTCGACGTCGCGGGTTTCACCCAGCAGCTTCAACAGGCGCTCGGTCTCGGCCTGGGTGACGAAGCCGGAGCTCTGCAGGCCCGACGGGATCACCGACTGCTGCAGGCTCTCACGCACCAGTTCCTGGAACTGGGTCGGCGTACGCGGCGGGTTGCTGCCGGCCAGCGCCAGGCGATAGTTGTTCTCGTTGAACTTGCCGTTCGAATCGAGGAACGCCGGCATGGTCGCGATGTACTCGCGCACCGCACCGTCGCCGATCACCACGCCGGCCTGCTCACCGACCAGGCGCACGACCTGCTCGTCGATCAGCTGGTCGAGCACGGCCATCTTGTTCTCGGTGCTCTCGAACGCGCGCGGGTCGAAGTTGTCGCCCTGCTGCTGGCGCTCACGCATGCGCTCCTGCTCGAAACGCGTGCGGAAATCCTGCGAGCTGATCTCGTGATGCTGCCACAGCATGCGCACCGGCCACCACGACGGCGCCGAACGCCACCAGGTCGGCGGCGCGGAAACCTTGGCCACGTTCTGTGCGCCAACGCCACCGAGGTAGCTGTTGTCGATCACGAACAGGAACGGAATCATCAGCAGCCCCAGGATCACGGTGACGATCCAGCCTGAGGTCTTGTCGCGGAGTTTCTGCAGCATGGTGAGGAATCACAAGGCCTGATTGGCGAGCCCGGCAGTGTAACCCGCTTCGCCGCAGGGACCAAAAGCAGCACCGGCGTGGCCTGCGCCCATCTCCGCCGGCGATGCGCCACCCGCGGCATCGGCAACGTTCGGCGCGCCACAAAGAAAAAGCCCCCGGCTTGCGCCGAGGGCTTTTGAAGTTGGCGGAGCGGACGGGACTCGAACCCGCGACCTCCGGCGTGACAGGCCAGCATTCTAACCAGCTGAACTACCGCTCCGCGCTTGAACTTTGCAGGTGCCCAGTATATCCGAAGACTCTCTGGAAACCCAGCCCGATGAACACTTTTTTCAAAGTTTTTTCACAGGGACTTAAGAATTCTGCAATGGCGGAGCGGACGGGACTCGAACCCGCGACCTCCGGCGTGACAGGCCAGCATTCTAACCAGCTGAACTACCGCTCCGTTCTTGCAAAAACCTTTTCGTCTTCCTCCCGAACCTGTCGGTGAGAAGACAAGGCCCCCAGCTTTAGGCCGGGGGCCTCGATGTAATGGCGGAGCGGACGGGACTCGAACCCGCGACCTCCGGCGTGACAGGCCAGCATTCTAACCAGCTGAACTACCGCTCCGCGTTGTTGCTTTTTTTGCTTTCAGCCGGCCTGGACCGGGGAGAAAACAAAGCCTCCAGCTTTTGGCCGGAGGCCTCGTTGAATGGCGGAGCGGACGGGACTCGAACCCGCGACCTCCGGCGTGACAGGCCAGCATTCTAACCAGCTGAACTACCGCTCCACACTCAAACTTTTACCGCGGTGCTGTGGTGGGTGCTGAGGGTTTCGAACCCCCGACCCTCTCCGTGTAAAGGAGACGCTCTACCGCTGAGCTAAGCACCCCAGCGAGCCGCTTAGTTTACAGCATCCTTCAGGGCCTTACCAGCCTTGAACGACGGATTCTTCGAAGCAGCGATCTTGATGGTGTCGCCGGTCTTCGGGTTGCGGCCGGTGCGGGCAGCACGGTCGCGGACCTGGAAGGTACCGAAGCCAACCAGGGTGACCGCATCGCCGTCCTTCAGCGCCTTGGTGACGGCAGCAACGACGGCATCGACAGCGCGGCTGGACTCGGCCTTGGTCAGGTCTGCAGCTTCAGCAACGGCATCGATCAATTCGGTCTTGTTCATTCTCTACAACTCCTTTGGCGGTGGGTTCCGCTTATTCGACAGGGAAGCAACCGCACGCGCTCTGCATGCGGCCGCCATGTGGAAACGGTTCGCCGAATTCAGCGATCGCCAGACTGCGATCACTCATTCGCGAGTGCTGCTTTTATACCAGCGGCCCTACCCCCACGCAAGCTGGAAAGCCAGCAACGACGCGGGTTTCGGGCCATTGGACAGCGCGCGTCAATGCTTGACGCGCGCGTTTCCACTCGGTTTGGCCTTGCTGCGCACCGTGACACGTTGCGCACTCTTGCGCGCCTTCTTCGGTGCCAACGGACGCTCCAGCGCCAGGTCCAGGACTTCTTCGATGTACTTCACCGGCACGATCTCCAGATCGCGGGTGACGTTGGCCGGGATGTCGGCCAGGTCCTTGCGGTTCTCTTCCGGGATGATGACCGTGCGGATGCCGCCACGCAGTGCAGCCAGCAGCTTCTCCTTCAGGCCACCGATGGCGGTGACGCGACCACGCAGGGTGATCTCGCCGGTCATCGCCACATCGGCGCGCACCGGCACCTTGGTCAGCATCGACACCAGCGAGGTGACCATCGCCGCACCGGCACTCGGGCCGTCCTTCGGCGTGGCGCCATCGGGCACGTGCAGGTGCACGTCGTGCTTCTGCAGGAAGTCGCTGTCGATGCCGAAGCCGACCGCGCGCGAACGCACCACCGACAGCGCCGCCGACGCCGATTCCTTCATCACGTTGCCGAGCTGGCCGGTCAGGATCAGCTGGCCCTTGCCCGGCACCAGCGTCGATTCGATCTGCAGCAGATCGCCACCGACTTCGGTCCAGGCCAGGCCGGTGACCAGGCCGATCTCGTTCTCTTCCTCGGCACGGCCGAAGTCGAAACGACGCACGCCCAGGTACTTGTCCAGGTTCTTGCTGGACACGCTCACCAGCGCCTTGGACTTCTTCGCGCCCTTCTTCGCCTTCACCGGCTGCGGCCCGGCCAGCGCGATCTCCTTCACCACCTTGCGGCAGATCTTGGCGATCTCGCGTTCCAGGTTGCGCACGCCCGATTCGCGCGTGTAGTAGCGCACGATGTCCTGGATCGCATCACTGCCGATCTCCAGCTCTTCCGGCTGCAGGCCGTTGGCCTTGATCTGCTTCGGCACCAGGTAGCGGGTGGCGATGTTGAGCTTCTCGTCCTCGGTGTAGCCGGGGATGCGGATCACTTCCATGCGGTCCAGCAGCGGGCCCGGAATGTTGAGCGAGTTCGAGGTGGCCACGAACATCACTTCGGACAGGTCCAGGTCCACTTCCAGGTAGTGGTCGTTGAACGCGTTGTTCTGCTCCGGATCGAGCACTTCCAGCAGCGCCGAAGACGGATCGCCACGGAAGTCCATCGACATCTTGTCGATCTCATCGAGCACGAACAGCGGGTTCTTGCTGCCGACCTTGTTGAGGTTCTGCACGATGCGGCCCGGCATCGAACCGACGTAGGTACGACGGTGGCCACGGATCTCGGCCTCGTCGCGTACGCCGCCCAGCGACATGCGCACGAACTTGCGGTTGGTGGCCTTGGCGATGGACTGGCCGAGCGAAGTCTTGCCCACGCCCGGCGGACCGACCAGGCACAGGATCGGACCCTTCATCTGCTTCACGCGCGACTGCACCGCCAGGTATTCAAGGATGCGTTCCTTGACCTTCTCCAGGCCGTAGTGATCGGCATCGAGGGTGTCCTGCGCGGCCTTCAGGTCCTTGCGCACCTTGCTGCGCTTCTTCCACGGCACGCCCAGCAACCACTCCAGGTAGTTGCGCACGACGGCCGCTTCAGCCGACATCGGCGACATCTGCTTGAGCTTGTTCAGTTCGTTGCGCGCCTTGGCTTCAACGGCCTTCGGCATGCCGGCTTCGGCGATCTTGCGGGCCAGTTCTTCCAGTTCACCCGGCGCGTCATCCAGGTCACCCAGTTCCTTCTGGATGGCCTTCATCTGTTCGTTGAGGTAGTACTCGCGCTGGCTCTTCTCCATCTGCGACTTCACGCGGCCGCGGATGCGCTTCTCCATCTGCTGCACGTCGATCTCGCCATCGACCAGGCCGACCAGCATCTCCAGGCGATCGCTCACGGCCAGCGTTTCCAGCAGGCGCTGCTTGTCGGCCAGGCGCACGCTGATGTGCGCGGCGATGGTGTCGGCCAGGCGCGCCGGCTCATCGATGCCCGACAGCGTCTGCAGCAGTTCCGGCGGCAACTTGCGGTTGGTCTTCACGTACTGCTCGAACAGCGACATCAGCGAGCGGGCGATCGCCTCGACCTCGCGCGCTCCGCGCTCATCGCTGGCGTCGATCTCCACGGCCTGGCCGTGCAGCGAGCCGTTGCGCTCGTCGACGTGGGTGACCTGCACGCGCGACAGGCCTTCGACCAGCACCTTGATGGTGCCGTCGGGCAGCTTCAGCAGCTGCAGCACCTGCGCCAGCGTACCGACCTGGTAGAGGTCGGCCGCATGCGGGTCGTCGGTCTCGGCCGACTTCTGCGCCAGCAGCAGGATGCGCTTGTCCGCTTCCATTGCCTGTTCGAGCGCGTGCATGGACTTGTCACGGCCGACGAACAGCGGGATGACCATGTGCGGGAACACCACTACGTCGCGCAGCGGCAGGACCGGCAGGTCGAGGGTTTCACTTGGGGAACGGGCCATGGGGGCTCCAGGGAAGGGGAAAACCGCCTCCGGGAGGGCATCTTCCGGAGACAAAAAAAGCCGATGGCCCCGTTATGGGGCCATCGGCTTTCAGATGCAAGGCATTCCTTGAAAATCCTTTCCAATCAACAACCTGGAAGGATCACTCGGCGCCTGCGGCCTTCTGTTCAGGGGCCGCCGGGGTCTGGTAGATCAGGTACGGCTCGGACTTGTGCTCGATCACCGACTCGTCCACCACCACCTTGCTGACGTTTTCCTGCGACGGCAGGTCGTACATGGTGTCCAGCAGGACCGATTCGACGATGGTGCGCAGGCCACGGGCACCGGTCTTGCGCTTGAGCGCCTTCCTGGCGATGGCCGACAACGCGTCCGGACGGAACTCCAGCTCGACGTTCTCCATCTCGAACAGCTTCTTGAACTGCTTGGTGATGGCGTTCTTCGGCTCGGTCAGGATCTTGATCAGGGCCGGCTCGTCCAGCTCCTCCAGGGTCGCCACCACCGGCAGGCGGCCGACGAACTCGGCTATCAGGCCGAACTTGATCAGGTCTTCCGGCTCGACTTCAGCCAGCACCTTGCCCACTTCCTGCTTGCGCTCGCTGCTCTTCACCTTGGCGCCGAAGCCGATGCTGCCGACGTCGGTGGAACGGGCCTGGATCACCTTGTCCAGCCCGGCGAACGCGCCGCCGCAGATGAACAGGATGTTCTTGGTGTCCACCTGCAGGAATTCCTGCTGCGGGTGCTTGCGGGCCGCCCTGCGGCGGAACGCTGGCCACGGTGCCTTCGATCAGCTTCAGCAGGGCCTGCTGCACGCCTTCGCCGGACACATCGCGGGTGATCGACGGGTTCTCGCTCTTGCGCGAGATCTTGTCGATTTCATCGATGTAGACGATGCCCTGCTGCGCCTTCTCGACGTCGTAGTCGCACTTCTGCAGCAGCTTCTGGATGATGTTCTCCACGTCCTCGCCCACGTAACCGGCTTCGGTCAGCGTGGTGGCGTCGGCCATGGTGAACGGCACGTTGAGCAGGCGGGCCAGGGTCTCGGCCAGCAGCGTCTTGCCCGAACCGGTCGGGCCGACCAGCGGGATGTTCGACTTCGCCAGTTCGACGTCGTCGTTCTTCTGCCGGCTCTCGATGCGCTTGTAGTGGTTGTACACGGCCACGGCCAAGGTGCGCTTGGCGCGGTTCTGGCCGATCACGTACTGGTCGAGGACCTCGAGGATCTCGCGCGGCTTGGGCAGCGAACTGCGCGCCGACTGCGCCTTTTCCTCGAGTTCCTCACGGATGATGTCGTTGCACAGCTCCACGCACTCATCGCAGATGAATACGCTCGGACCCGCAATCAGCTTGCGCACTTCATGCTGGCTCTTGCCGCAGAAAGAGCAGTAGAGGATCTTGCCGGTGTCCGTGGAACGACCTTGGCGGTCTTCGCTCATGCTTCGCTTACCCAGTTACCCCACCCGCTGAACGGGGGTTCGATTCGAGAATAGCACAGGGCCGAGGGGACGCCAGTCCCGCCCGACCCTGCAGGAACGGGGCCTCCATGGCCCCGTGAAGGCCGGTCAACCGGCCTGGATCAACTCATCCGGACGACGCTCCAGCACGTGGTCGACCCAGACCGTAGGCCTGCGCCTCGAAGGCGCTCTTGAAGTTGTCGCGCTCGGTGTCGCGGGCGATCGTCTCCAGCGACTGGCCGGTGTGCTTGGCCAGCACCTCGTTCAGGCGCGAACGCAGGGTCAGGATCTCGCGCGCGTGGATGTCGATGTCGGTGGCCTGGCCCTGGTAGCCACCCAGCGGCTGATGGATCATCACGCGCGAATTCGGCAGCGCATAGCGCTTGCCGGCTTCGCCCGCGGCCAGCAGCAGGGCGCCCATCGAGGCGGCCTGGCCGATGCAGGTGGTGCTCACATTCGGCTTGATGTACTGCATGGTGTCGTAGATCGCCATGCCGGCGGTGACCACGCCACCCGGCGAGTTGATGTAGATGTTGATGTCCTTTTCCGGGTTTTCGATTCCAGGAACAGCAACTGCGCCACCACCACATTGGCCATGTGATCGTCGATCGGGCCCACGAGGAAGATCAGGCGCTCCTTCAACAGGCGCGAATAGATGTCGTAGGCACGCTCGCCGCGGCTGGTCTGCTCGACCACCATCGGAACCAGGTTCAGGGCTTTGGTTCGGTTGTCCATTACGTGAGGTACCTATCTTGGGGGGCAACAACCCCACGCCGGCAAAGGCGCGGGGCATCCGGTGATCCGCCCGGGATTACTGGCGGATCGCGTCCTGGAACGACAGCTTCTCTTCGGTGTGCTGGGCACGCTCGGCGATCCAGTCGATCACCTGCTCTTCCATCACGCGGTTCTGCAGGCCAGACATCAGCTGGGGGTCGTTGCGGTACATCTCAATGACCTGTTCCGGCTCTTCGTAGGTCGAAGCGATCAGACGCATCGTTTCGTTCAGGCGCTTGGCTTCCAGGCGCAGGTCGTTGATGCGGGCCACTTCACCGACCAGCAGGCCGACCAGTACGCGCTTGG
This sequence comes from Stenotrophomonas sp. C9D9, assembly GCF_056491205.1. Taxonomy (NCBI): domain Bacteria; kingdom Pseudomonadati; phylum Pseudomonadota; class Gammaproteobacteria; order Lysobacterales; family Lysobacteraceae; genus Stenotrophomonas; species Stenotrophomonas sp. C9D9. Next base: position 477,747 of record NZ_JBSZIF010000004.1, read on the forward strand.
CGGCGGCGTCCTTGAAACCTTCATGGGCATCTGCCGGGATTTCGCCGACGTTCTGGCCATTGCGGCGGATCTGCTCGACCTGCTGGGCCAGCATGGCGCGGGCTTCGTTCTCGACCAGGCGCGGCGGCATTTCCACCGAGGCGTAGGCGCGATCAGCTGCTCGCCCACTTCAGCGCAGGCGGATCATCAGCGCGCCCTTCAGCTCGCGCTCCAGGTTGGCGCGGATGTCGCTGCGGAACTGCTCGACGTCGCCGCCCTTCACGCCGAAGCTCTTGATGAAGGCTTCGTCGACCGCCGGCACGACCGGCTCGGACACTTCGGCGACCTTGACGGTGACCTGCACGGTCTTGCCGGCCAGCACCGGCACGCGCCAGTCAGCCGGGAACTCGACGTCCAGGGTCTTTTCTTCGCCCTTGGCCAGGCCGACCAGGCCCTTTTCAATGGTGTCGAACATCATGCCGTCCTGGCCGAGCACGATCGAACCCTTCTCGGTGCCTTCGGCCGGCAGGCGCTCTTCGCCGGCCTGCGACCAGGTTTCCACCGCGACCAGGTCACCGTCCTGCGCGCCACGGCTGACCGGGGCCCAGGTACGACGCTGGTTCTGCAGGTTCTCGATCATCTGGTCGATGTCGGCGTCGGTGATCTCGGCGCTGTGGCGCACGACGGTCAGCTTGCTGACGTCGATGTCGCCGAAGTCCGGCACCACTTCCACGGTGGCCACGAAGGAGAACTCACCCTCGTCGCCCTTGTCGATGCGCGGGCTGCCGACGATGCGCAGGTCGTGCTCGCGCACGGCGGCATCGAAGGTCTCGCGCAGCAGGCCGTCCAGCGCCTCGCCACGGACCTGCGCGCCGAAGCGCTGCTCGATCACCTTGGCCGGCACCTTGCCCGGACGGAAACCCTTGATGCGGGTGGTGCGGGCGATTTCGCCCAGGCGGCCGACGATGTGGCTCTGCAGACGCTCTTCCGGCAGCGAGAAGCTCAGGCGGCGTTCAGGTTGCCGGTGGATTCGATCGAAGCTTGCATGTTAACTCCTGCCACCGGTGGCCCAGGCCCCCGGCTCGATGATTGGGATGAAACGGTTGTAAGGACACGACGTCTGGGACGCGCCTGCTTGCCGCAGCCCTTTAGTTTCGCCCAATTCGGCCTGCACTGCCAGCGCGTGCCGGTCAAGGGGGCGCCGATGGCCCGATCAGGGCGGGGACAGGCCGGCACTGGTGCGAAAGGGGGGACTCGAACCCCCACGCCTTGCGGCACTGGAACCTAAATCCAGGGCGTCTACCAATTCCGCCACTTTCGCGTGGCCGGCACAGGCTTTCATTGTCGCAGGCGGCGACTGGAATCGGAAGGCCTGCACAAAGCTGAATCCACTAAGCTCCGCGCCATCGCTGCATCGCAGCCACCCCGGCGGGCGCGCGACCCGCCGGGGCGGTTGCAGCCTACTGCTGCGGCACAGCGCGGGCCGGCGCCGCGCCTGTGCCAGGGTCGACGGTCGCATCCACCTTCCGGACCTCCACGCCCCCATCGTCGGTAAACGCAGGGCCACCGACTCCGGCGCAGCCTTGCGCACATCCACCGAACCGTCCGCATTGCGCTGCATGTCCACCGCGTCGGGCAGGACCTCCCCTTCCGCAGGCTGGGCCGGCTGCATCTGCATGGCGTCACCGACCGGGCGCGCCGGAATGCTCTCCGCGCTCGCATCGCGCTCGACGGTCTGCGCGGGATCATTGCCCGGCGTGCAGGCCGCCAGTGCCATCAACGCGAAGGGAACCCACAGCGTGCGGTGCGGGAATCGAGTGATCTCAGCCATCAACATCTTCCTTCGTGCATGCGCCATCGGCGCGGAAGATCCATTGGGTGCGATGCAGGACGCGATGCGGTGAGAAGCAGCGCACAGCATTGAAAACACTGATGACGCGTATGCCCCTGATTTCAGCACCGCTTCAGTAGATCCACGCCATGCGTGGATGACGCTCAACCCGGCGCGCAGACAAGAAAAAAGCCACTTGGCGAACCAAGTGGGAAGCTGCCCGCGCATTCGCGCCGCAGCCCCACGCTTTGCGCGGCAAAGCGCGGACCCCACTTCATCAGCCCCCACATCCCCGCGGCTTCGCCGCACCCCCTTGACTCAAGGAGGCTCCACGCCAGCCAGCGCACTGACATCCGCACGCTCAACCCGGCGCGCAGACAAGAAAAAGCCACTTGGCGAACCAAGTGGCTTTCGTCTGGTGGGCTGTCAAGGATTCAACCTCTGGACCTATTGATTAAGAGTCAACTGCTCTACCAACTGAGCTAACAGCCCGAAATCGGGGCGCGAATTATTACCCGATCCGCTCGGTGGGTGCAAGCACTTTCTTCAACATCGTTGAAACCAGTACTGCGATCCCGCTGCGTTGCAGATCCACACCAGGCGGGGCCCTGCAACGTGTGACCCATCGAAACGAAAGGGTCACACTTATAAGAAAAAAGCCACCTGGCATACAGGTGGCTTCCGTCTTGGTGGGCCGTCAAGGATTCGAACCTTGGACCTATTGATTAAGAGTCAACTGCTCTACCAACTGAGCTAACGGCCCGTGAAACTCAGACGCACATTGTAGCGTGCTTTCTGTTTATTGCAATACCGTTTCGGCTGCGCCGATGCGGTTGAATCAGTGGGGTGGCTGAGGGGATTCGAACCCCCGACCACCGGAATCACAATCCGGTACTCTAACCAACTGAGCTACAGCCACCACTGAAAACTTTCGTTCCCCGCCGATGCCGCTGGCGATGGAACCTCAAACCTTTGCCTGGAGACTGTCACCGAAGTTCCGGTCCGCCGAAGCGAGTCCGATATTCTGGTGGAGTCTTTACGCTTTTGCAAGCACTTCTTCACATCCGCCGATGCGACCCCGCTGTCTCGCCGATGGCGCGCCCGACAGGAATCGAACCTGTAACCGCCGGCTTAGAAGGCCGGTGCTCTATCCAGTTGAGCTACGGGCGCCCGAACCGGAACGGTGTCCAATCCGACGTGACGTGGGATTGGTGGGGGTAGAGGGATTCGAACCCCCGACATCCTGCTCCCAAAGCAGGCGCGCTACCAGACTGCGCTATACCCCGGTCCTGCAATCCCCTCGGGCCAGGCCCGGGGAGTCGTTCATTGTCGCCAAGCACATCGCGAACTGTCAACGCGGGCGGCTACAACCTGAAGTCTGCCACAGCGCCGTGCGTGGTCATCCGCTATGCTCGCGGTCATCGGCCGGATGGCCGTCCCGACCCTCATTCGCACGGAGAACACGCATGCGCAGCGGCAACCCGGCTCTTTCCGAGTCGACCTTCCTCGACCTCGCCAGCGGTTCGGTGGTGACCAGCCCCGACCAGGTGATGACCCTCAACGGCACCGCCAACAAGACCGGCATCCTGCTGCTGTTGACCGTGCTGACCGCGGCATTCGCCTGGAGCCAGTCGGTTGACGAGTACGGCCAGATTTCCGGCAGCGCGAGCCTGTACGCCATCGGTGGCGCGATCGGCGGCCTGGTGCTGGCGCTGATCACCATCTTCAAGAAGGAATGGTCGCCGGTCACCGCGCCGATGTACGCGCTGGTCGAAGGCCTGTTCCTGGGCGCCGTGTCGGCCCTGTTCAACATGAAGTACCCGGGCATCGTGTTCCAGGCCGTGCTGCTGACCTTCGGCACCCTGGCCGCACTGCTGTTCGCATACCGCAGCGGCGTGATCAAGGCCACCGAGAACTTCAAGATGGGCGTGGTCGCTGCCACCGGCGGCATCGCCCTGCTCTACCTGGCCTCGTTCGTGCTGGGCTTCTTCAACATCAATGTGCCGGTGATCCATGACTCCAGCTGGCTGGGCATCGCCTTCAGCCTGTTCGTGGTGGTCGTGGCCGCGCTGAACCTGGTGCTGGACTTCGACTTCATTGAAACCGGCGTGGCCCAGCGCGCGCCGAAGTACATGGAGTGGTATGGCGCATTCGGCCTGATGGTGACCCTGGTCTGGCTGTACGTGGAATTCCTGCGCCTGCTGTCGAAGATCCAGCAGCGCTGAGTCCAGCCACGCCGAAAACGACAAGCCGCGATCCGCAAGGGTCGCGGCTTTTTTTGTGGGCCGCGCCTGCTCGACTGTTTCAGGCGGTAGAGTCGAGCACGCTCGACGCTACGGAACACGCCCCCATGACCGACACCTTCCACAGCTACCGCCCGGCTGAAGGCCACCGCCTGCCGCATGACCCGTTCAACGCCATCATCGGCCCGCGCCCGATCGGCTGGATTTCCAGCTGCGACGCGCAAGGCATGTTGAACCTGGCGCCCTACAGCTTCTTCAACGCCTTCAACTACACCCCGCCGATCATCGGTTTCTCCAGCCAGGGCCGCAAAGACTCGCTGCGCAACATCGAAGCCACCGGCGAGTTCGTCTGGAACCTGGCCACGTTCGACCTGGCCGTGGCCATGAACGAAAGCTGCCGCGCGGTCGCACCAGATGTCGACGAGTTCGCCCTCGCCGGCCTGACGCCGCTGGCATCCACGCAGGTCGCACCCCCACGTGTTGCACAGAGCCCGGTGAGCATGGAATGCCGCTGCACCCAGATCGTGCGCCTGCGCGATGCCGCCGGCCAGGACACCAGCGGTTGGCTGGTGCTGGGCGAAGTGGTGGCGGTGCATATCGATGCACGGCTGCTGGTCGATGGCATCTACGACACCGCGGCGGCGGCCCCGATCCTGCGCGGTGGCGGGCCCGCCGACTACTTCCGCATCGGCGCCGAACAGCGCTTCCGCATGTTCCGCCCGGCCTGAAGTTCAACTGGTTACGGTCGCGCGAGCAGCACCGGCAGCGACGACGCCAGCAGTGCGATGCCCGAGGCGGTCAACAGGCTCAGAACGATCTGCCGGAAGCGCGCCTCGCTGATGCCGATGTAGACGCGCGCACCCAGCAGGGTCGGCACCAGCATCGCCGGTGCCACGATGGCGAAGTACGACAGCATCTGCCGGCTCACCAGGCCGCTGCCGACATAGGTGGCCATGGTCACTGCCAGCATCGCCAGATTGAAGTTCTGGATGACCGCGCGCTGCTCGTCCTTGCCGAAGCCACGCAGCGTGCTCCACAGCGTCGGCACCGGTCCAGCGAAACCACCGATGCCGCTGAGCACGCCACCTGCCATGCCGGCGATCGCGTCACCGATACGACCGCCCACGCGGATCGGCGGCAATGATCGCGCCATCAGCATCACCGGGCACCACAGCGCAAGGAAGCCGCCCAGCAGCGCCTTGAACCAGTCCATGTCCAGTTGCGGCAACACCATCACGCCCAGCGGGATGCCCGCCAGCCCACCCAGCACGAACGGCAGCAGCAGGCGCAGATTGAACCCGCGGCGCACGGTGAACACTGCCACCAGCTGACCAACCAGCGCGCCGAACACCGACAGCGTAGCGGCCAGGCGCGGCTCCAGCCCCCACGCCCAGAACGACATCGCTACCATCCCGAAGGCGAAACCGGACAGGCCCTGCACGAATCCGGCGACGATCGCGCCGAGCGCGACCAGCAGATACACCGACTCCATCACCACCTCGGTTGCAACCGCGCGACTACCCTGCCGCGCTCACCTGTGCAGCGTAGTGCGCCGCGAGATGCTCGACCAGCGCACGCACCTTGGGCGCCAGCGCACGCGCATGCGGATACAGCGCGAAGTAGCACCGCTGGCCGGCATGCCAGGCCGGCAGTACGCGGATCAAACGACCGGCGCGCAGATCCTCCTGCACGGTCAGCGCGGTGAACAGGCTGATGCCCATGCCGGCCAGCGCGGCAGCGTACAGTGCGGGCGTGGCATCCACGCGCAGGCGCTGCCCGGCTTCGACGCTCGCGGTTGCGCCGCGCGGCCCCTGCAACTGCCAGGGCGGCATTGACGGCGTGGGACTGAAACCCAGCAGCGTGTGCTGTGCCAGGTCCGCTGCCTGCCGCGGCAGGCCGTGGCGCGCCAGGTAGGCCGGTGCGGCGACCAGGATGCGCGGGCAGCTGGCCAGTTCGCGCGCGACCAGCTGGCTGTCCGGCAATGAAGCCGCGATGCGCAGGGCCAGGTCGAAACCACCGCCCACTACATCGACCAGCTGATCATCTGCCGACAGGTCCAGCGTAACCTGCGGATAACGCTGCAGGAACGACGGCAGCCAGTGCGGCAGCTCCTGGCTGGCCACCACCTGCGGCACGCTGATACGTACGCTGCCACTGGGTTGCGCCTGCCCGGCACGGGCACGGTCGTCGGCTTCCTGCAGGCGGTCCAGCAGCGTCGCCGCCTCACGGTAGTAATCGCGCCCGGCCTCGGTCAACGACAGCCGACGGCTGTTGCGATCGAGCAGGCGCACCTGCAGGTGTTCTTCCAACTGCCGCAGTTGCCGCGACATCGCCGAATGGGTGGTCCCCAGGCGTTCGGCGGCCGCAGTAAAGCTGCCGGCGTCGACGATGGCGCGCAGCGCACGCAGGGCGGCGAAGTGATCCATCGGCGGGCAGCTCCAGGTGGCGGGGCCCGCGGCATGCGGGCCCCGCCAGCTTATCAAGCGCCGTCGCCAGCCTTGCGCACCGGCAGTGCCAGGATCGCGTCAGTCGTCATGACATCGCCGAAGGTGTCCTCGATCTGGGCCAGAGAAGCTTCATGCAGCGCGCGATGGCCGATGCGCTGGCCGCCGGCCAGGTCCAGGTCACGGCTGGCGCTGGCATCGGACGAGACGATCACCCGGTAGCCACGTGGCGCGGCCGCCGCATCGCGCGCAGCACCGGCCACGCAGGCATGGGTCTGCAGGCCGGTGACGATCAGGGTGTCGATGCCGGCGCTCTTCAGCACCTGGTCGAGCGCGGCGGCGGACGCGCCGGCGAACACACTGACGTTGTCCTTCTGCACCACGGTCTCGCCCTGGCGCGGCTGCAGGTCGCGATGGAAGGCAGCATTGACGCTGCCCTGCGCGAACAGGGGTGCGCCGGCCGGCAGCACGTGCTGCACATGGATCACGCGGATGCCGTGGGCGTCGGCAAATTCGACCACCCGCTTGGCCTGCCGCAGCGCGGCCACGCCATCGGGAATGACCATGCGGCCACCGGCAAAGCCCGGTGCGGCCTTGGCATCGAAGTACTCATTCTGGAAGTCGATCACCAGTACGGCGGTCTTCGCCGCATCCAGCGAGGTCGCGACCGGCGCGCCGGCCATGTGGCGGATGGTGGGATGGGCCGGCTCGGCAGCGGCAACGGAGGTAGCGGTGGCCATACCGATCAGGCTGGCCAGACCAAAGGCGGTGAGGTTCATGTTCAAGCTCCTGTGCGGTGGAAAGTGGGCACATGATGCGGAGCGGATGGCGCACGAACCAGCCGCCAAGCCGCACATGATCTGTGCGATATGCGCACAGACAACCCCCTGTAGAGCCAGCCCATGGGTGACTGCGTACCAACGCCGGCCATCCACGCATGGCGTGGATCCAACGAGCCAGTCCACAACGCAACGGGGCGCCCGAAGGCGCCCCGCTGTGGATCCAACCGAGGTCGGCCGGCCGCTTACAGGCGGCTGGCGATGGCCTGGGCAAAGCTCATGGTGGTGCCGGTGCCGCCCAGGTCGCCGGTCAGCGAGTCCTTGGCTTCCATGGTCGCCACGATGGCCTTGCGCAGGCGCTCGGCGTTTTCCGGCTGGCCGACATGGTCCAGCATCTGCGCGGCTGCCAGCAGCAGCGCGCACGGATTGGCCTTGCCCTGGCCGGCGATGTCCGGCGCGGTGCCGTGCACGGCTTCGAAGATCGCCGCGTCCTTGCCGATGTTGGCCCCCGGGGCCAGGCCCAGGCCGCCGACCAGACCCGCGCACAGGTCGGAGATGATGTCACCGAACAGGTTGGTGGTGACGATCACATCGAACTGCTCCGGACGCATCACCAGCTGCATGCAGCAGTTGTCGACGATCATTTCCTGGAACTCGATCTCCGGGTACTGTGCGGCGACTTCACGGGCGACGTTCAGGAACAGGCCCGAGGTCGACTTGATGATGTTGGCCTTGTGCACGGCGGTGACCTTCTTGCGACCGGTGCTCTTGGCCAGCTCGAAGGCGTAGCGCACGATGCGCTCGGAGCCCTTGCGGGTGATGCGGGTGCCGGAGAAGGCGGTCTCGCCGTCGGCCGACACTTCCTGGCCTTCGGCCAGGTAGGCACCTTCGGTGTTCTCACGAACGGTGATCAGGTCGACGTTGTCGAAACGCGACTTGGTGTTCGGGAAGGTGTGGGCCGGACGCACGTTGGCGTACAGGTCGAAGTGACGGCGCAGGCTGACGTTGATCGAGGTGAAGCCACCACCGACCGGGGTGGTCAGCGGGCTCTTCAGCGCGACCTTGTTGCGCGCGATCGATTCCAGGGTCACCGCCGGCATCAGGTCGCCGTGCTTTTCCAGGGCCACCAGGCCGGCGTCGGCGTCTTCGTACTCCAGGCCAGTCTTGAGCTGGTCGAGCACGAACAGGGTGGCGTCCATGATTTCCGGGCCAATGCCGTCGCCGCGGATGACCGTAATTTTCTGCGTCATTGATCGATGTTCCGAACAGGGGGAAAAACGCCGTCCGGACGTGCCCGGAAACGCCGGCGCAAAGGAAGTTTCACCGGCAATTATGCCTGAGCCGGGGCCGAGGTCCCAAATAGACCATGGTCCCAGTGCCCGGCCCAGGCAGAATTGCCCGCGCATCCCACCTTATCCCCGCGCCTGTCGGCGCGCCCCCTTGAACAACAAGGGGGCTCCTGGGCTGTTGGATTGAGGGGAAAGCCTCTCGCACGTTCGGTAGTGCCGGCCGCTGGCCGGCAACCTCGGCCATGTCGGGTTCAGGGGATGCCGGCCAGCGGCCGGCACTACCCTCAATGCGCGTGCGCTTCCGGGGCGGCGGCGCCGCCTTCAAGCTGGTCGAGGAAGTCGACCGCGCGGCGCAGGTGCGGGATCACGATGGAACCGCCCACCACCAGGCCAACCGAGAAGGTCTCGAAGAACTCCTCGCGGGTCACGCCGGCGTCCTTGCACTGGGCCACGTGGTAGCTGATGCAGTCGTCGCAGCGCAGCACCATCGAGGCCACCAGGCCCAGCAGTTCCTTGGTCTTCACGTCCAGCGCGCCGGCCTGGTAGGTCTGCGTGTCCAGCGCGAAGAAGCGGCGCACCACCTGGTTCGGCTCACCCAGGATCCGCTCGTTCATGCGCTTGCGGAACTCGGTGAACTCGGCGATGCGGTCCTTGCTGCCGTCGTCGGCCGCGCTCATGCCTGGCCCTGCCCGGCCAGCAGCGGCTCGAGCTTGCCTTCACGGTGCAGGGCCATCATGTCGTCGTAGCCGCCGACATGGACGTCGCCGACGAAGATCTGCGGCACGCTGGTGCGGCGGGTCAGCGCCATCATCTTCTCGCGCTCGGCCGGGTCCAGGTCGATGCGGACCTCGGTCCACTGCTGGCCCTTGCTCTTCAGGAAGTTCTTGGCGGCCACGCAGTACGGGCAGACGGCGGTGGAATAGATGGTGATGGCGGGGGCACCGCCGGCGGTCTGGGCTGTCACGGGAAACTCCACGATGGATCGACGGTCTACATATGGTACCGGTGCGCTGGAATTTCCACGCCACGGCCGCAACACTGTGGATTAACGAATGGTTGCCCCCTGCCCTGCCACGCTTGGCGCGCCCCGCCCGAGGACCTTCTGCTTGCGAGCCCTGCTGCTGACTACCGCCGTCACCCTGGCCCTGGCCATGCCGCTGGCCCAGGCCCAGGAGAAGCTGCCCGACATCGGCTCCTCGGCCGGCGAGCTGCTGACCCCGGCCCGCCAGGCCGAGTACGGCGCGATGATGCTGCGTGAGCTGCGCAACTACGGCTACCTGCTGGAGGATCCGCTGGTCAACGACTGGCTGCAGACCATGGGCACCCGGCTCGGCTCCAACAGTGACCAGCCGCGGCAGCCATACACCTTCTTCGTGATGAACGACCGCCAGATCAACGCCTTCGCCACGCTGGGCGGCTACATCGGGGTCAACGCCGGCCTGGTGCTGACCGCCGAGCGCGAGGACGAGGTCGCTGCGGTGCTGTCCCACGAAATCGCCCACGTCACCCAGCAGCATGTGCTGCGCGGTGTCGAACGCGCACAGCGCGACCAGATCCCGATCCTGCTGGGCATGCTGGCGGCGGTGGTGGCCGCCCAGGCCAGCAACAGCACGTCGTCCGGCAACGCGACGATGGCCGCGATCAGCTCGGGCATGGGCCTGATGCAGCAACGGCAGATCAACTACACCCGGTCCAACGAGTCCGAGGCCGATCGCCTTGGCATCCGCACCCTGTCGCGCAGCGGCTACGACGTGGATGCCATGGCCGGCTTCTTCGAACGGATGTCGGCGGCCATGCGTGGCAACGAGGGGGGCTACAGCGTGCCCGAATTCCTGCGCACCCACCCGGTCAACATCACCCGCATCAGCGAAGCCAAGGCCCGCGCCGAGCAGATGAAGAAGGATACGGTGCTGCTGACCACCAGCACCCCCACCGGCGAGCGCAAGGAGCGGGTGGACCCGGCCGATCCCAGCCTCGGCGAGCCGCTGCTGCGCGGCAACAACCCGCTGCTGCCCAGTAGTGTGCTGCGCCTGCCGATCGGCCAGCTCAACCGTGGCGCCAGCGGCGACTTCGACTGGGCGCGTGAGCGCCTGCGCGTGCTCAGCGCGGATTCCACCCCCGAGCTGGAACGCGAGTATGCCGACCTGGCCAAGCGGCAGAAGGACGGCCTCAACGATGCGCAGCGTTATGGCCAGGCGCTGGCCGTGATGCGCGGTGGCCGCGCGGGCGCCGGCCAGGCCCGGCAGACCCTGGCCGGCCTGCTGCAGACCCATCCCGGCAACCTGTGGGTGGCGCTGGGCCTGGGCGAAGCGGAGTCGCGGGCAGGCCAGGCCGCCCAGGCCAACAGCCGCTTCGAGCAGCTGCTGCGCGAACACCCCAACAGCCGCCCGGTGGCACTGACCTATGCCGAGATCCTGAACGAACAGGGCAACCGCGAGGCCGGCCAGCGCGCGCAGGCGATGCTGCGCCCCCTGTTGTCGCAAAGCGGTAACGATCCGGTCTTCCAGCAGCGCTTTGCCCGCGCCAGCGAGCTGGCCGGCGACAGCGTGCGTGCCAGCGAGGCCTACGCCGAGGCGGCCTTCCTCAGCGGGCGGCCGGAACAGGCGCTGATGCAGCTGCAGGCGCTCAAGCGCAATCCGGCGCTGGATTACATTGGCCGCGCGCGGGTCGACGCCCGCATCGAATCGATCACCCCGACCGTGCTGGAGCTGCGCCGCCAGGGCGTGCAGGACCCGGACCTGGACCGCCGCTGAGCGCTGCATGACCGGCCGATGGCGATCCAGGCCGGTTCCGGCCGGGTAGTCACAAACATGTCATCAAACCGTAGTCTACTGGCACCACTCCAGTAACCGAGCCCTACGGTGTCCTCGTGCAGAAACGCATCCTGATCGTCGATGACGAGCCCGCGATCCGTGAAATGGTCGCCTTCGCCCTTCGCAAGGGCGATTACGAACCGGTCCACGCCGGCGATGCCCGGGAGGCCCAGACCGCGATCGCCGACCGCGTTCCGGACCTGATCCTGCTGGACTGGATGCTGCCCGGCACCAGCGGCCTGGACCTGGCCCGCCGCTGGCGCAAGGAAACGCTGACCCGCGAAGTGCCGATCATCATGCTGACCGCCCGCGGCGAAGAGAACGATCGCGTCGGTGGCCTCGAAGCCGGTGTCGATGACTATGTGGTCAAGCCGTTCTCGGCGCGCGAACTGCTGGCCCGCATCCGTGCGGTCATGCGCCGTGCCCGCGAAGACGACGAGGACGGCAGCGTGGCCGTTGGCCCGATCCGCATCGACGGCGCCGCCCATCGCGTGTTCGCCAACGACCAGCCGGTGCCGATCGGCCCGACCGAATACCGCCTGCTGCACTTCTTCATGACCCACCCGGAGCGCGTCTATACCCGTGCCCAGCTGCTGGACCATGTGTGGGGCGGCAGCGTGTACGTGGAGGAGCGCACCATCGACGTGCATATCCGCCGCCTGCGCAAGACGCTGGAGCCGTTCAACGCCGAGAACATGGTGCAGACCGTGCGCGGCGCCGGCTACCGCTTCTCCACTGCCACCTGAGTCTCGTCGTGCCGGCACCGCGCACCTGCGGGTGCCGGTGCCGGCAACTCTGCTATAACCCTCGGTTCACCCCAGTGAACCGCCGCACCTCAACGACGAGATCGCAATGCCCCGCCACATCCGCTCTGCCTGGTTGAAGACCCTGGCCACCGTTGCCGCGGTACTGCTGTTCGCCGGACTGGTGGGGTGGTTCACGGGCCACCTGTGGTTGTGCATCGCACTGGGCGCGCTGGCCACCCTGGCCTGGCATTACTGGCGACTGCGCAGCGTGCTGCGCCGGCTGACCGCGCGCCAGCGCTGGGACACCGCCGAAGAAGGCACCGGCGTCTGGAACGAACTGGACCGCCTGCTGTATCGCAACCAGGTGGAAATGCGCGTGCGCAAGCGCCGCCTGCTGGACATGCTGCGCAGCTACCGCGCTGCGGCGGCCGCGCTGCCCGACGCGGTGGTGGTGCTGGACCGCAACAGCCAGCGCGTGCAGTGGTTCAACGAAGCGGCCACCGCCCTGCTCGGCCTGCACCATCCCGGCGACCTCGGCGAAGCCCTGGTCGAACGCCTGCAGCCGATGCCGCTGGCCCACTGGCTGGCCGGGGGCCGCAACGCCGAACCGATCCTGGACGTGCCTTCGCCGGTCGACCCGGCGATCCGCCTGAACCTGCGCCTGATTCCCTATTCGTCGGATTACTGGCTGCTGATCGCCCGCGACGTCAGCAAACTGCTGCGCCTGGAACAGGTGCGCCGCGACTTCGTCGCCAACGTTTCACACGAACTGCGCACGCCGCTCACCGTGGTGCACGGTTACCTGGACATGATGGACCCGGAGGATTTCCCGGGAACCGGACCGATGCTGGAAGAAATGCGCAAGCAGAGCCAGCGCATGGCCCAGCTGGTGGAAGACCTGCTGACGCTGTCGCGCCTCGAATCGCAGGAACACAGCGAGGAAGAGACCGTGGCCATGCAGCCGATGCTGGCGACGCTGCGCCGCGAGGCCGAGGCGCACAGCCAGGGCCGCCACCAGATCAGCATCGACGACCTCGCCGGTGTCGACCTGCAGGGTTCGACCAAGGAACTGCACAGCGCCTTCTCCAACCTGGTCACCAATGCGGTGCGCTACACCCCGGCCGGCGGCCGCATCGCGGTGGAGTTCCGCCGCGAAGGCGACGGCGCGGTGCTGGCGGTGCGCGATTCCGGCTATGGCATCCCGGCCACCCACCTGCCGCGCCTGACCGAACGTTTCTACCGTGTGTCCAGCAGCCGCTCACGCGAGAGCGGCGGCACCGGGCTGGGCCTGTCCATCGTCAAGCACATCCTCGGCCTGCACCACGCACGGCTGGAGATTGAAAGCGAAGTCGGCAAGGGCTCGGTGTTCTCCTGCCATTTCGATGCCGACCACGTGCGCCCGCGCGAGTCTGCCCCCCTGACCTCCATCGAAGAATGACGCCATGAGCAGCCTCGGATCCCTCCCCCTCCCCGTGAGCCCGGACAACGATCCGTTGCGCGACCCGGCGCTGTACATCAACCGCGAGCTGTCGCAGCTGGATTTCAACTTCCGCGTGCTGGCGCAGGCGATGGACCCGCAGGTGCCGCTGCTGGAACGCCTGCGCTTCATGTGCATCTCCTGCACCAACCTCGACGAGTTCTTCGAGATCCGCGCCGCCGCCGTGCGCCACGCGCAGGAATTCGGCCTGCCGCCGGCCCCGGACGGAATGAGCCCGCAGACCATCCTCAACGCCATCCATGACCGCGCTGCGGAACTGGTGGACCAGCAGTACCGCTGCTGGAACGAGACGCTGCGCCCGGCGCTGATGGACGCCGGCATCGGCGTGCTCGGCCGCCATTCCTGGACCGACCGCCAGAAGCGCTGGCTGCGTGCGTACTTCCGCAACGAGATCATGCCGGTGCTGTCGCCGCTGGGCCTGGACCCGGTGCACCCGTTCCCGAAGATCCTCAACAAGTCGCTGAACATCGTGGTGGTGCTGAAGGGCACCGACGCGTTCGGCCGCGCCGGCCACCTGGCCATCGTGCGTGCACCGCGATCGCTGCCGCGCATCATCCAGCTGCCGGAAAAGCTCGGCGGGCCGCAGAACTTCGTGTTCCTGTCCTCGGTGCTGTCGACCTTCGTCGATGAGCTGTTCCCGGGCATGGAAGTCCAGGGCGCCTACCAGTTCCGCGTCACACGCAACTCCGAACTGGTGGTGGATGAGGAGGAAGTGGAGAACCTGGCGCTGGCACTGCGTGACGAGCTGGTCGATCGCGGCTACCGGCCGGCGGTGCGGCTGGAGATCGCCCACGACATGCCGCGCGAGATCGTGCGCACCCTGCTGCAGAATTTCGGCCTGACCGAGAACGCGGTGTACCGAATCGATGGCCCGGTCAACCTCAACCGCATCATCCAGCTGTACGACCTGATCGCGCAGCCGGACCTGAAGTACCCGCCGATGACCCCGCGCACGCTGCGCGACAGTGACGGCATCTTCGAGACCACGGCGCGCCAGGACCTGCTGCTGCACCACCCGTTCGATGCCTTCACCGCGGTGCTGGACCTGATCCGGCAGGCGGCGATCGACCCCAACGTATTGGCGATCAAGCAGACCCTGTACCGCACCGGCAAGGATTCGCTGATCGTCGACGCACTGATCCAGGCCGCGCGCAACGGCAAGGACGTGACCGTGGTGGTCGAACTGCGCGCGCGCTTCGACGAAGAAGCCAACCTCGGCCTGGCCGATCGCCTGCAGGAGGCCGGCGTGCAGGTGGTGTACGGCGTGGTCGGCTACAAGACCCACGCCAAGATGCTGCTGATCGTGCGCCGCGAGGGCCGCAAGCTGCGCCGCTACGTGCACCTGGGCACCGGCAACTACCACAGCGGCACCGCCCGTGCGTACACCGACATCAGCCTGATCACCGCCGATGCTGACATCGGCAACGACGTGCACCTGCTGTTCCAGCAGCTGTCCGGGCTGGCCTCGAAGATGAAGCTCAAGCGCCTGCTGCAGTCGCCCTTCACCCTGCACACCGGCATCCTCGGCCGCATCGAGCGCGAGACGCGCATCGCCGCCGCCGGCCGACCGGCGCGGATCATCGCCAAGATGAACGCGTTGAACGAACCGCAGGTGGTGCGCGCGCTGTACGCCGCATCGCAGGCCGGCGTGCAGATCGACCTGATCATCCGTGGCGCCTGCACCCTGCGCCCGGGCGTGCCGGGCGTGTCGGACAACATCCGCGTGCGCTCGATCGTCGGCCGCTTCCTGGAACACAGCCGCGTCTACTGGTTCGGCAACGACGGCGCACCGGAAATGTACTGCGCCAGTGCAGACTGGCTGGAACGCAACCTGCTGCGCCGGGTCGAGACCTGCTTCCCGATCCTCGACCCGGAACTGGCCAAGCGTGTGTACCGCGAGGTCCTGCAGAACTACCTGGACGACAACCTCAACGCCTGGGAACTGGACGCCGACGGCGTCTACCACAAGCGTGCGCCGGCGCACGACGAGGCACCGCATTCGGCACAGATGGCGTTGATGCAGGGTCTGTAACCCGGTGTGTCGACCAAGGTCGACACCTACCAGGAGCGGTAGGCACCCACCATCAGATCGCAAAGAACTGTCGAAGGCGGGGCGGGTCCGGTTGCGGGGGCGTGAGCGCCATGGATGGCGCGACCGAGGCTACATGGACGTACTTGCGCCGTCCCCCGCAACCGGACCCACCCCGCCATCCCACGTATAGCCCGCTGTTGCTGTTGCCGTTGCCGTTGCTTTGGCCTCTGCGGATGCAGGGCGCAGCCCTGCCGCACTCCCTCCTACAAAATGTGAAGGCCGCGCGGTGACGAGCACACCGCCCCTTCGGCTAACATTCGTCCATGCCGCATACCACCACGACTCCGCCCGCATTGCAGGATGGCGACCTGCTGGCCGCCATTGACCTTGGCTCCAACAGTTTCCACATGGTCATCGCGCGCTACACGCTAGGCCAGCTGCGGGTGATCGACCGCCTGCGCGAGACCGTGCGCATGGCCGATGGGCTGGATGGCAAGGGTGGACTCTCCGCCGCAGCCCGCCAGCGCGCACTGGAATGCCTGGCCCGCTTCGGCCAGCGCATCCGCAATGTACCGCCGCACCGGGTGCGCGCCCTGGCCACCAACACCGTGCGCCAGCTGCGCTCGCCGCAGTCGTTCCTGGTCCCGGCCGAAACCGCACTGGGGCATGCCATCGAAGTGGTCAGCGGCCGCGAAGAAGCGCGCCTGATCTACCTGGGCGTGGCCCACGCGCAACCGCCCAAGCCCGGCCAGCGCCGGCTGGTGATCGACATCGGTGGCGGCTCCACTGAATTCATCATCGGCATGGGCATGCAGACCCTGGAGCGCGAAAGCCTGCAGGCCGGTTGCATCGCCAGCACCCGGCGCTTCTTCCCCGGCGGCAAGCTGAGCAAGAAGCGCTGGAAGGACGCGCTGGCCGAGATCGGCCGCGAGTTCCAGCCCTTCGCCAGCAAGTACCGCGCGCTGGGCTGGCAGGAAGCGCTGGGGTCTTCGGGCACGCACAAGGCGATCAGCGAGATCTGCGCGACGATGAAGCTGAGCAAGGGCGCGATCACCGCCGAGGCCCTGCCGCAGCTGCGCGATGAACTGCTGAAGGCCAAGAAGATCGACGACATCCAGTTGCCGGGCCTGTCCAGCGACCGCCGCCCGATCATCGCCGGCGGCATCCTGGTGCTGGAAGCGGCGTTCCAGGCGCTGGGCCTGCAGAAGCTGCTGGTCAGCAAGGCGGCGATGCGCGAAGGCATCCTGTATGACATCGTCGGCCGCGCCGGCGAGAACGACCTGCGTGATGAATCGGTAGCTGCGCTCAGCCAGCGCTATGGCATCGATACGGTGCAGGCCGACCGCGTGCAGGACACCGCCCTGTCACTGCTGGAGCAGGTGCAGGAACGCTGGAGGCTCGATGCCGACGATGCGCGCATGCTCGGCTGGGCCGCGCGCCTGCACGAGCTGGGCCTGATGATCGCGCACAGCGGCTACCACGTGCATGGCAGCTATGTGCTGGAACACTCCGATATCGCCGGCTTCTCGCGCCAGGAGCAGCAGATGCTGGCGGCACTGGTGCGCAGCCACCGCCGCAGCGTGACCAAGACCGCTTTCGACGCCCTGCCCGAACGCCTGCTGCTGACCGCACGCCGGCTGGCGGCCCTGCTGCGCCTGGCAGTGCTGCTCAACCGCGCGCATGAGGACGACCCGCTGCCCGCGCTGGAACTGACCGCCGACGACAACCGGCTGTCGCTGATCGTGCCGCAGGCCTTCATCGATGCCCGTCCGCTGCTGCGCGCAGACCTGATCGGCGAGACCGACGGGATCGCCGGGCTGGGCATCCAGTTCCGACCGTTCGTGGCCTGAATACGCTGTCCCCTGTTGTCCACAGGACAGCAGGGGTGACGCACTTCGCACCCCTGCTTTGCGCAGTCTGGCGGTTTTTTGTGCTGCTTCGCAACACAACGGCGCGGTACGGGGAGTCGCGACCATCACGTAAGCGCCTGCTTTTGTTCACGTTTCGTGAAGGTTCGCGCCGACCCACGACATAAATTGATACGAACCCTTTACAGAGCATTAACTAACGAGACTACTATCGGGTCACCGGCTCGGTCATCGACCCTGCTGGCTCCTTCGACGCCCACTTTGGCGTCCTTTGCACGACCTGAGAGAGAGAGAGCTCGCCATGACTTCACGCACCACCGCACTGGGGCAGGCCATCCGCTACGCCCTGGCTACCACCGCAGCGCTGGCCGCCCTGCCCGCGTTTGCCCAGGACGGCAGCAGCGCCACTCCCACCAACCTCGATCGCATCGAGATCACCGGCTCGCGCATCCGCCAGGTGGACGTGGAAACCGCCCAGCCGGTGTTCGCGATCACCCGTACGGCCATCGAGCAGCAGGGCTTCAGCTCGGTCGCCGACATCCTGCAGAACGTCACCGCGATGGGCAGCCCGGCGATCAGCCGCGCCAACGCGCTGACCGCCGGTGAGAACGCGGGTGGTTCGTACATCGACATGCGCAACCTGGGCACCCAGCGCACGCTGGTGCTGATCAACGGCAAGCGCCTGGGCATCAGCACCTCGGGTTATCAGGACATCTCCACGATTCCGGTCTCGGCGGTGGAGCGCATCGAAGTGCTGAAGGACGGCGCGTCGGCCATCTACGGTTCCGATGCCATGTCCGGCGTGGTGAACATCATCACCCGTTCCAATGTCACCGGTGTGACCGCCAACGTCTACCACGGCCAGTTCAGCCAGGGCGATGGCGCGCGTGACCGCTTCGACGTGGTGGCGGGCTGGAGCAATGACCGCATCTCGCTGACCGTCGCGGCCGAACATGCCGAAGAAAAGGCGGTGTGGGCCAAGGACCGCGGCTTCAGCGCCTACGGCCTGACCGACCGCCATGCCGATAACCTGACCAACTGGACCACCATCAGCCAGTACGGCCAGTTCACCGGCCTGAAGGGTCGCCCGGGCTGCACCAACGCGAAGGACGGCTGCAACTACTCGCTCAACCGTGGTGCCGACCCGACCAATCCGGCCAACTACCACATCACCGATCCGTCGGCGTTCACTGGCGATGTCAGCAACGCCAACGACCAGATGCACCTGAACTTCCCGCTCAAGCGTGATTCGGTGTACTTCGACGGCCGCTTCAAGATCACCGACAACGTCAACTTCCGCACCGAGCTGGGCTATAACAAGCGCAAGGCCGTGCGCCAGATCGCCGGCTACCCGCTGCAGTCGAGCACCGCGGGCGTGGGTTCGATGTCGATCGACAGCTACTTCAATCCGTTCGGCCGCCAGCACGGCTACGCCACCCCGACCGCCGTGGCCTGGAACCGCCGTACCTGGGAAGTGCCGCGCGTGACCACCAGCGAGCTGAAGACCTACCGCGCGGTGGCTTCGTTCGACGGTTCGTTCGAGATCGGCAGCCGCTTCTTCGACTGGGAAGCGGGCTACCAGTACAACCGCAACGAGCTGGAAACCATCGCCACCGGCAACCTGCACAAGGCGCGCGTCGCTGGCGGCGTCGGCCCGTCGTTCTACAATGCGGCCACCGGCAAGGTCCAGTGCGGCACCGCTGCCGCGCCGATCTCCTATGACGTGTGCAAGCCGTGGAACCCGCTGGTGCCGTACGGCACGATCGATCCGAACGGCATCGATGGCAACGCCGACCTGCAGGCCTGGCTGTTCCCGCCGGAAGTCACCACCGGCAAGACCACCAGCAAGAACTTCTTCGCCAACATCGCCGGTTCCATCGTGACCCTGCCGGCCGGCGACCTGGGCTTCGCGTTCGGTGTGGAAAGCCGCAAGGAAACCGGTGAGTACCGTCCGGATCCGCTGGCGCAGGCCGGCGCCACCACCAACCTGGCCGCAGGCCCGACCGGTGGCGGCTACAAGGTCAACGAGGCGTACCTGGAAATCAACGTGCCGGTGCTGGCGGACCTGCCGGGCGCGAAGGAACTGACCTTCAACGGTGCCACCCGCTTCTCCGACTACGACACCTTCGGCAACACGCTCAACAGCAAGTTCGGCTTCAAGTGGAAGCCGTTCGACCAGCTGCTGGTCCGTGGTACCTGGGCCGAAGGCTTCCGCGCCCCGACCATCAGCGATCTGTACGGTGGTGGCTCGCAGACCTTCGCCCAGTTCAGCGACCCGTGCGATACCGTGTTCGGCTCCTCGCGCACCAGCGCCGAAGTCCGCGCCCGCTGCGCCCGTGACATCGCCAACGCTGCAACCTTCCGCCAGCTGCGCCAGGGCAACCAGCCGGTCGCCACCTCCGTCGATGCGACGCCGGTGCCGTTCGTGTCGGGCTCCAACCCGACCCTGACCCCGGAAACCTCGACCAGCAAGACGCTGGGCCTGGTCTGGAGCCCGAGCTTCATCAAGAACTTCAACGCCTCGCTGGACTGGTGGAAGATCCGCATCGACAACACCATCGTTGCCGACAGCCCGACCCAGATCCTGATCGACTGCTACGAGCAGGGCATCGACGCACGTTGCCAGCGCTTCACCCGTGACAAGTCGACCGGCCCGACCGCCGGCATCGTCGATACCCTGCAGTTCGGCAGCCGCAATGCCGGCTTCATGGAAACCGAGGGCTACGACCTGGACCTGAACTACCGCCTGGACACCAGCGTCGGCAAGTTCAACGCCGGCTGGGCCACCACCTATGTCAGCAAGAGCGAGTTCCGCTCGACCAACGACAGCACGGTGGTGCCGACCGTCTCCAACGGCATCGGCAGCAACTTCCGCGTCCGTTCGAACCTGGTGCTGGGCTGGGACCTGGGCAACTTCGGCGTCAGCTGGACCGCGCGCTACTACTCCGGCGTGAAGGAACAGTGCGTGGACATCCGTGCCTATCCGGACGAGTGCTCCGATCCGGGCGTGTATGCCCCGTGGTACAAGGGCGCACGCAACTACAACGAGCGTGGTTCGGTCACCTTCCACGACGTGCAGTTCCGCTACTCGCTGCCGTGGGATGCCACCGTCTCGGTCGGTGCCAACAACGTGTTCGAGAAGACCGGCCCGATCATGTACACCAAGCCGAACTCGGCTTTCTCGTACTACGGTGGCTACGACATCGGCCGCTTCGTCTACATGAAGTACCAGCAGCGCTTCTGATCCATCGCGCTGTGACGTGAAGCACGATGACCACGGCCCTTCGGGGCCGTGGTTTTTTTGTGAGCGCCGGCCTCCATACGGTGACTGGCGCCGCCGTCATCTGATGGTCGCAAAGCGGTCATGTCGGCTACATCGCCAGGCCCGAGCATGCCGGAAACCCGGAGGCCCGCCATGCGCTATGCCATCGTCACCGAGACCTATCCGCCGGAAGTGAACGGCGTCGCGCTCACCGTGCAGGGGCTGGAACAAGGTCTGCGCGCAGCCGGGCACGAGATCGACCTGGTCCGCCCCCGCCAGTCCAGCGAAGCGCTGGATTCGGCACCTGGCATCTTGCTGGTTCCCGGCGCTGCCCTGCCCCGCTATCCCGGCCTGCGTTTCGGCCTGCCGGCGCCGATCCGGCTGGGCCGCCACTGGCAGAAGCAGCGCCCGGATGCGGTCTACATCGCCACCGAAGGTCCGCTCGGCTGGTCTGCTCTGCGCACCGCACGCCGCCTCGGCATCCCGGTCGCCAGCGGCTTCCATACCCGTTTCGACGAATACCTGCCCGACTATGGCGTGGCGTGGCTGCAGGCCGCCGCCATGCGCTGGATGCGCCGTTTCCACAACCAGGCGGACGCCACCCTGGTGCCGACCCGCGAACTGCAGCAGTTCCTCGGCGAACAGGGCTTCGAGCGCGTGCGCCTGCTGGCCCGCGCCGTGGACAGCCAGCAGTTCGATCCGGGCCGGCGCGATCCTGCGCTGCGCGAGGAATGGGGCGTGGATGGCAATGGCCTGGTGGCGATCTATGTTGGCCGCATTGCCGCTGAAAAGAATCTCGGCCTGGCAGTGAAGGCATTCCGCCGGTTGCAGCAGATCCGGCCCAAGGCGCGCTTCGTGTGGGTGGGTGATGGCCCGGCCCGCGAGAAACTGGCACACGAAAATCCCGACTTCATCTTCTGCGGCATCCAGCGCGGCGATGCGCTGGCCCGGCACTTCGCCAGCGGCGATCTGTTCCTGTTCCCCAGCCGCAGCGAGACCTTCGGCAACGTGACTCTGGAAAGCATGGCCAGCGGTGTAGCCACCGTGGCGTTCGACTATGGTGCTGCACGCGAGTACCTGCGCAATGGCGAGAACGGCGCAGCGGTGGACAGCGACGAGCAGTTCATCGAGGCCGCCGTGCAGCTGGCTGCCGATGACGCGCAACGCCGCGAACTGGGCGGCAACGCTGCGCGCGCGATGAAGCGCCTGCATCCACAACAGGTGGTGGCCGAGTTCGATGCCCTGCTGGCCGAACTGGCGCAGTTGCGGAGGAGCGGCCATGCGCACCACGCGGCTTGAGCTGCTGGCCGATCGCGAAGCACGCCTGTGCCGACGGGCCAACCACTACTGCCGGCGCCGCCGCGTACGCCGCCTGTTCTCGGTCATCAGCCGGCTCGGCGATGGCGTGTTCTGGTATGTACTGATGGGTGCGCTGGTAGTGCTGGACGGCTTCGATGGCCTGCGCGCCTCGGTGCACATGGCCGCCACCGGCCTGGCCGCGCTGCTGCTATACAAGGGCCTCAAGCGCTGGACCCGGCGCCCGCGGCCCTATGCGGCCGACCTGCGCATCCGCGCCTGGGTGGCACCTCTGGACGAATTCAGCTTCCCCTCCGGGCACACCCTGCATGCGGTGTCGTTCACCATCGTCGCACTGGCCTACTACCCTTGGCTGGCGCCGCTGCTGGTGCCGTTCACCGCCGGCGTCGCGCTGTCGCGGGTGGTCCTGGGCCTGCACTACCCCAGCGACGTATTGGCCGCGACGGGCATCGCGGTGCTGCTGGCATCGGCCAGCCTGGCCTGGCTGCCGTTGCCGGTGTAGCCCGGGGTCAGATCCCTTTTCCTTCGGAACAGGGATCTGACCCCGACAATGCCGGCGGCGCTACCGTCATCGTTGATGGCCTAGAATGCGGGCATGACCACGCTGTTCATTTCCGACCTGCACCTGGACCCCAGCCGTCCGGAGATCACCGACCTGTTCCTGCGCTTCCTGCGCGAGCAGGCGCCCGGCGCCGATGCGCTGTACATCCTCGGCGACCTGTTCGAGGCCTGGATCGGCGACGACACGCCCTCGCCCGCCGCCGATGCGGTGGCCGATGCGTTGAAGGTGCTGTCCGACAGCGGTGTGCCGGTGTACTTCATCCGCGGCAACCGCGACTTCCTGCTCGGTGAGGACTACGCGCGCCGTGCCGGCCTGCGCATCCTGCCCGACCCGTGCATGATCGAACTGTACGGCCGCCCGGTGCTGCTGCAGCACGGTGACCTGCTGTGCACCGATGACATTCCCTACCAGCAGTTCCGTGCACAGACGCGCGACCCGGTGTTCCAGGCGCAGTTCCTGTCGCAGCCGCTGGCTGCTCGCATCGCCTTCGCGCAGAAGGCGCGCGAAGCCAGCCAGGCGCGCCAGTCCGAGATGAAGCAGGACGATCGTGCGCAGTTCGAGTCGGTGACCGACGTGGCCCCTGCCGAAGTCGATGCCACCTTCGTGCGCCATGGCGTGGACACCATGATCCATGGCCATACCCATCGG
This sequence comes from Stenotrophomonas sp. C9D9, assembly GCF_056491205.1. Taxonomy (NCBI): domain Bacteria; kingdom Pseudomonadati; phylum Pseudomonadota; class Gammaproteobacteria; order Lysobacterales; family Lysobacteraceae; genus Stenotrophomonas; species Stenotrophomonas sp. C9D9. Next base: position 501,058 of record NZ_JBSZIF010000004.1, read on the forward strand.
CCGGCCATCCACACGCTGCAGGCCGGTGGACGCGAGCGCACCCGCATCGTGCTCGGCGACTGGTACGAACAGGGTTCGGTGCTGCGCGTGGATGCCAACGGCTGGTCGCTGGATACCCTGGCCCGCGAATAGCGGATCGCAAGGTGCCAACCAAGGTTGGCATCTACCAGAGCAGGTGCATGCGCCCGGGTAGACGCCGACCTTGGTCGGCGCTTGGACTCAGCGGAAGGCCGCGATGGTGGCCTTGGTGTTGACCAGCACGCGCTGGTTGTCGGCGGTGCTGGCATTGCCCATCGGGATGCCGTTGTAGCTGATGTTAGGGTTGGACCAGTAGTTCAGGCGCGGGCAGCTGCGGGTGCAGTTGTAGGCCATGATCGTGCGCCAGCCGGTGCCGGTGGCCGGCTCGTAGCGATAGCCGTGGCCATAGGCATACGGCGAGGTGCTCGAGTCGGTGGCGATGTCATGCCGCGCACTCTGCAGATGGCCGATCTCGTGCGCGAACGAGTAGTAGCCGGTCGCGCAATCCCAGTACACCGCCGCGAACGCGGTCGAGGCCGTCGAGCCGATACCCGATGCCAGGCCGCAATACGCCGTGTTATTGATCAGCAGTACGCCCACGTCGGCCGCGTAGGTGTTCCGGCTGGTGTGGATGCTGTCCATGTAGCCGTCGCTGGTACCACGGAAGCGCGCCAGGTCAGTATCGAAGCTGCCCGATTCGGTGTAGTTGGTGGTCTCGTAGCGGGCCAGTTCCATGGTGATGCCAACGTTGCTGTTGACATAGCCCTGGTTGGACTCGGCCACCGCCAGCTGCACCAGCGACTGCATGTTGCCACCATAGGCGGTGACGGCGGCATTGGTCGCCACCACCAGCACGCGGATGGTGGCCGGCGTGCCGGACGAAGCCTGGGCGATACCGAGGCGATCGTTGTTGCCCATCGGGATCTTCGGCAGCTGATTGTAATCGGCCGGATGGTCGGCCGGCATGCGCGACTCATCCACTTCCACCAGCACGTGGCGGTTGCCCAGCGGGCGCAGGCGGTACAGCTTTCCATCCTTGCGGATCGAGCCGGTGATGGTATCGCCCGAGCGCACCAGGATCAGCGAATTGCCGGGATCGTCCTGGCCGTTGGAGGTGGCCGCGGTCAGCTTGTCCGAGGGCGAACGGAACTGGCCGTACCAGATGCTGCCGCCATCGGGCAGCGCCTGGACCTTGCTGCGCACCGCCTGCACGCGCTGGCCGAGCAGTTCGAATTCCAGCTGCGGCTGTGCAGTGGCGGCTGCATCGACACGCACTTCCTGTACCGTCGCCGTGGACGGGGTGGCCAGCAGCTTGCCGAGTGCGGGCTCACTGCTTGCCGATGCGCGGCTGATGACCGTCACCGGCTCGAACAACGGTGCCGCATGCGCGGCCGCTGCCACCGACAAACCCAACACCAGGCCACCTGCCGCTTTACCAATCGATCTGGACAACATTGCGTCGCTCCTTGAATGATGTGAACAGCGTTGATGCAGCACGACCCGGTTTGCCGGGTTTGGCCATATGGCCTGCGCGGGTCGTGTGAATTCAATAGGCGAGTGGAATGAAAGTCAGGATTTGTGATCGACCGCATCTACGTTCAGTCAGGTCAAAAGCGTCACTACACTTCGCCAATACACCGCTTTCGCGCTACCGTGACGCAGCCACGACGGGGAATGCACATGGCACCATCGCAGGACACGGACGAAGATGTCGGCTTGCTGCGGATCGGCCTGTTCTTCGATGGCACCCGCAACAACGCACACAACCTGGCACGTGGTCGACCACAGCTGCCGCAGCCGCGCCCGGCACAGTTGCGTGCCGATGATGATTCGACCTACCAGAGCCGGCTGACCAGCAGCTACGACAACGGCCTGACCAACATCGCGCGCCTGCAGCAGCTGTACCCGGACAGCCGCCGCGATGCGATGGCCGCGCCTTCGCTGTCGATCTATGTGGAAGGCGTGGGCACCCGCGATGATGCCGATGATGATCTGATCGGCCTGGCCTTCGGCATCGGTGCCAGCGGTATCCGCGCAAAGGTGCAGCGCGCGCTGCAGGTGCTGCTGCCGGCTGCGCTTGCAGAACTGTCCACGCGTTGGCGGCAACCGCTGCGTCGCGTGCAGCTGGATCTGTTCGGGTTTTCGCGAGGCGCTGCCGCGGCACGTGATATCGCCAACCAGCTGCAGGGCTGGGATTCCGTTCGCTGGCGGCAACTGCTGCAGTCGTCCGGTCTGGCCTGTGCGGCGGACTTCGCTCCTGTCCTGCCGGTGCTGCGTTTCATCGGCCTGTTCGATACCGTGGTTGCGGTCAGCGGTGGCCGCGCCGACGAACAACCGCAGCTTGCCCTGCACAAAGGCATCGCTGCACGCGCGGTGCAGCTGACCGCGCGCGACGAACATCGCCAGCACTATCCGCTGACCACGGTGGCACCGCCGTTCACCGAGATCGCACTGCCCGGCGTGCACGCCAATATCGGCGGCGGCTACAACCAGCTGGAGGAAGGCCCCAAGCTGCTCAGCCGCCCACGCCGCCAGCAGCTGCGCCGCCCCCCCGTTGCCGACTACCAGATTCCCTCGCTGGCAATGCTGCAGGCCACCACCGCCTACGCTGAAACGCAGGCCGATGCCGAACGCTGGCGGCAGCAGCTGGGCGTGGACGAAAAGGAAGTCTGGGTGGATGTCTGGCACCAGTGGCAGCAGCAGCGCCGCGCCGGCAGCCGCAGCGTGCTGCTGTCACCTGTGCTGTACGTCACCGCTGCCGTGGTGCTGCGCCGGCGCATCGACTGGCGTTACCAGCTGATCGCGCTGCAGGTGATGCAGCAGCACGCACTCGATGCCGGCGTGCAATGGCGCGGCAACGCCGCCGGGGTTCCCGGCTGGGAGCTGCCCGCCGCCCTGCAGCCGATCGCACGGCGGCTGGTGGCCGGGCAGGCGCTGACCCAGACCCAGGAGGCGTTGTTGCGGCGTCGCTACCTGATGCAGTCGGCGCACTGGAATTTCGATGCACTGGGCGATACCGCACTGACCTACGCCGCCGATGCCGGCGTCAGCGAGCTGCCCTACCGGCCCGGTCCCGGCCTGTTCTACATCAACCGGCCCACCGTGGATGGCAAGCGCGTGGTGTTGCCCAACACATAAAAAAGGGGACGGAGGGGATCAAGTCGTTTATGCATGAACGACTTGATCCCCTCCGTCCCCTTTTTCTGTCAGCCGGCCTGTTCGACCAGGTTGGCGAGCTCGTCGGCATCGAAGCCGGCAAGCAGGCGCGCTTCCATGTTGAACGGCCCATGCAGGTAGCCGCCGGCGTATTCCACCAGCAGTTCCTTGAAGCGCGCACGCGGCTCTACACCGGCGCGATCGCAGTACCAGCGGTACCAGCGCGAACCGGCGGCAACGTGCGCCACTTCCTCGCGCAGGATCACTTCCAGTACGTCGGCGGTTTCGCCATCACCGACATTGCGCAGCTTCTCGATCATGCCCGGGGTGACGTCCAGGCCGCGCGCTTCCAGCACACGCGGTACCAGCGCCATGCGCGCCAAGCCGTCATGCGCGGTCTTTTCGCACATTTCCCACAGGCCGTTGTGCGCGGGGAAATCGGCGTAGTCGTGGCCGTGTGCCTGCAGGCGCTCGCGCAGCAGCATGAAGTGCCGCGATTCGTCGTCGGCACAGCTGACCCAGTCGGCATGGAACGCCGGCGGCAGGCCGCGGAAGCGGTATACCGCATCCCAGGCCAGGTCGATCGCGTTGAGTTCGATGTGGGCGATGGCGTGGATGAAGGCGGCGCGTCCTTCCACGCCGCCCAGGCCGCGCCGCGGCACTTCGCGCGGATGCACCAGCATCAGCCGAGCCGGCCGGCCCGGCATGCGGATCGGTTCCGGTGGCGGCGCATCGGCGGCCACCTTCAGGCGACCGGCACGGAACGCGGCCGCATACGCCTGGGTCAGCGCGACCTTGCGCAGCGGGTCGGCTTCGGCCAGGCACTGCTGCGCTGCGCGCAGCAGGTCACCTCCAACGTCGGGCACCGCAACCACGCCTGGACCTCAGGCGCGGCGCTTGTGCTTGGCGTCGTCCGAACGCAACTGCTGGATGCGCTCGAAGTAGCCAGGCTCGATACCCGTCGGGTAGTGGCCGTTGAAGCAGGACGAATCGAAGTTGCGCAGCGCCGGGTTGCCCTCGCTCACCGCCGCTTCCATGTCTTCCAGATTCTGGTAGATCAGCCAGTCGCAGCCCAGGTGGGCCTCGATCTCTTCCACGGTGCGGTTGTGCGCGACCAGCTCTTCGGCCGCCGGCATGTCGATGCCGTAGATGTTCGGGTAGCGCACCGGCGGTGCCGCGCTGGCCAGGTAGACCTTGCGCGCGCCCGCATCACGGGCCATCTGCACGATCTGCTGGCTGGTGGTGCCACGCACGATCGAGTCGTCCACCAGCAGCACCACGCGGTTGCGGAACTCCAGGTGGATCGGGTTGAGCTTGCGGCGCACCGACTTCACGCGTTCGCCCTGGCCCGGCATGATGAAGGTGCGGCCGATGTAGCGGTTCTTGATGAAGCCTTCGCGGTACTTCACCCCAAGCACGTTGGAGATCTCCAGCGCGGCATCGCGCGAGGTATCCGGGATCGGGATGATGGTGTCGATATCGTGGTCCGGGCGCAGGCGCAGGATCTTCTCGCCCAGCTTGATGCCCATGCGCATGCGCGCCTTGTGCACCGAGACGTTGTCGATCATCGAATCCGGGCGCGCGAAGTACACGTATTCAAAGATGCACGGGGTGTGCTCGGCCGGCTCGGCGCAGATTTCCGAGAACAGCTCGCCGCGCGCGGTGATCACCAGCGCTTCGCCCGGCTGCACGTCGCGTACGCGCTGGAAGCCCAGCACGTCCAGCGCGGCCGACTCGGAGGCCACGATGTACTCGTCGCCCTCGGCATGGCTGCGCTTGCCCAGCACCAGCGGACGGATGCCATGCGGATCGCGGAAGGCGACCAGGCCCAGGCCCAGCACCACGCTGACCACCGCATAGCCGCCCTTGCAGCGGCGGTGCACGCCGGCCACCGCGCGGATCGCGGCTTCCGGGCTGAGCTGGCGCTGCTGTTCCAGCTCATAGGCGAACACATTCAGCAGCACTTCGCTGTCCGAATCAGTGTTGACGTTGCGGCGGTCCTGCTCGAACACCTGCTGGCGCAGTGCCTCGGTGTTGATCAGGTTGCCGTTGTGGGCCAGCGCGATGCCGTACGGCGAGTTGACGTAGAACGGCTGCGCCTCGTCCATGCCTTCTGAGCCGGCGGTCGGGTAGCGCACATGGGCGATGCCGACGCTGCCTTCCAGGGTGGACATGGTGCGTGCATCGAACACATCGCGGACCAGGCCGGTGGCCTTCTGCACCCGCAGGCGGCTGCCATTGGCCGTGGCGATGCCCGCCGCATCCTGGCCGCGATGCTGGAGAACGGTCAAGCCGTCATACAACTGCCCGGCGACGTTCTGGTTGCCGACGATTCCGACGATGCCACACATGGTGCGAGGTCTCCGCTGGGCTGTGCCCAGTTACAAGGAAGGTGGCCGTACCTGGCCGCGGTGGTCGCCGCGCCTGCGGTCGACATTGGCCGGATCGCCCGGCTCGATACTGTCTGGCAGTGCTGGGGCGTCCGGGCGCACTTCGGCCGGATCGTATGCGTCGCCCTGTTCCGCTTTCGCGGGCCGCAGCCATCCGCCGCCCGCCACTACCTGGTTGAGGATGCCATTATCGCCTGCCGCGCCCGGCTTTCCCAAATCGGCGCCGGCGCTCTTTCCCAGCTCCATCAATGCAGATGGGGACAGCATGTCGGTCGGCAAGGTCTTGGGCAGCAGGTCGGCGCCGGGCACCTGCCAGTGCGGCAGCTTCCCGTTCATCCAGGCCACGGCCGGGTTCAGCACCGGGCGGACCGCCGAGCGCTTCCAGGAGGGTTCGGCGGTCAGCGGGGTGAAGCTGGCCAGCAGCACCAGGATCGCCGCGATCAGGCCGCCACGCACGGCTCCCAGCACGCCGCCCAGCAACCGGTCCAGGCTGGTCAGCATGCTGCGGTGGATCATCGCCTTGATGACCATGCCGATCACCGCGACCACGATCATCACGCCAATGCCGACGCCCAGGTAGCCGCCGACGAAGTGCTCGCCGCCGGGCGCGGCCGGGGCCGCCCACCAGCGTGCCGCATCGTTGCCGAAGGCGAAGGCCGCCCACGCGGCCAGCAGCCACGACAGCGTGCCGATGACGATTCCAACAAAGCCACGCAGCATCCCGAGCAGGGTCGAGGCGGCGATCACGATCAGCAGCACCACGTCGATCATGGCGCCCCGCTCCTTCGGCGGCGCTGGCAACGGGCCTGCGCGTGGGTCATGGGTGCGGTCGGACCATGCCGGCCACGCCGACCTTGGCGGCGACCTGCGCCTTCAGCTGCTCGGCGTCAGCGCGGTTGGCCACCGGTCCGACGCGGACGCGATGCAGGGTGCCCTTTTCCGTGCGTACCTGCTCGACGAAAGCACTGAAGCCGGCGGCACGGACCTTGTCGCGCAGCGCATCGGCATCGTTGGCCTGGCCGAACGCGCCCAACTGCACGGCGAAGCCGACGCCACTGGCCGCCGGTGCGGCCGGCGTGGCCGGGGCCGTCGCCGGCTTGCTGGCAGTAGCCTCCGGCTTCGGCTCGGGCTTGGCCTCCGGCTTCGGGGTCTCGGGCTTCGACGCCGGCTTGGGCGGCTCCGGCCGGGTGGTCGCCGTCGGCGTGCTTGGCGGCAGGCTTTCGCTGCGCACCGGGTTGCTGGTGGCCGACGGCGTGGTGGCCGCGGCCGGGGTGCTGGTGGTCGGCGCCGGCGTGGCAGCGACCGCCGCACTGCTGCCTGCCGCCGCGTCCAGCGTGATGACCTCGGCCTTCACGTCGGAACGGATCTTCACCGCCTGCAGCCGGGCGGCCTCGGCCTGGGCACGGTCGGCATACGGCCCGACGCGCACACGCCACGCCTGGCGCCCGCTGATGGTGGTGGTTTCGGCGAAGCCCGGCATCTGCGAGCGCTTCAGGTAGGCGATCACCGCATCGGCGTCGGCCTTGCTGCCGTAGGCGCCGAACGTGACGGCGTAGTTGCCGGCGGCAACCGCCGGAGACGTGTCCACGGTCGGCGGCGTGGCCGGCGCGGCGGCCTCCTGCAGTGGCTTGGCCTGCCCGGTCTGCAGGCCGGTGGCACCACCGGCCGGAGCAACCAGCGGCAGCTCACGGGTTTCGAACTGGCCATCGGCCGGTGCGTCCGGCGCGGCGATCGGCACCGAGGCCACACCGCTGTCCGGCGCCGGTCCCTTGACCAGCATCGGCAGGAAAATCACGGCCAGCGCCACCAGCACGATGGCACCAATCAGACGCTGTTTCAGAGGCGTATCCACGTGAGGCGGCAACTGTCCGGAGGTTGCGGTCGATTATACGGGTGCCGGACCGGACGGCGTCGGCATTGGCTGAACGCGGATCAGGCGGCGTCCTGCAACCATTGCAGCGCGGCAGCAGCGGTATGGAAGGAGCCGAACACCAGTACGCGGTCACCGCGCCCGGCCTGGGCCAGGACCTGTGCCAGCGCCTGTTCGACGGTATCAGCCCGCTGGGCCTTGGCCGCTGCCGTGCCGGCCAGGCGGGCCTGCAACTGGGCAGCGCTCTGACCGCGCGGGCCGTCCAGGCCAGCCAGGGTCCACTCGCCGACCACGTCCTGCAGTGCCTGCACCACGCCCACCGCGTCCTTGTCCTGTAGCGCGGCGTACACCGCCAGGGTGCGCCCGGCCGACGCTTCGGACTTGAGCGCGCGCGCCAGCTGGCCCGCCGCCTGGGGGTTGTGCCCGACGTCGACGCGGACCTGCACACCGTCACGCTCGAACGCCTGCAGGCGGCCGGAGATGCGCGCCGCCGCGATACCGGCAGCCCACGCCGCACGCGGCACCGGCTTGTCCAGTGCGCGCAGCGCAGCGATGGCGGCACCCGCGTTGGCCAGCTGGATCGGGCCGGCCAGCGCCGGTGTCGGCAGTTCCATGCGCAGGCCGACGTCGCGCCAGCGCCAGCGCTGGGCATCGATCGGCTCGTAGAAATAATCGCTGCCACCCCGGATCGCATTGGCACCGACCAGGTAGGCACGCGCCAGCACGCTGGACGGCGGATCGGTCTCGCCCAGGATCACCGGCTTCCAGCCACGGATGATGCCGGCCTTCTCGGTGCCGATCGCTTCGCGGTCTTCGCCCAGCCATTCGGCATGGTCGATGTCCACGGTGGTGATCACTGCCACATCGGCATCGATGATGTTGACCGCATCCAGTCGACCGCCCAGGCCCACTTCCAGTACCGCCAGGTCCAGCCCGGCGTCGGCGAACAACTGCAGCGCGGCCAGCGTGCCGTACTCGAAATAGGTCAGCGTGATGTCGCCACGCGCGGCTTCGACCGCATTGAACGCAGCGACCAGCGCGGCATCGTCCACGTCCTGGCCGTCGATGCGCACGCGCTCGTTGTAGCGCAGCAGGTGCGGCGAGGTGTAGGCGCCGACCTTCCAGCCCGCCGCGCGTGCAATGGCTTCGATGAAGGCCACGGTGGAGCCCTTGCCGTTGGTGCCACCGACCACGATGGTGCGCTGGGCCGGCGTACCCAGGCCCATCGCTGCAGCCACGGCGCGCACGCGCTCCAGGCCCATGTCGATGGTCGCCGGGTGCTGGCGTTCAATGTAGTCCAGCCAGTCGGCCAGGGTGGTCGGGGTGTTCGTCACGGCAGCAGTTCCAGCAGAAGCAGTTGATGCGAGGGGATGGATCAGAGAGCGCGGTGCTTGGCTTCGCCGAAGAACGGCGTGTGGTGGGCGCAGTCGTTCAGGCGCACCACTTCCAGGCTGTCCAGGTCGGCGCCTTCAAGCAGGTTGAGCGTGGTCGGTGCCTGGCGGAAGGTCCACAGGCGCGAGATCGGCAGGCCCAGCACCTTGCACAGGATCACGCGGTTGACCGCGTCATGGGCGACCACCAGCAGGGTGTCGTGCTCGCCAAGGCCTTCGGTGGCGCGGGCCAGGCCGCGCCAGCTGCGCTCCAGCACCAGGCGCAGCGATTCGCCGCCGGGCATCAGCACGGTATCCGGCTCCTCGCGCCAGGCCTGCAGGCGCGACGGATCCTTTTCATTGATTTCGCTGGCCAGCAGGCCTTCCCACTCACCGTGGGCGATTTCCTGCAGCTCCGGCTCGGTCAGCAGCATGTCGGCACGGGCGGCGCCAAGCGCCAGCTGCGCGGTGCGCTGCGCGCGCGACAGCGGCGAGGCGACGGCACGGGTGATGTCCACCGAGGCCAGGCGGGCACCCAGTGCCTGGGCCTGGGCCTCACCGATCGGCGAAAGCGGAATATCGATCTGGCCCTGGTAGCGGCCTTCGGCGTTCCACGGCGTTTCGCCGTGGCGGGCAAGCAGGATGCGCATGCGTGCAAGGGGTCCTGGGGGGAGGAGGTTTCCGCGTTTCGTTCACATCCTGTGAAGTACGCGGAACAGGGATGATACCTGTTCGGCGCACCGGGCCGGGCCGGGCATGAAAAAACCCCGCGACCTGCGTCGCGGGGTTTAGGAGTTTCCAGCCATCGGGTCGAGGTTGCCGGCCAGCGGCCGGTACTACCGCAACCGAGTTACTTGGCCAGGTTCAGTTCCTTCAACAGCTGCGGCGCCGGCGCCACTTCCTGCATGATCCACTGCATGTAGCGGCTGTCGACGGCGATCATGCGGGTCATCACCGGGTCGAACACCCAGTTGGAGCTGACCGATTCCCAGTTGCCATCGAAGGCCAGGCCGACCAGCTTGCCGTTGGCATCCAGCACCGGCGAACCCGAATTGCCGCCGGTGATGTCCAGGTTGGACAGGAAGTTCACCGGCACCGAGCCAATGCGCTTGTCTTCCAGGCCACCGTAACGCTTGGCCTTGACCGCATCGAGCAGCGCCTTCGGCGAATCGAACGGATCTTCGCCGGTTTCCTTCGCCGCCACGCCTTCCAGGGTGGTGAACGGGGTGTACTTCACGCCGTCCTTGCCATAGCCCATGACGTTGCCGAAGGTGATGCGCAGCGACAGGTTGGCGTCGGGGTAGACGAACTCGCCCTGGCTCTTCTTGTAGTCAGCCACGGCCTGCAGGTACAGCGGACGTGCGGTCAGCGATTCGCCTTCGCGGATCTTCTTCTGCTCTTCCTGCTTCAGCAGTGCCGGCATGACGGCCACGGCGTACTGGATGGCCGGATCGCTGCTGGCTTCGAACGCGGCACGGTCGGCCTTGAACCACTTCAGGCGGGTGTCCAGGCTGCCCAGCTCGGTGCCGCTCAGCTTGTTCACCAGCGACTTGACCGCAGCGGCATCGCTGCCGGCCAGCCACTTGTTCAGCACTTCGTTGTCGCGCTGCGCGGCCGGCAGGGCCACGTACTGGTCCAGCCAGTAGGTCTGCAGCTGCTGGTCCATCTTCGCCACGTAGCGGCGGTCCATCTGCTTCAGGCCACCTTCGATGGTGGTCAGGTCGCGTTCCTGGTAACCGGCTTCGCGTTCGGCATCCGGCTTGCTGCGCTCGATCGACAGGCGGTACAGGGTGATCGCTGCGCCAACGGCCGAGGTGTTGTTGAACTGGCCGACGAACAGGTCGCGTTCGCGGGTCGACTTGCTGGTATCCAGATGCTTGAGCAGCTGCGCGTGTGCAGCCAGGGCCGGCTTGCCGGCAGCGCCCTGCTTCTTCAGCCACGCCAGCACGGCGGCTTCTTCAGCCTGCTTCTGGCCAGCGGCGTCGATGCGCTTGAAGCCTTCCAGCTGGCCCAGGTAGTTCTTGGCCACGTTGTTCATGCTGGCGGCGGTGGCGGCGTACTTCACCTTGACGTCGGCGTCGGCCTTGCCGGCGTCGGCGATCATCTTCAGCACCGCGTTGTAGTGCTTGGCGATGGTCGGGTAGGTGAAGCTGGCGGTTTCGTTGAACTCACCGGCCAGTGCGTAGCGGTTGGTGCGGCCTGGGTAGCCAGCCACCATCACGAAGTCGTCGGCGCCCAGCGGCTGGTCGGCGAACTTCAGGAAGTGCTTGGGCTGGTACGGCACGTTGTCGGCGGCGAAGGCAGCCGGCTTGCCGTCCTTGCCCACATAGGCGCGGTAGAACGAGAAATCGCCGGTGTGGCGCGGCCACATCCAGTTGTCGACGTCACCGCCGAACTTGCCGACGCTGCCCGGGGGTGCGTAGACCAGGCGCACGTCCTTGATTTCCATGTTGCGGAACAGGCGGTAGGTGTTGCCGCCAGAGAAGCTGTACAGGCGGCAGCGGAAGCCGGCGTCGGCTTCACAGGCGGCCACCTGGGCCTTGTCGAAGGCGTCCAGCGCGCGGCTGCGGGCCAGCGGGTCGTTGCCGGCGGCAGCGATGGCGGCCTTGGCCTGGGTGGTGACGTCGGTGATCTGGTCGAGCACGAACACGCGGGCGTTCGGTCCGGCGCTCAGTTCGTCCTTCAGGGTCGGCGCGTTGAAGCCGTCCTTGATCAGGTTCTTCTGCGCGGTCGAATTCAGCTGGATGGCGCCATACGCGCAGTGGTGGTTGGTGACCACCAGGCCCTGCGGCGACACGAAGCTGGCGGTGCAACCGCCGAGGGCGACGACCGCGCCCATCGGGTCGCCGGTGAGGTTGGACAGCTGCTCCGGGGACAGCTTCAGGCCAGCCTTCTGCAGCGGACCGGCGATTTCCGGCAGCTGCTGCGGCACCCACATGCCTTCAGCGGCATGGGCGACCTGGGCCAGCCCGAGGCTGGCGACGATGGAGAATGCAAGCAGGTTCGAGCGCATGGAGCGGCCCCTGGTAGTGGAACCCTCGATTGTAGCCCGCCGCCCTGCCCCGGCCCGAACCCCGGAAGTCATGCAATCAGGTGCTTCCACCGTTCAGCCTCTCCATTGCGATCGGTCAGAGGCGAGAGGCCAGGCCGATGCAGGACACGCCGTAAACCCATCCATGGGGGCTCGGTCGCGCCATCCATGGCGCTCACGGTCCTGCATCGGCCTGGCCTCTCGCCTCCCCACAGTCCCCTGGCCTCGGACGGTAGCGCCGAGCCATGCCCGGCGAGCGAAGCGACGCCGCTGTTCGCAGTACGTTCGAAACGCCCGCCGGCGCACGCCTTTCGTTCCGCCATTGCACCCGCAGCGCAACATGGGAAATCCGCGCGGCACCCTATAATCCGCGCTTTCCCCCTGACGAGTTCCACCCCGATGGCGCAGCAAACGATGAAGGCCCTGGTCAAGCGCGAAGCGGCCAAGGGCATCTGGCTGGAAGAAGTTCCGGTTCCGACCCCGGGCCCGAACGAGGTCCTGATCAAGCTGGAGAAGACCGCGATCTGCGGCACCGACCTGCACATCTACCTGTGGGACGAGTGGAGCCAGCGCACCATCAAGCCGGGCCTGACCATCGGCCATGAGTTCGTCGGCCGCATCGCCGCGCTCGGCTCGGCGGTGACCGGCTATGAGATCGGCCAGCGCGTCTCGGCCGAAGGCCATATCGTCTGCGGCCACTGCCGCAACTGCCGTGGCGGCCGCCCCCACCTGTGCCCGAACACCGTCGGCATCGGCGTCAACGTCAACGGCGCCTTCGCCGAATACATGGTGATGCCGGCCAGCAACCTGTGGCCGATCCCGGACCAGATCCCGTCGGAACTGGCCGCGTTCTTCGACCCGTACGGCAACGCCGCACACTGCGCGCTGGAATTCGACGTGATCGGCGAAGACGTGCTGATCACCGGCGCCGGTCCGATCGGCATCATCGCCGCCGGCATCTGCAAGCACATCGGTGCGCGCAACGTGGTGGTGACCGACGTCAACGACTTCCGCCTGAAGCTGGCCGCCGACATGGGCGCGACGCGCGTGGTCAACGTCGCCAACCAGTCGCTGAAGGACGTGATGAAGGAACTGCACATGGAGGGCTTCGACGTGGGCCTGGAAATGAGCGGCAACCCGCGCGCGTTCAACGACATGCTCGACTGCATGTACCACGGCGGCAAGATCGCCATGCTCGGCATCATGCCCAAGGGCGCCGGCTGCGACTGGGACAAGATCATCTTCAAGGGCCTGACCGTGCAGGGCATCTACGGCCGCAAGATGTACGAGACCTGGTACAAGATGACCCAGCTGGTGCTGTCCGGCTTCCCGCTCGGCAAGGTGATGACCCACCAGCTGCCGATCGACGAGTTCCAGAAGGGCTTCGACCTGATGGAAGAAGGCAAGGCCGGCAAGGTGGTATTGAGCTGGAATTGACCCTTCGCCGAGCGCGATGGGTGGGTGCCGAGCTTGCTCGGCACACCTTGAAACTGAAAAAGGCGCCCGATGGGCGCCTTTTTCTTTGCCATCCCGATGTTGCCGGCCAGCGGCCGGCACTACCGGTAACGCCTGCGGCGTTACTTCCCGATGGCCACGGTCAGCAGCACGCGGCTGTGTGCCAGCTTGCCCGAGTTCTCGCGGCCATTGCCGTCGGTACCGTAGTAACCCAGGCCGACGTTGAACAGGCCGAACTGGCGGCTGACGCCGACGTTCCAGTCGGTGTAGTCCTTGGCCAGGCCCTTCTCGAAGCTGCTGCGGCCGACGTTGGCGTTCAGCGTGAAGTCCTGCGGCAGGCCCCACTGGCCGCCGACGCCGTAGTACCAGCCATCGGTGCCGCTGTTCCACTGGTCGTTGGTGTAGGCCACGGTCAGCTTGTAGGTGTCGTCGAGCGTGGTGGTGGTCACCAGCTCGTTGTAGTTCTGGTGGCTGGCACCGATGTAGGTGTAGCGGTTCAGCAGCACGTCGAAGTTGACGCGCGAAGTGACGTCCACGCCGTAGCCGATCTGGTAGTCGATCTCGGTGTTCGGGTCACCCGGACCGAAGTCCACGCCCGAACCCCACACACCGGCATACAGGCCCACCGGCGAGGTGTAGGTGAAGCCCGCCTGCAGGGTCGGCTTCTCGTCGGTCTGCGACACGCCACGGAACAGGTAGTCGGAAACGGCGGTGACATTCCAGCTGTACGGCGATTCGTTCTCCTGCGCGCTGGCGGCGAACGGGGCGGCCAGGGTCAGGGCAGCGGCAATGGCGAGGCAGGCACGGGCGTGCTTCATGAGCGTCTCCGGTGGGGGCGGTGGCGTGACGTGGAAGGCGGGAGCGGCCGGAGCGCGACAGCTCCGGTTCACGAATTCTTAACCACTTTGCTATTGCGATGCAACATGTGCCGGCCGTGGCGATGCCCCATCCGGCCCGGTTGGTGACCGACGATGCCCGGTAGAATCAGCGGTTTCCCCGTTCAGAGCCGTGCCCACGCCATGACCGACGCCTCCTCCGCCCTGACCCGCCACTACGCCGAGGAACTGGACGCCATCCGCGCCCAGGGCCTGTTCAAGTCCGAGCGGATCATCACCAGCCCGCAGTCGGCCGAGATCACCCTCGACGACGGCCGCAAGGTGCTGAACTTCTGCGCCAACAACTACCTGGGCCTGGCCGACCATCCGGACCTGATCCAGGCCGCCAAGGACGCACTGGATACCCACGGCTTCGGCATGGCCTCGGTGCGCTTCATCTGCGGCACCCAGGACCTGCACAAGCAGCTGGAGAAGCAGATCGCCGATTTCTTCGGCAAGCAGGACACCATCCTGTATGCAGCCTGCTTCGATGCCAACGGTGGCCTGTTCGAGCCGCTGCTCGGCGAGAACGACGCGATCATTTCCGACGCGCTGAACCATGCTTCGATCATCGACGGCGTGCGCCTGTGCAAGGCCAAGCGCTTCCGCTACGCCAACTGCGACATGGCCGATCTGGAAGCCCAGCTGCAGGCCGCCGATGCCGCCGGCTGCAAGACCAAGCTGATCACCACCGACGGCGTGTTCTCGATGGACGGCTTCATCGCGCCGCTGGACGAGATCACCGCGCTGGCGAAGAAGTACAACGCACTGGTGCACATCGACGAATGCCACGCCACCGGCTTCCTTGGCGCCACCGGCCGTGGTTCGGCCGAGGTCAAGGGCGTGCTGGAGAAGATCGACATCATCACCGGCACCCTGGGCAAGGCCATGGGCGGCGCACTGGGCGGCTTCACCTGCGCCAGCGCCGAAGTGATCGAACTGCTGCGCCAGCGCTCGCGCCCGTACCTGTTCTCCA
This sequence comes from Stenotrophomonas sp. C9D9, assembly GCF_056491205.1. Taxonomy (NCBI): domain Bacteria; kingdom Pseudomonadati; phylum Pseudomonadota; class Gammaproteobacteria; order Lysobacterales; family Lysobacteraceae; genus Stenotrophomonas; species Stenotrophomonas sp. C9D9. The sequence continues at coordinate 516,199 of NZ_JBSZIF010000004.1, forward strand.
ACTCGCTGCCGCCGCATGTGGTGGCCGCCGGCATCAAGGCGTTCGAAATGCTGGCTGCCGCCGACGACCTGCGCAGCACCCTGGCCGAGAACACCGCCTACTTCCGCGAGAAGATGACCGCCGCCGGTTTCGATGTGAAGCCGGGCGTGCATCCGATCAGCCCGGTGATGCTGTATGACGCACCGTTGGCGCAGAAGTTCGCCGAGCGCCTGCTGGAAGAAGGCATCTACGCGATCGGCTTCTTCTTCCCGGTGGTGCCCAAGGGCCAGGCCCGCATCCGTACCCAGATCAGCGCCGCGCACAGCCGCGAGCACCTGGACCGCGCGATCGATGCCTTTACCCGCATCGGTGTCGAGCTGGGCGTGGTCAAGGGCTGAACCCACCGGTCAAAGCGTGCCGACCAAGGTCGGCACCTACCGGGGCTTGAGGGCGTGCCGACCAGGGTCGGCACCCACGGGCATTACTTCTTTTTCTTCTTGCCCTTCGGCTCTTCCTTGCTGGCCACCACCACCGGCTTGGCGGCAGCGTCCTGGCCGTTGCCCTTGGCAACGCGGATGCCGTTTGCCTTCATCCAGGCATCGAACTCATCGGCGGTCATTTTCTTGTCGCCGTCGCTCATCAGGAAGCGGTAGCTGCCGCGACCATCCAGCTCCGGGGTCTTCACTTCCACCACCGGGGTCTCGGCAGGCGTTTCCGCCTTGGCCACCTTCTTGTGGCCGCCACAGGCGGTCAGCAGCACCATCGGCAGCAGCAGGCCTGCACAGCGCAGGGTTTGGTTGAGGGTCGGGTGGTACATGGCAGGCTCCGTTCGGGAAATTCAACAACCAGGCGCCCCCTACGCCTGGAACGGTGGCCGGCAACTGCCGGCCGCGGGCGATGATCAGCCCGGTGCAGCGGCCCCCAGCCGCTGCTGGTCACTGACCTCCAGCACCCGCCATTGCCCCTTGCCGAGATCGCCGAGCAGCAGCCCACCGATCGCGACCCGGACCAGGCGCAGCACCTGCAGGTCGAAGGCCGCCAACAGGCGGCGGATATGACGGTTGCGGCCCTCGTCGAGGACCACCTCCAGCCATGCGGTCTTGTCGCCACTGCGCAGCACGCGCACGGCCTGGGCGACGAGGAACTCGCCCTCGTCCTCGACACCGGCGCGCAGCGCAGCCAGGGTGTCCTCGTCGGGCAGGCGATCCACCTGCACGTGATAGGTCTTCTGCGGGCCGGTCTCTGGATCGGTCAGGCGCGCCGCCCACTGCGGATCATTGCTGAACAACAGCAACCCTTCGCTGGCCTTGTCCAGGCGCCCGACCGGCGCGATCCACGGCAGGCCGGCACCATCAAAGCAGCGATACACGGTGTCTCGGCCACGCTCATCCTGCGCGGTGGTCACCACCCCACGCGGTTTGTTGAGCATCAGGTACAGGCGCTGCGGCGCGCCCATGGGCTGGCCGTCGACCTCGATCGGCGGCGCCGGCTGGCCAATCGGGAATTCGGGATCACGGACGATGCGGCCGGACACGCGCACGCGGCCCTCGGCAATCCAGCGCGCGGCCTCGCTGCGCGAGCACACGCCGGCCTTGGACAGCACGCGCGCCAGGCCATGGCGCACGCCACTGGAGACGTTCGGAACCGCACGCCCACGCGGTGCGTGGGAGCGGGCGGCGGGGGCAGCAGGTGGGCGGCGCGTGCGCAAGCCTCTGCTCCCCGCAGCGCTTACTTCTTGTCGACCGGCTTGGTCTCAGCCGGTGCTTCGGCCGCAGCCGGAGTAGCGGCCGGAGCCGGACGCGCCTTGACCACGCGCACACCGCGCGCCTTCATCCAGGCGTCGAATTCTTCAGCCGTCATGCGCTTGCCGTTCTGGCTCATGTCGAAGCGCCACGGCGTGTTGTCGAACTCGGTCTGCGGCTTGTAGGCCGCCGGATCGTTCGGCTTCACGGCCGGCGCGCTCGGGATGGCCTTGGCGATGTTCTGGCAGCCATCGATGCGCAGGCGCTGCAGCACCTGGTCCAGCGACTGCGACGGATCGTAGTTGCTGCTCAACACGCCAGCCGGCATGCCCAGCTGGTTGCCACGGATGTACAGCTCGTCGGCCACCGGTGCGATGGTCGTGGCGGGCAACGGCAGCGGCGACGCGCTGGTGTTGACCGAGCAATCGACCGCAGCGTGGGCGGCGGGAACCAGGGCCAGCGCCACGAAGGCGGCCGATGCAGAGCGCAGCATGAGGGACATCCACGAAAGGAAGTGACGCGGCGAGTTTAGCAATGCCGCGTCAGCTTTCAAGCGCCACTTTCAATGAATACGGCAACTCATTGGTTTTACGAGTAAAGTTCCGACGAACGGTTGCTCTCGCGCACGAAACGCCGGGTTCCGGGCCGCAGAAACAACAAGACCCGGCCGAAGCCGGGTCCTGCTGTGTCCTACTGGCAGAGCGTCAGAACTTAGTTCTGGACGTTCAGCTCGGTACGACGGTTCTTGGCGCGACCTTCCGGGTTGTCCGAACCATCCGGGTTGGTGTTCGGAGCAATCGGACGGCTCTCGCCGTAGCCGATCGGGCCGACCAGACGACCGGCGTCAACGCCGTTCTTGGTCAGGTAGTTGTACACGGCGGTAGCGCGACGCTCCGACAGCTTCTGGTTGTAAGCGTCGGTACCCTTCGAGTCGGTGTGACCGGCAACTTCAACGCGCAGATCCGGGTAACGCTTCAGGATCTCGGTGGCTTCGCTCAGGATCGCCACGGCGTCCGGACGCAGGTTCGACTTGTCGAAGTCGAAGTTGACGCCCTTCAGGTCGATGGAGACCGGAACCGGGCAGCCGTCCGGACCGATGGTCTGACCCGGCTGCGAGTTCGGGCACTTGTCGTCGCAGTTGTTGACGCCGTCACCGTCGTCGTCCAGGTCGGCGCAGCTCGGGGCAACCGGAGCCGGAGCCGGAGCAGCCGCGACCGGAGCCGGGCCCAGCGGGATCACGACGCCGACCGAAGCCAGCACATCGCCGAACCAGCTTTCGTCCTTGGCGGCGATGCTCTGGTCGTCGAAGTCAGCGCGGTAGGCCACTTCGGCGCGGACAGCAACACGCTTCTCGAAGGTGGTCTGCAGGCCGACGCCCAGCTTGGCGGCAACGTTGCCGTCCTTACGCTTGCGCGGACCGTTGTTGTCCAGGGCAGCGTACTGCTCTTCCGACTTCTGGTAGCCCAGGCCACCGACGATGTACGGGTTCCAGCCGCGGCCTTCCTTGATGAAGTGGCGACGCAGGTCCAGCGAGACGCCGTACTGCGACCAGTTCAGGTCCTGGTTGCTGTCGAAGTTCGGGTTCTGGTAGTTCAGCTCACCGTCCAGCGACCAGTTCGGGCTGATGAACTTACCCAGGCCCAGGGTCACGAACGGAGCGTCATTGGTCAGACGGTCGCTGTCCTGGAAGTTGAAGCCGGCCGAACCGGTCAGGTACCAGCGGTCATCGAACTCCTGCGCCGAAGCTGCCTGGGCAAAAGCCAGGCCGCCCAGCAGCGCGGCAGTAAGGATCTTCTTGTTCATTGAGTACAGCTCCTATTTCGGGGGTATGAAACCGGTAGAGGCATGGGCCAGCACTAGTGCGTCGATGTACGACAGCCGATTCAGCACGCCACCGCCGCGAACATTATGCTCAGGCGGGTGAAGGCCATGTTAACAGTCCCGTAACATGTGAAGTGTTGCGCCCGACCGTTCACCGGTCCGACGTTGAAACCCTATACAGGATGATGAAAATCCGCAAGACCCCCACGCTGCAAGGGTTTGACGGGGTTTAAGCGGCAAAAACGACATATTGCGCAACACACTGCATCACACGGTTCAGCAGGTTTGCGGAAACGTGAGGAACCTTATGATGGGATCACGAACCCAGCCGGAGCCGTGATGAAAGCCGTCGCCCTGAGTCGTGAATACGCACCTTCCCTGCGTGATGTCCTGCTGCCACCGCCGCTGCCGCCACGCGGCCGCGACCTGCTGGTCCGTATCGAAGCGGTATCGGTCAACCCCGTCGACGGCAAGCAACGGGCCGCCACCGATCCGGCCACCCTCGAGGTTCCCCGGGTGCTGGGCTGGGACGCCGCCGGTGTGGTCGAAGCCATCGGTGACGAGGCCAGCCTGTTCGCCTCCGGTGACGAGGTCTACTTCGCCGGCGACGTTACCCGGCCGGGCTGCAACGCCCAGTACCAGTGGGTGGACGAGCGCCTGGTCGCCCGCAAGCCGACCACGCTCGATTTCGCGGAAGCCGCCGCGCTGCCCCTGACCACGCTGACCGCCTGGGAGCTGCTGTTCCAGCGCATGCCGCTGCACCTGGATGATCGCCGCCATGGCGGCCAGCACCTGCTGGTGATCGGCGGCGCGGGCGGCGTGGGCTCGATGGCGATCCAGCTGGCCCGCCATGCCGGCTTCGAGGTGATCGTCACCGCCTCGCGCGCGGCCTCGATCGACTGGTGCCGGCAGATGGGGGCCACGCATGTGATCGACCATCGGCAGCCGCTGCAGCCCCAGTTGCAGGCACTGGGCATCGATGCGGTGCAGGTGGCGCTCAATCTGGCCGACACCGATCACTACTGGGACGAACTGGGCCAGCTGCTGGCACCGCAGGGCCATGTCGGCCTGATCGTGGAGCCGCGTGGCGCACTGCGCATCGGCGATCCGTACAAGGCCAAATGCATCGGCATCCACTGGGAATTCATGTTCGCGCGCTCGCGCTTCGCCACTGCCGACCGCATCGAGCAGCACCGCATCCTCAGCCGCGCCGCCAGCATGATCGATGCCGGCCAGCTGCGTGGCACGCTCAGTGAAACGCTGGGCTCGATCAATGCAGCCAACCTGGATATCGCGCATGAACGCTTGGCCAGCGGGCGCACGGTGGGCAAGCTGGCGCTGGTGGGCTGGGACGACTGACGCTTCATATAGCGCCCCACGTGCAGGATCGGTGCTGCCTGTACCGGCGGATTCACCGGCATCTGTATCTATGGAAGCAGCAGGAACGGGGATACGGTGGGAACAGATTCCCTTCCCCTGTGCCCGCCATGCCTACCGCCCTGCCCCTGCGCCTGCTGCAACTGATCACCGGCCTGTTCCTGTATGGCTTCGGTGCCTCGCTGATGATCCGTGCCGCTATCGGTGTTGCGCCCTGGGACGTGTTGTCGCAGGGCATCGCTGCACAGACGCCACTGTCCTTCGGCCTGGCGACCAATGTCATCGGTGCGCTGGTGCTGCTGCTGTGGTGGCCACTGCGCCAGAAGCCGGGCGTCGGCACCGTGCTCAACGTGATGCTGATCGGTCCCTCCGCACAGTTCGGGCTGTGGCTGCTGCCGCCGGCCGTCGGCCTTGGCTGGCAGCCGGCGATGTTCTGTGCCGGCATGCTGCTGGTCGTGCTGGCCACCGGCCTGTACATCGGCGCCCGCCTCGGCCCGGGACCACGCGATGGCCTGATGACCGGCCTGCATGCCCGCACCGGCTGGCCGATCTGGAAGGTGCGCAGCCTGATCGAAGGCAGCGTATTGCTGCTGGGCTGGTGGCTGGGCGGCAATGTCGGCCTCGGCACCCTCGCCTTCGCCCTGCTGATCGGCCCGCTGTGCGGGGTCACGCTGGGCTGGTTCGGCATCGGCCGCACCCCGGTAGAGCCGGCCGCTGGCCGGCAGCCGCAGTCGCCCTGAGCTGACCGGGCTACCGGCCAGCCGCCGACACTGCCCACCAGGCGGCCCTTGCCCCGGCCGCCGTTTCGCGGCACGCTTCGCGCTTCCGTACGCAAGCGTATCGACCATGTCGCCAGCCAACGAAAGCGCCTATCCCCATCTGTTCGCCCCGCTGGACCTGGGCTTCACCCAGCTGCGCAACCGCGTATTGATGGGCTCGATGCACACCGGTCTGGAAGATCGCGCCCGCGACTTTCCGCGGCTGGCGGCCTACTTCGCCGAGCGCGCCGAGGGCGGCGTCGGCCTGATCGTCACCGGCGGCTTCGCGCCGAACGTGGTCGGCTGGCTGAAGCCGTTTGGCGGCAAGCTGTCCTGGCCCTGGGAAGTGCGGCCGCACCGCCAGCTCACCGCCGCCGCGCACCAGCACGGCGCGAAGATCTGCCTGCAACTGCTGCACGCCGGCCGTTACGCCTACCATCCGTTGTCGGTGGCACCGTCGAAGCTGAAGGCACCGATCAACCCGTTCACCCCCCGCGCGTTGTCGGCCAGTGGCGTCGAGCGCCATATCGCCGACTACGCACGCAGCGCGAAGCTGGCCCGCGAGGCCGGCTACGACGGCGTCGAAGTGATGGGCTCGGAGGGCTACCTCATCAACGAGTTCATCGCCCCGCGCACCAACAAGCGCACCGACCGTTGGGGCGGTGACGCCAGCCAGCGCATGCGCTTCGCGGTCGAGATCGTGCGCCGCATCCGCGAGGCCTGCGGCCCGGACTTCATCATCATCTATCGCCTGTCGCTGGTGGATCTGGTCGACGACGGCAGCAACTGGGAAGAGATCGTGCAGCAGGCGCAGGCCATCGAGGCGGCCGGTGCGACGATCATCAATTCCGGTATCGGCTGGCATGAAGCGCGCATCCCGACCATCGCCACCTCGGTGCCGCGTGCTGCATTCGCCGGGGTCACCGCCAAGCTCAAGCCGCATGTGAAGGTGCCGCTGGTGGCGACCAACCGCATCAACATGCCCGACGTCGCCGAGCGCATCCTCGCCGATGGCGGCGCCGACATGGTGTCGCTGGCGCGCCCGCTGCTGGCCGACCCGCAATGGCCGAACAAGGCCCGTGCCGGCCGCGCCGAGGTGATCAACACCTGCATCGCCTGCAACCAGGCCTGCCTGGACCACGTGTTCGAGAACAAGCTGGCCAGCTGCCTGGTCAACCCGCGCGCCGCGCACGAGACCGAGCTGGTCTATCGCCCCACCGCCACGCCGAAGAAGATTGCCGTGGTCGGTGCCGGCCCCGCCGGCCTGGCCTGTGCCACCGTCGCTGCCCAGCGTGGCCACCAGGTCACCCTGTTCGATGCCAACGAGGAGATCGGCGGCCAGTTCAACGTGGCCAAGCGCATCCCGGGCAAGGAAGAGTTCCACGAGACCCTGCGCTACTTCCGCCACACGCTGGCCGAAACCGGCGTGCAGCTGCGCCTCGGCACCCGCGCCGACGCCGCCACCCTGGCCGGGTTCGACGAGGTGGTGCTGGCCACCGGCATCACTCCGCGCAAGGTCGACTTCCCCGGTGCCGACCACGCCAAGGTGGTCAGCTATCTGGACGTACTGCTGGGCCGGGTCGAAGTGGGCGCCAATGCGGCGATCATCGGCGCCGGCGGCATCGGCTTCGATGTCGGCGAATTCCTCAGCCACGCCGGTGAGTCCCCCTCCCTTGACCCGCAGCGCTGGATGGCCGAGTGGGGCGTGGACAGCACCTTCGAGGCCCGCGGCTCACTGGCCAGGCCCGAGGTTGAAACCTCGCCGCGCCGGCTGTGGCTGCTGCAGCGCAGCCCGGGCAAGCCCGGCGCGCGCCTGGGCAAGACTACTGGCTGGATCCATCGCGCCACGCTGAAGGCCAAGGGCGTGCGCATGCTCGGCGGCGTCGAGTACCTCGGCGTGGATGACGAAGGCCTGCGCATCCGCGTGGACGGCAGCGAACAGCTGCTGCCGGTCGACCATGTGGTGATCTGCGCCGGGCAGGAACCGAACCGCATGCTGCAGGCAGAATTGCAGGCGGCCGGCATCAACGCGCAGCTGATCGGCGGTGCCGATGTGGCCGCAGAACTCGATGCAAAACGCGCCATCGACCAGGGCAGCCGGGTCGCTGCCGCGCTCTGATGAGCGCCTGAATGGGGGACGGAATGTGATTTCCGTCACCCCCGTTGAACCTGAATGTCAAGCCGAGCGGTTCACGATGCGTTCGGCTATGCCCCCCTACCTTGCGCCATCTTTCCGCTCACCAGCCAGTTTCCGGTGAGCCGGCGCAGCCCCCACGATCGGTACTGATCGTTTCTTTTGGGGCTGCCCACGGGGCGGCCCCGATGGCCGCCTCCCCATGACGCCAAGTCGTCCCCCGCCTCCTGTCGCCCCGCGGCCGGAACCGGAGAGTGCGGCCCATACGGAGCAAGGAGTTATATGAAACTGGCCTGGATTCTCTGGCTGTCACAGTTGTTGCCGCAGCCGGCCGCTGATTCACTGTGTCTGAGCACCACCGTTTACCTGGAAGCCCGCGACCAGACCCTGCGCGGCCAGCAAGCCGTCGCCGAGGTCGCCTTGCGCCGTCTCGACAGTGGCCTGTGGGGCGACTCGATGTGCCAGGTGGTCACCGCACGCAAGCAGTTCGCGCCGACCATCGTCTCCCCCGGCACCCAGCTGGGCAACGACGCCGCCTGGAGCGAAGCGATGAACGTCGCCTTCGACGCCGAGCGCAACTGGGCGCTACCGGCCGGCGAGCGCCGCGAAATCGTGCCCGGTGCCAGCCACTTTGCTGCGCTGTCCATCGCCAGCCCGAACTGGCGCAATGCCTACCAGGTGGCCACCATCGGCGATCACACCTTCTATAAGGTGCAGAACCTCAAGCCGCGGCAGTCGTAACGATCCGTGCTGGCGGCAGCGTTGCCGCCCGCCGCCAGGCTCTGGGATAGTGGGGGCTTCCCGCCCGCATCACCTGGAGTTCCCATGAAGCTGTACAGCAAGCCCGGTGCCTGTTCCACCGCCGACCACATCGCCCTGCAGTGGACCGGCCAGCCGTTCGAGGTTGAACTGCTGAACAAGGACACCCTGAAGGGTCCGGAATTCCTCAAGATCAATCCGGCCGGCGCCGTTCCCGCACTGGTCGACGGCGACTTCGTGCTGCTGCAGAACGCCGCGATCATGGGCTACATCGCCGACAGCTTCCCGCAGGCCGGCCTCGGCGGCGACGGCAGCCCGCGCCAGCGCGCCGAAGCCACCCGCTGGCTGGCCTTCGTCAATTCGGACGTGCATCCGGCCTTCTCGCCGCTGTTCGCGCCGGGCAAGTTCATCGCCGACGAGAGCCAGTTCGATGCGATCCGCGCCGCCGCGCACAAGCGCCTGCGTGGCCTGTTCGAGACCGCTGACAAGCAGCTGGCCGACAAGCCCTGGCTGGCCGGTTTCCGCAGCTTTGCCGACCCGTACTTCTACATCACCCTGCGCTGGGCCGCCGGCACCAGGGTCGACCTGTCCGGCCTGGACAACCTGGCCGCCTACAAGGCGCGCATGGATGCCGATGCCGGCGTGCAGGCAGCACTGAAGGCTGAAGGCCTGGCCTGACGCCACCGGCTACCAAGCGGGGTCGGATCCGTCTGCGCAGCAGGCGGCTCTGACCCCCTCGGCTCCAACGGGGTGATCAACCGATCTGGCGGATCACTTCACCCTTGGCATCGCGCAGGTAGGTCGGCACCACGTCGATGCGCAGCGCCTCCGCCACCGGGTAGATCCCACGCTCGGCGCGCACGCCCGCCAGGGCCTGCAGACCTGTCTCGTCCAGTACCCAACGCGCACTGTCGGCCGATACCTCGCCGGCCTCACCGTGCCCGGCCGGAATGAATTCCCACTGCCGCTCGCGGCTGACCAGTTCCAGCGATTTGCCGTGGCGCAGGCGCAGCGGCAGCAGTTCGCACACGCTGGCGACCTGGCCGGCGCCGAGCACCAGCGTGGTGACGCCCGCCTCCTGGCGCCAGTCCAGGGTCTCGATGAACAGCATGCCGGTGCTGGAGCCCTCGCGCTCGCTGCCGGCCTGCACCTGTGCGGCCAGTGCCGGATCGTCCAGCAGATTGCCGCGATGCAGATCGCTGATCCACAGCGCCATCGCCGGCAGCAGCGCCTGCAGCACACCACGCGTCGACCAGCGCTTGACCGCCTCCATCTCCTCATCGGTCAAGCCGACCAGCTGCAGGAACTGCAGATGGCCGTTGGCCGTGTCCCGCGCCGGCAACTGCGGGTCGGCAATGAAGGCCAGATGGCACAGCCGCGTGCCGGTCTCCAGCGCGATCGGGCCGTTGGCGTTGAGGTGGTGGCCATCCTCGAACACATTGCCGCTGCCGAACACATAGCGCGCCAGGTTCTGCAGCAGGTTCATCGGCCACACGGGTGGCGTGCTGCCGGCGTTCTCACCGGCGTCGGCAGCGAGGCGGAAGGTCAGCTCGAAACCATAACCGCTGGCATCCGCATCACGGCTCTCCTTGGCGTACAGCTCGGAGAAGCCGTAGGTGATGTAATGCCAGTGCGGGACCGGCGTATCCGCCCAGTACACGCTGATGCCATCCAGCGGATCCTGGCCCCCAAGCGTATAGGGAAGCGCGGTGCCGAAGTGGCGCGGCTCCTGGCCGGCATACAGCGGCGCCAGCGCCGCATTGATCGCGTCCCAGCCTGGGGTGTCGGTGTCGTCGTGGTGGTCCTGCACGCGGGACTCCTTGTGGGGAAGTGAACCGATCACTTTACGCGGTGGCTCAGGCCTGCACGACCTCACTGCCAGCGTTCACCACGGCCGCCTGGGTTTCCTGCCACCAGCGCTGCGCCAATGCAGGGCTGCGCGCCTTGCCCACCGCCGCCAGCAGTTCCGGGCACAGGCGCTCCAGCGCCAGCGCATCGGTGCAGCGTTCGATCTTCAACTGCATGAAGTAGCCCTTCAGGCCCAGGTGACGGCGCACCGCCTCGCTCATCGCGTCGTACAACTGCTGGTACAGCGCCGGATCCTGTTCGCGGCCGGTGCTGATGCCACGCGCCGGTGCCACCTCTGCGCTTCCGCCGATCACTTCGATCAGGCCCTGTGCTGACAATTGCTCCAGTGCGTCCGGTGGTGCGCGCAGGCCTTCGAACAGGCCGCGCAGTTCGGCGTCGTCGCGATGGCCGTCGACCATCAGCAGGATTGAACGCAGTGCCGCCGGCAGGCGCCGGCTACGGTCTTCGATTTCCTGACGGCCAGCAGCCGTCTTGGCGTGCAGCAATGCCATTGCCTCCCCCTCCCTTGATGCGCAATGCCGGCGCACCCTCGCGGGCACGCCCCCCTGGGTGCCATCCCCGTGCGGCACGCGCGTTCCCCGGCGCGCGCCGCGTGTTGCAGGTCGATGACAGGCCGAGCTTAGCGCAAGTGCGCAGGGGAGTGCCGGCCGCTGGCCGGCAATCTGGGGATTGATGGGGGTGCCGGCCAGCGGCCGGCATTAACGGGTCAGCGGCCCAGCGCCCGGCGGATCTCCTCCAGCGCGCTGGGGTCGTCCAGCGTCGACAGGTCACCCGGGTCGCGCTGCTCCGCCAGCGCCTGCAACGATCGCCGCAGCAGCTTGCCCGAACGGGTCTTGGGCAGTGCATTGACCACGTGCACGTGCGCCGGGCGCGCCACCGCGCCGAGCGAGGTGGTCACCGTGGCCATCATCTCGGCCACCACCGGCGCCGGATCCTCGCCATCCAGACCCTGCTTGAGGGTGACGAACACCAGCGGCACCTGCCCCTTCAGCTCATCCTTGACCCCGATCACGGCGGCCTCGGCCACGCGCGGGTGACTGGAAATGGCCTCCTCGATCTCGCGCGTGCCCAGGCGGTGCCCGGCCACGTTGATCACATCATCGGTGCGGCCGAGGATGAAGGTGTAGCCATCATCATCGCGGATCGCCCAGTCCAGCGAGCTGTACAGCAGTTCCTTGAAGTGGCTGAAGTAACTCTGCAGGAAACGGCTGTCGTCGTTCCACACCGTGCTCATGCAGCCCGGCGGCAACGGCGGCGACACCACCAGCACGCCCTTCTGCCCCGGGGCGACTTCCTCGCCGGTGTTCTCATCGATCACCTTCATCCGGTAGCCGAGGTTGGGGAAGCCCGGCGAACCGAAGCGCACCGGCTTCATCTCCAGGCCCGGCAGCAGGGTCAGTGCCGGCCAACCGGTTTCGGTCTGCCAGTAGTTGTCGATGATCGGCTTGCCGAGCGCTTCGCTGATCCAGTGCGCGGTGGGTTCGTCCAGCGGCTCGCCGGCCAGGAACAGATATTTCAGCGCGCGCAGGTCGTGGCGATGGATGAAATCGGCGTCGTGCTTCTTCAACACGCGGATGGCCGTGGGCGACGAGAACATCGTGCGCACGTTGTACTGCTCGCACAGCGCCCACCAGATGCCCGGGTCCGGGTTGGTCGGCAGCCCCTCGTACAGCAGCGAGGTACAGCCGCCGATCAGCGGGCCGTACACATTGTAGGAATGGCCTACCGCCCAGCCGACATCGGACGTGGAGAACATCACCTGTCCCGGCCTGCAGTCGAACACGGTCTCCATCGACTGTGCCATCGCCACGGCATAACCACCGACATCGCGCTGCACGCCCTTCGGCTTGCCGGTGGTGCCGGAGGTATACAACAGGTAGCTCGGCTCGCTGGCTTCCAGCCACTGCACCGGCACATCGACTTCACCGATCTGCGCACGCAGCTCGGCGTATTCCACATCGCGGCCCGACACGCGAGGCTCGGCTGCATCCAGTCCGCGCGACACGATCAACACATGCGGTGGTGGCGAAGCCGCTTCGGCGCAGGCCGCGTCGACCATCGGCTTGTACGGAATCAACTTGCCACCGCGCATGCCGGCATCTGCCGCGATCAGCAGCTTGGGCTTGGCGTCGTCGATGCGCAGCGCCAGGTTGTGCGCGGCGAAGCCACCGAACACCACCGAGTGCACCGCACCGATGCGCGCGCAGGCCAGCATCGCGAACACGGCTTCGGCCATGTTCGGCATGTAGATCACCACGCGGTCGCCGTGGCCAACGCCGAGATGCTTGAGCACCGCGGCGAAGTCGTTCACTTCGCGATACAGCTGGCGATAGGTGATCTCGCGGGTGCTGTTGGTCTCGGTGGAAATGGCAACCAGCGCGAGCTGGTCGGCGCGCTCGGCGAGGTGGCGATCGACGGCGTTGTAGCAGAGATTGGTTTCACCACCGACGAACCAGCGCCGGAACGGCGGGTTGCTGTAGTCGAGCACCTGCTGCGGCGGTTTGTGCCAATGGATGCGCTTGGCTTCCTCGCCCCAGAAGGCCTCCGGCTCGTCGATCGAGCGACGGTAGGTTTCCTCGTAGTTCATGACGCAGCCCTCCCAGACAAAGTCATGGGTTCGAGGATAGTCCGGCGCTGCCGCGCGGGCCGTCCTACCTTGGTAGGGGGTGGGGTTTTGTTCTGCAGGGCTTGCAGCCCTGCACCTGCAGAGGCCGAAGCCAAAGCCAAAGCCAAAGCCAAAGCCAAAGCAACAGCAGACTATCCGTGGGAGGGCGGGATGGGCCCGGTTGCGGGAGACGCCGTAAACCCGTCCTTGGGGGCTTGGCCGCGGCATCCATGCCGCGGACACTCCCGCAACCGGACCCACCCCGCCTTCGACAGATTCCGCGATCTGTCGGAACGGCGTATTGCCCTGGTGGGTGTCGACCTTGGTCGACACGGTAGATCCACGCCATGCGTGGATGATTCATTCGATATCTGACAGAAAAATCGTGTCGACCAAGGTCGACACCTACCAACAGCGGCGCAGAACGACGGCCGCAGTTATCAACAGCCGCAGGAACCTGTCGAAGGTGGGGCGGTGTCGGAGTGCGGGGTGTCAGCCGCATGGATGCGGCTGCCAAGCCTACACGGACGTACTTGCGGCGTCCCCGCACTCCGACACCGTCCCGCCAACCCACGGATAGCCCGCTTTTGACGTTGACGTTGATTCTGCGGGTGCAGGGCTGCAAGCCCTGCCGAATCCCTAGAACGGCGTCGCGGACTCGAACGCGAGTGCTTCGCCTGTCACCGGATGGGTGAACCGCAGGCTGCGCGCATGCAGATGCACGCGCGGCGCAGGCGCGGCGTCATACAGCACATCGCCAACGATGGGATGGCCGAGACTGGCCATGTGCAGGCGCAGCTGATGGCTGCGGCCGGTGACCGGCTCCAGCGCCACGCGGGTACGCTGCCCTTCAACATCACGCGCCATTACGCGCCAGCGCGTCAGTGCCGGCTTGCCGCGTTCATGATCGATCATCTGCTTCGGCCGGTTCGGCCAGTCCACGATCAGTGGCAGGTCCACTTCGCCGGCATCGCCTTCAAGCAGCCCCTCCACGATCGCTTCATAACGCTTGCCAACCTGGCGCTGCTCGAACTGCATCGACAGCGCCACCTGCATGTCCTTGCCGCGCGCATGCAGCAGCAGGCCGGAGGTCACCTGGTCCAGGCGATGCACGGTCAGCGCATCCGGGTACAGCGCCTGCAGGCGCGCGACCACGCAGTCCTGGTTCTCGGCGCTGCGGCCAGGCACGGACAGCAGGCCGGCCGGCTTCTCGGCCACCAGCAGCGCGTCGTCGATGTAATGCAGGTGGATCATGCGGCTCCGTATCCGTCCAAACAGAAACGGGGAAGCCGAAGCTTCCCCGTCTTCTGCGTACCGGCCGACGGCCGGTACCTACCTCGATGGAAGACGTACCGGCCAGGGCCGGTACCGCCTGCATCAGCCCAGCAGGTGGGCGACGCCAGCGCGCTCTTCTTCCAGCTCGGCCAGGGTCTTGTCGATGTACTTCTGGCTGAAGTCGTCGATCGGCAGATCCTTGACCAGGGTGTACTTGCCGTTCTCGGTGGTCACCGCGAAACCGAAGATCACGCCTTCCGGAATGCCGTAGGAACCGTCGGACGGCACGCCCATGGTGACCCACTTGCCGTTGCTGCCCAGCACCCAGTCACGCACGTGGTCGATCGCGGCGTTGGCGGCCGAAGCAGCCGAGGACGAGCCGCGGGCTTCGATGATCGCCGCGCCGCGCTTGCCGACGGTCGGGATGAAGGTGTTGGCGTTCCACTCCTGGTCGTTGATCGCATCGGCGATCGACGCACCATCGGCGGTGGCGAAACGGTAGTCCGGGTACATGGTCGGGCTGTGGTTGCCCCACACGACCAGCTTCTCCATGCCACCGACCGGCTTGCCGAGCTTGGTCGACAGCTGGCTCAGCGCGCGGTTGTGGTCCAGGCGCAGCATGGCGGTGAAGTTTTCCGGCTTCAGGTCCGGGGCCGACTTCATGGCGATGTAGGCGTTGGTGTTGGCCGGGTTGCCGACCACCAGCACCTTCACGTCACGGCTGGCGACCTTGTTCAGCGCCGCGCCCTGGGCGGTGAAGATCTTGGCGTTTTCCAGCAGCAGGTCCTTGCGCTCCATGCCCGGGCCACGCGGACGTGCGCCAACCAGCAGGGCGATGTCGGCGTCCTTGAACGCGACTTCGGCGTCATCGGTGCCGACCATGCCGGCCAGCAGCGGGAAGGCGCAGTCTTCCAGCTCCATCATCACGCCCTTCAGGGCGGCCTGGGCCTTGTCGACCGGCAGTTCCAGCAGCTGCAGGATGACCGGCTGGTCCTTGCCCAGCATTTCGCCGGAGGCGATGCGGAACAGCAGGGCATAACCGATCTGGCCGGCGGCGCCGGTCACGGCAACACGAACGGGTGCTTTCATGGGGGTTTCCTCTTGCTTGCAAGCGTTTGATGGGACGCCGCGGGCGTGGCCACGCAGGCCTGGCGGGCGGCGGGGAACAGGGAAACGGCCACCCGTGGGTGGCCGTTTCGAAGGGGATCAGGCGGCGAGGTGCTTGTTCCACTCCGCGACGCGCTCGGCCTGGGCGGCCAGCACGGCGTCGACGTCGCCTTCCAGGGTGATCGAATGGATCACGTCGCCCTGCTTGACCGAATCGACGATGGCCTGGCCTTCCAGGACCTTGCCGAAGACGGTGTGGCGGCCGTCCAGCCAATCGGTCTTGATGTGGGTGATGAAGAACTGGCTGCCGTTGGTGTTCGGGCCGGCGTTGGCCATCGACAGCGAGCCGACCTCGTGCTTCACGCCATTCTTCTCGTCTTCGAACTTGTAGCCCGGGCCGCCGGTGCCACGACCCTGCGGGCAGCCGCCCTGGATCATGAAGTCGGCGATCACGCGGTGGAAGATCAGGCCGTCATAGAAGCCGTGCTTGACCAGGTTCACGAAGTTGGCCACGGTCAGCGGCGCCTTGTCGGCGAACAGCTCGACCTTGATCGGGCCCTGGGTGGTGTCGAAAGTGGCGATGAGGGACATGAAGATCCTTGATGCAAAGGGGAATGCGTCTAGCCACCTAGTTTACACCTGCCTCGTGGCAGCGGCGGCTTCGACCATCGGCGCAGAGCCCGGCTTCAGCCGCCGGAAGGGAGCCCCGCCGACCGGCGCTGGCGACCTCGGCCGGCGCGGCGGACAGCCAGCTGAATGGGCCCCGTGACCGGCGTGAAATCGACCTTTTCGCGAATCGTCAAGTTCGACGTATAATGTTGGACTTCTTTTTCCAAATCCGGCGCCGACTGGCCCCCTTTCGTATGTCCATCGAAAATCTTCGCAACATCGCCATCGTCGCCCACGTCGACCATGGCAAGACCACCCTGGTCGACCAGCTGCTGAAGCAGTCCGGCACCCTGTCCGAGCGCACCGTCCTCGCCGAGCGCGTGATGGACAGCAACGACCAGGAAAAGGAACGCGGCATCACCATCCTGGCCAAGAACACCGCCATCACCTGGGAAGACAAGAAGACCGGCATCAAGAACCGGATCAACATCGTCGACACCCCCGGCCACGCCGACTTCGGCGGTGAGGTCGAGCGCGTGCTGTCGATGGTCGACACCGTGCTGATCCTGGTCGATGCGATGGACGGCCCGATGCCGCAGACCCGCTTCGTGACCCAGAAGGCCTTCGCGATGGGCTTCAAGCCGATCGTCGTGGTCAACAAGGTCGACCGCCCGGGTTCGCGCCCGGAGTGGGTGATCGACCAGGTCTTCGACCTGTTCGACAAGCTCGGCGCCACCAATGAGCAGCTGGACTTCCCGATCGTCTACGCCTCGGCCCTGAACGGCTACGCCGGCCTGGAAGACACCGTGCGCGACGGCGACATGACCCCGCTGTACGAAGCGATCATGCAGCACGCCCCGCGTCCGGAAGTGGACCCGGAAGGCCCGTTCCAGATGCGCATCAGCCAGCTGGACTACAACAACTTCGTGGGCGTGATCGGCATCGGCCGCATCCAGCGCGGCACCCTGAAGAAGAACATGCAGGTCGCCGTCATCGACCGTGAAGGCAAGAAGCGCAACGGCAAGGTCGCCCAGGTGCTGGGCTTCCTGGGCCTGGAGCGCATCGAGCAGGACACGGCCGAGGCCGGTGACATCGTGGCCATCTCCGGCATTCCGGAGCTGACCATCTCCGACACCCTGTGCCACCCGGAAAATCCGGAAGCCCTGCCGGCACTGACCGTCGACGAGCCGACCATCTCGATGACCTTCCAGGTCAACAACTCGCCGTTCGCCGGCAACAAGGACCTGTCCGGTGGCAAGTTCCTGACCAGCCGCCAGATCAAGGACCGCCTGGACCGCGAACAGGTCCACAACGTGGCCCTGAAGGTCGAACAGCTGGAAGACGCCGACAAGTTCCTGGTCTCCGGCCGTGGCGAACTGCACCTGTCGGTGCTGATCGAGAACATGCGTCGCGAGGGCTACGAGCTGGCCGTGTCGCGCCCGGAAGTGATCATCAAGGAAATCGACGGCCAGATGATGGAGCCGATCGAGCAGCTGGTGGTGGACATCGAAGAAGTCCACCAGGGCGGCGTGATGGAAAAGCTGGGCACCCGCAAGGGCCAGCTGAAGAACATGGAACCGGACGGCAAGGGCCGTGTGCGCCTGGAGTACCAGATCCCGGCCCGTGGCCTGATCGGTTTCCAGAACGAGTTCAAGACCCTGACCCAGGGCTCGGGCCTGCTGTTCCACGTGTTCGACCATTACGGCCCGAAGGAACAGGGCGCCATCGCCAAGCGCATCAACGGCGTGATGATCGCGAACGCCGCGGGCACCACCCCGGCTTACTCGCTGGGCCCGCTGCAGGAGCGCGGCAAGCTCTTCGCTGCTGAAGGCGACAACGTGTATGAAGGTCAGCTGGTCGGCATCCACTCCAAGGACAACGACCTGACCGTCAACGCGATCAAGACCAAGCCGCTGACCAACATGCGCGCTTCGGGCAAGGACGATGCGATCCAGCTGACCCCGGCGATCAAGTACTCGCTGGAACAGGCCCTGGACTTCATCGAAGACGACGAGCTGGTCGAGATCACCCCGAAGGAGATCCGTCTGCGCAAGAAGTTCCTGACCGAAAGCGACCGCAAGAAGGCTTCGCGCGGCGGCTGAGCCAGCACCTCGTGAACCAGAGCGGCTACAACCCGGATCCGCACCGGCATCCGGGTCTCCACGTCATCGCCCTGCTCGAAGCGAGCAAAGCGATGCTGGCGCTGTTGGCCGCCACCGGGCTGGAAGTGCTCGGACCGCAGCCGCTGCGGCACGGCATCATGGTCCTGATCCGGCGTTTCAGCCTGGATCCGGACCATGGCACCCTGCCCTCGCTGCTGCACATGATCAGCCCCGACGCGGTGCACCTGGCCGCGGCGGGGATGATCGGCTACGGCCTGCTGCACCTGGTCGAAGCCTGGGGCCTGTGGCGGGCCAAGGCCTGGGCCTCCTGGCTGGGCTGCCTGACTGCCTCGCTGTACCTGCCCTTCGACATCTTCGCGATCATCCGCCACCCCGGCTGGCCGTCGTGGACGATCCTGGCGATCAACCTGATCGTGGTCTACGTCCTCGCCCGCGACCTGCGCAAGCGCCACCGCTGAGCACCGGCTACACTGGGGATTGGAGCCGACCAAGCCGCCCCATGCGCCCGTCCTTGCCGCCTCTGCTGACCTGCCTGCTTGCCGCGCTGCCTGCGCTGCTTTCGGCTGGCTGCAGCCCGGCCACGTCCAGCGCGCATGCGGCCGAACCCGCGAGCCGCAACGTGCCGTTCCCGTACGCCGAAACCGATGTCGCCGACCTGCAGGCGCGGATGACCGCCGGCGAGCTGGACAGCACCACCCTGACCCAGGCCTACCTGCAGCGCATCGCCACCCTGGACCGCACCGGGCCGCGCCTGCGCGCGGTGATCGAACTCAACCCGGATGCACTGAAGGAAGCCGCTGCGCGCGACCGCGAGCGCCGTGATGGGCGCCTGCGCGGCCCGCTGCACGGCATTCCGGTACTGCTGAAGGACAACATCAACGCCGCCCCGATGGCCACCAGCGCCGGGTCGCTGGCCCTGCAGGGGTTCCGCCCGGACGACGCCTACCTGGTGCGCCGGCTGCGCGACGCCGGTGCGGTGGTGCTGGGCAAGACCAATCTCAGCGAGTGGGCCAATTTCCGCGGCAACGATTCGGTGTCCGGCTGGAGCGCGCGCGGTGGCCAGACCCGCAATCCCTATCGCCTCAGCCACTCGCCCTGCGGCTCCAGCAGCGGCAGCGCGGTGGCGGTCGCCGCCAACTTGGCCAGCGTAGCGATCGGCACCGAAACCGACGGCAGCATCGTCTGCCCTGCGGCGATCAATGGCATCGTCGGCCTCAAGCCGACCGTCGGCCTGGTCAGCCGCGAGGGCATCATCCCGATTTCCTTCAGCCAGGACACCGCAGGGCCGATGACACGCAGCGTCGCCGACGCCGCAGCCGTACTGACTGCGATCGCCGGCCGCGACGATGCCGACCCGGCCACGGCCACCATGCCCGGCCGCGCAGTGTACGACTACACCGCGCGCCTGGACCCGCAGGGCCTGCGTGGCAAGCGCATCGGCCTGCTGCAGACACCGCTGCTGAAGTACCGCGGCATGCCGCCGCTGATCGAACAGGCAGCCACCGAGCTGCGTCGGGCCGGTGCCATCGTGGTGCCAGTGGAGCTGCCCAACCAGGGCGCGTGGGCCGAGGCCGAACGCACGGTGCTGCTGTACGAATTCAAGGCCGGGCTGGAGCGTTACTTCAACGCCCATCGCGCGCCACTGCGCAGCCTGGCCGAGCTGATCGCCTTCAACCAGGCGCACAGCAAGCAGGAACTGGGCCTGTTCGGCCAGGAACTGCTGGTGGAGGCCGACGCTACCGCTGGCCTGGCCGACCCCGCCTATATACGCGCACGCAGCGATGCACGGCGGCTGGCCGGCCCGGAAGGCATCGATGCTGCCCTCGCCGCCCACCAGCTCGATGCCCTGGTGGCGCCGACCACCGGTGTGGCGTGGCCGATCCGCAGCGAAGGCGACGACTTCCCCGGCGAGAGCTACGGCGCCGCCGCCGTTGCCGGCTATCCCAGCCTCAGCGTGCCGATGGGCCAGATCGATGGCCTGCCGGTCGGCCTGCTGTTCATGGGCACCGCGTGGAGCGAACCGAAGCTGATCGAAATGGCCTACGCCTATGAACAGCGCACCCGCGCGCGGCGCCCACCGCACTTCGACACCGACACCCTGATCGACGCGGGCGAGCCGTGAACCGATAGTGCCGGCCGCCGGCCGGCCGATCCGGGGTCCCCGGCCAGCGGCCGGCGCTACCGTTCGGGTTCCGGCTCCACCGGCAGGATTGCCGCCTCACCATCTTCCGCCCCTGGCGAACGCACATCTGCAGTGCGTGCACGTGGACCGCGCGGCATGTCCAGTTCGTCTGCATGCTGCAGCCGCGCACGCACCTGCGGCAGCGACTGCGGATGCTCGCGCGCGAGGAAATCGAGCATGCGTTCGCGCACCAGGCAGCGCAGATCGAAGGCATCGCCAGAGCTGCGCGCACTGACCAGCAGGCGCACCTGGATCGCACGCTCGCTGGTCTCGGTCACCTGGGTCACGCAGACCCGGCCGTCCCACAGCGCTTCGCCACGGCAGATGCGCTCCAGCTCAGCGCGGATCGCCGCGATCGGGGCACGATAGTCCAGCCACAGAAATGCCGTGCCGAGAAGATCGGCGCTGCGCCGCGTCCAGTTCTGGAACGGGTTTTCGATGAACCAGGTCAGCGGCACCACCATGCGCCGCTCATCCCAGATACGCACCACCACGTAGCTGCTGCCGATCTCCTCGATGCGCCCCCACTCGCCCTCGACGATCACCACGTCATCCAGCCGGATCGGCTGCGTCACCGCGATCTGCAGGCCAGCGATCAGGTTGCCGAACACCGGCTTGGCGGCGATACCCGCCACCAGGCCGATCAGGCCCGCCGAGGCCAGCAGCGCGGTGCCGATCTTCTGCACCATCGGGAACGTCAGCAGTACCAGCGACGCGCCCAGCACGATGATGGCGCCCATCAGAACGCGGCTGAGCACCCGGGTCTGGGTCTGGATGCGGCGTGCCTCCAGATTGTCGGAGACATCGATGGGATGACTGCGCAGGATCGCGCGCTCACCCGCCGCCACCGCGCGCACCAGCAACCAGATGAAGCATGCGGTCAGCGCGATGTGCAGCATGTGCTGCAGATTGCCCAGCAGCGGATCCTGCAGCGGCGTGGCCTGCAATGCGGGGATCAACAGCAGCAGCGGCCATGCGGTCGCCATCGGCAGCCCGAGCACACGGCCGATGCGCGCGCGCCGGCGATCACGCCCTTTCAATCGATGGTAGATCCACAGGATCAGCCACGCGCCGATGCCGCCCACCACTACGGCCAATCCCAACGGCCATGCGTATGCCTGTGCGCTTTGCCAGTGCACCGTTGCCACCTCCACTCGAACAGCCAAGCGGACAGCCTCGCGCATGGCGCATGAGCGTCACGTCAGTCGTTCGTAAGGAGGGTGTTGCTCGGCAGGGCTTGCAGCCCTGCACCTGCTACGAGCTGGAGCAACAGCAACAGCCGAAGCAGAAGCGGGTTTCCTGTGGGATGGCGGGGTGGGTCCGATTGCGGGGGGCGCTGCAAGTCCCCCTCCGGGGCCCGGCCCAGCCGCTGGCGGCTGTGCGTTCGGGCGCTTGCGAAGCAGTGCTTCGCAAGCAAAGCGCCCTCACCCATGTAAGCTCGGTCGCCGCATCCATGCGGCTCACGCCCCCGCAACCGGACCCACCCCGCCTTTGACAGATCTGCGCGATCTGCAGTAGATCCACGCCATGCGTGGATGAATCTCCATCGGAATCGACTATTTCGAATGGGAATCGAAAAGCATCCACGCATGGCGTGGATCTACCGTGTCGACCAAGGTCGACACCTACCAACAGCCGCCGGAATCTGTCAGAGGTGGGGCGGTGTCGGAGTGCGGGGTGTCAGCCGCATGGATGCGGCTGCCAAGCCCCCAGGGACGGGTTCACGGCGTCCCCGCACTCCGACACCGCCCCACCAAACCACGGAATGCCGCTGCAGCTTTTGACGTTGCCGTTGATTGCAGCAGGTGCAGGGCTGCAAGCCCTGCCGAAAACCCCTTACCGCACTTGTTCCTGCTTGCGCACGATCGCCATCGCGATCTCCAGCGACTGCTCGTAGTTCAACCGTGGGTCCACCGTCGAACGATACGCGCGCTCCAGGTCACGCTCGGTCAGTTCGCGCGCACCACCGGTGCATTCGGTGACATCCTCGCCCGTAAGTTCCAGGTGCACACCGCCCAGTCGCGTGCCTGCGGCCGCATGCAGATCGAACGACATCTCCACTTCGCCACGCACGTTGTCGAAGCGGCGCGTCTTGAAGCCATTGGCGGTGCTTTCGGTATTGCCATGCATCGCGTCGCACACCCACAGCACGCGACGGCCATCGCGCTTGACCGCGTCCAGCAGCGGCGGCAGCTTCTCGGCAATCTGCGCTGCACCCATGCGGTGGATGAAGCTCAATCGGCCCGGCTCGTCATGCGGGTTGAGCACATCGATCAGGCGCAGCAGCTGGTCCGGCGTCACCGACGGGCCCACCTTGATCGCAATCGGGTTGCGCACGCCACGCAGGTATTCCACGTGCGCGCCATCGAGCGCAGCCGTGCGCATGCCGATCCACGGGTAGTGCGTGCTCAGGTTCAACCAGCCCTGCTGGCGCGGCACCTGCCGGGTCAGCGCCTGCTCGTAGGGCAGCAGCAGCGCTTCATGCGAGGTGTAGAAGTCGATGCGGTTGAGGTTGTGCACGCGGGCCCCGGCCAGGGTTTCCATGAAGTGCACCGCATCACCGATCGACGCCACCATCTTCTGGTACTCGGCGGCCAGCGGCGAATGCCGCACCCACTCCAGGTTCCAGTACTCCGGATGGTGCAGGTCGGCGAAGCCGCCATCGATCAGCGCACGCACGAAGTTCATGGTCATCGCCGAATGTGCATGCGCCTGCAGCATCCGCTTCGGGTCGGGCAGGCGCGCCGCCTCGGTGAACGCCGGCGCATTGATCACATCGCCGCGGTAGCTGGGCAGGGTCACGCCGTCGCGGGTCTCGGTATCGGCCGAACGCGGCTTGGCGTACTGGCCGGCAAAGCGCCCAACGCGGATCACTGGCTGGCGCAGGCCGTGCACCAGCACCAGGCTCATCTGCAGCAGCACTTTCAACCGGTTGGAAATGGTGCCCGATTCGCAGTCGCTGAAGTTCTCGGCGCAATCGCCGCCCTGCAGCAGGAAGCGCTTGCCTTCCTGGGCCTCGGCCAGCTGCTGCTTCAGCGCCAGGATTTCCCACGACGTGACCAGCGGCGGCAGCCGCTTCAGCTCGTGCAGGGCGGCGTCCAGCGCCACCGGGTCCGGGTAGGTCGGCATCTGCAGCGCGGTCTTGCCACGCCAGCTCTCCGGCGACCAGGCAGCGCCAGCGGCGGTCGCGGCAGGATCGGGGACAGGCGAAACGGCGGACAGGCTCATTGCAGACTTCCGGGGGTGGGGGACGATCATGGTCGCAGAGCCGACCGCTGTCGCAAAGGGCCGGGCGCCGTCTACACATGACTGAACGCCGGGGAAAGCGCATCGCGATCGGCCACAAACCGCATGGCCACGGCCGCCCGGACAGGCGCATGATTCGCCACGCATTGTTACGAAGTAACACTCCATCCCCACTGGCCCCTTCCACAGCCCATCCGCCATGAAGCCTTCCCTGCTCGCTACCGGCATCACCTTCGCCCTGACCCTTGCCAGCCTGCCCTCCCCCGCCGCGGCTGCCGATGCCGCCCCGGTGAAGGACCTCGACACGGTCACCGTCAGCGCCCAGCTCGACCAGGCCCGCAACGCGCTGTCGCCGGACATCGGCAGCAGCCAGTACCAGATCACCGCCGAGGACATCCAGAAGCAGCCGCTGGGTGCCTCTGCGCCGCTCAGCCAGGTACTGCTGCAGGCACCCGGCGTGGTCCAGGATTCCTATGGCGGCGTGCACGTGCGCGGCGACCACGCCAATCTGCAGTACCGCATCAACGGCGTGTTGCTGCCCGAATCGATCTCCGGCTTCGGCCAGACCCTGGACGCCCGCACCATCAAGAGCATCCGCCTGATGGATGGCGCACTGCCGGCGCAGTTCGGCGAGCGCACCGCGGCGGTGGTCGACATCACCACGCGCAGTGGTGCCGAGCTCGGCAATGGCGGCAGCGCCGGGCTGACCGCAGGCTCGTTCGGCAAGATCAATCCGAATGCCTCGTGGTGGGGCAACCAGGGACGCTGGAGCTGGTTCCTGACCGGCAACTACGACCAGAACGAGGTCGGCCTGGAGAATCCGACCAGTTCGCGCAAGCCGCTGCACGACGACACCCACCAGGGCAAGGCCTTCGCCGACCTGACCTACCTGGTCAACGAGAACACCCGCCTGAGCGTGTTCGCCGGCTTCGCCAACAACCGCTTCCAGATCCCGGTCAACCCAGGGCAGACCCCGCAGTTCGGTTACCTGGACACCACCACCTTCGACTCCAGCCAGCTGGATGAAACCCAGCGCGAAACCACCCGCTTCGGCATGCTGGTGCTGCAGGGCACGCTGGGCAGCACCGCCTACCAGCTGTCCGCCGGGCAGCGCTACAGCGACGTAGCGTTCAACCCGGATGTCATCGGCGATCTGGTGTTCAGTGGCGTCGCCTCGCAGGTCCAGCGCAGCAACCGCGCCAACACCCTGCAGGCCGACTTCTCCACCCCACTGGGCAACGACCACACATTGCGCTACGGCCTGTACGGCAACTACGAGAACGCGCGGGCCAGCAACAGCAGCTGGGTGTTCCCGGTCGATGACGCCGGCCAGCAGTCCAGCACCACGCCGCTGCTGATTCCCGACCGCAGCGCCTTCCATGCCAGCACGCTGGCGTTGTACGTGCAGGATGAATGGAAGATCGGCGACGACTGGACCGTGAACTACGGCCTGCGTGGTGATCGCTACAAGGCCTTCGGCCACACCGAGGGCCAGCTCAGCCCGCGCGTGGGCGTGGTCTGGAATGCGAGCAACAGCACCACCGTGCATGCCGGCTATTCGCGTTACTTCACGCCACCGGCCAGTGAGCTGATCGCCAGCAGCGATATCGCCCTGTATGACGGCACCACCAACCAGCAGCCCAGCGGCGGCAACAACGTACCGCTGGCCGAACGCAGCGACTACTACGACATTGGCGTCTCGCAGCAGCTGGGTGAACACCTGACCCTGGGCCTGGACGCGTACGACCGCCGCGTCGCGCGCCTGCAGGACGAAGGCCAGTTCGGCGCCGCCTACATCTACTCGACGTTCAACTACCGCCGCGGCCATATCCGTGGCCTGGAGTTCAGTGCCGACTACAGCAACGGTCCGTTCAGCGCCTACTTCAACACGGCGTACAACAAGGCCATCGGCACCCAGGTCATCACCGGCCAGTACAACCTCGATCCGGACGCGCTGGCCTATGTGGCCGACCACTGGATCCACCTGGACCACGACCAGAAGCTGACGTCGTCGGGAGGCTTCAGCTACGCCTTCGCCGGGCACAACCGGATCGGCGCCAACTACGTGTTCGGCAGCGGCCTGCGTTCGGATATCGAGGGCGTGCCCAACGGCGGTGAGCTGCCGTCCTACCTGCAGGTGAACCTCAGCGCCGGGCACGACTTCAACGCCGACAGCGGACATCCGCTGCACGTGCAGCTGGCGGTGATCAACGCGCTGGACCGCAGCTACCAGCTGCGTGACGGTGGCGGTGTTGGCGTGTTCGCGCCGCAGTGGGGGCCGCGCCGTGGCGCCTATCTGAGCCTGCAGCAGGATTTCTGAGGAGACAGGGGTCGGATCCCTTTCCGCAGGAAAGGGCTCTGCCCCCGCACCGGGAATGGGGTCAGAGCCCTCTGCGATGCAAAGGGATCCGACCCCGTTTCGCTCTCAGCGCTTGACCTTGCGCAGCGACACCACCAACGCCCACAGCGCCAGCAGCACGAACCACACGCCCGACCACATCGGCATGGTCAGGCCCAGGAACGTCCAGTCGATGTTGCCGCAGTTGCCGGTACCCGTCAGCACCGTGCGGAACACTTCCAGCGGCCCCATGGTCTCGCGCAGGAAGCTCAGCGGCGGGCCGCAGGTCGCGCCCATCTCCGGCGGCAGCATCTGCACGTAGACGTGGCGCGCAGCAATGCCAACGCCCACTGCGGCGGCAATGAAGGCCAGCACGCCGTAGGTCGCGCGGCCGGGGCGGTTGGACGGCCCATGCAACGCACCGATCAGGAACAGCAGGCCCAGCGCAGCGAATGCCAGGCGCTGGAAGATGCACAGCGGGCACGGCTCCAGGCCCATCTTCAGCTGCAGGAAGATCGCGTAGCCGAGCAGGCCCGCGCAGATCAGGAAGCCCAGGAAGAACTGGGCGCGGAAGGGCCAGCGCAGTGGATTCATCGTCAACGCTCGAATGGATCAAGGCGCCAAGCGTAACCGAGAGTGCGCGCCATTCGAACCGCCACAGGTGACGCCTGTCGGAACGGTGCGGGTCAGAGCCCTGTCCTGCGGAAAGGGATCCGACCCCGAAAACGCAAAAGCCCGGCAGAGGCCGGGCTTTCGCTGTGTCGCGTTGGAGCGGTCCGATTACTCGGCCACTTCCTCGGCCACGACCGGACGGTCAACCAGCTCGACGTAGGCCATCGGCGCGTTGTCGCCGGCGCGGAAGCCGCACTTCAGCAGGCGCAGGTAGCCGCCCGGACGGTTCGCGTAGCGCGGGCCCAGGATGGTGAACAGGTTGCCCACGGCTTCGTTGTCGCGCAGGCGGGCGAAGGCCAGACGGCGGTTGGCGACGGAGTCGACCTTGGCCAGGGTGATCAGCGGCTCGGCAACGCGGCGCAGTTCCTTGGCCTTCGGCAGGGTGGTCTTGATCAGCTCGTGCTTGAACAGCGAGGCGGCCATGTTCTTGAACATCGCTTCGCGGTGGGCGCTGGTACGGCTGAACTTACGGCCAGACTTCTGGTGACGCATGGTGATATTCCTTGGTTAATGATGAGGCTGTGCGGATCGTTGTCGCCATCCTGGCGTTGCTGCGCGGACTGCGGATGGTCCTGGCCGTCCGTCCTGGACGACCTGCCCCGCGAACCTGCGGTTCGTCGTGGCATGGTGTGGTGCGTTGAAGGCCCCACCGCGAACGGTGGAGCCTTCAGGCATTACCGATATCAGCCCAGCATGCCGTGGCTGGCGACGCCGGCCGGCGGCCAGTTCTCCAGCTTCATGCCGAGCGACAGGCCGCGCTGAGCCAGCACTTCCTTGATCTCGGTGAGCGACTTCTTGCCCAGGTTCGGGGTCTTCAGCAGCTCCACTTCGGTCTTCTGGATCAGATCGCCGATGTAGTAGATGCTTTCAGCCTTCAGGCAGTTGGCCGAACGCACGGTCAGCTCCAGATCGTCGATCGGGCGCAGCAGCACCGGATCCACGCCGTTGTTGGCCGGCTTGGCCGCACCGCGGTCACGGTGGGTGAAGTCACCGAACACCGACAGCTGGTCGCTGAGGATGTCGGCGGCGGTGCGCACGGCTTCCTCGGCGTCGATGGTGCCGTTGGTCTCGATATCGATGACCAGCTTGTCCAGGTCGGTACGCTGTTCGACGCGGGCCGCTTCCACGGCATAGGCGACGCGGCGGACCGGCGAGAACGAGGCATCCAGGACCAGGCGGCCGATGGCACGGGTTTCTTCGTCCGGACGACGACGCGCGGCAGCCGGCTGGTAGCCGAAACCACGTTCGATCTTCAGACGCATGTTGATCGCCGTATCCTTGGTCAGGTGGCAGATCACATGGTCGCCGTTCAGGATCTCCACATTGTGGTCGACCTTGATGTCGGCAGCGGTGACAACGCCCGGGCCCTGCTTGGACAGGGACAGCGTGGCGCTGTCGCCGGAGTGCATACGGATTGCCACGTCCTTCAGGTTCAGCAGGACTTCGAGCACGTCCTCCTGCAGACCTTCGACCGTGGTGTACTCATGCAACACGCCGTCGATTTCGACTTCCGTGATGGCGAAGCCCGGGATGGACGACAGCAGCACGCGACGCAGGGCATTACCCAGCGTATGCCCGTAACCCCGCTCCAAAGGTTCGATAACGACCTTTGCACGGGTGTCGGTAAGGCGTTCGATCTGCGGACCGCGAGGACGCAGAACCTGGTTGGCGGTAACCGTCATGTTGCGGGTTCTCCTAGTGAACCCCCGGCCGTCGCCGGGGGCTCTCCAATGATGAATTACTTCGAATACAGCTCGACGATCAGCGCTTCGTTGATGTCCGCAGGCAGATCCGAACGATCCGGAACAGCCTTGAAGATGCCGGTGAACTTGCCGGAATCCACTTCAACCCACGACGGGCTCAGGTCATGCTGGGCGGC
Source organism: Stenotrophomonas sp. C9D9 (assembly GCF_056491205.1). Lineage (NCBI taxonomy): Bacteria > Pseudomonadati > Pseudomonadota > Gammaproteobacteria > Lysobacterales > Lysobacteraceae > Stenotrophomonas > Stenotrophomonas sp. C9D9. The sequence continues at coordinate 544,674 of NZ_JBSZIF010000004.1, forward strand.
GACGGTCAGGGCTTCCTGGACGCGCAGCTGCTTGGCAGCCTTTTCGGACAGGGCGATGGCGTCGCCAGCCTTGACCTGGTACGAAGCCAGGTTGACCGACTTGCCATTCACGGTGACGCCGCGGTGCGACACCAGCTGACGGGCAGCCGGACGGGTCACGGCGAAGCCCATGCGGTAGACGACGTTGTCCAGGCGGGTTTCCAGCAGCTGCAGCAGGTTCTCGCCGGTGTTGCCCTTCTTGGTCGAGGCCTTCTTGTAGTAGTTGCGGAACTGACGCTCCAGCAGGCCGTAGATACGCTTGACCTTCTGCTTTTCACGCAGCTGGGTGGCGTAGTCGGACAGCTTGCCCTTGCGGGCAGTGGCGCCGTGCTGGCCGGGCTTCTGCTCCAGCTTGCACTTCGAGTCCAGCGCACGCGCCGGGCTCTTCAGGGACAGGTCGGCGCCTTCGCGACGGGCGAGCTTACAGGTAGGACCGATATAACGAGCCATTTCTTATCGCTCCCTTTAGACGCGACGCTTCTTCGGCGGACGGCACCCGTTGTGCGGGATAGGCGTCACGTCGATGATGTTGGTGATCTTGTAGCCGACGTTGTTCAACGAACGCACGGCCGACTCACGGCCCGGACCCGGGCCCTTGATGCGGACTTCCAGCGACTTCACGCCGTAGTCCAGCGCAGCACGACCGGCCTTTTCAGCAGCCACCTGGGCAGCGAACGGGGTCGACTTGCGCGAACCGCGGAAGCCAGCGCCACCGGAGGTCGCCCACGACAGAGCGTTGCCCTGGCGGTCGGTGATGGTGACGATGGTGTTGTTGAACGAAGCGTGGACGTGGGCAACGCCGTCGGTGACGACGCGCTTGATCTTCTTCTTGGTCTTAGCAGCGGGCTTAGCCATTTCTCAGTCCCTTACTTCTTGATCGCCTTGCGCGGACCCTTGCGGGTGCGGGCGTTGGTACGGGTGCGCTGGCCACGCAGCGGGAGGCCACGACGGTGACGCAGGCCGCGGTAGCAGCCCAGGTCCATCAGGCGCTTGATCGCGATACCGATTTCACGGCGCAGATCGCCTTCCACGATGTACTTGCCGACTTCGGCGCGCAGGCGCTCGATTTCCGGCTCCGACAGATCGCGGATCTTGGTGGTCGAAGCAACGCCTGCGACTTCGCAGACCTTCTTCGAACGGGTACGGCCGATGCCGTAAATGCTTTGCAACCCGACCCAGACGTGCTTCTGGGCTGGCAGGTTGACGCCTGCAATACGCGCCATGACGCGGTTCTCCAGCTGAGTGATGGCCGACAGCGCGCCTCGGGCACGCCAATCCGGCAGGATGGATCAAAAAAGTGAACTAGCGATACTAACAAGGTTCCGGTTTACATGGAAGCCCGTGAAACCATTGGTTTCATGAACCCGGCCTGGGGAGTGTGCCCAGGCTCCGGCGCCGGATGGGGTTGGACCTGGAGTTTCCCCCGGGGCCGCCCGCGCTACTCCAGCGCGGGACCACCTCATCACACCCCCACCCGGAACCGCTGCGGGGGCCGCCCTTCGTTTGTGTGGCCGGAGTCCGCGAAGCGGAGGGACCATCACGTCAGGAAGACGAAAGTATAACAGGCCTATCAGCCGCGGGCAAAACCGCCGCGGTTGCCACCCTTCAGGTTGGCCTTCTTCAGCAGGCTCTCGTACTGGTGGGACATCAGGTGCGCTTGCACCTGGGCGATGAAGTCCATCACCACCACCACCACGATCAGCAGCGACGTACCACCGAAGTAGAACGAGGCGTTCAGCTGCGTGCGCATCAGTTCCGGCAGCAGGCAGACGATCACCAGGTACGCCGAGCCAGCCGCGGTCAGGCGGGTCAGCACGCCGTCGATGTAGTCGGCGGTGGCCTTGCCCGGACGGATGCCTGGAATCAGCGCGCCGGACTTCTTCAGGTTGTCGGCGGTTTCCTGCGAGTTGAACACCAGCGCGGTATAGAAGAACGCGAAACCGGTGATCAGCGCAGCGAACACGATCATGTGCAGCGGCTCGCCCGGGCCTAGGGCGTTGGCGACCTTCTGCAGGACCTGGCCGAAGCTGCTCTGGTTGGCGGCCTGGCCGGACCACATGGCCAGGGTGGCCGGGAAGGCCAGCAGGCTCGAGGCAAAGATCGCCGGGATGACGCCGGCCATGTTGAGCTTCAGCGGCAGGAACGAGGTCTGGTTCATGTACGCGTTGCGACCGCCCTGGCGGCGCGCGTAATTCACCGTGATCCGGCGCTGGCCACGCTCGACGAACACCACGAAGAAGGTGAAGGCGAGCACGACGATGGCGATCAGCAGCAGCTGGATGAACTGGATGTTGCCGTCGCGGTAGGCGTCGAAGGTGTGGATGACCGCACCCGGCAGGCCCGCAACGATACCGGCGAAGATGATCAGCGACACGCCGTTGCCGATGCCGCGCTCGGTGACCTGCTCACCGACCCACATCAGGAACATGGTGCCGGCGGTCAGTGCGACCACGGCGGTGAGCACGAAGCCCATGCCCGGCGCATACACGACCGGAGCGCCCGACGGCGAGACCTGGCCCTGCAGGGCCAGTGCGATCGAGCCGCCCTGCACCACCGCCAGCAGCACGGCGCCGATGCGCGAATACTGGGTGATCTTGCGGCGACCGGACTCACCTTCCTTCTGCATCGCCTTCAGGGCGGGGAAGATGTGCACGGCCAGCTGCATCACGATCGATGCCGAGATGTACGGCATCACGTTCAGCGCGAAGATGCTGAAACGGTGCAGGGCGCCGCCCGAGAACATGTTGAACATGTCCACGATGCCGCCGCCCTGCGTTTGCATCATGGCAAGCATGGCATCGGGATTGACGCCCGGCACCGGCACGTAGCAGCCGATGCGATAGACGATCAAAGCCCCGACGACGAACAGCAAACGTTGGCGAAGTTCAGTGAACTTGCCCATTCCGCCCGCGAGGTTACCGATGCCAGCTTGCGCCATGATTTTCTTACTCCGTTACGCTGCCGCCGGCAGCTTCGATCGCGGCCTTGGCACCAGCCGTGGCAGCAATACCCTTCAGGGTGAACGCCTTGGTCACTTCGCCCTTGACGACGACCTTGGCCTTCTTTGCGGTGCTCGGGACCAGCTTGGCAGCACGCAGGGCGGCGAAGTCGATCTCACCGGCCGGCAGCTTGTCCAGCGCGTACAGCAGCACTTCAGCGGTATCCTTGGCGATCGGCGAACGGAAGCCGATCTTCGGCAGACGACGCTGCATGGGGGTCTGGCCGCCTTCGAAGCCAGCCTTGATCTTGCCGCCACCCTTACGGGCGAACGAACCCTTGTGGCCGCGGCCGGCAGTCTTGCCCAGGCCCGAGCCGATACCGCGACCGACGCGGGTGCGCTCGGTGCGGGCGCCCGGTGCCGGGCTCAGTTCATTGAGACGCAGAGTCATGGTCGATTACTCCTCAACCTGGACGAGGTACTGAACCTTGTTGATCAGGCCGCGTACCTGCGGGCTGTCCTTCAGTTCACGCACATCGTTGAGCTTGTTCAGGCCCAGGGCACGCACCGACAGGCGGTGACGCGACTGGGTACCACGCAGGCCACGCACCAGGCGGACCTTCACAGTCTTGTTGGACTCATTAACCATGGTTGAGTTCCTCCACCTTCTTGCCGCGCTTGGCCGCGATGCGAGCCGGCGACTGCGCAGCAGACAGGCCCTTCACGGTGGCACGCACCAGGTTGATCGGGTTGCGCGAACCGGTGGCCTTGGCCAGCACGTTCTTCACGCCAACGGCTTCCAGCACGGCGCGCATGGCACCGCCGGCGATCACGCCGGTACCTTCCGAAGCCGGCTGCATGAACACGCGGGCTGCGCCGTGACCATCCTTGATGGTGTGCCACAGGGTGCCGTTGTTCAGGTCAACGCTGACCAGGTTCTTGCGGGCCTGCTCCATCGACTTCTGGATGGCAACCGGCACTTCGCGGGCCTTGCCATAACCGAAACCGACCTTGCCTTCGCCGTCGCCGACAACGGTCAGGGCGGTGAAGGTGAACTGGCGGCCACCCTTGACGGTCTTGCTGACGCGATTGACCGCGACCAGCTTTTCGATCATGCCGTCGTCGATCTTCTCTTCGCGGTTACGGTCGCGATCGCGACCCCGCTGCTGACGCTCTTCTGCCATGTTGATTCCTTGGTTGTTTGGGTATGTACGGCTCGGGGCCGCTTATGGTTGTGGAGTGACGCGTCGTTCCGGTGGACCGCTGCAGAAGAGCGGCGCCGTCCAGCCTCACTCAGGCTGGCGAGCAGGCGGGCAGGAGGCCATCAGCCCCCTGCCCTTATCCCTTAGAACTGCAGGCCGGCTTCGCGGGCGGCTTCTGCCAGGGCCTTGATGCGGCCGTGGTAGCGGTAACCCGAACGATCGAAGGCAACCTTCTCGACGCCGGCGGCCTTGGCGCGCTCAGCGACGATGCGGCCAACCTTGGCAGCGGCATCGGCGTTCTTGCCGTTCTTCAGGCCTTCCATGACGTCGGTCTGGGTGGTGTTGGCAGCAGCCAGCACCTTGGAACCGTCGGCGGTGAAGACCTGGGCGTACAGGTGCTGGCCGGTGCGCAGCACCGACAGGCGGGCGACGCCGAGCTCACGGATGTGGGCGCGGGTCGACTTGGCGCGACGCAGGCGGGCGATGTTCTTGTTCATGATGTTTTTCCCTTGAAAGCGGAAGCGCCTATTAGGCCTTCTTGGCTTCCTTACGGATGATGACTTCGTCGGAGTACTTCACGCCCTTGCCCTTGTACGGCTCCGGCTTGCGGAACGCACGGATCTTGGCGGCAACTTCACCGACGACCTGCTTGTCAGCGCCCTGGACCAGGATCTCGGTCTGGGTCGGGGTGGTGATGGTGATGCCTTCCGGCGCCACGAACACGACCGGGTGCGAGAAACCGAGCGACAGGCTCAGGTCCTTGCCCTGCATGGCAGCACGGTAACCCACGCCGACCAGTTCCAGCTTGCGCTCGAAGCCTTCGGACACGCCCTTGACCATGTTGGCCAGGATCGCACGCACGGTACCGGTCAGCGCGACCAGGTCGGCGCTCTCGGTGCTCAGGGTGGCAACGCCGCTGTCGACGTTGATGGCAATACCGGCCGGCTTGACCAGCGACAGGGTGCCCTTCGGGCCCTTGACGGTGATGCTTTCCGACTGGACGTTCAGTTCGACCTTACCCAGGGTGATGGGCTTCTTGGCTACGCGGGACATAGTTCTACTCCTTTCGCCTTAGGCCACGAAGCACAGGACTTCGCCGCCGACGCCCAGCTGGCGCGCCTGCGCATCAGTCATGATGCCCTTGGAGGTGGAAATGATGGAGATACCCAGGCCATTCATGACCTTCGGCAGCTCGCTCTTGCCGCGGTACTGGCGCAGGCCCGAACGCGAGAAGCGCTTCAGGGTCGCGATGACCGGCTTGCCTTCGAAATACTTCAGCACGATTTCCAGCTCGGACTTGTTGTTTTCCAGCTGGGTCACGCGCAGGTCGGTGATGTAACCCTCGTCCTTCAGGACCTGGGCGATCGCAACCTTGATCTTGGACGACGGGGCTTTCACCGTCTGCTTGCCAACCGCGGCCGCATTCTTGATGCGGACCAGCAGGTCGGCGATGGGATCAGTCATGCTCATATGAGTACCTTTGAGTGCACCGATATCCGCTTTCGCGAAAATCTGTTGTCTCCTGGAAACGGGCCAGGTCCCTTGATGCAGCGGGCCAGAAGCCCACTCCCACAACCCCGTCTGCACAGGGCAAGACGCGGGAGTATACGCCAAAAGAGCCCGACTTGCGTCGGGCTCTTCGGGTTTTTTCACAGAAAGGAAGCTGAACGCCTCCCCTCCCCGGTTCAGCGGCCCCCGCAGGGGCTGCTGATCGCAGGGCCGACTGGGATTACCAGCTGGCCTTGCGCAGACCCGGGACGTCGCCACGCATGGTGGCTTCGCGCAGCTTGTTACGGCCCAGGCCGAACTTGCTGTAGACGCCACGCGGACGACCCGACAGCTCGCAACGGTTGCGCTGGCGGCTCGGCGACGAATCGCGCGGCAGCTTGGCCAGCTTGGTTGCGGCGTCGATCTTCTCTTCGTAGGTCGCATCCACGGAGGACACGATCTTCTTCAGAGCCGCACGCTTCTCAGCGTACTTCTTGGCCAGCTTTTCCCGCTTGATGTCGCGGTTGACCATGGAGGTCTTTGCCATTTCGGTTTCCTCGACAGATCAGTTACGGAACGGGAACTTGAACGCTGCCAGCAGCGCCTTCGCTTCCGCGTCGGTCTTCGCAGTGGTGGTGATGGCGATATCCATACCGCGGATCGCGTCGACGGCGTCGAAGTCGATTTCCGGGAAGATGATCTGTTCCTTCACACCCATGTTGAAGTTGCCGCGGCCGTCGAAGGAACGACCGGAAACACCACGGAAGTCGCGCACGCGCGGCAGCGAGATGTTGATCAGACGATCCAGGAACTCGTACATCTTGTGGCGACGCAGCGTGGTCTTGCAGCCGATCGGCCAACCATCACGGATCTTGAACGACGCAACCGAGATACGCGACTTGGTGACAACCGGCTTCTGGCCGGAAATCTTGGTCATGTCCGCGACGGCATTTTCCAGGATCTTCTTGTTGGTGGCAGCCTCGCCGACACCCATGTTCAGGGTGACCTTGACGAGCTTCGGTACTTCCATCGGATTGGTGTAGCCGAACTGCTTCATCAGCGCCGGCACCACTTCTTCCTTGTAGATCTTTTCGAGACGGGAAGTCATCTTCACATTCCTCAGGCGTCGAGCGCCTCACCGCTGGAGCGGAACACACGCAGTTTGCGTCCATCCTCCAGCACCTTGAAGCCAACGCGTTCGCCCTTGCCCGAAGCCGGGTTCAGCACGTTCACGTTGGAGATATGGATCGAAGCTTCGCGCTCGACCACGCCGCCGGCAACACCTGCCTGCGGGTTCGGCTTGGTGTGGCGCTTGACGATGTTCACGTTGGCGACGACCACACGGTCGCCGTCGACGCGGACGACTTCGCCCTGCTTGCCCTTGTCCTTGCCAGCGTTGACGACAACCTGGTCGCCCTTCTTGATACGGTTAGCCATGATTATCTCCTGTCGCTCACAGCACTTCGGGAGCGAGCGAGACGATCTTCATGAACTTCTCCGAACGAAGTTCACGGGTCACCGGCCCGAAGATACGGGTACCGATCGGCTCCTGCTTGTTGTTCAGCAGGACGGCAGCGTTGCCGTCGAAGCGGATCAGCGAACCGTCGGCGCGACGCACACCCTTGCGGGTACGCACCACGACGGCGTCATACACTTCACCCTTCTTGACCTTGCCGCGCGGAATCGCATCCTTCACGGTGACCTTGATGATGTCGCCGATGCCGGCGTAACGGCGCTTGGAACCACCCAGCACCTTGAAGCACATCACCTGCTTGGCACCCGAATTGTCCGCGACGTCAAGGTAGCTCTGCATCTGGATCATGATTCAGACTCCTTATTCAGCCGCACGCGTGATGACTTCCACCACGCGCCAGTTCTTGGTCTTGGACATCGGAGCAATCTCGGTCACGCGGACGACATCGCCTTCCTTGCAGGCGTTGTCGGCATCGTGGGCGTGCAGCTTCGTCGAGCGCTTGATGTACTTGCCGTACAGCGCGTGCTTGACCTGACGCTCAACCAGGACGGTAACCGTCTTGTCCATCTTGTTGCTGACGACACGGCCTTCGACCGTGCGCAGCGTCTTCTTTTCAGTATTGTCGCTCATAGCGGCCATCCTTACTTCGTGCTGCCGAGCAGGGTCTTGACGCGAGCAATCTCGCGACGGACCCGGCGAATGTCGTGGGTCTTCGGCAGCTGGCCGGTGACCTGCTGCATACGGACAGAGAACTGTTCCTTACGCAGGTCGATCAGGTGGGCCTTGAGTTCGTCAGCCGACTTTTCACGGAGAGTTTTGATATCCATCAGCGCACCGTACGGGTCACGAAAGTGGTGGTGACCGAGAGCTTGGCGGCGGCCAGGCGGAACGCCTCGCGAGCCACTTCCTCGGAAACACCCTCGATTTCATAGATCATGCGGCCGGGCTGGATCTGGGCCACCCAGTATTCCACGTTACCCTTACCAGAACCCATTCGGACTTCGATGGGCTTCTTGGTGATGGGCTTGTCGGGGAACACGCGGATCCACATCTTGCCGCCGCGCTTGACGTAGCGGCTGATCGAGCGGCGGGCCGCTTCGATCTGACGCGCGGTCAGCTGACCGTGTGCGGTTGCCTTCAGGCCGTATTCGCCGAAGCTGACAGCGTTGGCGCTCCAGCTCAGGCCATCGTTACGGCCCTTGTGTACCTTGCGGTACTTGGTTCGCTTGGGTTGCAACATTGTCGTTACCTCGCTTCACGGGCCGGGCGCTGACGGTCACCACGGTCGCCGCGATCGTGACGATCGTTGCGCGACGGGGTGTCGTCCTGCTTTTCCTGGCCAACCTGGGAGAAATCGAAGACCTCGCCCTTGTAGATCCAGACCTTGATGCCGATGATGCCGTAGGTCGTCTTGGCTTCAGCGAAGCCATAGTCGATGTCGGCACGCAGGGTGTGCAGCGGCACGCGGCCTTCGCGGTACCACTCCGAACGGGCGATTTCTGCACCGTTGAGGCGGCCACCGACGTTGACCTTGATACCCAGGGCACCCAGGCGCATCGCGTTGCCGACCGAGCGCTTCATTGCACGGCGGAACATGATGCGACGCTCCAGCTGCTGGGCGATCGACTCGGCAACGAGCTGCGCGTCCAGTTCCGGCTTGCGCACTTCGGTGACGTTGATGTGCGCCGGGACGCCCATCATCTCGCTCACTTCCTTGCGCAGCTTCTCGATGTCCTCACCGCGCTTGCCGATCACCACGCCCGGACGGGCGGTGGATCGTCACGCGAGCGGTCTTGGCCGGACGCTCGATCAGGATCTTGCTGATGCCGGCCTGGGCCAGCTTCTTGCGCAGCATTTCGCGCACTTTCAGGTCGGCTGCCAGGTAACCGGCGAACTCGGCCTTGTTGGCGTACCACTTGGAGTTCCAGTCCTTGGAAATGCCGAGGCGGATACCAATCGGATGAACTTTATGACCCATGGTCTTTTCCTTATCCGCTTACTTGGCGGCGCCCACAACCACAGTGATGTGGCTGGTGCGCTTGAGGATGCGGGTACCGCGGCCTTTCGCCCGCGCCATGAAACGCTTCAGGGTCGGACCTTCATCAACCATGATGGTCTGAACCTTCAGCTCGTCGACGTCGGCGCCCTGGTTGTTCTCGGCGTTGGCAATTGCCGACTCCACCACCTTCTTGATCAGGTGGGCAGCCTTCTTGTCCGAGAACTTCAGCAGGTTGACCGCACGTTCGGCCGGCAGACCGCGCACCTGGTCAGCGACCAGACGAGCCTTCTGCGGGGAGATGCGCGCAGTGCGCAGGATGGCTTTCGCTTCCATTGTCATCTCTCCTTACTTGCCCGACTTCTTGTCACCACCGTGACCCTTGAAGGTCCGGGTGATGGCAAATTCGCCGAGCTTGTGGCCGACCATGTTCTCGTTGACGAGAACCGGGATGTGGTTCTTGCCGTTATGCACGGCAATGGTGATGCCTACCATGTCAGGCAGGATCATCGAACGGCGCGACCAGGTCTTGATCGGCTTCTTGCTGCCCGCAGCGGCCTCCACCTTCTTGACGAGGTGGTGATCGACGAACGGGCCCTTCTTGAGTGAACGTGCCATGGTCGATTAGCCCCTACGATCGCGGACGATGAACTGCTGAGTGCGCTTGTTATGGCGCGTCTTGTAACCCTTGGTCGGAACACCCCACGGGGTGACCGGATGCGGGTTACCCTGGCCGGCCTTGGCCTCACCACCACCGTGCGGGTGGTCAACCGGGTTCATGGCAGCACCACGAACGGTCGGGCGGACGCCGCGCCAACGCTTGGCACCGGCCTTGCCCAGCTTTTCCAGGCTGTGCTCGTCGTTGCCGACTTCGCCGATGGTGGCGCAGCACTCGACCGGAACCTTACGCATTTCACCCGAGCGCAGGCGCAGGGTGGCGTAGATGCCTTCGCGAGCCACCAGCTGCACGGCCGCACCGGCGGCGCGAGCGATCTGAGCGCCCTTGCCCGGCTTCAGTTCGATGCAGTGGATGGTGGTGCCGACCGGGATGTTGCGCAGCGGCAGGGTGTTGCCGGCCTTGATCGGGGCGTCCGAACCAGCGATCACCTGATCACCGGCCTTCAGACCCTTCGGGGCGATGATGTAGCGACGCTCACCGTCGACGTAGCACAGCAGGGCGATGTGGGCGGTGCGGTTCGGATCGTATTCGATGCGTTCCACGCGCGCCGGAATGCCCAGCTTGTTGCGCTTGAAGTCGATGATGCGGTAGTGCTGCTTGGCACCACCACCGACGTGACGCACGGTGATGCGGCCATGGTGGTTACGACCACCCGAGCGGCTCTGCGACTCGACCAGTGCGGCGTGCGGAGCACCCTTGTGCAGGTCGGGGGTGACCACGCGCACGGCCGAACGGCGGCCGGGGGAGGTGGGCTTGAATTTCATCAATGGCATGGGATGTACCTCAGGCCTTGGCCGTTACATCGATCGACTGGCCGTCGGCCAGGCGAACGTACGCCTTGCGCCAATCGCCGCGGCGGCCAGCACGGTTACGGAAGGACTTGTTCTTGCCCTTGACGTTGACCACGTTGACGGCTTCGACCTTGACGTCGAACAGCTGCTCAACCGCGGCCTTTACATCGGCCTTGGTGGCTTCGTTCGAAACTTCGAAGACATACTGATTGGAGAGTTCCTGCAGGCGCGCGGTCTTTTCGGAGACACGCGGGGCACGCAGCACGCTGAAGATTTTTTCGTTGCTGTTCATGCCAGCCACTCCTCGACCTTCTTGACCGCGTCAGCGGTGATGACGACCGTGTCGGCACCAACCAGCGAAACCGGATCCAGACCCTGGACGTCACGCACCTGCACGTACGGCAGATTGCGGGCGGACAGGTACAGGTGCTCGGACGCTTCTTCGGTGACGATCAGCGGGCGCTTGCCCACTTCCAGGCCGGCCAGCTTGGCGATCAGACCCTTCGTGTTGGTCACTTCGACATCGAAGGACTCCACGATGGTCAGACGGCCCTGACGGTTCAGCTCGGACAGGATCGCGCACATAGCGGCACGGTACTGCTTACGATTGACCTTCTGCTCGAAGCTGCGCGGCTTGGCCGCGAAGGTGACACCGCCGCCGACGAAGATCGGAGCCGTCAGTGCGCCATGACGCGCGCCGCCGCCCTTCTGCTTCTTCGACTTCTTGGTGGTACCAGCCACTTCGGAGCGAGTCTTCTGTGCCTTGGTGCCGGCGCGACCGGCGTTGCGGTAGGCAACGACGACCTGGTGGACCAGATCTTCGCTGAAATCGCGACCGAACACGGCGTCGGAGACCGAGACCTTGTTGTTGCTACCCGTGATAACGAGTTCCATCGTCATCTCTCCTTATGCCTTGCTCGCCGGACGGACGATCACGTCGCCACCCGCCGCGCCCGGAACGGCGCCGCGAACGGCGATCGACCGCGCTCGACGTCGACCTTGACCACTTCCAGGTTCTGGGTGCTCTGCTGCACCGCGCCCATGTGGCCCGACATCTTCTTGCCCGGGAAAACGCGACCCGGGGTCTGGCGCTGACCCAGCGAACCCGGCGCGCGATGCGACAGCGAGTTACCGTGGGTTGCATCGCCCATACGGAAGTTGTGGCGCTTGATGGTGCCCTGGAAGCCCTTACCCTTGGTGACACCCTGGACGTCGACGATCTGGCCGACTTCGAAGATGTCCGCCTTGACTTCGCCGCCAACGGCGAAATCGCCGAGCTGCGCGTCTTCAACGCGGAATTCCCACAGGCCACGACCCGCTTCCACCTTCGCCTTGGCGAAGTGGCCGGCTTCCGGCTTGTTGACCAGGGCAGCGCGACGCGCGCCGACGGTCACCTGCACGGCGCTGTAGCCGTCGGTTTCGACGGTCTTGATCTGCGCGATGCGGTTCGGGGTTGCTTCGATCAGGGTCACCGGGATGGAGCGGCCATCTTCAGTGAACACGCGGCTCATGCCAGCCTTGCGGCCCACGAAGCCCAACGAATACTTCTTCGTCATGGTCGTAGTCCTCAGGTCAGCTTGATCTGAACGTCGACGCCGGCAGCCAGTTCGAGCTTCATCAGCGCGTCCACGGTCTTGTCATTCGGGTCAACGATATCGAGCACGCGCTTGTGCGTGCGGGTCTCGTACTGGTCACGCGCGTCCTTGTCGACGTGCGGGGAGACGAGAACGGTGTAACGCTCGATCTTGGTCGGCAGCGGGATCGGGCCACGCACTTGCGCGCCGGTCCGCTTTGCCGTTTCAACGATCTCGCTGGCCGAACGGTCGATCAGACGATGATCGAACGCTTTCAGCCGGATCCGGATCTTTTGGTCCGCCATGGCGGTAGGTTCCTTCGTTAAAAGAGCGACAGACAAAGCCTCTGGGTTGCTTTGCCCCATGAAATTCCTGAATACGGACGGCCCGCACTCCTGCAGGCCGACAAGGTCACTCCATAGACCTCAAAAACGTAGGCAGACCAGTTTCCCGGCCTGCCCAGACGTAGAAGCATAATGGCACGCAAGGCAGCTGTCAACAGTCGCCTGTTGACGCCGCCTGAATGGCATTGACCCTTCCTGGTCCGGGGAACACAAGGCACGTCCTGTGCCTGCTTTCCCATTTGATACGCCCCGATGCCCTACCCAGGCAACATCGGGGCGCAGATACTACCAGATTACTCGATGATCTTCGAGACCACGCCGGCGCCGACGGTACGGCCGCCTTCGCGGATGGCGAAGCGCAGGCCTTCGTCCATGGCCACCGGGTTGATCAGGGTGACGACCATCTTGACGTTGTCACCCGGCATCACCATTTCGACGCCTTCCGGCAGTGCAGCGGCGCCGGTGATGTCGGTGGTGCGGAAGTAGAACTGCGGACGGTAGCCGTTGAAGAACGGGGTGTGACGGCCGCCCTCGTCCTTCGACAGGACGTAGACTTCGCCTTCGAACTTGGTGTGCGGCTTGATCGTGCCCGGCTTGGCCAGCACCTGGCCACGCTCGACGTCGTCACGCTTGGTGCCGCGCAGCAGCAGGCCAGCGTTGTCGCCTGCCTGACCCTGGTCCAGCAGCTTGCGGAACATTTCAACGCCGGTGACGGTGGTCTTCTGCACCGGACGGATGCCGACGATTTCGATTTCGTCGCCAACCTTGATCACGCCGCGCTCGATACGACCGGTCACCACGGTGCCGCGGCCCGAGATCGAGAACACGTCTTCCACCGGCATCAGGAACGGCTTGTCGATCGCACGCTCCGGCTCCGGAATCCAGCTGTCCAGCGCGTCGACCAGCTTCAGGATGGCCGGCACGCCGATGTCGCTCTGGTCGCCTTCCAGCGCCAGGCGGGCCGAACCGGCGATGATCGGGGTGTCGTCGCCCGGGAACTCGTACTTGCTCAGCAGTTCGCGCACTTCCATCTCGACCAGCTCGAGCAGCTCGGCGTCGTCGACCATGTCAGCCTTGTTCAGGAACACGACGATGTACGGCACGCCGACCTGGCGCGACAGCAGGATGTGTTCACGGGTCTGCGGCATCGGGCCGTCAGCGGCCGAGCACACCAGGATCGCGCCGTCCATCTGGGCGGCACCGGTGATCATGTTCTTGACGTAGTCAGCGTGGCCCGGGCAATCGACGTGGGCGTAGTGACGGATCGGGGATTCGTATTCGACGTGCGCGGTCGAGATCGTGATACCACGCGCCTTTTCTTCCGGCGCGGCGTCGATCGAGGAGTAATCCTTGAACTCGCCACCGAAGCGCTCGGCACCGATCTTGGTCAGTGCGGCGGTCAGCGTGGTCTTGCCGTGGTCGACGTGACCGATGGTGCCGACGTTGACGTGCGGCTTGGTGCGCTCGAACTTACCCTTTGCCATTGTTCTATACCTTGATTGTTCGTAAGTGGTTTCAAGAGAGGCTGAGCGAGGCTCAGCCCTTCTTCATGACGGCTTCGGCGATGTTGGTCGGAGCCGGCTCGTAGTGATCGAATTCCATGGTGAAGGTGGCGCGGCCCTGGGTCTGCGAACGCAGCGCAGTGGCGTAGCCGAACATTTCACCCAGCGGGATCATCGCGTTGATGATGCTGGCCGAACCGTCACCGGTGGTGTCGGAACCCTGCAGCACGCCGCGACGACGGCTGACGTCGCCCATCACGTCACCCTGGTAATCCTCCGGGGTCACGATCTCGACCTTCATGATCGGCTCCAGCAGCACCGGCTTGGCCTTGGCGAAGCCCTGCTTGAAGGCCATCGACGAAGCCAGCTTGAACGCCATTTCCGAGGAGTCGACGTCGTGGTACGAACCGAACACCAGCTTCACCTTGACGTCCACGACCGGGAAGCCAGCCAGCGGACCGCTGGTGATGGTTTCGCGCAGGCCCTTTTCAACCGACGGAATGAATTCCTTCGGGATCACGCCGCCGGTGATGTCGTTGATGAACAGGAAGTCGTCCTTGATGGCCGGAGCCAGCTTCGGATCGGCACGGTCGGCAGCGGTGATCGGCGACAGCTCGATCACGACGTGACCGTACTGACCCTTACCACCGGACTGCTTGGCGTGCTTGTAGTCCGACTTGACGTCAGCCAGGGTGATGGTTTCGCGGTAGGCCACCTGCGGCGCGCCGACGTTGGCTTCAACGTTGAACTCGCGCTTCAGGCGGTCGACGATGATGTCCAGGTGCAGCTCGCCCATGCCCGAGATGATGGTCTGGCCGGATTCTTCGTCGGTCTTGACGCGGAACGACGGATCTTCCTGCGCCAGGCGACCCAGGGCCAGACCCATCTTTTCCTGGTCCGACTTGGTCTTCGGCTCGACGGCCATCGAGATCACCGGCTCCGGGAACGTCATGCGCTCCAGGATGATCGGGGCGTCCACGGCGCACAGGGTGTCACCGGTGGTGGTGTCCTTCAGGCCCACCGCCGCGGCGATGTCACCGGCCAGAACTTCCTTGATTTCCTCGCGGTTGTTCGAGTGCATCTGCAGGATGCGGCCGATGCGCTCCTTCTTGCCCTTCACCGAGTTCAGCACGGTGTCGCCACCGTTCAGGTATCCGAGTAGACACGGAAGAAGGTCAGCGCGCCGACGAACGGGTCGGTGATGATCTTGAAGGCCAGCGACGAGAACGGAGCCTTGTCGTCCGACTTGCGGGTCATTTCGACGGTGTCGTCGTCAACGTCCACGCCCTTCACGTCCGGCACGTCGACCGGCGACGGCAGCAGCTGGATCACGCCATCCAGCATGGCCTGCACGCCCTTGTTCTTGAAGGCCGAGCCGCAGTACATCGGCACGATCTCGGTGGCCAGGGTGCGGGTACGCAGCGCGCTGATGATTTCGGCCTCGGCCAGCTCTTCGCCGCCCAGGTACTTTTCCATCAGTTCTTCGCTGGCTTCAGCAGCGGTCTCGACCATGAACTGACGAGCCTCTTCGGCAGCCGCCTGCAGTTCGGCCGGGATGTCGCTGTACTCGAACTTCATGCCCTGCGAAGCCTCATCCCAATGGATGGCCTTCATCTTCAGCAGGTCGACAACGCCCTTGAAGTTGTCTTCAGCGCCGATCGGCAGCTGCATCGGCACGGCAACGGCGCCCAGCTTGGCCTTCAGCTGGCCGACGACCTTCTGGAAGTTGGCACCGGTGCGGTCCATCTTGTTGACGAACGCGATGCGCGGCACGTGGTACTTGTTGGCCTGGCGCCACACGGTTTCCGACTGCGGCTGCACGCCACCGACGGCGCACAGGACGAAGACGGCACCGTCGAGCACGCGCAGCGAGCGCTCCACTTCGATGGTGAAGTCGACGTGCCCGGGGGTGTCGATGATGTTGAAGCGGTGCTCCGGCAGGGACTTGTCCATGCCCTTCCAGAACGCGGTGGTGGCAGCGGACTGGATCGTGATGCCACGCTCCTGCTCCTGCTCCATCCAGTCCATGGTGGCGGCGCCGTCGTGCACTTCACCGATCTTGTGGCTCTTGCCGGTGTAGAACAGGATGCGCTCGGACGTGGTGGTCTTGCCGGCATCGATGTGAGCCATGATGCCGAAGTTGCGGTAACGCTCGATGGGAGTGGAACGGGCCACGGGAGCCTCTCAGATTTCTTGGATTTCGGATGGCCGAACGCCGCCTTTCGGCGGCCTTCGGATTGGCGCAGTCCTTCTGGGACCGCGAGGCAGCACGCACCTAAGTGGAGCTGCCCTGCCTGTTTTACAAGGCCGTCAAACTCACCAGCGGTAGTGGGCGAAGGCCTTGTTGGCTTCGGCCATGCGGTGGGTTTCTTCGCGCTTCTTGATGGCGCCGCCACGGTTTTCCGAGGCGTCGATCAGCTCAGCAGCCAGCTTCTTCGGCATGGTGTTCTCGCCACGCTTGCGCGCGGAGTCGATCAGCCAGCGCATGGCCAGGGCCATCTTGCGCGACGAACGCACTTCGACCGGCACCTGGTAGGTGGCACCACCAACGCGGCGCGACTTGACTTCGACCGCCGGAGCGACGTTGTCCAGAGCCTTCTGCACCAGGTCAATGGCGTTGGCGCTGCTGTTCTTCTCGGTGATCACGTCCATGGCGCCGTACACGATCTTTTCGGCGACGGACTTCTTGCCGCTCTGCATGACCATGTTGATGAAGCGGGCGATGGTTTCGCTTCCGTGCTTCGGATCGGGCAGGACGGAACGCTGCGGAGTATTACCCTTACGCGACATAGTGCTCTCTCCTTATGCCTTCGGACGCTTGGCGCCGTACTTGGAACGGGCCTGGCGACGCTTGGCAACGCCGGCGGCGTCGAGCGAGCCACGAACGGTGTGGTAACGCACACCCGGCAGGTCCTTGACGCGACCGCCGCGGATCAGGACCACGGAGTGCTCCTGCAGGTTGTGGCCTTCACCACCGATGTAGGAAATCACTTCTTCCTGGTTGGTCAGGCGGACCTTGGCAACCTTGCGCAGAGCCGAGTTCGGCTTCTTCGGAGTGGTGGTGTAGACACGGGTGCAGACGCCACGGCGCTGCGGGCACTTGTCGAGCGCCGGCGAGGCACTCTTGTAGGTGGTCGCTTGCCGCGGCTTGCGGACCAGCTGGTTGATCGTCGCCATCAGTAGGTTCTTCTGATTGGTGGCCGGAAAATCCGACCAGAGATGCGGAAATGTTAAAGCAGGCCAAAATTCTGGCCTGCTGAGACAGACGATTGTAGCAACCTGCCAGGAAAGCAGTCAAACGCCTCCTGTCAAGCCCGTCCCTGATCCCGGGACGTTACTGGGGGGCCTCCATGTACCCCGTTCAGGTTGACAGGGTCGACCGCGGACGATCTCCCCTGCCCTTTCCCAATCCCATCGATGGACCGATGGGGTGGTCCGGCCTTGCGGCCGGACCGGATACCTCATTCTTCGCCCGATGCCTGTTCAGCTTCGGCTTCAACCACCGGCGCCTCGACCGCAGCCGGGGTGCCGGCCAGGGTCTGCATTTCCGACTCGGTGAGACCGGAAGCGCCGCGGCGGCGGTTGCTGTGGTACGCCAGGCCGGTACCGGCCGGAATCAGGCGACCCACGATGACGTTTTCCTTCAGGCCACGCAGGTTGTCCGAGGTGCCGCGGACGGCCGCTTCGGTCAGCACGCGGGTGGTTTCCTGGAACGAAGCGGCCGAGATGAACGATTCGGTCGCCAGCGATGCCTTGGTGATACCCAGCAGGACCGGATCGAAGTGCGCCGGCAGCTCGTTGCGGGTCGACAGACGCGCATTTTCCTCGATAACGCGCTGACGCTCCACCTGTTCGCCGTTCAGGAACTTGCTGCTGCCCTGATCGGTGATCTCGACCTTGCGCAGCATCTGGCGGGTGATCACCTCGATGTGCTTGTCGTTGATCTTCACGCCCTGCAGGCGGTACACGTCCTGGATTTCCTTCACCAGGTAGGCCGCCAGCGGCTCGACACCCAGCAGGCGCAGGATGTCCTGCGGGCTCGGCTCGCCGTCCACGATGGTTTCACCCTTGGTGACATGCTCGCCTTCGAACACGATGACCTGGCGGTACTTCGGGATCAGCTCTTCGTGCTCCGAACCATCGGTGTCCTTGATGATCAGGCGCTGCTTGCCCTTGGTGTCCTTGCCGAAGCTGATGATGCCCGAACGCTCGGCCAGCACCGCCGGATCCTTCGGCTTGCGCGCTTCGAACAGGTCGGCCACGCGCGGCAGACCACCGGTGATGTCGCGGGTCTTCGACGCTTCCTGCGGGATCTTGGCAACGACGTCACCCACGCCCACCGGGGCGCCATCCTGCAGGTTGACGATCGAACGCGGCGGCAGCAGGTACTGCGCCGGCAGGTCGGTGCCCGGGATCGACAGGTCGTTGCCCTTGGCATCAACGATGCGCACGATCGGGCGCAGGTCCTTGGCCTGGGTACCACGACGCTTCGGATCGGTGATTTCGCGCGAAGCGAGGCCGGTCAGCTCGTCGGTCTTCTCGATGACGGTGATGCCGTCGACGAAGTCGATGAAGCGGATGAAGCCGGCCACTTCCGACACGATCGGGTGGTTATGCGGATCCCAGTTGGCCACGGTCTGGCCAGCCTTGATCGCATCACCGTCCTTGGACGTGATGGTCGCACCGTACGGCAGCTTGTAACGCTCACGCTCACGGCCGTGGGCATCGAGCACCGAGATTTCGCCCGAGCGCGACACTGCCACCAGCGAGCCATTGGCGTGCTCGACCGACTTGAGGTTGCTGAACTTGACCGAGCCGGTGGTCTTGACGGTGATGTTGTCGACCGCAGCAGCTCGCGACGCCGCACCACCGATGTGGAACGTACGCATGGTCAGCTGGGTACCCGGCTCACCGATGGACTGCGCGGCGATGACGCCGACCGCTTCACCGATGTTGACCAGGTGGCCACGGGCCAGATCGCGGCCGTAGCAGCGCGAGCAGACACCGAAGGCCGATTCGCAGGAGATGGTCGAGCGGACCTTGATGGTCTGCACGCCGGCATCTTCCAGCTTGGCGACCCAGGCTTCGTCGAGCAGGGTGTTGCGGGTGACGATCGGATCTTCGTCGTTGCCCGGCAGGAACACGTCCTCGGCAACCACGCGACCCAGCACGCGATCCTTCAGCGGCTCGACCACGTCGCCGCCTTCCACGATCGGGGTCATGATCAGGCCTTCGGTGGTACCGCAATCCACCTCGGTGATCACCACGTCCTGCGCGACGTCGACCAGACGACGGGTCAGGTAACCCGAGTTCGCGGTCTTCAGCGCGGTATCGGCCAGACCCTTACGGGCACCGTGGGTGGAGTTGAAGTACTCCTGCACGTTCAGGCCTTCGCGGAAGTTCGCCTTGATGGGCGTCTCGATGATCGAGCCATCCGGGCGGGCCATCAGGCCGCGCATGCCGGCCAGCTGACGGATCTGCGCCTGCGAACCACGCGCACCGGAGTCGGCCATGATGTACAGCGAGTTCATCGACTTCTGGTCGATGGTCTCACCCTTGGCATTGACCACCTTCTCGGTACCGATGGTGTCCATCATCGCCTTGGCGATGCGCTCGTTGGTGCGCGACCAGATGTCGACCACCTTGTTGTAGCGCTCGCCGGCGGTGACCAGGCCCGACTGGTACTGCTCCTGGATCTCCAGCACTTCGGCTTCGGCCTCGGCGAGGATTGCCCTTCTTCTCGTCCGGGATCAGCATGTCATCGATGCCGATCGAAACGCCGGCGCGGGTCGCGTAGGCGAAGCCGGTGTACATCAGCTTGTCGGCGAACACGACCGTGTCCTTCAGGCCCAGCTGGCGGTAGCTGGAGTTGATCAGGCGGCTGATGTTCTTCTTGGTCAGCTCGGTGTTGGCCAGCGCGAACGGCAGGCCTTCCGGCAGGATTTCAGCCAGCAGGGCGCGACCGATCGTGGTGTCCACGATCGAGGTCTTGTTCTGCTTGTTGCCATCTTCGTCGGTCACCACTTCGGTGATGCGGACCTTGACGCGCGCGTGCAGTTCCACCACGCGGTTGTCGTAGGCACGCTTCACTTCGGCGATGTTGGCGAAGGCCATGCCCTCGCCCTTCTTGTTTTCCAGCGAGCGGGTCATGTAGTACAGACCCAGCACGACGTCCTGCGACGGCACGATGATCGGCTCGCCGTTGGCCGGCGACAGGATGTTGTTGGTCGACTCATCAGCGCACGCGCTTCCAGCAGCTGGGCTTCCAGCGAGAGCGGCACGTGGACGGCCATCTGGTCACCGTCGAAGTCGGCGTTGAACGCGGTGCAGACCAGCGGGTGCAGCTGGATGGCCTTGCCTTTGATCAGCACCGGCTCGAACGCCTGGATGCCCAGACGGTGCAGGGTCGGCGCACGGTTTAGCATCACCGGATGCTCGCGGATGACCTCTTCCAGGATGTCCCAGACTTCGGCTTCTTCGCGCTCGACCAGCTTCTTGGCGGCCTTGATGGTGGTGGCCAGGCCACGACGCTGCAGCTTGGCGAAGACGAACGGCTTGAACAGCTCCAGCGCCATCTTCTTCGGCAGGCCGCACTGGTGCAGGCGCAGGTACGGACCGACCACGATGACCGAACGGCCCGAGTAGTCGACGCGCTTGCCGAGCAGGTTCTGGCGGAAGCGACCCTGCTTGCCCTTGATCATGTCGGCCAGCGACTTCAGCGGGCGCTTGTTGGTGCCGGTGATGGCACGGCCGCGACGACCGTTGTCCAGCAGCGCATCGACCGATTCCTGCAGCATGCGCTTTTCATTGCGCACGATGATGTCCGGCGCGCTCAGCTCGAGCAGGCGGCGCAGGCGGTTGTTGCGGTTGATGACGCGGCGGTACAGGTCGTTCAGGTCGGAGGTCGCGAAGCGGCCGCCATCCAGCGGGACCAGCGGGCGCAGGTCCGGCGGCAGCACCGGCAGCACGGTCATGACCATCCATTCCGGACGGTTGCCCGATTCCAGGAAGGCCTCGATCAGCTTGATGCGCTTGGTGAGGCGCTTGAGCTTGGTTTCCGAGCCGGTAGCGGCGATTTCCTCGCGCAGGCGGGTCATTTCCGACTGCAGGTCGATCGTGCGCAGCAGTTCGTACACGGCCTCGGCGCCCATGGCGGCGTCGAAGTCGTCACCGTGCTCCTGGCGGGCCTGCAGGTACTGTTCTTCGGTCAGCAGCTGGCGGCGCTCCAGGGCGGTCAGGCCCGGCTCGGTCACCACGTACGCTTCGGAGTACAGCACGCGCTCGATATCGCGCAGGGTCATGTCCAGCATCAGGCCGATGCGCGACGGCAGCGACTTCAGGAACCAGATGTGCGCGACCGGCGACGCCAGGTCGATGTGGCCCATGCGCTCACGACGCACCTTGGCCAGGGTCACTTCGGTGCCGCACTTTTCGCAGACAACGCCGCGGTGCTTCATGCGCTCTGTACTTGCTGCACAGGCACTCGTAGTCCTTCACCGGGCCGAAGATGGCGGCGCAGAACAGGCCGTCGCGTTCCGGCTTGAAGGTACGGTAGTTGATGGTTTCCGGCTTCTTCACTTCGCCGAAGGACCACGAACGGATCAGGTCCGGCGAGGCCAGCGCGATCTTGATCGCGTCGAAGTCCAGCGTCTGGCGCTGCTGGTTGAAGAGGTTGAGCAGGTCTTTCATGGTGTTCTCCAGAAGGAGGAATGCTGTGTCGATGGGCTTTCAGTTGACTGCCAGCGGCGCGGCGGCGGAGGCCGCCGCGCCGGCATGGATCAGTTGTCTTCCAGTTCCATGTTGATGGCCAGCGAGCGGATTTCCTTCACGAGCACGTTGAAGGATTCCGGCATGCCCGCGACCATCGACTCGTGCTCACCGTCGACGATGTTCTTGTACATCTGGTTGCGGCCCTGCACGTCATCGGACTTCACCGTCAGCATTTCCTGCAGGGTGTAGGCCGCGCCGTAGGCTTCCAGCGCCCAGACTTCCATTTCACCGAAGCGCTGGCCGCCGAACTGCGCCTTGCCGCCCAGCGGCTGCTGGGTGACGAGCGAGTACGGGCCGGTCGAACGGGCGTGCATCTTGTCGTCGACCAGGTGGTTCAGCTTCAGGTAGTGCATGTAGCCAACGGTGGTGTGGCGATCGAAGGCTTCACCGGTGCGGCCGTCGTACAGCTGGGTCTGGCCACTGCTCGGCAGGTCGGCCAGTTCCAGCATGCGCTTGATTTCCGCTTCGGTGGCGCCGTCGAAGACCGGGGTGGCCATCGGCACGCCGTCGGTCAGGTTGCGGGCCAGGCGCAGCAGTTCCTCGTCGCTGAACTGCGACAGGTCGACACGGTTGGCCACGTTGGTGTCGTCGTGGTTGTAGATGTCGTCCAGGAACTTGCGCAGGTCGGCAACCGCCGCCTGGGCTTCCATCATCGCCTGGATCTTGCGACCCAGACCCTTGGCGGCCCAGCCCAGGTGCACTTCCAGGATCTGGCCGATGTTCATACGCGACGGCACGCCCAGCGGGTTCAGCACGATGTCCACGGTTTCGCCCGAGGCCATGTACGGCATGTCCTCGACCGGCACCACGTTGGAGACCACACCCTTGTTGCCGTGGCGGCCTGCCATCTTGTCGCCCGGCTGGATGCGGCGCTTCACCGGCCAGGAACACCTTGACCATCTTCAGCACGCCCGGGGCGAGGTCGTCGCCGGCGGTGATCTTGCCGCGCTTGTCGGCGAAGCGACGCTCGAATTCCTTCTCGTGCGCCTGGATCTGCTTCTGGGCGCGCTCGATGGCTTCCGAAGCGTCCTCGTCCTTCATGCGCAGGGCGAACCAGTCAGCCTTCTTCAGGCCGTCCAGGAAGGCGTCGGTGATCACGTCACCCTTCTTCAGGCCAGCACCACCGTTGACCACCTTGCCCACGATCTGCGAACGCAGACGCATGTAGATGGCGGCTTCCAGGATGCGGAACTGGTCGTCGAAGTCCTTCTTGACGCGCTTGATTTCAGACTCTTCGATCTGGCGGGCGCGCTTGTCCTTCTCGATGCCGTCGCGGGTGAAGACCTGCACGTCGATGACGGTGCCGTCCATGCCCGGCGGAACGCGCAGCGAGCTGTCCTTAACGTCCGAAGCCTTCTCGCCGAAGATCGCGCGCAGCAGCTTCTTCCGGGGTCAGCTGGCTTTCGCCCTTCGGGGTGACCTTGCCGACCATGATGTCGCCGGCGCGGACTTCCGCACCGATGTACACCACGCCGCTCTCGTCCAGGCGGTTCAGCGCCTGCTCGGAGACGTTCGGGATGTCGGCGGAGATTTCCTCCGGCCCCAGCTTGGTGTCACGCGCGACGCAGGTCAGCTCTTCGATGTGGATCGTGGTGTAACGATCCTCTTTCCACCACGCGCTCGGAGAGCAGGATGGAGTCTTCGAAGTTGTAGCCGTTCCACGGCATGAACGCGATCAGCACGTTCTGGCCCAGAGCCAGTTCGCCGATGTCGGTGGACGGACCGTCGGCCAGCACGTCGCCGCGGGCGATGACGTCACCCACCTGGACCAGCGGACGCTGGTTGATGCAGGTGTTCTGGTTCGAACGGGTGTACTTGACCAGGTTGTAGATGTCCACGCCTGCGTCGGTGGCGCCAACGATCTCTTCCTCGTTGACCTTGACCACGATGCGGGCCGCGTCGATCTGCACGATCTCGCCACCACGACGGGCGTTCACGGTCACACCGGAGTCACGCGCCACGGCGCGCTCGATGCCGGTACCGACCAGCGGCTTCTGCGCACGCAGGGTCGGCACGGCCTGACGCTGCATGTTGGCGCCCATCAGTGCGCGGTTGGCGTCATCGTGCTCCAGGAACGGAACCAGCGCGGCCGCGATCGACACCGTCTGCATCGGCGAGACGTCCATGAAGTGGACTTCCGCCGGCGGCTTCAGCAGCGATTCGCCCTGGAAGCGGCACGGAACGAACTGCTCGGTCAGCACGCTGTCGGCATTGGTCAGGGCGTTGGCCTGCGCAATGACGTACTCGTTCTCTTCGATCGCCGACAGGAACTCGACTTCGTCATAGACCTTGCCGTCCACGACCTTGCGGTACGGGGTCTCGAGGAAACCGTACTGGTTGGTGCGGGCGTACACGGCCAGCGAGTTGATCAGGCCGATGTTCGGGCCTTCCGGGGTTTCGATGGTGCAGACGCGGCCGTAATGGGTCGGGTGCACGTCGCGCACTTCGAAGCCGGCGCGCTCACGGGTCAGACCGCCCGGGCCCAGGGCCGAGACGCGACGCTTGTGCGTCACTTCCGACAGCGGGTTGTTCTGGTCCAGTGAACTGCGACAGCTGCGAGGAGCCGAAGAACTCCTTGATGGCAGCGGCGACCGGCTTGGCGTTGATCAGCTCCTGCGGGGTCAGGCCTTCCGACTCGGCCATCGACAGGCGCTCCTTGACCGCGCGCTCGACGCGGACCAGGCCGACGCGGAACACATTCTCGGCCATTTCGCCGACCGAACGCACGCGACGATTGCCCAGGTGATCGATGTCATCGACCACGCCGCGACCGTTGCGGATCTCGGTCAGGACCTTGATCACGTCCAGGATGTCGGAGCTGTCGCCGTGGGCAGCGACCAGACGCTTGGACTCTTCGTCGTTGCGCTCACCGAAGTACTTGCTGTCGTACAGCACGGCTTCGCCGGTGGTTTCCTTGCGGCCCACGCGACGGTTGAACTTCATGCGGCCGACCGCGGACAGGTCGTAGCGCTCGAAGGTGAAGAACAGGTTGTGGAACAGGTTCTGCGCGGCATCCTTGGTCGGCGGCTCGCCCGGACGCATCATGCGGTAGATCTCGACCAGGGCTTCCAGCTGGGTCTTGGTCGGGTCGATGCGCAGGGTGTTGGACAGGTACGGGCCACGATCCAGATCGTTCACCCACAGGGTGCCCACGGCATCCACACCGGCCTTGCGGAAGGCCTGCAGCTGCTCGTCGGTGATCTCGTCATTGGCCTGCGCCAGCAGTTCGCCGGTCGAGGCGTCGACCACGTCGTGCGACAGGATGCGGCCGACGATGTAGTCGTCCGGCACGGCCAGGGCAGCGATGCCCGAGGCTTCCAGCTGCTTGATGTGGCGCGCGGTGATGCGCTTGCCGGCTTCCACGATGACCTTGTCGCCGTCGGCGAGGTCGAAGCCCAGGGTTTCGCCACGCAGGCGCTCCGGCACCAGCTCCAGCTGGACGCCTTCATCCGGGTTGATGTGGAAGGTGTTGATCTCGAAGAACTCGGCCAGCATCTCTTCGTTGCTGTAGCCAAGCGCGCGCAGCAGGATCGACACCGGCAGCTTGCGGCGACGGTCGATACGGGTGAACAGCGCGTCCTTCGGGTCGAACTCGAAGTCCAGCCAGGAACCGCGGTAAGGAATGATGCGGGCGCTGTACAGCAGCTTGCCCGAGCTGTGGGTCTTGCCGCGGTCGTGGTCGAAGAACACGCCCGGCGAGCGGTGCAGCTGCGAGACGATGACGCGCTCGGTGCCGTTGACGATGAAGGTGCCGTTTTCGGTCATCAGCGGGATTTCGCCCAGATAGACCTCCTGCTCCTTCACGTACTTGATGGCCTTGGTCGACGACTCACGGTCGTAGATCACCAGGCGCACGGTCACGCGCAGCGGGGCGCCGTAGCTCATGCCGCGCTGGCGGCACTCACGCTCGTCGAAGACCGGTTCGCCCAGCTTGTAGCCGACGTATTCCAGGGCGGCATTGCCGCTGTAGCTGGCGATCGGGAAGACCGACTTCAGCGCAGCGTGCAGGCCGTGGTCCGTGCGCTTGGCCGGATCGACGTTTTCCTGCAGGAATTCACGATAGGAATCCACCTGGATGGCGAGCAGGAACGGCACTTCGAGAATCGAGCGCTGCTTGCCGAAATCCTTGCGGATACGCTTTTTTTCGGTGAACGAATAGGACGTCATGAGGTCTTCCACCTTGTTGTGCGGATCGTGCGCCCACGATCCGAAGGGAACTTGAAATTGTCAGTTGGAAGTCGCTGGTATTGCCGGCACCAGCACGCCTTCTCCCGCTACTTCCAACTGCCAACTCGTCTGCTACCACTCCCCCGCTGCCGCGCCGTGCGCTGGCCTGCCGGGGTTTGACTGCAGCCCGTGTTGGGCTTTTTCCTGCTGTTTTTCACACCCACGCAGAGCGTGGATCTACAACACCGCAACAACGACCAAAGGCCGGGGGCTTACGCCCCCAGCCTTGGCTGCATCGCCGTGAATCGGTGACGATGCAAGGTAACTGCTTACTTGACTTCGACAGTCGCGCCAGCAGCTTCCAGGTCCTTCTTCATCTTCTCGGCTTCGTCCTTCGAAGCGTTGTCCTTCAGGACGCCGCCGGCTCGGCCAGGTCCTTCGCTTCCTTCAGGCCCAGGCCGGTGATGGCGCGGACGGCCTTGATGACTTCGACCTTCTTCTCGCCGGCAGTCTTCAGGGTGACGACGAATTCGGTCTGCTCTTCAACAGCAGCAGCCGGGCCAGCGGCAGCAGCCACGGCGACCGGAGCAGCGGCGGAGACGCCGAACTTCTCTTCGATGGCCTTGACCAGCTCCATCACTTCCATCAGGGACTTCTCGGCGATGGCGTCGACGATCTGTTCGTTGGTAAGGGACATGATTAATACCTTTGGATGATTTTCTGGGTTGAGGTTCCGTCAGGAACCACGGTAAGTCGAAACTCAGGCGGTCTCGGCGGCCGGCTCGGCAGCGTCGGCGGCGACATCGCCACCACCCTGCTTCTCGCCAACGGCCTTGATGGCGCGGGCAAACATCGTGACCGGCTCGGTCAGGACGCGGGCCAGCATGGCCAGGGCCTGGTCGCGGGTCGGCAGCGATGCCAGCACGTCGACGTGGCTCGCCGGGAACACTTCACCACCGATGGCGACGACCTTAGCCTTCAGCTTGTCGTTGCCCTTGGCGGCTTCCTTGATCAGGCGACCGGCAGCGCCGGGCTCCTCGAGCGAGAACGCGTACAGCAGCGGACCAACCATCTGGTCCTGTGCGACTGCGAACTCGGTGCCTTCAACGGCGCGCGAAGCCAGGGTGTTCTTGACAACCTTCAAGAAAACACCGGTTTCACGAGCCTGCTTGCGCATCGCGGTCATCTGGGCGACCGTGGTGCCAGCGTATTCGGCTGCGATCAAGGAGTGGGCCTTGGCGGCGACGTCTGCCAGCTCGGCGACTACTTCTTGCTTCTGGGACAGATTGAGAGCCATTGCACTCCTCCTATTGAACTCCGCTTACGGCTCCTGCCGTGTGCGGTCCTGTGCGGCATCCGTCCTGGACGCCGGGAACATCGGGATGATGTTCCGGGGGTGGGCCGTTCTAGACCTGGAGTGGGCCAACCTGGGAAACCCAGACGTGCGTGAACCAGAAAAACTCCAGAAGGGCACCATCTACGCAGGGTGATTCCGGGGAATCGATTAAGCGCTCATGACTGCTCCGGCGGCGACTCCTTGCCAGATCGAGCTTCCGTGCCCGTCGCCGGTATTGCCACGACCGCGCCTGCGGTCTTTGACGGCTACCGCGGGCGATGCACTGCCAGCGATGCCTTCAAATGTCACGGTCACGGCACCGAAGGTACCGTGACCGCTTGAAACAATTACTTCAGGGTCAGCGACGACTGGTCGACGGTGACGCCCGGGCCCATCGTCGAGCTGACCGAAACCTTCTGCAGGTAGGTGCCCTTCGAGGTGGCCGGCTTGGCCTTGATCAGGTCCAGCAGCAGCGCGGTCAGGTTCGACTTCAGCGCGTCTTCGGCGAAGTCGGCCTTGCCGATGGTGCAGTGGATGATGCCGGCCTTGTCGGTGCGGTAACGGACCTGACCCGACTTGGCGTTCTTCACGGCTTCGCCCGGGTTCGGGGAAACGGTGCCGACCTTCGGGTTCGGCATCAGGCCGCGCGGGCCCAGCACGGTGCCCAGCTTACCGACGACGCGCATGGCGTCCGGGGTCGCGATGACGACGTCGTAGTTCAGATCACCGGCCTGCATCTTCTCGGCCAGGTCATCCATACCGACGGCTTCGGCGCCAGCGGCCAGGGCTTCGTCAGCCTTGGCACCGGCCGGAGCGAACACGGCGACGCGGACCGACTTGCCGGTACCGGCCGGCAGCACGGTGGAGCCACGGACCTGCTGGTCGGACTTCTTCGCATCGACGCCCAGGCGCACGGCAACGTCGATCGACTCGACGAACTTGGCCTTGGTGGCGCTCTTCAGGATGTTGATCGCGTCCTCGAAGGCGTACGCCTTGCCCGGAACGACGGCGGCCTTGATGGCCTTCTCACGCTTGGTCTGTGCCATCTTATTAACCCTCCACCACGAGGCCCATGGAACGGGCAGAGCCAGCGATGGTACGCACGGCGGCGTCCAGGTCGGCGGCAGTCAGATCCGGTTCCTTCGCCTTGGCGATCTCTTCCAGCTGCTTACGGGTGACCTTGCCGACCTTCTCGGTGTTCGGGCGCTTGGAGCCCGACGAGATGCCAGCGGCCTTCTTCAGCAGGGTGGTAGCCGGGGTGCTCTTGGTGATGAAGGTGAACGTACGGTCCGAGTAGGCCGTGATGATCACCGGAACCGGCAGACCCGGCTCGAGCTTCTGCGTGGCAGCGTTGAACGCCTTGCAGAATTCCATGATGTTCAGACCACGCTGACCCAGCGCAGGACCGACCGGCGGCGAGGGGTTGGCCTGACCGGCCTTCACCTGCAGCTTGATGTAACCGACAACTTTCTTTGCCATGTGAGTGCTCTCCGGGTGCTAGCGCCTTTCGACAACAGGCTCCCCATCGGACCGGGAATCACGCGTCCCGGCATCGCGTTTTGAAATCATGCTGAAGGCCACCTTGCGGCGGCCTCGTCCTGCTGGCCTTCCCAGCGGGAAGCCGCGCACTATAACAGGTTTTTTCTTCACATGCCTGAAGCGGCAGGTAAACGAACGAAACCGGGCCAGGCCCGGTTTCTGGTCCGGAGTCGAGCATGGCTCGACTCTACAGACGGGTCAGACGGCCTTTTCGACCTGGCCGAACTCGAGCTCGACCGGGGTGGCACGACCGAAGATCAGCACCGAGACGCGCAGGCGGCTCTTCTCGTAGTTGACTTCTTCGACGACGCCATTGAAATCGTTGAACGGACCGTCGGTGACGCGGACCATCTGGCCCGGCTCGAACAGCACCTTCGGACGCGGCTTCTCGACGCCTTCCTGAACGCGATTCAGGATGGCCTCGGCCTCGGAATCGGCGATCGGCAACGGACGATCGGCAGTGCCGCCGATGAAACCCATCACGCGCGGGGTTTCCTTGACCAGGTGCCAGCTTTCGTTGTCGATGCGCGGGATGCCGGCTTCTTCGTGGGTCTCGATCTGGACCAGCACGTAACCCGGGAAGAACTTGCGCTCGGAGCGGCGCTTCTGGCCAGCGCGCATCTCGACCACTTCTTCGGTCGGGACCAGGACGTCGCCGAAGCGCTCTTCCATGCCGTCACGGACGATGCGATCGCGCAGAGCCTGCGCCACCGACTTCTCGAAGCCCGAATAGGCGTGAACGACGTACCAACGCTTCATGCAATTCTCCTTAGCGGCTCAGGAACCACTGAGTCAGTTTCTGGATCAGGAAGTCGAAGCCACCCAGCAGCAGGCTGAGGATGAGCACCACGACGATCACGACCCACGTCATGCGGATGGCTTCCTGGCGCGTCGGCCAGACCACCTTGCGCAGTTCGAAGCGCGACTCGGAGAGGAATTCGCGGGTGTCGCGCCCCTTGCCGGTCAGCATGAACACGCCGATACCGCCAACCAGACCGACCACGACCGCCAACGCACGCAGCTGACCTGCCCACGCACCCAGCTGGGCGGCGCGACCAGAGTCGGCAGAGAACCAGAACCAGACGAACAGACCGGCCAGCACCAGCAGCGATGCGGCGACATACTTGACGATATCCCCACCGTGGGCGGAGTTGTCCTTGGAGTGTTCGATCTTGCTATTCATCCGGCTGTGTCTGCTTTAGCGGCCCAGGCCGCTGGATAAGGTGGGCAGATGGCACGCCAGGAGGGACTCGAACCCCCAACCTGCGGTTTTGGAGACCGCTGCTCTGCCAATTGAGCTACTGGCGTACGTTGAAAACTTGCCTTCCCTTAGACGGCGAAGGCGGACCGAGGTTCCCGGCCCGCCATTCGCGTAACCGGCGGCGCTATGCAACCACCGGTACTGCAGGCTTACTCGATGATCTTCGAGACCACGCCGGCGCCGACGGTACGGCCGCCTTCGCGGATGGCGAAGCGCAGGCCTTCGTCCATGGCCACCGGGTTGATCAGGGTGACGACCATCTTGACGTTGTCACCCGGCATCACCATTTCGACGCCTTCCGGCAGTGCAGCGGCGCCGGTGATGTCGGTGGTGCGGAAGTAGAACTGCGGACGGTAGCCGTTGAAGAACGGGGTGTGACGGCCGCCCTCGTCCTTCGACAGGACGTAGACTTCGCCTTCGAACTTGGTGTGCGGCTTGATCGTGCCCGGCTTGGCCAGCACCTGGCCACGCTCGACGTCGTCACGCTTGGTGCCGCGCAGCAGCAGGCCAGCGTTGTCGCCTGCCTGACCCTGGTCCAGCAGCTTGCGGAACATTTCAACGCCGGTGACGGTGGTCTTCTGCACCGGACGGATGCCGACGATTTCGATTTCGTCGCCAACCTTGATCACGCCGCGCTCGATACGACCGGTCACCACGGTGCCGCGGCCCGAGATCGAGAACACGTCTTCCACCGGCATCAGGAACGGCTTGTCGATCGCACGCTCCGGCTCCGGAATCCAGCT
This sequence comes from Stenotrophomonas sp. C9D9, assembly GCF_056491205.1. Lineage (NCBI taxonomy): Bacteria > Pseudomonadati > Pseudomonadota > Gammaproteobacteria > Lysobacterales > Lysobacteraceae > Stenotrophomonas > Stenotrophomonas sp. C9D9. Next base: position 575,517 of record NZ_JBSZIF010000004.1, read on the forward strand.
GTCCAGCGCGTCGACCAGCTTCAGGATGGCCGGCACGCCGATGTCGCTCTGGTCGCCTTCCAGCGCCAGGCGGGCCGAACCGGCGATGATCGGGGTGTCGTCGCCCGGGAACTCGTACTTGCTCAGCAGTTCGCGCACTTCCATCTCGACCAGCTCGAGCAGCTCGGCGTCGTCGACCATGTCGGCCTTGTTCAGGAACACGACGATGTACGGCACGCCGACCTGGCGCGACAGCAGGATGTGTTCACGGGTCTGCGGCATCGGGCCGTCAGCGGCCGAGCACACCAGGATCGCGCCGTCCATCTGGGCGGCACCGGTGATCATGTTCTTGACGTAGTCAGCGTGGCCCGGGCAATCGACGTGGGCGTAGTGACGGATCGGGGATTCGTATTCGACGTGCGCGGTCGAGATCGTGATACCACGCGCCTTTTCTTCCGGCGCGGCGTCGATCGAGGAGTAATCCTTGAACTCGCCACCGAAGCGCTCGGCACCGATCTTGGTCAGTGCGGCGGTCAGCGTGGTCTTGCCGTGGTCGACGTGACCGATGGTGCCGACATTGACGTGCGGCTTGGTGCGCTCGAACTTACCCTTGGCCATGGCTGCTTATCTCGAATTCGTCTGAGAGGTGATGCTTAAGATGGTGCTCACGAAAGGAATCGAACCTTCGACCTCTTCCTTACCAAGGAAGTGCTCTACCGACTGAGCTACGTGAGCCGAGTTTTGCATTATGACATGAACTCGATAAGATTCAAAGTTCATTCAATGGAGCGGGAGACGGGAATCGAACCCGCACCATCAGCTTGGAAGGCTGAGGTTCTACCATTGAACTACTCCCGCGCCGGGAATGTCACAACGTGAAACTGGTGGAGGGAGGTGGATTCGAACCACCGAAGGCGTAAGCCAGCAGATTTACAGTCTGCCCCCGTTGGCCGCTTGGGTATCCCTCCTTACCACCCCATTCCGTTGCCGCCGAAGCGTTGCGGTGTGTGGTGGTGAGCCGCTTATTCTGCTGATGGGACGGGGGCCTGTCAACGCTTTTTTCCATCTTTTTCACACGTTGTCGCAAACCCATTGATACGCAAGGTTATTGCCCGGGGAGCGGCAGGGTCTCGCTGGCGAAAATTGCGACATGAGGGACACCGTCGGCGCCGATCCAGCCCCGATACATGCCCTGGGTGTTGAAGGGCGTGGCCATTTTGCCGTCTGCGGCGAGCACGATCGCACCGCCGTCGCCGCCCATCTGCGGAATCGTCTCGTTGATGACGCCCTTGCCGGCCTGCTCCGGGGTCTGCCCCTGGTAGCGCATGCGCGCGCAGATCTCGTGCGCGGCCGCGGTGCGGATGTAGTACTCGCCCCAACCGGTGCCCGATACCGCACAGCGCGCATCGGCCCAGGTGCCGGCGCCGATGATCGGCGAGTCACCCACCCGGCCATAGCGCTTGTTGGTCATGCCGCCCGTGGAAGTACCGGCGGCCAGCTGCCCCTGCGCATCCAGCGCGACGGCACCGACGGTACCGAAGTGCTTTGCGGTCTCCAGGTCTGCATGCGCCTGGCCATTGGCCTCTTCCTTCAACGCACGCTGCAGCTGCTGCCAGCGCTTCTCCGTGCGGAAGTACGACGGATCAACCAGGGTAATGCCCTGCTCCACCGCGAAGGCTTCGGCGCCCTGCCCGACCATCATCACGTGGCTGGACTTCTGCATCACGGTCTGCGCCAGCAGGATCGGGTTGCGCACCCGCTGCACGCCGGCCACCGCACCTGCTGCCTGGGTGGCGCCGTCCATTACTGCGGCGTCCAGCTCGTTGTGGCCGTCATGGGTGAACACCGCGCCCTTGCCGGCGTTGAAGGTCGGATCGTCCTCCAGCACGGTGATCGCCGCAGTGACCGCTGCAAGCGCCGGGCGGCCGGCCGCCAGTTCGGCATGGCCCTTCAGCAGTGCGGCGCGCAACGCTTCGCGCGCGGCCTTTTCTTCTGCCGGCGACAGGTCCTTGCGCTCGACGCCGGCGCCGCCATGGATGACCAGCAGCGGCGACGTCGCCGGTGCGGCCTGGGCTAGCAACGGCAGGGACAGCAGCGCGGAAAGCGCCAAGCGCAGTTTCATCAGGTACGTCTCCAGCAGGACGAGGGAATGGATTGCAGGGTAGTGCCGGCCGCTGGCCGGCAAGGGGCGCATCAGGAAAGGTGAGTTGCCGGCCAGCGGCCGGCACTTTCGGGAAGATCATTGACGGACGACTTCAATCTCGCCGTCACTGACGTCGGCCACGGCCTGGTAGTCGGCCTCGGCCTGGAAGTCATCCAGGCGCATGCGGCTGCCGCTGGCGACCACGGTCACCGGAACAGCATGGAAGCGCAGTGGTTCGCCCTCGACCAGGCGGTCGGCATCGCGACCGGGGCTGACCACCCAGACCTTGCCTTCGCCATCAGCGCTGTAGACCTGGGCCCGGCCATCGGGCTCCACGCACAGGGCGGTGTCCTCATCAACGCCAATGCCGACGATGTCGGGGTCACCACTGTCCTGCGCGGCGCGTGCCACGAACACGATGAGGCGGCCAAGGCGGTCACGCTTGTCGAAATGGGTGTCGGTGACCACGCGCTGCAGGTAGGGCATCTGCAGGAAGCCACTGTCCATGGTGACTGCGCTGCCCATCGGATCGGCCAGCGCACCGGCCGAGCTGATGCTGCCGCCATCCATGGCGCCATAGGCATAGCCGCCGAGGATGGCCAGGCCGGCGCTGGTACCGGCAATCGGCTTGCCGGCGCGTACATGGGCGTTGAGCGCGCGGTTGAGTGCGGTGCCCTTCCAGAAGCGGATGTAGCGCGACTGGTCGCCGCCGGCAATGAAGATGGCATCGGCCGCAGCGACCACGCGCAGCACGGCTGGATCATCGGCGCCACGGCGGCTGTCGAAGACCAGGGTCTGTACCGCGGTGGTGCCGCCGATCTCGCGGTACAGGCGGTCCTGCAGTTCATCGCCGCCGGAGGCACGCAGGATCAGCACACGGCCATTGCCGGCCTGCTTCAACCACCACTGGAAGGCGTCCGGCACCCACTCGCCACCGCCCATCAGCATCATCGCGGGCGCACGCGGGCCGGGGCGTGGGGCCTCAAGGTCGCCGACCTCGTAATAGGCGAAGCCGGGGCCCTGCAGGTCCTGCGCGGGCGCGGCCAATGGCCAGGCCAGCACCAGCAGCGCCAACCAGGCAACGGGGGTACGCAGGGTCCGGTGAAGGCGTCGCATCTTGATCTCCCTGAACAAAATCGACTTGCAAGCGTTTTCACTCTTTGCCAGATAGGGACCCAGTAGTCAAGGACATAAAAAAGGCGTTAAATGCGCGCGCCCATTCCGGAAATCTGAATGGGGGACAGGGCCCCTCCTCTGCGGGCCAGCTTCATTTCCGAGAATTCCTCATGCGTAGAAAGGCGATGGCGTGGTCGATCCAGCTGGCGTTGATGGGTGTGGCTGCTTCCGCGGCCGCCCAGGCTCCGGCTTCCTCTTCGGTACAACAACTGGACGCGGTGCAGGTCACCGGTTCGCGCATTCCGCGCGCCCAGGTGGAAGGCCCCGCCCCGATCACGGTGATCAACGCCGAACAGATCCGCTCCAGCGGCTTCACCAGCGTGCCGGACGTGCTGCGTGCGATGACCCAGAACGGCGGTGAGACACAGAGCCAGCAGTCTTCCAGCGGCGCCGACTTCTCGCCGGGCGCCCAGCAGGTGGACCTGCGCGGCCTGGGCCCGAACCACACGCTGGTGCTGGTCAATGGCCGCCGTATCGCCGACTTCCCGATGCCGTTCAAGGGCCGCAGCAACTTCACCGATGTCTCCAACATTCCGCTGGGGATGATCGAGCGCATTGAAGTGCTGACCGGCAGCGCCTCGGCCATCTATGGTTCGGACGCGATCGCCGGCGTGGTCAACTTCATCCTGAAGAAGAAGGCCGACGGCACCACCATCGACATGCGCATGGGCACCACCACCGAAGGCGGTGGCGAGTCGTTCGACATGAGCATCGCCAGCGGTTTCAGCCGTGGCAACTTCAACGCGGTGTACAGCGTCGAACTGCAGTCGCAGACCCCGCTGTGGGCCTATGAGCGCGACATCCAGGACTCGACCCAGGACGGCCCCACCGAGGGTTCGCGCATCGCGCGCCGTGCCTACCTGCGCACCGACTACAACGATGACTACCTGGACCCGGGCGCCGCCACCTGCGAAGCGCTGGCCGGGCAGAACCAGGGCAGCACCTACCGCGCCTATCGCCCGAAGTACGGCTACTACTGCGGCAGCGACAGCTCGATCGGCTACGGCACCATCCTCAGCAAGCGCCGCGGTGCCAACGGCTACGCGTCGCTGAGCTACGACTTCGACAATGGCCAGCAGTGGTTCGCCGACGTGCAGCTGGGCTACCACACGATGTCGCTGATGCGCGACGTCACCAAGTGGGGCCGCATGGATGCCAACGGCGATGAGTCGGGCTATTTCAACAACGAAGCCACCGGCGAGATCGAGTTCTGGCAGCGCCAGTTCTCGCCCGAGGAAATGGGTGGCCTGCGCAACGCCATGGTGCGCAGCACGCAGAAGACCTTCAGCGTGACCACCGGCTTCAAGGGCAACCTGACCGGCAACTGGGACTACGAAGCGGCGCTGAGCCATTCGCAGTACCAGTCGCGGATCAGCTGGGCGCAGATCATCGCCGCCAAGGCCAATGACCTGTTCCTCGGCCCGCAGCTGGGCGTGGATGACGACGGTTTCCCGATCTACAACGCCGACCCGTCACGCCTGTACCGGCCGCTGACCCGCGCCGAGTACGATTCGATCGCCGCGCGTACCACCTACACCCCGAAGTCGCGCACGGAGACCGCCGCCTTCACCCTGACCAATTCGGCGCTGTTCGGCCTTCCGGGGGGCGACGCCGGGTTTGCCGCGACCGTGGAAGTGGGCCAGCAGGCCTACTCGCTGAACCCCGATCCGCTGGCGACCGAGTACTACTACTACAGCTGGAAGGATTCGGACGGAAAGGGTTCGCGCAACCGCTGGGCGACCGCTGCGGAGCTGCGCATGCCGCTGCACGAGACGGTCAACCTGAGCGTGGCCGGCCGCTACGACCAGTACCGCTATTCCGGCCACACCATCGGCAAGGCGACCTGGAGCGGTGGCCTGGAATGGCGCCCGGATCGACACGCTGCTGGTCCGCGGTTCGTACGGCACCGCGTTCCGTGCGCCGGACCTGCACTACGTGTTCGCCGGCCCGGGCAACGATGAGACCACCGCCGAAGACCTGTACAGCTGCCGCGCGGACGGTGCCACCGACTGCGCCGACTACGAACGCAACCTGATCCGCAGCCGTACCGGCAACCGCCAGCTCGACCCGGAAACCAGCACCTCGTGGAGTGCCGGCTTCGTCTGGTCGCCGGCGATCGGCCTGGATCTGTCGGTGGACTGGTTCGACATCGACATGCGCAACCAGGTGCAGGACATGGACGTGCGCACGATCCTGGCCAACGAAGCGAACTGCCGCCTGGGCAGCGCCGACATCACCTCGCCGACCTGCGTGGATGCGCTCGCCCGCATCACCCGCAGCAACGACGGGCGCCTGTATGGCGTGCGCGTGGAGCCGATCAACGTCGCCCGCGAGTCTACCTCCGGCATCGACGTCGGCCTGCGCTACCGCCTGCAGACGGGCATCGGCGACTTCATCTTCAACGGCACCCACACCTGGGTGAAGAAGCATGATTTCCAGCGCTACCCGGGCGACCGTACCGAAGACCAGTTCGCAGTGAACAGCGGCTTCGACATCCCGCGCACCAAGACCAGCCTGAGCGTGACCTGGGAGAAGGATGCATGGTCGGCAACGGTGTACGGCTCGCGCCTGGGCAAGCTGCCGACCTCGGACAGCTACGACCAGGTGTTCGACTGGGACAGCGGCGACAGCCCGTACGTGAAGGCAACGTATCGCTACAACGCCTCGCTGCAGTACCGCTTCGACGACCACTCGCGCCTGTCGCTGTCGGTGGTCAACGTGTTCAACAAGATGCCGCCGAAGGACCGTACCTACACCGCCTACCCGTACTACGACGTGTCCTGGTTCGACAGCGTCGGCCGCACGATCAACCTGCAGTACACCCACAAGTTCGGTGGTAGCGCGCTGTAAGCGCCGGGCCAGCGCCGATACAGGAGACCCCCGCTTCGGCGGGGGTTCTTTTTCCACCGCCTGAACGGTTTCCAGGCAGGAGCTGCCACCTGGCCGGTCCGCGGCGGCTTTTTAGGAAACGGCTGATTCCGCGCCATCCGCGCCGCTCCCTAGCATGTTGCATGTTCCGCTTCCCCCGCCCTTCGCTGCAGCAGGCCGTGCCACCGACCACCGCGTCGGTGCTGCTGCGCTGCCTGACCGTATGCGTCTTCATCTGCCTGGCCGCCGCGGCCGGCTTCTACCTGCTCACGGCATTCACCGAAGACATCTCGACCCATCGCCGCGAAATGAATGCAGCGGCCTACAGGGCACAGATCTATTTCGACCAGCGCGAAGCCCTGCTGCGCTACCTGGGCGATTCGGTCGTGACGGGCAACCCGGATGCACCTGCGACGGACAGCGAAGGCATGCGCCAGGTGCCGCTGGATGGTGCTGGCGGCCAACCGGGCCAGCGGCTGCTGTTGTCAGCGCGCGCCGAGCACACGCTGCAGGCGCTGCAGACGCACCTGCTGCTGGTCGACGCACGGGGCGCGCATTGGCTGGCCGGTGGCGAGGTCGATGTCGACCTGGCGCGCCTGCCATCGCTGCGTGTGCTGCAGGCGCGCAACGGCAGTGTGGAAGGGGCCGACCCGGTGTACTGGCTGCGCCCGGGTGACAGTGGCGTTGCATTGGCCCAGCCGGTACAGGCGGGCCCCCATCCGACGCAGTGGCTGGTGCTGCTGCTCGATGGCGCGGCGGCGGCGGGCATGATCGACGGCCAGGGCATCGGCGGCTATGCGCTGCTCGACCGTGGCGGGCAGCCCGCCTTGTCGAGCCAGGCGCCGCGACTGGATGGTGCGGGCTGGAAGACCCTGCGGGAGCGCCAGGACGACAGCTTCGGCACGTTGTGGAGCGGCGGGCTTCCGCGCGGCGTAGCGCTGGTGAAGGGGGTTGGCAATGATGGCTGGCGGCTGGTCTACCACCTGCCGCCGCAGCTGCTGCTGGGCGACCTGGCGGTGCCCCTGCTGATCTGCGTGCTGTTGCTGCTGCTGGCAGGCCTCGCGCTGCGCCTGCTGCGGCATCGCGTGGACCTCCAGCTGATCCAGCCGGCCCTGCAGCAACACCGCCGGCTGCTGGAGAACCTGGATTTCAGTTCGACGGTGATCGACATGGCGCCGGTCGGCATCTGCGTCCTGCGCCGCAGCGACCGCGCGCTGCTGCTCTCCAACCAGCTGCTGCGCGACTGGCTTGGCGAAGAAGGCGAACACAGCGACTGGCAAGCGCCATGGCGCGGACATGCCGGGGAGCGCGGGCGTGGACTGGAATTCACCACCCGCGATGGTCGTCAGCTGCAGGTGCTGCACGCGGCCTGCCGCTACCAGGGCGACGACGTGCTGCTGTGCGTGTTCCATGACATTTCCCGGCACCGCCAGGCGCAGGCCGCGCTGTCGTCGGCACGCCAGGCCGCGGATGCGGCCAACCAGGCCAAGAGTGCGTTCCTGGCCACCATGAGCCATGAAATCCGGACTCCGCTCTACGGCGTGCTGGGCACGCTGGAGCTGCTCGGGCACACCTCGCTGGACGCCCGGCAGTCGCAGTACCTGCGCACGATTGAGAGTTCCTCGTCGGTCCTGCTGCAGTTGATCAGCGATGTGCTGGATGTTTCCAAGATCGAGTCCGGGCAGCTCACCCTGGAGCCGGCGGCGTTCTCGCCGCGCGAGCTGACCGAGAGCGTGCTGCGCAGCTTCGCCGCGTCGGCCACCTGCAAGGGCCTGCAGATCCTGGTCTGTACCGATCCGCGCCTGCCGACGCGGGTGCTCGGTGATGCCGACCGCATCCGCCAGGTGCTGGGCAACCTGCTCAGCAACGCGATCAAGTTCACCGAGCATGGCCGGGTGGTACTGCGCGTGCGCCAGGTGCAGCGCGAAGGCGAATCGAGCGTGCTGGCCTGGCAGGTCACCGATACCGGCGTGGGCATCGCTGCGGAGGAACAGGCGCGGTTGTTCGAACCGTTCCGCCAGGTCCGAGGCGCGGCCAGTGCGCAGGGCACCGGGCTGGGCCTGTCCATCAGCGACCGCCTGGTGCGCCTGATGAGCGGTGAGCTGCAGGTGGTGAGCGAACCCGGCCTGGGCAGCAGCTTCAGCGTGCGCCTGCCCTTGCCGGTGCTGGCCGCTGCCGAGGATGGTCCCGCGCTGCTGCCGGAGCCGCCGATCCTGGTCCGCGGCCGTGATCGCGAACTGGTCGACAGTGCCTGCGGCTGGCTGCGTCGGTGGGGCGCCAACGCGCAGCCCCTGCAGGGCGACCCTGCACTGCTGGACCACGACGGCGCGATCCTGATGGACGGCGAGGCCGGGATGCCGTTGGCCTGGGCAGGCCCCCGCGTGGTGGCATCGATCGACGGCGGTGACCAGCCCACCGTTGCCGCCGATGGCAGCCTGGTGGTGACCCTGCACGGGATGACCGCGATCGGCAATGCACTGGCCAACGTGCAGCAGCAACGTGCGGCGCTGCCGGAAACATCGCGCGCGGCAACGCCGATGCCGCTGGGCCTGCACGTGCTGGCCGTCGAAGACAACCCGATCAACCGGGTGATCCTGGCCGAGCAGCTGCGCACCCTCGGCTGCGACGTGGAGCTGGCACAGGACGGTGTGGAAGCCCTGCAGCGATGCCGCGAGCAGTCTTTCGACCTGGTGGTGACCGACATCAACATGCCGCGCATGGACGGCCACGCGCTGGCCCGCCAGCTGCGCGATGACGGCAACCCGGTGCCGGTGATCGGCGCCACCGCCAATGCCACCGCCGAGGAGCGCGAGCGCTGCCTGGCCAGTGGCATGCAGGGCTACCTGAGCAAACCCATCGACATCGCCCGCCTGCGCAAGGCGCTCAACGCCCTGCGCCAAGGAGACCCCGCATGACCCAGCGTATCCTGATCCTGGAAGACCAGCCCTTCCAACGTGGCTTCCTGGCCAACCTGTTCGGCAGCCGCGCCGGCGTGCAGGTCGATGCCTGCGAGGACGTGGATGCGGCCATCGCGCTGTGTGCGTGCCAGCCCTACGACCTGGTGGTCAGTGACCTGCTGATGCCCGGGCAGGACGGCATCCAGTTCATCCAGGCGCTGGCGGCACAGCCGCGCCCGCCCCGCCTTGCGGTGGTCAGCGCCGCGCCGCGCCGGATGATGACCTCGGCACGGCTGATGGCCGAATCGCTGGGGCTGGATGTGATCGGCCTGCTGCCCAAGCCGGTGGCGGCCGCCGATGTGGACGCCCTGTTCGAGGCCCTGGCGCAGGCCCGTCCGGCCGCCGGCGAGGCCCCCACGCGCGCGGCGGCTGCGCCCGAACCGGATGCATCGCAGCTGCGCCAGGCCATGGCCGATGGCAGCCTGACAGCCTGGTTCCAACCGAAGAAGTCACTGCAGTCAGGACGGGTCGTGGCGGCCGAGGCACTGGTGCGTTGGCGCCACCCGCAGCTGGGCACGCTGGCCGCTGGCAGCTTCCTGCCGGCAATCTGCCGCTATGGGCTGGAGGGCGATCTGCTGCGGATGATGCTCAAGGCCAGCATCAGCGCACAGGCACGCTGGCGCAAACAAGGCTTCCGGGTACCGGTATCGATCAACCTGCCCCCTCACCTGCTGGAGCAGTCGGACCTGCCCGACGAGCTGCTGGCGCTGACCCTGGCCAACGGCGGTACGCCCGGTGAATTGTGCTTCGAACTGATGGAAAACAGCACCACGCGGCACGTCAGCGACTTCTATGCCGGCGCCTGCCGCCTGCGCATGAAGGGCTTCGGCCTGGCCCAGGATGATTTCGGGCAGGGCCTGAGCTCGGTCCACAACCTGGTCAATACCCCCTTTACCGAGGTCAAGATCGACCGCGCCCTGGTCAGCGGATGCGCGCGCGACCCGGCCCTGCACCTGACCCTGTCGACGGTGATCGCGCTGGCCAACCAGCTGGGCCTGACCATCGTGGCAGAGGGCGTGGAAAGCGATGCCGACCTGGCCGCCCTGCGCCAGCTGGGGTGCAGCCAGGTGCAGGGTTTCCTGATCTCGCAGGCGCTGCCGTCGGATGAATTCACCCGCCTGCTGGACGAGGAAGCGCCCCAGGTGGACGAGTCGCCGCGGGCCGCCCTGCGCTGACACGGATTCCACGTCGGCTTCACGAAATCATCAAGTGGCATTGACGATCCTGTCTGTGCAGTGGCGGCGGACTTTGCGCTGCCGCCACCGGTGCCGCTGACCGCCCCCTGCTCCGAGACCTGCCATGCCGGCCGAGGCCGCTCCTGTACGCCGACTCGCTCGCCGCTCGCTGCGCGTCCACGCCCTGCTGATCGGCGTGGTGGTGCTGGCGACCCTGCAGGCCGGACTGCTGCTGTCGGCCGGCTCGCAGCTGGTGAACGAAGAGCGCAGCAAGATCGAATACCACTTCCGCCGCCTGGACGGCACGCTGCGCGAGCAGGAGCGCTTCCTGCGCCAGTGGCGGCTGCATGATATCGGCACGCGGGGGCAGCCGGTGGCCGATGCCAGCGTGGAGCTGCAGCGCGGGCCGTTGTTCGCCAACTTCGCGGTGATCGGGAGCGACGGGGCCAGCCTTTCGCCACCGACCGAACTGGGCGACCGCTTCCTGCGCTTCTACGGCACGTTCTGGTCGGCCTCGCGCTATCCACCGCCACAATGCCTGCTGGTCGATGGCCAAGGCACGCGCGGGCTGCTGGCACCGGTACAGATCGCCGGTACCGATGCGAGCCAGAACAGCCCGCATCACCTGCGCCCGGCGATCACCGGCATCCATCAGGTCATGGGTACGCGGCCGGCGCTGCAGCGCGGTGGCATCGTCTGGGTGGGCGTGCCATGGCGCGACCGGCAGACCTGGCTGCTGGCCATCGCCCACGCCCCGCAGGATGCGCGCCTGTGGGGTGAGGACGACAAGGATTCGCAGGCGGCGTTGGCCTGCCTGCTCGATCCCGGCCGTGTCGATGACTACCGGCAGGTGCTGGGCGTCCCGGTGTTCCAGCGGCTGTCGCTGTTCGATGCCAATGGCCAGCGCCTGCTGGGCGATGCGGCCGATGCCAGCGACGCCGGCACCTCCTGGCAGGCCGGCCTCGATGGCCTGCAGTTCCGCATGCGCAGCGAACGCGGCTGGCTGGCGGTCTACCACGTCGGCTGGCGGCAGGTGTTCCAGCACCCGCAGGGGCCCTTGCTGGGCGCGACCGTGGTCGCCCTGCTGCTGGCACTGGGTGGCACGCTGGTGCTGCGCGCGTACCGGCGTTCGGTCATCGAGCCGCTGCGCAGCAACCACGCGCGCCTGCTGGAAAGCGAAGCCTTCAGTCGCACGATCCTGGACAACGCGCCGATCGGGCTGTGCCTGCTGCGCCGTACCGATGGCAATGTGCTGCTGGACAACGCCCTCGCCCGTCGCTGGCTGGGCGAGGACTACCATGCCGGTGGCTGGCATGGCCCGTGGCGGCGCAGCGTACTGGCTGCCGGCGGCACCACGCTGGGCGATGGCCTGGCCTACGCCACGCCCGAAGGCCGCCACCTGCTGGTAACCGCGACACCGGCGCGCTATCGCGGCGAGCCGGCGGTGCTGTGCCTGTTCATTGATCTGAGCAGCCAGCATGAAGCCGAGCAGGTGCTGCAGCAGGCGCGCCGCGCCGCCGACCAGGCCAACCGCGCGAAGAGCCAGTTCCTGGCCACCATGAGCCATGAGATCCGCACGCCGCTGTACGGCGTGCTCGGCACGCTTGAACTGCTGGGGCTGACGCCACTGGATGCGCGGCAGCAGGACTACCTTGCAACGATCCAGCGTTCATCCTCGACCCTGATGCAGCTGATCAGCGACATCCTGGATGTCAGCAAGGCCGAGGCCGGGCAACTGAGCCTGGAGCCCAGCCCGTTCGATCCGGTGCGGCTGACCGAAGACGCGCTCGACTCGTATGCCGCTGCGGCCGCCAACAAGGGGCTGCAGTTCTACGCCTGCATCGATGCCGACGTGCCACCCATGGTGTGTGGAGATGCCGCACGGATCCGCCAGGTGCTCAACAACCTGATCAGCAATGCGCTGAAGTTCACCGACAGCGGGCGCGTGGTGGTCCGCGTTTCGGCACGCTGGCAGGAGCAACGCTGCTGGCTGCAATGGCAGGTGGCCGATACCGGTATCGGCATTGCCAGCGAACACCAGGCGCATCTGTTCGAGCCGTTCTTCCAGGCCAACCCGGGCACCGATGCGATGCGGGGCACCGGCCTCGGCCTGGCCATCTGCGCGCACCTTGTGGCGTTGATGGAGGGGCAGCTGCGCGTGGTCAGCGAGAGCGGCCTGGGCAGCAGTTTCAGCGTCGAACTGCCGCTGCCATCGGCGCCGGCGGATCCGCAACAATCCCCCCCGCCGCAACTGCCCGCCGGCCTGCAGGTACAGGTGCGGGGCAGCGTGCGCGAACTGGTGCAATCGCTGTGCGAGCGCCTGCAGCAGCGCGGTGCACAGGCCAGCGTGTACCGGGAGGACAGCGCAGCAGGCCTGCCATCGTCCGGCGTGCTGCTCGAGCTGGTCCTGGACGACTCGCTGCCCGCATGGGCGGGTGGACCGCGCGTGGTCGCCTGCCGCGAAGGCGGCGTGCGGCCACGGCAGGTCGATGGCGCCTGGCAGGTTGGCCTGCATCGGTTCGACGCGATCGTGCTCGCCCTGGCCGCGGCCAGCGGCCAACCGCTGGCCGCCAGCGCCGAAGGGCGCTTGCCGGCGACGCGCCATTTCGGCCTGCAGGTGCTGGTCGCCGAGGACAACCCGATCAACCAGGCGATCCTGCGCGACCAGCTGGAACAGCTCGGCTGCCGCGCCGTGGTCGCCAGCGATGGCAATGAAGCGCTGGGCTACTGGCAACAAGGGGCGTTCGCGCTGGTGCTGACCGACCTGAACATGCCCGGGCTGGATGGCTACGGCCTGGCCCGCGCCTTGCGGGCACGTGGTGTCAGCGTGCCGATCCACGGCGCCACCGCCAATGCCGACCCGGCCGAACGCCAACGCTGCCAGGAATCCGGCATGCAGGGCGTGCTGGTCAAGCCAATCACGCTGGAAGCCCTGCAGCGCCTGCTGACCCGGATCACCGACGGCGATGCGCCGGCCCCTGCGATGCAGGAGCACCTTGTGTCCACCTCGTCGCACGACAAGGATCCCCCGCTGCAGGTTCCGGCGAAGATGCAGTCGCTGTTCGTACAGACCATGCAGGCCGACCTGGACAGCCTGCGCCAGGCGATCGCCGCTGCCGATCCCGCCCGCGTGGCGCAGGTTCTGCACCGCATCCGCGGCGCACTGGTGATCGTCGGTGCACCTGCGCTGGTGGACAGTGGCCTGCAGATCGAACAGCGCCTTGCCGGCGGCGATGACCTGGCCACCCAGGCGGCCGCTCTTGCCGGGTTCCGCCAACGCCTCGAACAGCTGCTGCATCCGCTGCTCGACACTGCATCCCCCTCCCTTCCTGACGACCCGACCCTGCCATGACCACACGGATCCTCATCGCCGACGACCACCCGATCGTGCTTGCCGGCATCCGCGACGTACTGGCCGGGGAGCTGGACCTGGACATCGTGGGCGAAGCGGCCGATCCGGCTACGCTGATCGAGCTGATGACCCGGACCCGGCCACAGGCGGTGATCACCGACTACAGCATGCCGGGGGGCGACCGCTTCGGGGACGGCATCAAGCTGATCTCGTTCCTGCGCCGCAGCTTCCCGGAGACGCGCCTGCTGGTGCTGACGATGGTGTCCAATCCGTCGTTGGTTGCGGCGATGTATGCCGCCGGCGCGGGCGGCGTGGTGCTCAAGAGCCATGGATTGGGCAGCCTGGTACAGGCCCTGCGCGTAGTGCTGGCCGACCGCGTCTACCGCCCCCCGGGACTGCTGCCGGTAGCCGCGAGCGAACCTGCCGATGCCGATGCGGTCCGTGCGCGCCTGTCGCCGCGCGAGCTGGAGGTGATCCGCCTGTTCACCAGCGGCATGAGCGTGGGCGACATCGCGCGCCAGCTGCAGCGCAGCGCCAAGACGGTCAGCACGCAGAAGATCAGTGCGATGCGCAAGCTCGGCGTGGACAGCGACCAGGCGCTGATCGAGTACTGCCTGCAGGCCTCGCTGTTCGGCTGAGGCCCACTCCCGGCTGAATCCTGCTGGCCCTGCAACGGGGCCTGCAATGGCTTTAGGAAACGCCTGATTCCATCGGACAAGGACGATTTCTAGGCTGGAGACATCCCGCCAAGGTGCACCTGCCGGCTGTTGCCGCATCGCCATGGGGGACGGAAGTCCGATGGCGCCTGCAGGCGCCGTCGCGTGGGACTTCCGCAGCGACGCGGCCCTGCCGCGTCAGTCCGTGCAGCCTCGCTGCGCCCTGCCACAGGAAGTCCATCAGCATGAACGCCTCCCCCACACGGCACCGCCGTGCGTACGGGCGCGCGCGCGCCACGCGTGTGCCCCTCATTCCCAGCCTGCTGGCCACTGCCCTGTGGGCAGCCCTGCCGGCGCATGCCGCAGACCTCACCGGCCCGCTGCTGGTCAACGACGGTGACAGCCTGCAGCTGGGTGCCGACGATGTCCTCAACCACAGCGCGGGCAGCTTCGCACTTACGGTCACCGGTACCGGCAGCAATGCGCTGATCGACGGCAGCCGCATCCACGTGACCGGCAATGGCAGCGGCGTGTCAGCCGCCAATGGTGGCCAGGTGCAGCTGCGCGGCGCAACGCTGTCGATCGCACCGGCGACCGGCACGGGCTTCTATGCGCTGTATGCCAATGGTGCCGGCAGCGTGATCGACGCACGCGATGTCGACATCGATACCACCCGCAACGGCAGCGGCTATGCCAGCGTGCAGGCATCCAACGGTGGCGTGATCCGCTACACCGGAGGCCGCATTGCGATGACCGGCGGCGTCGGCACCCTGGCCGGCGCCTCCGGCAAGGGCAGTGAGGTGCATCTGGATACCCTGCAGATGAGCGCCGACAGTGGCGCACGCCTGCGCGCCGAAAGCGCCGGCCTGCTGACGATCCGCAACAGCCGGATCACCCTGGCGCCCGGTGGCATCCTCGCCGGCGTCGCCGTCGATGGCGCGGGCAGCCGCGCCGAGTTGTACGACACCTACCTGGACGGCGGCTGGTTCGACATCGGCAGCGGCGGCAGCGTGCTGCTCGAGAACGTGGAAGCGCACTCCGTAGGTGGCAGCATGCGCCTGCTCGGCAGCAGCATCAGCAAGACCTATTCCAGCGCGGTGATCAACGGCGGCAGCTTCTATACCGTTGGCGGCTATGGCGTGAACATCAACAACTGGGGCCAGCTGACCGCCCGCGATGCAGCGTTCGACGTGCGCGACGGCTTTTCCGGATTCTGGCTGGCCAGCGACGAGTCGCGCCTGCAGCTGACCGACAGCACCATTGATACCTGGACGGACACCTACGGCTACGGCGTGGAGATCGCCGGCGGCGTCGCCACCGTGCAGGGTGGCCGGATCACCACACACGGTGATGCGACCTACGGCGTGCGCGTGACCGGCTCCACCGGCAGCACCGCCAGCCGCATCGAAGCCAACGGCAGCGTGATCGACGTGCGCGGCAACGGCGGTGGCGGCGTGTTCATCGGCGGCTCCACCGCCACCGCGCTGCTCGACAACGTTGCGATCCGCAGCGACGGCGAGAATGTGTTCGGCATCGTGCACATGAACACCGCGCGGCTGACCCAGGCCGACCGCCTGGACATCCGCATGACCGGCAGCAACAGCGGCGGCTACCGCTCCTACCTGACCGCGTTCGGCCCGTACTGGAACCGTGCCACCCTCAACGACAGCCACATCGAGACCGCCAGTGGCGCCGCGTTCTGGCTGCAGGGCAGCAACCACGCATTGACCGTCAATGGCAGCGACGTGACCGCAGGCGACGGCAGTGGCCGCTTGCTGCGGGTCAGCGACACCGTGTTCACCGACGGCAGCAGCGTGGCGACCAGCCGCATCGACTTCAGTGCCGACGCCAGCACGCTGCGTGGTGACGTAGTGGTCGACAGCGCAACGGCCGACGTGCACATGCTGCTGGGCAACGGCACCACGTTCAGCGGTGCCCTGCGCAACGACTCCGGCTACCAGGTCGCACAGCTGGCGCTGGATGGCAGCAGCCAGTGGAACGTACGCGCCAGTTCCAGCGTCGGTACGCTCGAACACGCCGGCACCATCGCCTTCGATGCGCCGGCGGCGGACGGCTTCAAGACGGTCACTGTCAGCGGCGACTACGTGGGCAATGGTGGCCAGTGGATCTTCAACCGGGCGCTGGGCGACGACACTTCGCTGGGCGACCAGCTGGTGATCAACGGCAACAGCAGCGGCACCGCCAGCGTGAGCGTGCGCAATGCCGGCGGCGCCGGTGCACTGACCCAGGAAGGCATCCGCCTGATCACCGTGGCCGGCCAGTCGGATGCACAGTTCAGCCTGCAGGGCCGCGCGGTCGCCGGGGCCTACGACTACTTCCTGTTCAAGGGCGGTGTGTCGACCCCGGATGATGGCAACTGGTACCTGCGCTCGGAATACGTGCCGCCGGTCGATCCGCCGGAACCGCCGGATCCCCCGATCGACCCGCCGCAGCCGCCGGAACCGCCGGTCGACCCGCCGTCGCCGCCGGGACCGCCGATCGATCCGCCGTTGCCGCCGGAGCCGCCGATCGATCCGCCGCGGCCGCAGGTGGAACGCCCGGAACCAGCGGCCTACCTGGCCAACCGCAGCGCTGCGCTGGGCATGTTCCGGCACAGCCTGCACGACCGCGCCGGTGATCCCGCCGCCCAGGCCGGCACCAGAAGTGACGCCGTGGCCTGGATCCACCTTCGCAGCGCGCAGCCCGACAGCCATGACCGCAACCGCCAGGTGCACGTCGATGGCCAGATCAGCAGCGTACTGGTCGGCGCCGGACGCCGCTTCGAGGTGGGTGGCACGGGTGAACTGCAGGCCGGTGCGATGCTCGGCCATGGCCGCGCGCGCAATGACAGTCGCTCGCAGGTGACCGGCTACACCGCGCGTGGCGTGGTCACTGGCACCAGCGTGGGCGCCTATGCCACCTGGCTGCAGGATGCGCGCATGGAAGGCGGCGCCTATGTGGATGGTTGGCTGCAGTACGGCCGCTTCCGCAACAGCGTGCAGGGCGAAGGCCTGCAGAAGGAGCGCTATGACGCCCGCAACTGGAGTGCGTCGGCCGAGGCCGGCTATGTGCTGCCCCTGCGGCGCACGGCGCAGCGCGGCATCTACCTGGAACCGCAGCTGCAGGTGGTGCACAGCCGCTATGACAGCGACCGCGTGATCGAGGCCAACGGCACGGTGGTCGAAGACCGCGGTGGCGCCGAGACCAGCACCCGCCTCGGCCTGCGCCTGTACAGCCGTGGATTGAGCGCGGCGCAGGGCCAGGTGCACCCGTACGTGGCGGTGAACTGGTGGTCCGGCGGCAATGGCGCGGGCCTGGCAATGGACGGCGAGCGGCTGCAGCGGCAGCTGCCGCGCGACATCTACGAAGCCAAGGCCGGCGTGCAGGTGGATCTGTCCGGCGGCTGGCGCGGCTGGGGTGAACTGAGCCGGCAGAGCGGCGGCATGGGCTTCCGCGACGTCGGCGCCCAGCTGGGCGTGTCGTACAACTGGTGATGCGGGACGTGCCCGGCAAGGGAGTGCCGGGCACTTTTTCCACATGCGGCGTGGAAAGCGATGGGGGTTTGGTGTGGACAAGTGCCTGCGAACCTCACGCAGCAAGCGTTTCAGCACGTGGCTGTTTTTTGTCCACGCCCCTTCGCGGTTTTCCACACCCGTCGTGGAGAGTGGTTGGGATTTGATGTGGACAAGTGGGTGGGAGTGTTGCCGCGCAGGCGTTTCGAAGCGTGGTGAAAATTTGTCCACACTGCACGGGCAAGCCGTGTAAGGCCATGTAAAGCCGAGCATGGGCTCGGCTCTACAGCGGCGGGCGCGGTTTTCCACATCCGCCGTGGAAAGCGATGGGAGTTTGCTGTGGACAAGTGACGGCGAACATCACACCGCAAGCGTTTCGCACTGTGGTGTTTTTTTGTCCATTACCGGAAACGCGAACGCCCCGCACAGGGCGGGGCGTCCGGGGTCGATCCAATGCCGCTGGATCAGACGTTGAAGCGGAAGTGCAGGATGTCGCCTTCCTGCACGCGGTATTCCTTGCCTTCCAGGCGCAGGCGACCGGCTTCCTTGGCACCGGCTTCGCCCTTGTACTTGATGAAGTCGTCATACGCGATGGTTTCAGCGCGGATGAAGCCCTTCTCGAAGTCGGTGTGGATGACCGCGGCAGCCTGCGGGGCGGTAGCGCCCTTGCGCACGGTCCACGCACGGACTTCCTTCACGCCGGCGGTGAAGTAGGTCTGCAGGCCGAGCAGGCTGTAGGCCGCGTTGATCACGCGGTTCAGGCCCGGCTCGCTCAGGCCGAGGTCGGCCAGGAAGGTATCGCGGTCTTCGTCGTCGAGCTGCGACAGTTCTTCTTCGATCGCGGCCGACACCGGCACCACCTGCGCGCCTTCAGCGGCAGCATGCGCACGCACGGCTTCCAGGTGCGGGTTGTTCTCGAAACCGTCTTCCAGCACGTTGGCGATGTACATCACCGGCTTCAGGGTCAGCAGGAACAGGTCGCGCACCAGCGCCTTCTCTTCCTCGTCCAGGCCCACCGAACGGCCGGACTTGCCGTCCGACAGCGCCGCCTGCAGCTTGGCCAGCACCGGCTTGCGCGCCGCGGCGTCCTTGTCGCCGCCCTTGGCCGCGCGCTCGGCGCGGTTCAGCGCCTTCTCGACGCTATCCAGGTCGGCCAGCGCCAGTTCGGTATCGATGGTTTCGATGTCCGAGATCGGGTCGACCTTGTTGTTGACGTGGATGACGTCGGCGTTCTCGAAGCAGCGCACCACGTGGGTGATCGCATCGACTTCGCGGATGTGCGCCAGGAACTTGTTGCCCAGGCCTTCACCGCTGGCGGCACCGGCCACCAGGCCGGCGATGTCGACGAATTCGACCGCGGTCGGGATGACCTTCTGCGGGTTGATGATCGCTGCCAGCTCGTTCAGGCGCGGATCCGGCACCGGCACGATGCCGACGTTCGGCTCGATGGTGCAGAACGGGAAGTTCGCCGCGGCGATACCCGCCTTGGTCAGCGCATTGAACAGGGTCGACTTGCCGACGTTGGGCAGGCCGACGATGCCACATTTGATACCCATGGGTTGAATCCGGGTTTGAGTGTAAGTGGATGATTCGGGATTCAAGGCTCGCCTGCGGGCATGCCTTCAATCCCCAATCGTCCTTCCAGTAGCCCGCGCTAGAACGCGGCGTACAACCTGTGACGTTCTGCGTACGCTTTCAGCAGTTCTTCAAGCTGGCCCTCGTCGACCAGTGCATAGAATCGCCCATCCAGCGCATCAAGTGCTGTTTCGACTTCATCGTCGAGCCACCCGTCAGCACGATAGATCTGCAGGCGTCTTTGCGCATGATGATCTTCCATGGCCTCATTGCCAAACAGTAGCTGCTGGGCAGCGAGCACGATGTCTCGCACGCCAAGCTGCTGCATCTCCCCAAGCCCTGCAAGCGCTTCAGCAATGTAGGCGCCAGCAGAAT
This sequence comes from Stenotrophomonas sp. C9D9, assembly GCF_056491205.1. NCBI lineage: Bacteria > Pseudomonadati > Pseudomonadota > Gammaproteobacteria > Lysobacterales > Lysobacteraceae > Stenotrophomonas > Stenotrophomonas sp. C9D9. The sequence continues at coordinate 595,285 of NZ_JBSZIF010000004.1, forward strand.
TGAGGAAATAGGCATCAAGCCCTCCACGATAGACATCATTGATGAGCGCGTTGATCGCAAAGTAACGCTGATCCTGCACTGACAATCCGGCAAATCCACAACCGTTCCCGTGGACCTGTTCGATCAACCAATGCCAATGCCGCCCCTCTGCTGATTCTCCGAAGCGCTTCCGCTCTTCGCGAATCTCCCGATCCCGCGTTCTCGCCATTTCCATGCTTTGCCGCGTGCCATTCCGGCACGGCATGCAAAGCCCATTGTTCCGGGCCGCCGTCGCCAGCAGGATCATGGCGCCACACACGGTGCAGGGAGTACGCGGGTCGGTCATGGTCAGCGCGGAGTGTGCAGCCGCTTCATCGCTTCGCTGAAATCGCCCTGCACCGCCAGCGGCAGCACGTCGATGGCATCGTCGATGGCGCGCGAAATCAGTACTTCATCATCCTTGGAAGGGCGTCCCAGTACCCAGCCCACCACGCGGTCCTTGTGGCCGGGATGGCCGATGCCCACGCGCAGGCGATGGAACTTGCCGTGGCCGAGCAGGCGGATGGTGTCGCGCAGGCCGTTCTGGCCGCCGTGGCCGCCATCGAACTTCAGCCGCGCCACGCCGGGCGCCAGGTCCAGTTCGTCGTGGGCCAGCAGGGTTTCTTCCGGCTCGATCTTCCAGAACCGCTGTGCGGCGGTGACCGACTTGCCGCTGAGGTTCATGAAGGTGGCGGGCTTGAGCAGCCACACCGTCTGCCCGGCGATCTCGACCTTGGCGGTCTCACCGAACAGCTTGCTGTCCACGTTCCATCGCGCACCGGCTTTTTCCGCCAGGGCCTCAACGAAATGAAACCCGGCATTGTGCCGGGTCCGGGCGTGTTCCGATCCGGGGTTGCCCAGACCGACGATCAGTCGCAGTCCTGCCATGGTTCCTTCCAATACGGTGCCTGCCCGGAGGCAGGCACCGTAGGGTATTACTCGGCGGCAGCCGCTTCTTCGTCAGCCGCGTCGGCCTTGCCGGCCTTGGCGGTGACGATGGCGTCGTCGTGGTCCTTGCCCAGCGCCAGGGCCGGGATTTCCACGCCCTTCGGCAGCTTGATGTTGGACAGGTACACCACGTCACCGGCCTTCAGCTCGCCCAGGTCGACTTCGATCGACTCCGGCAGGTCCTTCGGCAGGCAGGTGATGGTCACTTCCTTCAGTTCGTGGGTGACCACGACGTCGGCAGCCTTGCCGGCCGGCGAGGTGTCTTCGTTGATGAAGTGCAGCGGGACCGAAGCGGTCAGGGCTTCGTTCTCGTTCACGCGCTGGAAGTCCAGGTGCATGATCAGCTGCTTGTACGGATGGCGCTGCATGTCACGCAGCAGGACCTTCTGCACCTGGCCGTCCAGGTTCAGGTCCAGGATCGAGGCATAGAACCACTCGTTCTGCTGGGCCAGCCAGATTTCGTTGTGGTCCAGGCTGATGGCGACCGGCTCGGCGTTGCCGCCGTACACGATGGCCGGGATCACACCAGCGTGACGCAGGCGGCGGCTCGCACCCTTACGCTGCAGTTCACGCTTGGTGACCTTGATTTCATGGGTCTTCGACATTTTCGACTACTCAGGTTGTTGCCGCGCCTTGCGGCGTGGCGGTTGAAGATGCTTCCGCGACCAGAAGCATCCGGGGTATGTCCCCGCCGTTGCCGGCAGGGACGAAAAACTCAGTCGACGTACAGCGAGCTGACCGACTCGCCGAAGGCGATGCGGCGCATCGTTTCGGCCAGCATTTCCGCCACGCTCAGCTGGCGGATCTTGCTGCACACCCGCGCTGCGTCCTTCAGCGGGATGGTGTCGGTCACCACCAGCTCGTCGAGCTGGGAATTGGTGATGTTGTCCACCGCCGGGCCCGACAGCACCGCATGGGTGCAGTAGGCGGCGACCTTGAGCGCACCGCGCGCCTTCAGGGCAGCGGCAGCGGCGCACAGGGTGCCGGCGGTATCGACGATGTCATCGACCATCACGCAGGTCTTGCCTTCGACGTCACCGATGATGTTCATCACGGTGGAGACGTTGGCGCGCGGGCGGCGCTTGTCGATGATCGCCAGATCGGCGTCATCCAGGCGCTTGGCGACCGCACGGGCGCGGACCACGCCGCCCACGTCCGGCGACACGACGATCAGGTTCTCGGTGCCGTAGGCGCGCCAGATGTCGGCCAGCAGCAGCGGGGACGCATACACGTTGTCCACCGGAATATCGAAGAAGCCCTGGATCTGGTCGGCGTGCAGGTCGACGGTCAGCACGCGATCAGCGCCAGCGGTGCTGAACATTTTCGCCGCCAGCTTGGCGGTGATCGGCACGCGCGAGGAACGCATGCGGCGGTCCTGGCGCGAGTAGCCGAAGTACGGCACCACGGCGGTCACGCTGGCCACCGATGCGCGCTTGAGCGCGTCGATCAGCACCAGCAGTTCCATCAGGTTTTCCGCGCTCGGCGCGCAGGTCGGCTGGATCACGAACACGTCCTGCTTGCGGACGTTCTCTTCGATTTCCACCTGCACTTCACCATCGGAGAAGTGCGAGACCAGCGCCTTGCCCGGGCGGACTCCCAGTTCCTTGCAGATGTTCTGCGCCAGACGTTTGTTGGCGTTGCCGGAAAAGACCAGCAGGTTCGGGGACTCTTGCATCATGATTGTCTCGGGCGGGGACGAGTGGCGGGGATCCGGGGTCGGCAAGGACCCGATGGACCCTTGCTGCTGACAACACCGCGGTTGTTTCCACGTCCCGCGCAGGTGATGCGCTGGAAGGCGCGGACACAGCCGCTATTGGCAGGGGCGGTAGGATTCGAACCTACGAATGCCAGGATCAAAACCTGGTGCCTTGGGCCTCTTGGCGACGCCCCTGCATTGATAAATCTAGTGTTGCTCGAGTGCATCCAGCAGTGGCGAACGCGCAACGCCCGCTGCCACCCTTGCCCGCAACTCCTTCGGCAATTTCGACCGTCCCTGCTCTGCAGCAGACTGCGACGCGAACTCGACGAAACAACCACTTCCCGAACCGGTCAGCCGCGCCGCGCCGATGTCGCTCAACGCGGCAAGCGCCGCCTCGACGGCAGGCTCACGGCGGCGCAGCACCGGTTCGAACGCGTTCCCGACCAGGGTCCCGGAAGCGAAGTCCTCTATTTTCGCCACTGGGCTGTCGCGCGTCAAATCCGGGTCTGCAAACAGGACCGGCGTAGGAACATGAACGCCCGGTTCAACCACCACATACCAGGCCGGGGCCAGCGTGATCGGCTGCAGGCGCTCGCCCACCCCCTCGGCCCAGGCATTGCGGCCACGCACGAACACAGGCACGTCGGCGCCCAGGCGCAGGCCCAGCGCCGCCAGCGCGTCTTCGTCCAGGCCCGCCTGCCAGAGCCGGTTCAGCACTACCAGCACGGTGGCCGCATCGGACGAACCACCACCGAAGCCACCACCGGCAGATACATGCTTTTCAACGATGATGTCCGCGCCTTGCGCGACATTCGCCACTTCTTTAAGCAGGCGCGCGGCACGCACCGACAGATCATCGGCCTCGGCCACGCCGGCCAGGCCCTCGCCCTGCCGACGCACCTGGCCGTCTTCACGCAGTCGCAGGCCGATGCGGTCCCCCCAGTCCAGCAGGCGGAACACGGTCTGCAACTCGTGGTAGCCGTCGGCCCGGCGGCCGGTGATGTGCAGGAACAGGTTCAGCTTGGCCGGGGCCGGCCACCAGGACCAGCCCGCGTCGTCGCGCCCGGCACTCATGGCGTGCCCTGCCCCCACTGGTCCACCAGCAGGCGCACCTTGGCGTCGCCATTGCTGGCTTCGATCCGGCGCGGCAACGCCGGGCGCCCGGCCTCGGCGGGATACCAGTCCAGGTACTGCACCTGCCAGCCCATCTGCTGCATGCGACGCGGCCGGCCTTCACCGTCGCGCTCGACCTTCTCCGGACCGGCAGCATCGCCGGCCACCAGGCCACGGATCCACTCCGGCAGCTGGTTGACCGGAATGTCCCAGCCGGTCGCCTCGAGCAGCAGCTGCTGGGCATCCTCACCGTCACGGGTGCCACCGGCCAGCCCTTCCAGGCGACCGGCTTCGGAATGGGTATCGCCGGTCAGCTTCCAGCTCTGCCGGGTCACCGGCGCGCTCAGCTCGACCACATAACGGCGCCCGTCCTGCTTCCAGTCGATGCGACCGCTGCCACCGTCCTTGCCTTTGCTGACCGCGACCCGTCCCTGGAAGGCCCAGTCCGGCTGTGCCTGCAGCGCGGCCACGCGCGCTGCCTCGGCCTGCGCCGCTTCAGCCGAAACAATCTCGACCACCGCTGGCGCCGGGGTCTTCTGCGTGCCGACGCTGGTACAGGCGCTCACCGCCAGGGTCGCGGCCGCCAACAGCAGCGGCCGGATCAGGGAACCACTCATGGATTGAATTTCTCGCGGGCGCGCAGCAGCGCGCGGTTTTCAGGGTCGAGCTTGGCCGCTTCGTCGAAGAAGTGGCGGGCCTCATCATGCTTGCCCAGCACCCACAGCACTTCGCCGACGTGGGCGGCGATCTCCGGGTCCTTGGCCAGGGTCCAGGCCCGGCGCAGCTGCACCAGCGCTTCTTCCTTGCGACCCAGGCGATACAGCACCCAGCCGTAGCTGTCGACGATGGCGGCGTTGTCCGGCTCGGCCACGCGGGCGCGGTCGATCAGCTCCAGCGCCTCCTGCAGGCGGCCGGTACGGTCAGCCAGGGTGTAGCCCAGCGCGTTCAGCGCCGGCACGTTTTCCGGGTCGGTCACCAGGATCTTGCGCAGGTCGGCCTCGGCGCGGGGGATATCGTCGCGGCGCTCCCAGGTGAGCGCTCGGGCGTACAGCAGGCCGTTGTCGTCCGGGTAGGCGGCCAGGCCGCGGGCCAATGCATCCAGTTCGCCGGCACTGTCGTCGCCGCGCTGGCGCAGCTCGGCCTCCAGCAGATAGGCGTCGCGGCGTACATCGTCATCGACCACTGCATCGGACTGGATCGCGTGCACTTCCTCCAGTGCCAGCGGCAGGCGCCCGGCCAGGGCCTGGGCATTGGCCGCGCGCAGGCGCGCTTCGCTCAGTTCATCGCCACCGGGCACGCTGTGGTACCACTGCACCGCCTCGGGGTAACGCTTCAGGTACTCGGCGATCTTGCCCAGCAACAGGCGCTGCGCAGGATCCGGCTTGGCCGCCTGCCGCGACAGCTCGTTGTAGAGATTGGACAGCGCAGCCTTGTCGCCCTGCTTGGCCAGCAGCGAGGCGCGCATGCCCCAGGTCTGTACGTCCTGCGGGCCGAACGCCAGTACGCGCTCGGCCGCAGCCGGCTGTCCCAGGCTGTCGTAGGCGATGGCCACCGCATTGCGCAGCTCGGGGTCCTGGCGGGTCTTCGGCTCGACGTCGTGCAGCAGCGACAATGCCTTGTCGGTCTCGCCCGCCTGTTGCAGCTGGCTGGCACGCAGCAGCGCCACACGCGGCTCTTCCGGGAAGCGCTTGACCACTTCATCGATCATGCGCCGCGCCAGCTCGGGTTTGTCCATGCGCAGGGCCAGGCGACCGAATTCCTGCCAGGCCTCGATCTTGGGTGGAATGGCATTGGCATCGACCAGCTCGCCCAGCACCTGCGCCGGTACCGCCGGGTCGCGGCCACCGCCGATCAGTGCGGCCAGGGCGAACTTCCAGCCACGCTCGTCGGGGTCGGCCAGCAGCGCCTGCAGCTCGGTGCGGGCGGCCTTCACATCGCCCTGGCGCATGGCCAGCGCACCGGCGGCGCTGCGCATGGTCAGCGAGCGTGGGGCGCGTTGCTGCCACAGCGCCAGGCCCTTGGCGGCGCTGGCATCATCGTTGGCGAGCATGGAAATGCGGGTCGCGCGCTCGGCCAGGCCGGCGTCGCCGTCGGTCTGCTGGGCCGCCTGCAGGTACCAGCGCGCGGCCTCGGCCAATTTGCCGGCCTGCAGGGCGAACTCACCGGCCATCACCGGTTCCAGCGCCAGTTCCTCAGTGGCCGCGGCCCGCACGGGGGCCTTGGCCGGCACCGCCGCCAGGGACTGGGCGCAGGCCAGGGACAGCAGCAGAACACTGGGGATGCGAATCAATGCGGGCATCGTCGGCATCGGGGCCTTAAAATGTCGTCCAATGGCCAGCAGCTTATCGCAAGCAACTGAACAATGACCCTGTGGGTGCTCGGACTGAATCACCAGACCGCACCGGTGGAGCTGCGCGAGCGCGCGGCCTTCGCCGGTGAGGCGTTGCCGCGTGCGCTGGGCTCGCTGCGCGATACCCCGCAGATCGCCGAGGCAGTGCTGCTGTCCACCTGCAACCGCACCGAGCTGTACGCCGTGGCCGAGTCGGCACAGGCGCTGGACCAGTGGCTGCACAGCCAGGCCGGCGACCTGCAGGGCTACCTGTACCAGCATGCCGATGCCGAGGCCGTGCGCCACCTGTTCCGGGTCGCCACCGGGCTGGACTCGATGGTGCTGGGCGAACCGCAGATCCTCGGCCAGGTGAAGGATGCCTGGTCGACCGCGCGTGACCATGGCCTGCTCGGCCAGCGCCTGGACCGCTTGTTCCAGCAGACCTTCTCGGTGGCCAAGCGTGCGCGCACCGATACCCAGGTCGGCGCCAACCCGGTGTCGGTGGCCTCGGCGGCGGTGCGCCTGGCGCAGAACGCGTTCGCGCGACTGGACGACTCCACCGTGCTGCTGGTCGGTGCCGGCGAGACCATCGAACTGGCTGCACGTCACCTGAGTGAAGGCAAGGTGCGGCGACTGCTGATCGCCAACCGCACCCTCGCCCACGCGCAGGAGCTGGCCAGCCGTCATGGCGGCGTGGCACTGCCACTGACCGAACTGGACCGCCACCTGGGCGAGGCCGACGTGGTGTTCTCGGCCACCGCTGCGCGCGAGCCAGTGATCCACCGCGAGATGGTGGCCAAGGCCCTGCGTGCGCGCCGGCACAAGCCGATGCTGCTGTTCGACCTGGCCGTGCCGCGCGACATCGAGGCCGAGGTCGGCACGCTCAACGACGCCTTCCTCTACACCGTCGATGACCTGGAACGCGCGGTGGAAGACAACCGCCGTGGCCGCCGCGAGGCCGCCGCCGAGGCCGAGGCGATCATCGACCTGCAGGTGTCGCGCTTCGTCGAGACCCAGCAGGCCAGCGCCCACCAGGCACCGCTGCGGCAGCTGCGTGCGTTCGGCGAAGCCACCCGCGCCGAACTGCTGGAGCGCGCGCGCCAGCAGCTGGCCAACGGCAAGCCGGCCGACGAAGTGCTGGAACTGCTGGCCCACGGCCTGACCAATCGACTGCTGCATCCGCCGACCGCCGCACTGCGCGCCGCCGCGCTGAGTGGCGATGCTGACCTGACCCGCGCCGCCGAGCGCCTGTTCCCGGCCACGCCGGGTTACCGCCACCCACCCGTGAGACCCGATGACGCCGACCCTGCGCCGTAAGCTGGAAGCGCTGGCCGAGCGCCGCGAAGAACTGGAACGCCTGCTCGCCGAACCCGATGTGGTCGCCGACAACACCCGTTTCCGCGACCTTTCGCGCGAATTCGCCCAACTTGAACCGGTCGCCACTGCACTGGCCGATGAAGCCCGTGCCAAGGCCGACCTGGCCGCCGCCGAAGGCATGCGCGCCGACCCCGACCTGCGCGAACTGGCCGACGAGGAAATCGCCGCTGCGCAGGCGCGCCTGCAGGAACTGGAAGAAGAACTGGCCCTGCTGCTGGTACCGCGCGATCCGCGCGACGAAGGCAACCTGTTCCTGGAGGTGCGCGCCGGTACCGGCGGCGACGAAGCCGCGATCTTCGCCGGCGACCTGTTCCGCATGTACGCCCGCTATGCCGAGCGCCAGGGCTGGAAGGTCGAGATCGAATCGGACAATCCCGGCGAGCATGGCGGCTACAAGGAAGTGGTGGCGCGCGTGGTCGGCCGGGGTGCGTTCTCGCGCCTGAAGTTCGAATCGGGCACGCATCGCGTGCAGCGCGTGCCGGCCACCGAGTCGCAGGGCCGCATCCATACCTCGGCGGCCACGGTGGCGATCATTCCCGAGGCCGACGAAGTCGACGACATCGTCATCAACCCGGCCGACCTGAAGGTGGATACGTTCCGCTCGTCCGGTGCCGGTGGCCAGCACGTCAACAAGACCGAGTCGGCGATCCGCATCACCCACGTGCCGACCGGCGTAGTGGTGGAGTGCCAGACCGAGCGCAGCCAGCACGCCAACCGTGACAAGGCGATGAAGCGGCTGAAAGCGCAGCTGCTCGATGCCGAGCGCCAGCGACAGGACGCCGCGCAGGCCGAATCGCGGCGCCTGCAGGTCGGCAGCGGTGACCGTAGCCAGCGCATCCGCACCTACAATTTCCCGCAGGGCCGGATCACCGACCACCGCGTGGAAGGCCTGACCCTGTACGACCTGCCCAACATCCTTGCCGGCGACCTCGACCCACTGCTGCAGCGGCTCAGCCACGAGCACCAGGTCGACGCCCTGGCCCAGCTGTCGGCGGGCTGAGCACGATGTCGGCCTGGCAGCAGCGACAGCACCTGCAGCAGGCGATCGCACGCCAGCCCGGCGATTTCGTCGCCTGGGTGATGCTGGCCGACCTGGAACTGGAAGCCGGCGACATTGCCGCCGGCGAGCAGGCCGCACGACGTGCGCTGCAGCTGCGCCCGAACCACCCCGAAGCACTGGCACGGCTGGGTCGCGTGGCCTGGATGGCCGGCGCGCATGCCGACGCGGCCAGGCTGCTTGGCCAGGCCTCGGCACTGGCCCCGCAGCACCCGGGCATCGCGCTGTGGCTGGGCCATGCACTGGAAGATGCCGACGATGCCGAAGGCGCGGCGGCGGCCTATCGCCGCGCACATACGCTGATGCCGGACGAACCCTACATCGCCGCCCAGCGCCTGGCCTGGCAGCGGCGCCTGTGCGACTGGCAGGACGTGGACGCGCTGGCCACGCAGGTACGTGCCGCGCTCGCTTCCGGTCAGGGCGCGGTGGAGCCGTTCGCCTTCCTCAGCGAAGACGCCAGCGCTGCCGAGCAGCTGGCCTGCGCACGTGCGCGCGCCTCGCTGATCGCCGCCTCGGTTCGGCCCTTGCCGGCGGCAACGGTACGCGCGCGCGGCCCGTTGCGCGTCGGTTTCCTCTCCAATGGCTTCGGCGCCCACCCCACCGGGCTGCTGACCGTGGCCCTGCTCGAACACCTGCGTCATGACCCGGCGCTGCAGCTGCACCTGTTCGCGTTGAACCGCGCCGATGGCAGCCGCATCCGCGATCGCCTGCAGGCCGCGACCCGGCTGCATGAGGTAGCCGCACTACGGCATGCCGACATCGCAGCCCGCGTCCGCGCACAGGGCATCGACCTGCTGTTCGACCTGCGCGGCTGGGGTGGCGGCGGCACGCCCGAGGTGCTGGCAATGCGCCCGGCCCCGCTGCAGCTGAACTGGCTGGCCTACCCCGGCACATCAGGTGCACGCTGGCTGGATGCAGTGGTCGCCGACGAATTCGTGCTGCCCGCATCGCTGGAACCTCACTTCAGCGAACGCGTCCTGCGCCTGCCACGCGCCTTCCAGCCCTCGGACAACACCCGCGTACTGGAACCGGCGCCGTCCCGCGCCGAATGCGGGCTGCCCGAACACGGCGTGGTGTTCTGCTGCTTCAACAACAGCTACAAGCTCAACCCACGCAGCATGGGCCGCGCCTTCGCAGTGCTGCAGGCCGTGCCCGGCAGCGTGCTGTGGTTGCTGTCCGGCCCCGGCCAGGCCGACGCCCGCCTGCGCACCGCCGCGCAGGCGGCCGGCCTGGACCCGGCCCGCCTGGTGTTCATGGCCAAGCTGCCGCATCCACAGTACCTGGCCCTCTATCAGCTGGCCGACCTGTTCCTCGACACCCATCCCTACAATGCGCACACCACCGCCTCCGATGCGCTGTGGGCCGGCTGCCCGATACTGACCTGCCCGGGCGACACCTTCGCCGCGCGCGTGGCCGGCAGCCTCAATCATCATCTGGGGCTGGCCCGGATGAATGTCGCCGACGACGCGGCGTTCATCGCCACCGCCAGCGCGCTGGGCAATGACCCTGCGGCACTGGCCGCGCTGCGTGCCGAGCTGGCGCAGGCGCGCGACCGCAGTGGACTGTTCGACATGGCCGGGTTTGCCCGCGACCTGTCGGCGCTGCTGCAGCAGCTGGCTGGCGAACACGGCTGGCAGGGCGTCGACAACGCCTGAGCGATCCCTGCGTTACGCTCGGGCTTCCTCCCCGCCTGGTGTGATGATGGCCAAGCTCAAGCGCAAGGACTACGACGAACTGCTGCTGCCGCTGCAGCTGGAACTGACCGCGATGGCGCGTTGGGTGCAGCACAGCGGGCAACGCCTGCTGGTGCTGTTCGAAGGACGGGATACGGCAGGCAAGGGCGGCGCGATCCAGGCCATCAGCCAGCATCTCAATCCACGCCAATGCAGGGTGGTGGCACTGCCCAAGCCTACCGACCGCGAAGCCACGCAGTGGTATTTCCAGCGTTACGCCTCGCATCTTCCCGCCGCCGGCGAGATCGTGCTGATGGACCGCAGCTGGTACAACCGCGCCGGCGTCGAGCGGGTGATGGGCTACTGCAGCGAGACCGAGTACCAGCAGTTCCTGCGCCAGGCGCCGGTGTTCGAACAGCTGCTGGTGGATGACGGCATCCTGCTGTTCAAGTACTGGCTGTGCGTGGACCAGGAGCAGCAGGAGAAGCGCTTCGCCGAGCGCCATCTCGATCCGCTGAAGGGCTGGAAGCTGTCCCCGGTCGACCTGAAATCGCGCAGCAAGTACAGCGCCTATACCGAAGCCCGCGAGGCGATGCTGCGCGCGACGCATCGCGAGGCGGCGCCGTGGACGCTGGTGGATTTCAACGACCAGCGGCTGGGGCGACTGACCCTGGTGCGCAACCTGCTGGACCGGTTGCCGGACACGCGGGTCGATGCGCCGTTGCCGGAGCTGCCGAAGCTGAAGGGCAAGCTGCATCGCGAGCACTACGATGTACTGAAGCCGATCGAGGAGTTCCCGGTCGAGGAATAGGGTTGTTCGGCAGGGTCGCACCCTGCACCTGCTCAACGCAACGGCAACGGCAACAGCAACAGCGGGCTATCCGCGGGATGGCGGGGCGGTGTGGGTGGGCAGGACACGCCGTAGACCCGTCCATGGGGGCTCGATGGCGCCATCCATGGCGCCAACGGTCCTGCCCACCCACACCGCCCCACCTCTGACAGATCCCTGCGGCTGTTGGTGGGTGTCGACCTTGGTCGACACATCTGTCAGATATCGAGATTCATTTGGGGTCAGATCCGTTTTCCTTCGGAAAACGGATCTGACCCCATGCCGTCCCGACAGATCGCGGAAATCTGTCGAAGGCGGGGTGGGTCCGGTTGCGGGGGCGTGAGCCGCATGGATGCGGCGACCGAGCTTACATGGACGTACTTGCAGCGGCCCCCGCAACCGGACCCAGCCCGCCATCCCTCAGGAGACCCGCCTTTGCTTCGGCTGTTGCCGTTGCCGTTGCTCTGGCCTCCACGGGTGCAGGGCCGCAGGCCCTGCCGACCAACCCATTACTTGGCAGCCGCGATCTGCTTTTCGATGTCGGCGGCGGTCACCGGGCCAAGGAAGGTGTGCGCCAGCTTGCCCTGCGGATCCAGCAGATGCGTCAACGGCAGGCCTCGCGGCGTGGCGAAGTCCGCCGGCGGATCGAACGGGTCCACGATCACGATCGGATAGGTCACCGGATGCTTGGTCAGGAACGACTGCATTTCCGGCACTTCGATGTCCTCGTAGGCCAGGCCGACCACTTCGATGTTGCTGCGCATCGCATGCAGCGCCGACAGCTCGGGCATTTCCTTGCGGCACGGGGCGCACCAGGTCGCCCAGAAGTTCACCACCACCCACTTGCCGCGATGCGCGGCCAGGTCGTAGTCGCTGCCATCCACCGCCTTCATCTTCAGCGTCGGGAACTCGGCGGTAGTGCGCTCGGCCGGGGTTTCCTCGACCGGCGCCGGAGTGGTCGGCGTCGGCGCCTGTGCCGGCGGCTGGCTGCTCGCCGGGGCTGGCTCCTGGGCCGGCTTGCAGGCCGCCAGGGCCAGCAGCAGGGTCAACGGGAGCAGCAGCGGCAACGGGGTCTTGCGGGTCATGGCATGTCTCCGGAATCGGTGTAGATGTCGCTGACCTTGCGCTTGAGGCGTTCACGCAGGGGCAGTCGCAGATCGTCCAGCGCCGCCAATGCGGCACGGCCCAGGCTGTCGTCGCGGTACGGCAGGTGCTGCTCGGCTACCGGGATGCGCAGCTGGGTGCATTCGTACAGATCGGCCAGGCTGACCTGGTCCAGGTCGCGCGCGAGCAGCCACTCGCCGCGTTCATCGCGGCGCAGCAGGCCGATCTCCTGCAGGTTGCAGGCCAGATCCTGCAGCAGCGAGTCGGTCAGCAGCAGTTCCAGGCGCAGGATTTCATCGTCGGCCAGGCCCTTGCCCTTGGCACGGGCATGGTGGAAACGACCGAGCAGGCGCAGCAAGCCGTAGAACTCGTACCCCTGCGGCAGGCGCAGTTCAACCGGCTGGTAGCGGAAGGCCGCCATCGATGAGGCCAGCGACGCGCCCAGCAGCACCGCCACCCAGCACAGGTAGATCCACAGCAGCAGGATCGGCACGAAGGCCACCGTGCCATACAGCTTCTGGTAGGACTGGAAGCTGCCCAGATAGGCGCCGATGCCCCACTTCACCAGCTCCAGGATGACCGCCGCCAGGATCGCGCCAGGCACAGCGTGCCGCCATTTCACCGTGTGATGCGGTACCACCCGGAACATCAGCGTGATGCAGACGAACTCGATCAGGATCGGTGCCAGCCGCAGCGCCAGCTCGGCCAACCAACGGCCCTCCTGGGTACCGAACAACGGCATGGCGAACACCCGCGCCGATACCGCAAGCGATGCGGCGGCGAGCATCGCGCCCAGGGTCAGTACGGTCCAATAGACCAGGAAGCGGGTCAGCTTGGGCCGGGTCGAGCCGACCCGCCAGATCTGGTTGAAGGTCTCTTCCACGCTGTTGAGCGTGATCAGCAGTGAGACCACCAGTGCAATGAAGCCGGCCGCCGTCAGCTGGCCGGCACTGGCCGAGAACTGCCGCAGGTAGCCCTCGGCCGCACGCGCTGCGGAGGGCACGAAGTTGGAGAACACGTAGTCGCTGAGCTGATCGCTCCAGCGGTCGAAGACGGGGAAGGCCGACAGCACACCGAATACCACGATCGCCAGCGGCACCAGCGCGAACACCGTGGTGTACGCCAGCGCCGCCGCTGCCTGGAACAGGCGGTCGTCGAGGAAGCGATGCCACAGGAAGCGGCCGAAACTGATGGCCCGTGCGCGATCCCGCGCGCGCTCCATCCACAGGTTGAGCGTATCCAAAGGTTCCATCGGCGAAAGGGTACCCGATGCGGAATGCTCGCAGGATAGCCATACTGGTAGCCACACGACGAGGAGAAGCGGGCACGATGGGCGAGATTCTGGTGCTGTACTACAGCCGGGGCGGTTCGGTGGCACGGCTGGCGCGCCAGATCGCGCGGGGCATCGGCGAAGTGCCGGGCATGACCGCGCGCCTGCGCACGGTACCGCCGGTGGCCGCCGTGACCCAGACCGCACAGCCGCCGGTACCCGACGATGGCGCCCCCTATGTGAGCGTGCAGGACCTGGTCGAATGCCAGGGCCTGCTGCTCGGCAGCCCCACCCGCTTCGGCAACATGGCCGCGCCGGTCAAGCACTTCCTGGACGGGTTGGGCGCCGAATGGGTCAATGGCACCCTGTCCGGCAAGCCGGCCGGCGTGTTCACTTCCACCGCATCCATGCATGGCGGCCAGGAATCGACCCTGCTGTCGATGCAGGTGCCACTGCTGCACCACGGCTGCGTGATCGTCGGCATCCCGTTTACCGAACCGGCGCTGAGCCACACCACCAGTGGCGGCACGCCGTATGGCGCCAGCCACGTGGCCGGCGCCGCCGACGACCCGCAGCCGACCGACGACGAAGCCGTGCTGGCGCGCGCGCTGGGGCGCCGGGTGGCCGACATCGCGCAGCGGTTGGCCCGATGAGCCGCGCGCCGCGCACGGTCCTGCTGCTGGCCCTGATGGGGCTGGCCGCGCTGTTCGCAGGCTGGTTCATCAATGACAAGCACTGGCTGGCGACCCAGCTGGTGTTCACCGCACCACCGCTGGCACTGGCCGTTGCCCTGCGCCTGGGCTGGAGCAAGGCCGGCTTCTGGGCCTCGGTGCTGGCCCTGGGCTGGTTCAGCCACGGCGTGATGAGCGCCTGGAGCCACCCGGAAACGCGCTGGCTGGCGCTGATCGAGATCGCGCTGGCGCTGCTGGTGATCTTCAGCGCCAGCCTGCCCGGCCTGCGCGCCCGCTTCGGCGAGCGACGCTGACGCTGCGGCCGCAGGGCCGTATCATCTGCATTCCTGGCCCCGCGCCGCAGTACCTGTCCTGGTTTCGCGCATGCACATGATGGAAGAGCTCCTGGTCGTCACCACCGGTGGCACGATCGACAAGATCTATTTCGACGACAAGTCGGACTACCAGATCGGCGATCCGCAGATCGGCATGATCCTGCGCGAGCTGGGCGTGACGTTCCGCTTCAACGTGATTCCGATCCTGCGCAAGGATTCGCTGCACATCAACGATGAGGACCGCGAACTGATCCGCGCCACCATTGCCGCGCAGCCGACCCGGCACGTGCTGGTGACCCACGGCACCGATTCGATGGTGCAGACCGGCAAGGTGCTGGCGACGATCCCGGACAAGACCATCGTGATGACCGGTGCGCTGAGCCCGGCACGCTTCCGCGGCTCGGATGCGGAGTTCAACATCGGTTGTGCGATCGGTGCGGTGCAGTCGCTGCCGAGCGGCGTGTACATCGCGATGAACGGGCGGATTTTCGACCCGCAGCACGTGCGCAAGAACGTGGCGGCGAACCGCTTCGAGTCGGTCTGAGGAACAGCGTGCCGACCAAGGTCGGCACCCACCCAGACAAAAACGCCCCGGCCGAAGCCAGGGCGTGCCCTTGGAGAGGGACTTGGGCTCAGTACTGGGCGTTGAGGGTCAAGCCCGAGAAGGTGCTGTACGCCTTCACCCGCACATACCAGGTGCCGGCGGCAGGGCTGTTGATGGTGCAGGTCTCGCTGTTGCCGCTCAGGTACGGACGGCAGGTGTAGGTGGTATCGGTCGGGGCACTGCCCTGGCGCACGTACAGGTCGGCATCACCGCTGCCGCCACTGATCGCCACGCGCAGCTGGGTGCTGCCGGCAGGAACGGCGACGGTATAGTTCAGCTCGGCACCGGTCGCGGCGCCCAGGCCGGTCACCGGCACGTTGTTCTGCAGCACGTTGCCGCCCGGGTTCGGGCCACCGCCATTGATCGCCGCGGCCACGGCCGCGTTGGCGTCGACGATGCCGGCGCCGCAGCCACCCGAGCACGCGCCCGGCAGCGGGCGTGCGGTGCTCTTGATGATGCTTTCGACCTGCGCCGGACTCAGCGGGCTCGGCGCCACCGACTGCATCAGTGCCACCACGCCGGCCACATGCGGCGCCGCCATCGAAGTGCCGTTGTAGGACGCATAGGTGGCGCTGCCCGGCGTGGTGGTGCCGGTGTTGAGGGTGGACAGGATGCTCTGGCCCGGGCCGGAAATGTCGATGCCGGCACCATAGTTGGAGAAGCTGGCACGCGCACCGGCCGAGGTCGTGGCCGCCACCGCGATCACGTTCGCGCAGTTGGCCGGCACCGACGAGGACACGTTGGTGTTGCTGTTGCCGGCGGCGACCACCACGGTGGTGCCGCGGCTGACCGCGCCGTTGATCGCATTCTGGTAGGTGGCCGAGCAGGTGCCGCCACCACCCAGCGACATGTTGATGACTTCGGCCGGGTTGGCATTGGCCGGCACGCCACTGACGGTGCCGCCGGAGGCCCACACGATCGCGTCGGCGATGTCGGAGGTGTAACCGCCGCACTTGCCCAGCACGCGCACCGGGACGACCTTGGCATTGAACGCAGTACCGGCCACGCCGGTGCTGTTGTTGGTCACCGCCGCCACGGTGCCGGCGACGTGGGTGCCGTGCCAGCTGGAGTTGGAGGCCGGGATGCCCGAGCCGCACTCGTTGGCGCCGTACCAGTCGCCTTCGTCGTTCGGGTTGTTGTCGCGGCCACCGCCATCACGTGCCATCGCGGCGTCGCTGATGAAGTCATAGCCGGGCAGGATGTTGGCGTTGAGATCGGGATGGTTGGTGATGCCGGTATCGATCACGGCCACCACCACGCCGGTGCCGGTGGCCTTGTCCCAGGCCGGCTGCACGTTGATCGACGCGTTGGAGGTACCGAAGCCCCACTGTTCGCTGAAGCGGGTGTCGTTCGGGGTCAGCGTCGCACGCATGATCTGGTCGACTTCGACGTATTCCACGTTCGGGTCGGCGGCGAGCTTGCGCATCAGCAGCTCGGATTCGGCCTGGTCCAGCGGGCGGTCGGTCCTGACCAGGGTCGGGCCGACGGCCAGCTTGCGGACTTCCTGCAGGCCCAGCGCGCGGCCCTGGCTGCTGGCCAGGCCGGCGGCGGCACTCTTCAGCGAAGAGGCCAGTGCGGTGGTGTTGGCCACCGGCGCACTACCGTCACGGTACTTCACGATGAAGCGCTGGTGCGTCGGCGCGGACTGCAGGCCGCTGAGCTGGACGTCACCGGCCAGCGCAGGCGTGGCCAGCAGCAGCGATGACAGAACGGACGCACCAAGGACCACCCACACTCGACGCACACGCGGTTGCGTTACCTGGGACATCGTATTTCCCTTTCTAGTGGTGTGAATGCCGGAATCGGCAGAAGCACCGGCCCGAACCATGGGCTGGCTTGCGTTGGCGAGGTTCGAAGTCCGGCGAGTCAGCGGATCCCCCTATCGATCCGCCGTGCAGATGACGCTAATGACCAAAACCGGACACCACAAGATTTTCAGCGTCTTTTCAGCAAGATGAAATGTCTGATCTGAGACTTTTCGGGTCGAGGGTTTGTGAAGGTGAAGGAACTTTCTCGCGGCCTGCACGCACCTGACTGGGTCATCACGTGTCCTGAGATGACTTTGCCGACATCGGCGTCCACTGATTCGGGGTCAGATCCCTTCTCCATGGGAAAGGGATCTGACCCCCAGGCCCATAACGCAGAAAGCCCGTCACGGGGACGGGCTTTCCAGAGGAGCCGCCGGGCATGGCCCGGCGCTACCCGTTCAACGCGGGCGATCAGCCCAGCTTGACCAGCCAGTTGTGGCGGTCCGGCAGGCGGCCGTACTGGATGTCGGTCAGTTCCTTACGCAGCGACATGGTCACTTCGCCGGCCGGCGCGTTGATGTCGCCCACCGAGAAGCCCTCGCCCTTCAGCTGGCCGATCGGGGTAACCACTGCCGCGGTGCCACAGGCAAACACTTCGCTGATCGCACCGGAGGCCACGCCGTCCTTCCATTCGTCGATGCTGACCTTGCGCTCTTCGACCTTCATGCCACGGTCGCGGGCCAGCTGCAGGATGCTCTCGCGGGTGATGCCCTCGAGGATGCTGCCGGACAGTTCCGGGGTGACCAGCGTGCCGTCCTTGTAGACCAGGAACACATTCATGCCACCCAGTTCTTCCAGGTACTTGCCCTCGACCGGGTCGAGGAACAGCACCTGCGAGCAGCCCTGTGCCTGCGCCTTCTGCTGCGGCAGCAGCGAGGCGGCGTAGTTGCCACCGCACTTGGCCGCACCGGTGCCGCCCTTGGCCGCACGTGCGTACTCCGTCGACAGCCAGATCGACACCGGAGCGACGCCCTTGGCGAAGTACGGGCCGGCCGGGCTGGCGATGACGTAGTAGCCGGCCTTGTGCGCGCCGCGCACGCCGAGGAAGGCTTCGTCGCCGATCATGAACGGACGGAAGTACAGGCTCGACTCATCGGCCGACGGCACCCAGGCGCTGTCGACGGCAATCAGCTGCTTCAGCGATTCGACGAAGATCTCCACCGGCAGTTCCGGCAGCGCCAGGCGCTGCGCCGAACGCTGCAGGCGACGGCCGTTGGCGTCGGGGCGGAAGGTCCAGATCGAACCGTCGGCGTGGCGGTAGGCCTTGATGCCTTCGAAGATTTCCTGGCCGTAGTGCAGGACTGCCGCGGCCGGGTCCAGCTGCAGCGGGCCGTAGGCACGCACGTTGGCGTTGTGCCAGCCGGCATCCTTGTCCCAGCGCACTTCCACCATGTGATCGGTGAAGTGCAGGCCGAAGCCCGGCTTCTCCAGGATCTTGGCGCGCTCTTCAGCGCTGCGCGGGTGGTCCGAACGGGTGACGGCGAAGCTGGGAATGGACTGGGACACCGGAGGATTCCTGTTCTGGTTGCGGGTAGTGCCGGGCCCGCGTCACTGCGGGCCCTGGGTCAAAGCATGCCGGTCTCGAGCCGCGCCGCCTCGGACATCATGTGCTGGTTCCACGGCGGGTCGAACACCAGGTCGACGTCGGCCTCGGCCACCGTCGGGATCATTTCGAGCTTGCTGCGCACGTCGTCGACCAGGATCTCGCCCATGCCGCAGCCCGGGGCGGTCAGGGTCATCTTCACGTCGATCTCGCGCTTGCCTTCGTCCAGGTGCTTGATCTCGACTTCATAGACCAGGCCCAGTTCAACGATGTTGACCGGAATTTCCGGGTCGAAGCAGGTGCGCAGCTGCTGCCACACCAGCTGTTCCACCTGCTCATCGGTGGCGTCGGCCGGCAGCTCGAGCGGTGCCGGCGCCTCCTTGCCGATGGCGTCGCCGTCCTTGCCGGCGATGCGGAACAGGTTGCCCTCGACGAACACCGAATAACTGCCGCCCAGCGCCTGGGTGATGTACCCATAGCTGCCGGCAGGCAGGGTCACGGTATCGCCCTGCGGGACCATCACGGCCTCGCAATCGCGTTCGAAGTGGACAGGTTCGCTGCTACGGGAATACATGGGGACCGATATGGGGCCGTGGCCGGGGCCACGCAAGACGGCATTCTAGCCCAGCCGCCCCGGCACCGCCGGTGCACTGCGGCAAACCACAGTATCCTGTGGGTGATCTTCAGGGAGCTTCGATGTCCTCCAATGCCGCGCGTGCCAGGACCGTCACCTGGCTCTGGCCCCTCATGCTGTTGCTGGGTCTGCTTGTTGCTCCCCTCGCCTGGATGGTCCTGGCGCTGATGACCGGCCGGCAGGTCGGATGGATGGCGGTAGTGTCCGCCCTGGAACTGGTGTTCATGCTGCGCCTGGGCACACTGGGCCCGGGCCGGCTGCGCATCGCCCTGGTCGTGCTGGGCACCCTGCTGGTGGCCGCCGTGGCCAACTGGGCCATCGCCAGCGCCTGGATGGGCGGCTCGATCGGCCTGGACCTGTGGGACGCCACCACGCGGATGGGCCCGCACCTGGCCTGGACCCTGGTCACCCTGGCCAACGGCGCGATGGAATGGCTGTGGCTGGCCGTGGCCGTGGTCTTGGGCGCCTGGCTGGCGCGCTGAGCGCACCGGCAGGTAGTGCCGGCCGCTGGCCGGCAAAGGGGTCAGAGCCCATTCCTGCGGAAAGGGATCCGACCCCGGCCCTCAATGCCCGCCGTCGAGCGCCTTCAGCTCGCTCACCAGCGATGCGGCCGCTTCAGCGCCGTCGCCGTACAGCATGCGGGTGTTGTCAGCGTAGAACAGCGCATTCTCGATGCCGGCGAAGCCGGTGCCCTTGCCGCGCTTGATCACCACCACGTTGCGCGCATTGACCACATCCAGCACCGGCATGCCGTAGATCGGGCTGGCCGGATCAGTACGCGCGACCGGATTGACCACGTCGTTGGCACCGATCACCAGCACCACGTCGGTGTTGGCGAACTCCGGGTTGATGTCGTCCATGTCGGCGATCAGGTCGTAGGGCACACCCGCTTCGGCCAGCAGTACGTTCATGTGCCCGGGCATTCGCCCGGCGACCGGGTGGATGGCGAACTTCACCTTCACCCCGCGCTGGCCCAACCGCTGCGCCAGCTCCCAGATCTTGTGCTGCGCCTGTGCCACGGCCATGCCGTAACCCGGCACGATCACCACGCGTTCGGCGTAGGCCATCATCGCCGCGACGTCCGAGGCTTCAATCGGCTTCTGCGCGCCGGTGATCGCCTGCGCTTCGCCACCGGCGCCGCCGCCGAAGTTGGAGAACAGCACGTTGCGGATCGGCCGGTTCATCGCCTTGGCCATCAGCCGGGTCAGCAGGATGCCGGCCGCGCCGACCATCATGCCGGCGATGATCAGCGCCTCGTTGCCCAGCACGTAGCCTTCGAACGACACCGCCAGGCCGGTGAATGCGTTGTACAGCGAGATCACCACCGGCATGTCGGCGCCACCGATCGGCAACGTCATCAGCACGCCCAGTGCCAGTGCCAGCACGAAGAAGGCGACGATCGCCCAGGTGTCGAGCGTGCTGGCCGCGATGATCGCCAGCACCACCACCGCCAGTGCCACCACCAGGTTCATCACCTGCTGGCCGGGCCAGGTCACGCGCTTGTCGAGGCGGCCATCGAGCTTGGCCCAGGCGATCACCGAGCCGGACAGCGACACCGCGCCGATCGCCGCACCAATCACCGCCAGCAGCAGCACCGTGCCCGACGGCTGGCGTGCGGCCAGGTCGGCCAGCGCCTGTGCGCTCCAGTGGCTGGTATCGCGGTTGGCCAGGAAGGCGTAGCGCAGCAGTTCCACCGCGCCGATCGCCGCCGCCGAGCCACCGCCCATGCCGTTGTACAGCGCCACCATCTGCGGCATGTCGGTGATGGCGACCTTGCCGGCCGACCACCAGGCCAGGCCCGCGCCCAGCAGCAATGCCACCAGGATCAGTGGCACGTTGTGCAGTTCGGGCAGGAAGAAGGTCGCCGCGGTGGCCAGCAGCATGCCCAGCCCGGCCCAGCGGATGCCACTGCGCGCGGTCAGTGGCGAGGCCATGCGCTGCAGGCCCAGCAGGAACAGCGTGGCGGCGACGAGGTAGCTGGCCTTGACCAGCCAGTCGAGCAGTTCGACGGTGCTGATGTTCAAGCCTGCGGCTCCTTCGGTTCGTCCTTGCCGCCCTTGGGCGCGCTCGGCTTGAACATTTCCAGCATGCGCGCGGTGACCACGTAGCCACCGGCGGCATTGCCGGCACCGAGCACCACGGCGAGGAAGCCCAGCGCCTTCTCCAGCGGCGTCTGCGCATGCCCCAGCACCACCATCGCGCCGATCAGCACGATGCCGTGGATGAAGTTGGAGCCCGACATCAGCGGGGTGTGCAGGATCACCGGCACCCGCGAAATGATCACGTGGCCGGCGATGGCCGCCAGCATGAAGATGTACAGCGCCACGAACCCGTCACTCACTGGCAACGCTCCCGCTCTGTCTTCGTCGCCCCATCATAACCACGGGCTGAACCCGTGCGCACCCGGCGTCAACCGCGGCGGCGCTCACGCGTTGTCGATGGTGACCCCGAGCGAGGAACCGTACCCTGTGCTGGTGAGCAGCCCCCTCTCCCCGAGCGCCGAGACCGATGCCCTGCCGGCATCGCTGGAAGCGTTCCTGGCCAGCGTCGGCCCGCGAGCGTTCCGCTTCGCCGAGGCCGGCCTGCGCCAGCGCGAAGACGCCATGGACGCGGTGCAGGACGCGCAGCTGCGCATGCTGGATTACGCCGACAAGCCGGCCGCCGAATGGGCGCCGCTGTTCTGGAGCATCCTGCGCCGCCGGGTGATCGACATGCAGCGCCGGCGCCGCTTCCGCCTGCCGTTCTGGCGCGACAACCAGGACGCGGAAGGCAGCGAGATCGACTGGGCCGACCCCGGCCCGGACCCGGCACAGGCGCATGAGCAGCGCCAGCAGTACCAGCAGCTGGTGGACGCGTTGCGCACCCTGCCCGCCCGCCAGCGCGAAGCCTTCACCCTGCGTGTGCTGCAGGACCTGGACGGGGCCACCACTGCCCGCGCCATGGGCTGCAGCGAAGGCGCGGTAAAAACCCATCTGGCACGCGCCCGGCAGGCGCTGCAGGACTATCTGGAGACCCACCCGTGAACCGCTCCCTGCCTTCCGATGACACCCTGCGCAGCCTGCATGCGCAGTCGCTGCAGGCGCTGTCGCCGGCCACGCTGGCACGGCTGCGCCTGGCGCGCCACGGCGCCACGGCCGCCCATCGCGGACGCTGGCGCTGGTGGCTGGCCAGCGCCTGTTCACTGGTCGTGGCACTGGGCATTGGCCTGCAGTTCACCGGCCATGGCACGCTTGCGGGCCCGGCGCCGGCCCCCGTGCTTGCTTCAGTGGAAGACAACGGCGCGCTCTACGACGAGAATCCCGATCTGTACCTGTGGCTGGGCGATACCGACCTGGCGATGGAGTGAATCATGTCCCGACTGCCTACCCTGCCGCTGCTGTTGACCCTTGCGCTGCTGCCGGCCGTTCCGGCACTGGCGCAGAACGCCACGCCCGCCCCTGCCGCACGTCCCGCACCGGCCACACCGTTGCCTGCGTGGGAGCAACTGAGCGAACCCCAGCGCGAATCCCTGCTGGCGCCGCTGCGCGACCGCTGGAACAGCGCCGATGCCGGCCAGCGCCAGCGCATGCTGTCGCACGGCCAGCGCTGGCAATCGATGAGCCCGGAGGAGCGCGACAAGGCCCGCCGTGGCCTGCGCCGCTTCGAGCACATGAGCCCCGAACAGCGCGAGCAGGCAAGGGCCCTGTTCGGGCAGATGCGCAACATGCCGCCGGCACAGCGCGACGCGCTGCGCGAGCGCTGGTCGCAGATGACGCCGGAGCAGCGCAAGGACTGGGTGCGCGACAACCCACCGCCGGCAAAGCCGCGGTAAGCCTTCGGGATACCGGGTCAGATCCCTTTGCCAGAGGCAAAGGGATCTGACCCCATGTCACTCACGCCTGCCAGCGCGTCTTCGCCAGCAGCTCGTCGTCCCAGTCGAAACCGAGCTGCCCCTCGCGCACGAACAGCGCAACGAAGTTGAGCAGGTTGCGCGCATACATCTCACTGGCCTGGGTCGCGCCGCGACTGGCCAGGCCCAGCGGGCCATCGATGGTCACGCCCTGGTGTTCGATGCACTGCCCCGGCTGGGTCAGCGCGCAGTTGCCGCCGCTCTCGGCCGCCAGATCCACGATCACGCTGCCGGTGGCCATGCCCTCCACCATTGCGGCGGTCACGATGGTCGGCGCCGGGCGGCCCGGCACCGCAGCCGTGCAGATCACCACGTCCACGCTGCGCAGGTGGTCGGCCAGCCGACGCTGCTGCTCGGCGCGCTCCTCATCGGTCAGCGCCCGCGCATAGCCGCCCTCGCCCGCCGCGCTCACCCCGAGGTCGAGGAAGCGCGCGCCCAGTGACTGGATCTGCTCGCGGGTTTCCGGGCGCACGTCGAAACCTTCCACCTGTGCACCGAGACGACGTGCGGTGGCGATGGCCTGCAGGCCCGCTACGCCGGCACCGATCACCAGCACCTTGGCCGGCCGCACGGTGCCGGCGGCGGTGGTCAGCATCGGGAAGAAGCGCGGCGCGCGTTCGGCGGCGATCAGCGCGGCCTTGTAGCCGGCCATGCCGGCCTGCGAACTGAGTACATCCATCGCCTGCGCACGGGTGGTGCGCGGCAGCTGCTGCAGCGGGAACAGCTGCAGGCGATCATCGACCGCCAGCGCGGCCAGCGCCGGATCGTTGGCCGGGGCCAGCAGGCCGACCACGCTGGCACCGGGCCTGAGCTGCTCCAGCACCGTCGCAGGAGGTGCCTGCACGCACAGCAGGATATCGATCTCGGCCCAGCGGCCCGCGTCGAAGGCACCTGCGCCGGCATCGTCATAGGCGGCATCGGTGAAGCCGGCGGCCAGCCCGGCGCCGGCCTCGTACCAGACCGTAATGCCGAGGGCACCGAGCTTGCGCGCGGTTTCCGGCGTCAACGCCACGCGCCGTTCACCCGGCGCGGTCTCCTTGATCCCCAGCAACGCCACGGCCATGCAGGTCCCCGCTGATCGGTGAGTTTTCCCGATCCTAGCAGGCAGCCCGCACTCAGTGCAGGGTGGCGCTGCCCGGGTCGAGGCGGTCGATCACGCCCTGCATGGCGCTGTCGAAGGCCCCATCGTCAACGTGGGCACGCAGGCGGCCCAGCCGCACCATCACCGCCAGCTCTTCCGGCGAGGCCACGCAGAAGCGCACGCCGCGACGGTTGACGAACAGCAGGCGCGAGGAAATCGGGCTGACCCAGGACAGCTTGCCCGCCTGGACCTTGCCGTCCTTGTCGACGAAGTCCAACCAGTTGCCGATTTCCATGCGTCGGAAGCGGTCGGCATCGGCGTTGTCGAAATCATCGGCGTCGATCTGCCCGCTGAGCTCCACCGCTGGCGATTCAGCCACCGGCGGTGCCGGCAGTGCGACCTGCGGCAGCTCGGGCAGCGCGCGCTGCAGTTCCGGCCGCGACTCGGCGATGCCCTGCAACGTGTCATGCAGGGCGTCAATCGCCCCGGTAGCCGCATCGCCGTGCACGCCGACGCTGGCAAACACCTTGGCCAGCACCGGCTGCCAGGCCTGCAGCCACGGCTTGCCGACAATCTGCCGGCGGGCCTCGGCCACTTCCTCCAGCAGGCCGTCGCCGAGGCTCAGTGCCTCGGCCACCGACGCGCCTTCTTCGCCCTCGCGCAGCAGCGCCAGGGTCAGGTGGTGCTGCCAGGGCTGGCGCAGGAACTCGGCAATGGCCGGCGGCAGGGTGGCATCACCGATGCGACGATCCAGTTCCGCACTGGCCCGGCTGCGGGCCATTTCCAGCTTTTCCTGCCCGCGCTGCGTTTCCGCGGCACGGCGCTCGGCGATTTCCACGCGGCGGCGATGCTGCACCAGGAACTCGCGGAATTCTTCTTCCAGGGTCAGGAAGATCGCCAGGTTCTCGTTGAACTCGGCCACCAGGCGCTCGATGATCTCCTCGACCTTGGCCATCAGCATGCGCTCGGCCTGGCTCTCGCCGGTGTTGCCCTCGCAGGCCTCGGCCAGCGAGTTGAGCAGCTTGCGCGCCGGATGGGTCTTCTGCACGAACATGCGGCGGTCGAGCATGGCGACCTTGACGAAAGGCACCACCAGGCGCCCGATCAGTTCGCGCGAGCGGCCTTCCAGTTCACGTTCATCCAGCATCACGTCGAACAGCATGCCGACCAGGTCGATCGCATCCTCGTCCTGCGGATCCAGGCGGGTCTGGCCAGGATCCACGCCAAGCTGGGTGGCGCTGGACAGCACTTCGCTCTTCAGCCGTTGCGCCAGCGATTCGCCGTCCTCGCCGATGGCTGCACGCAGCGTCGCACTGGGCGTGGCCTGCAGCAGCGACAGCACCGACATCATTTCGCGCTGGCTGAGCGGACGCTGCTGGCCGATCGCCACCTGTGCGGCCGACGTCGCGTCCTCACGCACATGGCGGGTCTGCTGCAGCAGTTCGTGCAGCGCTTCCAGCAGCATGCCCTGCTGGCCTGCGTAGGCCTCGCCGGCGCCACCTTCCTCGCCCCCCAGGTGCTGCTGCATGTGGCCGCGGCGCTCGGACCAGCGCGCGGCAAAGCGCTGCGCCCAGGCCGGTGCGGCCTGTTCGTCGTCGCTGAATCCGGGATCGAAGCCTGCAGCCTGTCGCTGTTCGACCAGATCATCCAGCACCCCGGCCATGCGCGGATCCGGCGCGGCCGACAGCGGGCGCTGCGGCGCACCCATCTGCGACATCACCCCGGCCGCGGCCAGCTGCTCGTCCAGCTTCTCGTAGATGCGGCCGACCGGAGCGCGCAGGTCGCGCTCGCACAGCTTGATCAGCACCAGATGTACTTCCGGGGCCAGTTCGCAGCCGGCAAAGGCCTCGTGGATGGCCACGCCCAGATGCTCGGGGCTGATCGGATTGTGGTCGGCGTCCAGTTCCGCGCTGCCGATCAACCGGCCCAGGCGACGGTCCAGCCGCGCCAGCACCGGCTTGAAGTCGCGCAGCAGCATAGTGGCGAAATTGCGCACCGCCAACCGCGATTCCAGTACGTGTTCGGCCAGCAGGCTCAGGCCATCCTCGGCCGGCCCGGACAGGGTCGCCTCGGCTGACAGCGGCTCACCGGCCGCCAATGCGGCCCAGGCCTGCTGCAGGTGGCCGGCGAAGGCGGCAGCGATGTCCTCACGGCGGCGGCGCAGTTCGCGCATCGCGTCCAGGAACAGCAACTGCGACGAGCCGGCATTGCCGGCGCGGTCGAACAGGGCATCGTCGAAACGCGCCAGTGCCGCCCCGAAGGCCTGGCACAGCGCGGGCAGGACCATGTCCCGGGCAAGCTGGAGCTGGGCCGGGTCACGGCCCGGCGATCCCATCGGTGTGGGCACGCTCATCATTCGGGAAGGCTCCCCACCTTCTCTGGTACGACAGACAGCATGGACATCGCGACGACCGGCACACCCCATGTACCGGAACGTCGATGGTAGGCCGGCCAGCCCGTCACGGACAGTGAAACAGTCCTCACTTCAAACCTCATGACCGGCGGCCCGGCAAGACAGATATCGTAAGCCGTGCAAGGCCCACGAGGCGAGGGGAAGCGGCTGTCCGTTTCCCGCCAGTGGCATGATGTTCATCACAGTTTGGTATTCAGGGGCCGGACGCGACACAGACGGCGTCATTGACCACCCCGACTATAATCAAACACCCGTGATGACCGGTTCAGACTCCATGCCCGACCCCGCTGCCCTGCTTGCCCTGGATGCCCGCCGCTCGGTGCCCTCGCGGCAACTGGGCGAGCCCGGACCGGACCCGGCCACCCTGCAGCGGATGCTGGCCTCGGCGGTGCGCGTGCCCGACCACGGCAAGCGCGTGCCGTTCCGCTTCCTGAAAATCGCCGGCGATGCACGTCACACTCTGGGCGACTTCCTGGCCGAACGCAGCCGCCAGCGCGACCCGCATGCCGGCGAGGCCGTGTTCGAGAAGGACCGTCAGCGTTTCAGCCACGCCCCGCTGGTGATCGTGGTGGTCGCCAGCCCGCGCCCGGACCCGAAGGTGCCCGAACAGGAACAGCTGATGACCGCCGGCTGCGTCTGCTTCGCCCTGCTGCAGGCCGCGCAGGCGCTGGGCTTCGGCGCGCAGTGGCTGACCGCCTGGATGGCCTTCGATCCGGCCGTGCACGCCTATCTGGGTCTGTCCGAGGGCGAAGGCATTGCCGGTTTCATCCATATCGGCACGCCGAAGGCCGCCGTCCCCGAGCGCGAGCGCCCCGACCCGGCGGCCCTGCTGCGCGACTGGACGCCGCCGGCATGACCCTGCCGGCTCCGCCGCCGTCGCTGTACCTGGTCGACGCCAGCATCTACGTGTTCCGCGCCTGGCACTCGCTGCCGGACCAGTTCCAGGACGCGCAGGGCTGGCCGACCAATGCAGTGCACGGCTTCGCCCGCTTCCTGCTGGACCTGCTGGAGCGCGAGCGCCCGCGGCACATCGCCATCGCCTTCGACGAAGCGCTCGACAGCGGCTTCCGCCACCGGCTGTATCCGGCCTACAAGGCCAATCGCGATCCGGCGCCGGAAGCGCTCAAGCGCCAGTTCGTGCATTGCAAGGCCCTGTGCGCGGCATTGGGCCTTGCGGTGCTGGCCCACCACGAATACGAGGCCGACGACCTGATCGGCAGCGCCCTGCACGTGCACCGCGGCAGCCATCGCGGGGTGATCATCTCCGCCGACAAGGACCTGTCGCAGTTGCTGCTCGACCACGACGAACAGTGGGACTACGCGCGCAACCAGCGCTGGGACGTGGCCGGCGTGAAGGCGCGACATGGCGTGCACGCACACCAGATCGCCGACTACCTGGCGCTGTGCGGCGATGCGGTGGACAACATTCCCGGTGTCAGTGGTGTCGGCAGCAAGTCCGCCGCCGTGCTGCTGGCCCACTTCGGCAGCATGGATGCGCTGTACGAACGCCTGGACGAAGTGCCGTTCCTGCGCCTGCGCGGTGCCGCGCAGATGGCCGTGCGCCTGCGCGAGCAGCGCGAGCACGCCCTGCTCTGGCGCCAGCTGACCACCATCGCGCTGGACGCGCCGCTGGAAGGCAGCCAACCCGGCCTGCTGCGCCAGACCGCCGATCCCGAGCTGCTCGGTGGCCTGTGCCAGACCCTGCGCTTCGGCCCGATGACCCGCCGCCGGCTGTTCGATGCCGCCGGCGTACCCGATATTCTTCCCACCCACAGCGAGCCCGCATGAGCCAGCGCAACACCGAAGCCCCGCGCGTCGTCTATGAAGGCAAGTACCAGCGCATGCTGGTGCGCGGCACCTGGGAATACAGCGAACGTACCCATGCCGGTGGCTTGGCCGCGATCATCATCGCCGTCACCCCGGAGGACAAGGTGCTGTTCGTCGAACAGTTCCGCGTGCCGCTGCAGGCGCCCACCATCGAAATGCCGGCCGGCCTGGTCGGCGACATCGATGCGGGCGAATCGATCGAAGTCTCGGCCGTGCGCGAGCTGGAAGAAGAAACCGGCTGGACCGCCGACCACGCCGAAGTGCTGATGATCGGCCCGACGTCCTCCGGCGCCAGCAGCGAGAAGATTGCCTTCGTGCGTGCCACCGGCCTGCGCCGGATCGGCGAAGGTGGCGGCGATGACAGCGAAGACATCACCGTGCACGAGATTCCGCGCGCGCAGGCAGCGGCGTGGCTGGTGCAGAAGATGGGCGAAGGCTACGAGCTGGATGCCAAGCTGTGGGCCGGCCTGTGGATGATCGAGCATCACCTGGACGGGCGCCCGCGTGGCTGACGCCGACCTGCATGTGCTGCCGGCGCTGCTGGGCGCCGACGATCCGGCGATCTACACCCTCCACCGGCCGCAGGGCACCTCGCCGTACCTGCTGCTGGCCGACCACGCCGGCCAGCAGGTGCCGCGTGCTCTGGGCAGGCTTGGCCTGGCGCAGGCCGAACTTGACCGCCATATCGGCTGGGACATCGGCGTTGCCGGCACCACCCGCGCACTGGCCGAACGTCTGGATGCCTGGGCGATCGAACAGACCTATTCGCGGCTGCTGATCGACTGCAACCGCCCGCTGGCCTCGCCGACGCTGATTCCGGAAGTAAGCGACCACACCGTGGTGCCGGGCAACGCCGGGCTGTCGGCGGCGCAGCGGCAGCAGCGCATCGATGCGATCCACGCGCCCTACCACGCACGCATCGACGCGGAACTGGATGCCCGCCGTGAAGCCGGCCGCCCCACCCTGCTGGTGATGATGCACAGCTTCACCCCGGCGATGAACGGCATGCAGCGGCCGTGGCATGCCGGCGTGCTGTACCACCAGGACACGCGTTTTGCGCACGCACTGCTGCAGGCACTGCGCGACGAAGGCGACCTGGTGGTGGGTGACAACGAACCCTATTCGGTCAGCAGTACCAGCGACTACGCGGTACCGGTGCATGGCGAAGGGCGCGGCCTGGTGCATGTGGAACTGGAAATCCGCCAGGACCTGATCGCCGATGCCGCCGGGCAGCAGGCATGGGCGGAGCGGCTGGCGCGGATCTTCAGCACGTTGCAGCCGCAGTTGCTGGCCCTGGCGTGATCCCATCCACGCATGGCGTGGATCTACTCGCGATACCCCAGTAGATCCACGCCATGCGTGGATGGTGTTGTTCAACGCAATACGGGAACATCCATCCACGGGAACGGCTTGAAACCGCGCACCTGCAGCGTTGCGTCAATGGCCGCGAAGTCATCCTTGATCGCCTGCGCACGCTTGCGGTCCAGTGCTTCTCCCAGCATCAGCGGCAACCCACGACAGCGCGGCAGCGCGTCGCCCACCGGAATCTCCAGCAGGCGCGCCACGCGCTGGGCCACTGCCTTGACCTGCGCCTCCGGACACGCGACCAGCACCAGATCAAACGACGCGAAGATGCCCGCACCAATGCCGGCCTCGCGTGCCGCCGCCTGTTCCCCAACACCCGCTTCGCCCAGTGCCTCGTCGATACCTTCAACCTGCTGGAAGGCATCGTACTCGGCGTAGTACGCCAGCGCCCGTGCATGGTCGGCCAGCGTGGACAGCGGCCGCTGCCGCTTCTGCACGTCGAGCACGTCGGCGAAAGTCGCCGGTTCAAGAAAGGTGGACAGGCCCAGCGC
Source organism: Stenotrophomonas sp. C9D9 (assembly GCF_056491205.1). Taxonomy (NCBI): domain Bacteria; kingdom Pseudomonadati; phylum Pseudomonadota; class Gammaproteobacteria; order Lysobacterales; family Lysobacteraceae; genus Stenotrophomonas; species Stenotrophomonas sp. C9D9. Next base: position 625,363 of record NZ_JBSZIF010000004.1, read on the forward strand.
GCGCGCTTCGGCGGGGACATCACCGCCGTCGTCGAACGCCGCGTCTTCATCCGCCGGCAACCAGAAACGCGCCTGCAGCAGATCGCCCCCGGTGGCGTGCCCCCAACCGAAGGAGGCGTACACCGCATCGTCATCGTTGCAGGCCGCAAAGGCGCACAGAGTCTGTTGAAGGTCCAGCAGTTCGATCATGCGTCGTTGCCCAGGCAGGCGGTCACTGCCGAGTCTACCGGTGCCGGGCGCAGGCCCAGCGCGATCACCACGCCGAACGCGGCGAACAGCGCGGCGCCGTACTGTGCATTGACCATGCCCTGCAGCGCATCAGGACTGGTTGCCGCCTGCGTGCCGCGCGCGGCGTTGGCCACCATCACCAGTACCGCCAGTCCCAACGCGCCGCCGATCTGCTGTGCGGTGGCGGCCATGCCGGACGCCACTCCCTGCTGCGGCCCCGGCACGCCCTGCCCGGCCACGATCCACATCGCCGTCCAGCTCATGCCCTGGCCCACGCTGAGCACCACGATGCCCGGCAGCAGCGGCCAGTAACCTGCGCCATGCGGCATCGCCAGCGCCACCGCGGTGATGCCGATGGCACCGGCCGCGAAGCCCCAGGCCAGCACCTGCCGTGGCGAACGGCGCCGCAGCATGCGTTCGGCAATGCGGATGCCGAAGGTGCACACCAATGTCGGCAGCAGGAAGGCCAGGCCGGCCTGCAGCGGGCTCCAGCCATAGCCATCCTGGAAGTACAGCGCCAGGAAGTAGTACTGGACGCCGTAGCTGCTCATGAAGGCGAAGGTCAGGCCGAGTGCCGCGCGCAGGCCGGGCAGGCGCAGCAGCGCGAACTGCATCAGCGGGTCACGGCTGCGCTTTTCGATCTGTACGAACACCGTCAACAGTACGGCTGAAAGCAGCAGGCAGATGAGCGTAGCTGGCGCCGTCCAGCCCCACTCCGGGCCCTGCACCAGGGTGGTGACCAGCAGGCTGCCGCCGGCGGTGACGGTGAGGCAACCGGCCAGATCGAAGGAACGGCCCTGCACGCGCGGGCCATCGGCCGGCAACCACGCACCGGCAGCGACCGCGCACGCCGTGGCCAACGGTACGATCACCGCCAGCACCGCCGGCCAGCCGAACGCCTGGGTCAGCACACCACCGAGCAGCGTGCCCAGCGCCAGGCCGACCGCGCTGGCCATGCTCCAGATCGCCAGCGCGCGGTTGCGCACCGGGCCTTCGGCATACAGCGTGTTGATCAACGCCAGCGTGGCCGGGAACAGCAGTGCAGCGCCGATGCCCTGTGCCGCGCGCGCGATGATCAGCAGGGTGGCATTCGGCGCCAACGCACCGAGCAGCGAGGCCAGCGCGAACAGCAGCATACCCAGCCGGTAGAAGCGGCGGCGGCCGATCAGGTCGGCAGCGCGCCCACCCAGCAGCAGGCTGCCGCCGAAGGCCACGGTGTAGGCGCTGACCACCCACTGCAGCTGCTGCGCGTTGATCTGCAGCGCGCGCCCCATGTCATGCAGGGCAACGAAGATGATGGTGGCGTCCAGGGCAATGATCAGCTGGGCGGTGGCCAGCAGGGTCAGCGCCCAGCGCGGGTACTTGAGGGGAGGCATCGGCGGTCTGGCGCGGCGGGGGAGCGCAGTCTCATTGATGCGGAGCCATCAATAAACCCCCATCCAGCCATATCTGTCATGATTTTCAGCATGAATGGAACCTCGATGGACCTCAATGCGGTACGCATGCTGGTGCAGGTAGCCGAAGCGCGCAGTTTCACGGTGGCCGCCGGGCAGCTGGGCCTGAGCCAGTCCGGCCTGTCCCGCGCGATTGGTCGGCTGGAGGCCACGCTGGGGGTGAAGCTGCTGCAGCGGAACACCCGCAACGTGGCGCTGACCCCGGATGGCCGCCAGTTCGTCGACCAGGTCGCGCCGCTGCTGTGTGGTTTCGAGGATGCCGAACGCCAGTTGGCCGACCGTCCCTGCACGCCCGCGGGCACCCTGAAGATCAGCGCGCCATCGATGTTCGGACGCAAGGTGCTGGTGCCGATGCTGGCGCCGTTGCTGCAACAGCATCCGCAGCTGCAGGTGGAAGCCGTGCTCAGCGACCGCCTGGTCGATCTGGTCGAGGAAGGTTTCGATGCCGCGCTGCGCACCGGCGTCATCGCCGACCAGCGCATTGTCGCGCGCCCCCTGCGTCCGCTGCGTTGGGTGACGGTGGCCAGCGCCGCCTATCTGGCGCGCTGTGGCGCACCGGACGATGTGGCCGCACTGCAGGATCACGCGTGCCTCGCGGTGCGCAACCTGCGCAGTGGCCGGCTGGTGGACTGGCAGTTCCTGCAGGACGGACAACTGCGCGAGTTCACCCCACCGACGCGGATGGTGTTCGACAGCGGCGATCCGCTGGTGGAAGCGGCCATCGCAGGCATCGGCATCGTGCAGGTGATGGATTTCGCGGTGGCCGACGCGTTGGCTGACGGCCGCCTGCAACGCGTGCTGCAGCCGTTCGAAGGCCGCAGCCGCGCGCTGTCGTTGATCTACCCGCCGTCGCGCCAGCACTCGCCGAAGCTGCAGGTGCTTGCCGACGCGTTGCTGGCCGGGGAGTGGTAGCGCCGGCCGCTGGCCGGCGCCTACGCCGATCCAATCGTTTCGGGGTTGCCGGCCAGCGGCCGGCACTACCGGGCTGTGGTAGATCCACGCCATGCGTGGATGAGGGCAGGTAGCGCCGGGCACGGCCCGGCGCTACCGATCAGGCGAAGCTATCGGTGGCGCGCACCAGCGCGTCCACGTTTTCGGCTTCGAACGCCGAGTGGCCCGAGGCCGGCGTGATCTCCAGCTTCGCCTTCGACCACACCTTGGTCAGGTCCCAGGCGTTGGCCAGCGGGCAGACCACGTCGTAGCGGCCGTGCACGATCACGCCGGGAATGTTGGCGATGCGGTGGGCGTCGCGCAGCAGCTGGTCTTCCACCTCGAAGAAGCCGCCGTTGACGAAGTAGTGGTTCTCGATGCGGGCAAACGCCAGCGCGAAATGCGGGTCTTCGTGGCTGTTGATGAAGTCGTCATCGACGTGCAGGAAGCTGGTCGCGCCTTCCCACACCGCCCACGCCTTGGCCGCTTCCAGGCGGGTGGTTTCGTCGTCGCTGGTCAGGCGGCGGTGGAAGGCCGAGATCAGGTCATGACGCTCCACCGACGGAATCGGCTTCAGGTAATGCTCCCACGCATCCGGGAACAGGCGGTTGGCGCCTTCCTGGTAGAACCATTCCAGCTCCCAGCGACGCAGCATGAAGATGCCGCGCAGGACCAGTTCGGTCACGCGCTGCGGGTGGGTTTCGGCATAGGCCAGGGCCAGGGTCGAGCCCCAGCTGCCGCCGAACACCTGCCAGCGATCAACCTTGAGGTGCTCACGCAGCTTCTCGATATCGGCGACGAGGTCCCAGGTGGTGTTGTCCACCAGGTCCGCGTGCGGAGTGGAACGGCCGGCACCGCGCTGGTCGAACAGGATGATGCGGTACTTGGACGGGTCGTGGAACTGGCGCATCTTGTCGCTGCAACCACCGCCCGGGCCACCGTGCAGCATCACCACCGGCTTGCCGTCCGGGTTGCCGCACTGTTCGAAGTACAGCGTGTGGCGGTCGTCGACCTTCAGGGTGCCGACGTCGTAGGGGGTGATGGCGGGGTACAGCGTACGCATGCTTGCAGCTCCAGGGTGATGCCCTGCCGGGGCAGGAGAACCTCCATTCTAGGCCGGACGCCGGCCCAGGGTGATCCGGTCGCGCTGCTCCAGGTCCTGCACGGTCTGCACCTCCGCAAAACCCGCGGCGTCGAACAGCGCGCGGATCGCCGCGCCCTGGTCCCAACCGTGCTCGATCAGCAGCCAACCGCCGGGCAGCAGATGGGCCTGGCCTCCGTCGACGATGCGGCGGATGTCATCCAGCCCGTCCACGCCGGAGGCCAGCGCAGTGGCCGGTTCGAAGCGCAGGTCGCCCTGTGCCAGGTGCGGGTCGTCGCTGGCGATGTACGGCGGGTTGCTGGCGATCAGGTCGAACCGCACGCCCTGCAGCGGCGCATACCAGTCGTGCCCGCCCTCGGCGAAGCGGACGTTGCGCAGTTCATGGCGCTCAGCATTGCGCGCGGCCACGGCCAGCGCGCCCGGGCTGGCATCGGTGGCCAGCACCTGCGCCTGTGGCCGCTCGCTGGCCAGCGCCAGCGCGATGGCGCCGCTGCCGGTGCCCAGGTCGGCCAGCCGCAGCGCACGGTCCTGCGGCAGGCGCTCCAGCGCCAGCTCGACCAGCAGTTCGGTTTCCGGACGCGGGATCAGCGTGGCCGGGTCGACCTCCAGGTCCAGCGTCCAGAAACCGCGGCGGCCGGTCAGGTAGGCCACCGGCTCACCGGTTACGCGGCGGGCCAGCAATGCCTCGAAGGCGGCCTGGTCATTGGCGTCCAGCGGATCGGTGGCATGGGCGAACAGCCAGCTGCGCGGGCGGTCCAGTACGTGCAGCAGCAGCAGTTCGGCCTCATGGCGGGCCTCGACGCCGCCGAGCCGGGCACTGGCCTCGGCCACGATCTGGCGCAGGGTGGGTTCGGGTTGCAGAGACATTCCGCAATTGTAGAGCCGAGCCCATGCTCGGCTGCTCCACCCGCAGCCGAGCATGGGCTCGGCTCTACAAAAGCTGCAATCCGTTCAGGTTCTGGCGGAGGGAATAAGGAGGGGCTATCGGCCACATTCTGCGCCTCCGGGGGCTTTCCCTTGTCACACAGGCAGTTGCAGGATGAGGGCGGCAAGGTTCAGTGCCGGCTCATGGGCTTTTGATAGACTCCATCTATCAAATAGATGCAATCAATGGATTGTTCTTATCGCGAGCGAATCGGTAACCTAGCTCCTGTCGATTCACCCACTCCCCTTCACCAGAGGAAAAATGATGTCCCTCATCAACACCCGATCCAGCCGTTCGAAGCCAACGCTTACCACAATGGCGAGTTCATCAAGGTTTCCGACAACAGCCTGAAGGGCCAGTGGTCCGTCCTGATCTTCATGCCGGCCGCCTTCACCTTCAACTGCCCGACCGAGATCGAAGACGCCGCTGACCACTACGCCGAGTTCAAGAAGGCCGGCGCCGAGGTCTACATCGTCACCACCGACACCCACTTCTCGCACAAGGTGTGGCACGAAACCTCGCCGGCCGTCGGCAAGGCCCAGTTCCCGCTGGTCGGCGACCCGACCCACCAGCTGACCCGCGCCTTCGGCGTGCACATTGAAGAAGAAGGCCTGGCCCTGCGCGGCACCTTCATCATCAACCCGGAAGGCGTGATCAAGACCCTGGAGATCCACTCCAACGAGATCGCCCGTGACGTCGCCGAGACCCTGCGCAAGCTGAAGGCTGCCCAGTTCACCGCCGCCAACCCGAACCAGGTCTGCCCGGCCAAGTGGAAGGAAGGCGAGAAGACCCTGACCCCGTCGCTGGACCTGGTCGGCAAGATCTAAAGCAGTACCGGCCTGCCGTGGCCCCACGCCATGGCGCGCCTTTCATCCCCGTGCCGGTCCCCCCGCCGGCGTGGGGGTGAACCCAAGACAGCCAACGCTCGCCCGCCTTGGCCAGCCAGCCCCTTCCACGGTCGCTGTCTTGGGTTCACCCCTACCCCCTGCTGGTCCGCTACCTTCTACAGCGGTGCCACGCCCCCTGTTTGCCTGAAGCCAGGAGATGACCCGATGTTGGACGCCAACCTGCAGTCGCAGCTGAAGACCTATCTGGAGCGCGTGACCCGCCCGATCCAGATCACCGCGCACGCCGACGACGGCGCCAAGTCGCAGGAAATGCTGGAACTGCTGCAGACCCTGGAAAGCCTGTCGGACAAGATCACGCTGCAGGTCCTGCGCGATGGCCAGGGCCGCGTGCCGTCCTTCGACCTGGGCACCCCGGGCCAGGACATCCACCTGACCTTCGCCGGCCTGCCGATGGGCCACGAGTTCACCTCGCTGGTGCTGGCGCTGCTGCAGGTCGGCGGCCACCCGTCCAAGGCCACCGCCGAGCTGATCGAGCAGGTGCAGAACCTGGAAGGTGAATACAAGTTCGAAACCTACTTCTCGCTGTCCTGCCAGAACTGCCCGGACGTGGTGCAGGCACTGAACCTGGCCGCGGTGCTCAACCCGCGCATCCAGCACGTGGCCATCGACGGCGCCCTGTTCCAGGACGAAGTCGAGCAGCGCGAGATCATGTCGGTGCCGACCGTGTACCTCAACGGTGAAGTGTTCGACCAGGGCCGCATGACCCTGGAGCAGATCGTGGCCAAGCTGGACACCAATGCCAGCAAGCGCGATGCCGAGAAGATCGCCGCCAAGGACGCTTTCGACGTGCTGGTGGTCGGCGGTGGCCCGGCTGGCGCTGCAGCGGCGATCTATGCCGCACGCAAGGGCATCCGCACCGGTATCGCCGCCGAGCGTTTCGGTGGCCAGGTGCTGGACACGATGGCGATCGAGAACTTCATTTCGGTGAAGGAGACCGAAGGCCCGAAGTTGGCCACGGCGCTGGAACAGCACGTGCGCGAGTACGAGGTGGACATCATGAACCTGCAGCGCGCCAGTGCGCTGGTGCCGGCCGGTGAAGACGGCCTGGTGCAGGTGCAGCTGGAGAACGGCGCGGTGCTGAAGTCGCGCTCGGTGATCCTGTCCACCGGCGCGCGCTGGCGGCAGATGAACGTGCCGGGCGAAGACCAGTACCGCAACAAGGGCGTGGCCTACTGCCCGCATTGCGATGGTCCGCTCTTCAAGGGCAAGCGCGTGGCGGTGATCGGCGGCGGCAACTCCGGCGTGGAAGCGGCCATCGACCTGGCCGGCATCGTGTCGCATGTAACCCTGCTGGAGTTCGATTCCAGCCTGCGCGCCGATGAAGTGCTGCAGAAGAAGCTGCGCAGCCTGGCCAACGTCACCGTGCTGACCAGTGCGCAGACCACCGAAGTGCTGGGCGACGGCAGCCGCGTCACCGGCCTGGTCTACAAGGACCGCGTCGGCGGCGATGCCCACCGCGTCGAGCTGGAAGGCATCTTCGTGCAGATCGGCCTGCTGCCCAACACCGAGTGGCTGAAGGATGTGGTGGCGCTGTCGCCGCGTGGCGAGGTCGTCATCGACGACCGCGGCCAGACCAACCTGCCGGGCGTGTTCGCTGCTGGCGATTGCACGACGGTGCCCTACAAGCAGATCATCATCGCCATGGGCGCCGGTTCGACCGCCGCACTGAGCGCGTTCGACCACCTGATCCGCTCGTCGGTGAGCAACAGCAGCGGTGCCGTTGCTGAAGCAGCCTGATCCACCGTTCCCAGATCACCGGGAACATTGTCTGCCTGTCGGGTAACCACGCCGTCAGCCGGTCCGTTACCCCTGGGGTGTAAGGATGAACCTACGTGATCTGAAGTACCTGGTAGCCCTGGCCGACCACAAGCATTTCGGCCGGGCTGCCGCCTCCTGCTTCGTCAGCCAGCCCACGCTGTCGACGCAGATCCGCAAGCTGGAAGAAGAGCTGGGCCTGCCGCTGGTGGAACGCGCACCGCGCAAGGTGATGCTGACCCCGGCCGGCCAGGAAGCGGCGGCACGGGCACGGGTGATCGTGTCCGAAGTGGAACAGCTGAAGGAAGCGGCGCGACGCAGCCGCGATCCGGAAGCCGGTACGGTGCGCCTGGGGATCTTCCCGACCCTCGGCCCGTACCTGCTGCCGCATGTGATCCCGCGCATCCGCGAGCGCTTCCCGGAGCTGGAACTGCTGCTGGTCGAGGAAAAGAGCGACGTGCTGCTGGATCGCCTGCGCGAAGGCAAGCTCGACGCCGCGCTGCTGGCCCTGCCGGTGATCGACGACCAGCTGCATGCCGAATTCCTGTTCGAGGAACCGTTCCTGCTGGCCGTGTCCGGGCGCCATCCGCTGGCCCGCCGCGAACACCTGGACGTGCAGGAACTGGCCACGCAGAAGCTGCTGCTGCTGGAAGACGGCCATTGCCTGCGCGACCAGGCGCTGGAAGTCTGCCGCCTGTTCGGCGCCAACGAGAAGTCCGAGTTCCGCGCCACCAGCCTGGAAACGCTGCGGCAGATGGTCGCCGCCGACGTCGGCATCACCCTGCTGCCGAGCCTGTCGGTGCAGCCGCCGGTGCCGCGCTCGAACAACATCCGCCTGCTCGACTTCACCGGCGAAGGCCGTCCCAGCCGCCGCATCGCCATGATCTGGCGCCGCAGCTCGGCCATGAACGACTTCCTGATGGAGCTGGCCGACCAGTTCAAGCGCCTGCCGCAGGCGCTGTTCACGCTGGAGGCGCTCGATGCCGGCAGCGATGCACCGGCCCTGCCCGGCCCCGCGCTGAACGGCTGAGCCCCCGCAGTACCGGCCCGGAATCGGCAGGAGTCGATTCCGGCCGCATTGTCTCCCACAATACAGACAGGCGGCGCCAGCAGGTGCCGCCTTTTGCATGGCTTTCAACCAAGGAGCTTCACCATGAACACCGCCAGCGGCCTGCCGCCGTCGATCACCGTTTCCACCTTCGACATGGACCGCCTGGATGCCATGCTCGAATCCCCTGCGCTGAGCCAGACGCCTGCCGCGCTCGCGCTTGCTGAAGAACTCAACCGGGCCACCGTGCTGGCGCCGGACCAGATTCCCGAAGGCATCGTCATGATGCATTCGCGCGTGGAGTGCGAAGATGAAGTGTCGGGCGAGAAACACGTCCTGACCCTGGTCTTCCCCGCGAAGCCAACGTCGATGAAGGCAAGGTGTCCGTGCTGGCCCCGGTCGGCAGTGCCCTGCTGGGCCTGGCCATCGGCCAGAGCATCGACTGGAACGCGCCCGGCGGCCGCAAGCTGCGCCTGCGCGTGACCGCGGTCCACAACGACCACCCTGATTACCGCTGCGCACCGCGCGCGATTCGATCCCCCTGCACCAGGAGCCGTAATGAGTACCCCGTCCAAACTGTCCCAGCTGCGCGAACTGTCCGTGGTCGTTGCCGATACCGGTGACTACGAGGCGATCAAGCGCCTGCAGCCGGTGGACTGCACCACCAACCCGACCCTGGTGAAGAAGGCGCTGGACCTGCCGGTCTACGCCGAGCTGATCGAACGCGAACTGGCTTGGGGCCGCCAGCAGACGGGCGACCGCGAAGCCGTGGTGCACGCCGTGGCCGACCGCCTGACCATCGGCGTCGGCGCGCTGCTGAGCACGCTGGTGCCGGGCCGCGTGTCCACCGAAGTGGATGCCGACCAGGCCCACGACACCGCCGCCACCGTGGCCAAGGCCCGCCAGTTCATCCAGATGTACGCCGATGCCGGCGTGCCCCGCGAGAAGATCCTGATCAAGATCGCCGCGACCTGGGAAGGCGTGGAAGCGGCGCGCATCCTGCAGGCCGAGGGCATCGACTGCAACCTGACCCTGATCTTCAACCCGACCCAGGCCCTGGCCTGCAGCGAAGCCGGCGCGTTCCTGATCTCGCCGTTGGTCGGCCGCATCCTCGATTGGTACGTGGCCAACGGCCAGACCCCGGCCAGCATCGACGAAGACCCGGGCGTGAAGTTCGTGCGCGGCGTGTACGCCGAATTCAAGCGCCGTGGTTCGCCGACGGTGGTGATGGGCGCCTCGTTCCGTTCGACCGCGCAGATCGAAGCGCTGGCCGGCTGCGACCGCCTGACGATTTCGCCGGACCTGCTGGAGAAGCTGGACGCCGACCACGGCGAGCTGCCGCGCAAGCTGGTGGCCGGTGCGGCGGATGGCGTGGCGGTGACCCCGATCGATGCGGCGAAGTTCGCAGCCGACCTGGCGGCCGATCCGATGGCGACCGAGAAGCTGGCGACCGGTATCGATGCGTTTGCCAAGGATCTGGAAGCACTGCGCGCGCGCATTCGTTCGGAACTGTGAGGATTCCGGCCAACGGCTGAGCCCCTCGTGGCGGGGGGCTTGGTCGCGAAGAGCGGGTCATGCGGTTGGCAGGGTGGGTAGGCCGTGCAGGGGACGCTGCAAGTACGTCCATGTAAGCTCGGTCGCCGCATCCATGCGGCTCACGCCCCTGCACGGCCTACCCACCCTGCCTTCGACAGTTTCCGGCGGCCGCCCGCCACGGAAGAAAGAAAGAAGAGCAACAGCGGGTCGCGCGCTTCGCTTGCTCGGAGCGGAGCATCGCTCCGCTCTACAGAAAGCACTGCAGGACCAAACAAAAAGGACGCGGCGAAGGCCGCGTCCTTTTTGTTTTCCAACAGTTCGTCAGTAACCCAATGCTCTTTCCCACCGTCACCGGGAAACTTTCGAAGGTGGGACGGGGGCGGCTGGCAGGACCGTTGGCGCCATGGATGGCGCCATCGAGCCCCCATGGATGGGTTTACGGCGTGTCCTGCCAGCCGCCCCCGTCCCGCCAAACCATCAGCAACCCAGAGCCGCTTTGGCTTTGGCAGTTGCTTTCAGCTTCTGCCCGCCGCAGGCGGACCACCGCGCGTCAGCGCGGCGCCTCCACATCCAACCCGATCGGGCAGCTCACGCCGGTGCCGCCGATACCGCAGTAGCCGTTCGGATTCTTCGCCAGGTACTGCTGGTGATAGTCCTCGGCGTAGTAGTACGCCGGTGCCGGGTACACGATCTCGGTGGTGATCGGGCCGTAGCCGGCCGCATCCAGCTGGGCCTGATAGGCCTCGCGGCTGGCCAGCGCAGCGGCGTACTGTGCCTCGTCGGTGGCGTGGATCGCCGAGCGGTACTGGGTGCCGGTGTCGTTGCCCTGGCGCATGCCCTGGGTCGGGTCGTGGCTTTCCCAGAACAGCTGCAGCAGCCGCTCCAGGCTTACCACCGCCGGGTCGAACACCACCTGCACCACTTCGGTGTGGCCGGTCAGCCCCGAGCAGACCTCTTCATAGGTCGGGTTCGGAGTGATGCCCCCGGCATAGCCCACCGAGGTGCTGTACACGCCCGGTTCGGTCCAGAACTTGCGCTCGGCGCCCCAGAAGCAGCCCAGCGCGAAACGGATCTGCTGCAGGCCGGCAAAACGGTCCTTCAGCGGATGGCTGTTCACGAAGTGCTGGTTGCTGTGCAGCGGCAGCGGCTGGTCACGCCCCGGCAGCGCCTCTTCCGGGCGCGGCAGGCGCTGCTTGAAGGCGCCGATGCCGAGGATGCCCTGGCCAATTCCCAACATGATGCGCTCCTACGCCGGACGTCCGGCTATGTCGTCTGCATCTGAAATGGGGGCGTCCGGCGCGTGGCCCAAGTCCAGCGCCGCCACGATGTCCTCGGCCTGCGGGCGTGCCGCTTCGGGGATTCCCACCCGCAGCACACCGAACAGCGGCAGCTCGCCCATGCCGCCCAGCAGCTGCTCGCCAAACACGAAGGCCGGGATGCCGGCATCTTCCAGCGCGTGCTTGACCAGGTGGGCGTCGAACAGGTTGTCGGCCTTGTACACGATGTGCATGTGGTGGCTCCGTGGGACAGGGTTCCAGCATACGCCCGGGGGCTGAATGGTGGTGCTGACGGCGCATGACCGTTCTGCCGGCCAGCGGCCGGCACTACCCATCCACCTTCCGGTAGCGCCGGCAGCGGGCCGGCGGAATGTGGATCGCCGTGCAGTTGGGTAGTGCCGGCCGCGGGCCGGCATCCCCACACCCCACCGGGCAGCCCTGCCCCGTACGCGCTAGACTGTTGGTCTTTCTGCCCTTTTTCGCCCCAGACTCATGTCCGAGCACACCCCCGCCAGCCCCGAGACCCCCGCCGACAGCCACGAGAAGCGCGATTTCATCCGCCAGATCGTGCGCGAGGACCTGGCCAGCGGAAAGCACCAGGCGATCAAGACCCGCTTCCCGCCGGAGCCGAACGGCTACCTGCACATCGGCCATGCCAAGTCGATCTGCCTGAACTTCGGCATCGCCGGCGAATTCAGCGGCGTCTGCAACCTGCGCTTCGACGACACCAACCCGGCCAAGGAAGACCCGGAATACGTGGCCGCGATCCAGGACGACGTGCGCTGGCTGGGCTTCGAGTGGAACGAGCTGCGCCATGCTTCGGACTACTTCCGGGCCTATTACCTGGCCGCCGAGAAGCTGATCGAACAGGGCAAGGCCTATGTCTGCGACCTGTCGGCCGAGGAAGTGCGCGCCTACCGCGGCACCCTCACCGAGCCGGGCCGCCCGTCGCCGTGGCGCGACCGCAGCGTCGAGGAAAACCTCGATCTGTTCCGCCGCATGCGTGCCGGTGAGTTCCCGGATGGCGCGCGCACCCTGCGCGCGAAGATCGACATGGCCAGCGGCAACATCAACCTGCGCGATCCGGCGCTGTACCGCATCAAGCACGTCGAGCACCAGAACACCGGCAACGCGTGGCCGATCTACCCGATGTACGACTTCGCCCACGCGCTGGGTGATTCGATCGAGGGCATCACCCACTCGCTGTGCACGCTGGAGTTCGAAGACCACCGCCCGCTGTACGACTGGTGCGTGGACAACGTCGATTTCGCCCACGACGACGCGCTGACACAGCCGCTGGTCGACGCCGGCCTGCCGCGCGAAGCGGCCAAGCCGCGCCAGATCGAGTTCTCGCGCCTGAACATCAACTACACGGTGATGAGCAAGCGCAAGCTGATGGCACTGGTCACCGAGCAGCTGGTGGACGGCTGGGAAGACCCGCGCATGCCGACCCTGCAGGGCCTGCGTCGACGTGGTTACACCCCGGCCGCGATGCGCCTGTTCGCCGAGCGCGTGGGCATCAGCAAGCAGAATTCGCTGATCGATTTCAGCGTGCTGGAAGGCGCGCTGCGCGAAGACCTGGACAGCGCTGCACCGCGCCGCATGGCCGTGGTCGACCCGGTCAAGCTGGTGCTGACCAACCTGCCGGAAGGCCACGAAGAACAGCTGACCTTCAGCAACCACCCGAAGGACGAGAGCTTCGGCAGCCGCGAAGTGCCGTTCGCACGCGAAGTGTGGATCGACCGCGAGGACTTCGCCGAAGTGCCGCCGAAGGGCTGGAAGCGCCTGGTGCCGGGTGGCGAAGTGCGCCTGCGCGGCGCCGGCATCATCCGCTGCGACGAAGTGATCAAGGACGCCGACGGCACCATCACCGAGCTGCGCGGCTGGCTGGATCCGGAATCGCGTCCGGGCATGGAAGGCGCCAACCGCAAGGTCAAGGGCACCATCCACTGGGTCAGCGCCGTGCATGGCGTGCCGGCCGAGATCCGCCTGTACGACCGCCTGTTCTCGGTGCCGAACCCGGACGACGAATCGGAAGGCAAGACCTACCGTGACTACCTCAATCCGGAATCGCGCCGCACCGTCACCGGCTATGTCGAGCCGGCCGCGGCCAGCGCCGCCCCGGAGCAGTCGTTCCAGTTCGAGCGCACCGGCTACTTCGTCGCCGACCGCCGCGACCACACCGAGGCCAAGCCGGTGTTCAACCGCAGCGTGACCCTGCGCGACACCTGGTCGGCCTGAGGACCTGCGCGGGCGCCAGCATGGCGCCCGCACGCCCCCGATGATGATCACCGCCCTCTCCGCCCTGCTCTGGTTCATCTCGCAGCATCCGCTGCTGACGTTCTTTGCAGCGATGGTGCTGGCCGGGCTGGTCTCGTGGTGGCGGCGCTTTCCGGGCTACGCCATCGTGGTGTTCCCGCTGGCGATGCTCAACATGTTCCTCGGCCACTTCCTCAACGCTACCTTCCTCAACGTGGTGGGCGAACGCGGTGAAGCGGTGATCGTGAAGTCGGAGCGGACCAGCTCGACGCTCAACGAGCAGTACATCTGGCGGTACGAAGCGGTGCTGCGCACGGCCGAGGGCCGCGATGTGGAAGTGGTGTTCCACACCAACACCGCCTCGCTGTGGCCGCTGGAAAACGCCATCCGCATCCCGGCGCGCGACCAGCCATTCGTGGTGAAGTACACGCCGGGCTTCGCGCGCAACTTCGTCATCCTCACCAACGAATCTCCGCACGGCATCGCCCAGGCCCGTGCCAGCGCGCGCGAGCGCGTGGAGGTAGCGGCGCGCAAGCTGCACTTCAGCCCCGGCAATGCCGATTTCCGCGCGGACTATCGCCGCGAGCTGGAAACCTGGCTGCGCGACCACGGCAACGATCCGCAGCAGCAGCCCGACGCGCAGCGATATCGCGCCGAACTCGACGCGCTCGAGCGCTAGTTCCAGGCCCTGCCTGGATGTTCCGCCCCATCCATCCACAGGCCTGACATGACCACGACCTCCACCGCCCTCCTCCCGCTGCTGCAGCAGGTCCTGCAGGGCGCCAGCATCGCCAGCCGCGCCGACGGTGGCGCGCTGCTGCTGGACAGCGGCCTGCGCCTGACCCCGCATGCGATGGCCGCGCACGCGCGCGACAACGGCGGCTGGCAGACCTCCACCGTCATCGAGGCCCAACATCCGGTGTTGTTCGCCGATGGCCTGTTCGAGTACCAGCACGCCAACGGTGCCGATGAGCAGGCGTCGCTGTTGTCCGGCTTCCAGGCCTGGGTGCGGGTGGACCTGGCGACCCTGCAGACCGCGATCGGCGCCGAAGATGCACAGGGCCTGCCGATGATGGGCCTGACCTATCCGGCCGGTGACGATGGCGAGGAACATCAGCGCACCGTGGTGCTGGGGCCGTTGGCGCACTACCGTGCGCAGGAAGTGGATGCATCCACCTGCAGCGAGGACGACCACGGCTCCTGCCCCTGCTGCCTGTTCACGCGCAGCATGGAGGCCTTCGATGAGCTGCTGAAAGCCCGCCAGTTCCTCGCCATCCGCCTGTTCGCCTCGCGCGATGCCGAGGGCCTGTGCGAGGCCGATTGCCGGGTCAACGGTCACGACTTTGCCGCCGCCCTGCCCCTGCTGCGCGCCTATGCCGCCAGCTGGCCGCAGGCCGGGCTCGAGTTCCGCAAGCAGTACGTGGTGATCCGCACCGGCTCGCCGGACTAACCCACCGCCACACCCGATACAGGCCGGTGCAGCTACACTGCGCGCCGGTTTCCCAAGCAACCGCACCTTCTTCCATCCCATTACGAGGCACCCCCGCGATGCTGTACGCGCAAGTCCACCTGACCCTTCCCGCCTGGATCCACGACCAGATCGACCTGGATCGTCGATATCCGGGCGATGAGGCCAAGGTCGCGCTGGCGATCGAGCTGTCGCGGCTGAATGTCGAACACGCCAGTGGCGGCCCTTTCGGCGCGGTGGTGTTCGGCCCGGATGACAAGGTCATCGCCGCCGGCGTGAACCGGGTGATGCCGCACGCGACCTCGCTGGCGCACGCCGAGAACATGGCCTACATGCTGGCCCAGCAGCGCCTGCAGACGCCGCGCCTGAACGCAGTGCTGTCGCCGGTCACCCTAGCCACCAGCTCGCAGCCGTGCTGCCAGTGCTACGGCGCCACCGTGTGGGCCGGCATCGACCGCCTGCTGATCGGTGCCAACTCGGCCGACGTCGAGGAACTGACCCCGTTCGATGAAGGCCCGCTGCCGGCCGACTGGGTGGGCGAACTCAACAAGCGCGGCATCGAAGTGGTGCAGGGCCTGAACCGCGACGCCGCACGCAGCGTGCTGCGTGCCTATGGGGAAAGCGATGGCGCCCGTTACTGAGGCCGGCATCGGCCTGCTGTGCCTGTGCCGGCAGGGCTTCGAGCCCGAGCTGGCCGGCGAACTGCAGTTCCGCGCCGGTGAAGCCGGTTTCGCCGGCTACGCGCGCACCCAACGCAATGACGGCTATGTGCTTTTCATGTGCGACGAAGCGGCTGCCCTGGCGCCGCGCCTGCGCTGGCGCGAGCTGATCTTCGCGCGGCAGAAACTGGTGGTGCTGGCCGAGCTGCCGCAGCTGGATCCGGCCGACCGCATCACCCCGATGCTGGAGGTGCTGGCCGATGCGCCGCGCTTCGGTGACCTGTGGGTGGAGCACCCCGATTCGGAGGCCGGCAAACCGTTGTCCGGTCTGGCGCGCGCCTTCGGCAACGCGCTGCGCCCAGCGCTGCGCAAGGCAGGCAAGCTCAGCGACAAGCCGAACAACCGCCTGCCACGCCTGCACGTGGTGTTCGTCGACGGTACCCATGCCTTCGTCTGCGTGGCCGACCCGGCAGACAGCGCGCCGTGGGCACTGGGCATCCCGCGCCTGAAGCTGCTGCCCGAAGCACCTTCGCGTTCGGCGCTGAAGCTGGACGAAGCGTTGCTGACCCTGCTGACGCCGGAAGAGCGCGAGACGCTGGCCAGGCCGGGCATGCGCGCGGCCGACCTCGGCGCTGCACCGGGTGGCTGGACCTGGGTGCTGACCCGCCAGCACATGCACGTGCTGAGCATCGACAACGGGCCGCTGCGCCAGCATGTGCTGGATACCGGCCTGGTCGAGCACCTGCGCGCCGATGGCTTCCACTGGCATCCGGAACAGCCGCTGGACTGGATGGTCTGCGACATGGTCGAGCAGCCGCGCCGCGTGGCCGAGCGCATGGCCACCTGGTTCCGCGAAGGCTGGTGCCGGCATGCGATCTTCAATCTGAAACTGCCGATGAAGAAGCGCTGGGACGAAACCCGGCTGTGCCTGGACCTGTTCCAGGACCAGGCCGGCAAGCCACTGGTGGTCCGCGCCAAGCAGCTCTATCACGATCGTGAAGAGATCACCGTATTGGCTTCGCCGCTGCGCTGACCCGTCATCGGCGGCACAGGTTGCCGGGAGTACGCTCCCGGTACCCTCTGGCAAGGAGCCTGTCATGAACATTCCGCGTTCCGCCCTGCTGTTGGCCACCCTGCTGGCAGCCGTGCCGGCCATGGCCCAGCACGGCCCGTCCACACCGGCGCAGAGCCAGCCGCTGGGCCCGACCGGCGGTGCCATCCGCCAGCAGCCGCTGGGCGCCGGCCAGGTCACCGGCAGCGTCGACATTCCGCAGCCCGCCGGCGAAGCACACGTCACCGTTCGCTCGCTGGAGCCGAGCAGCGTGATCGGCCAGTACCGCATCCGCTTCAGCGACCTCGACGTGAACGGCGATGGCTTCATCAGCCGCCAGGAAGCACAGGCCAACCCGGCACTGGCCGATGAATTCAATTCACTGGATCGCAGGCACCGCGGCAAGCTGGACCGTGCCGACCTGGCCGGTTGGCTGGTTGATTGATCCGCCGTCGCGATCTTCATCCACGCATGGCGTGGATCTACTGACGCCGGGCACACGACCCGCGCTCGGTGGGTGCCAACCTTGGTTGGCACAATGTCGGAGGCGTGCCAACCAAGGTTGGCACCTACCAGAGCGGTCTGTATTCCGGTCAGACGCCGGCGGCGCGCTTCCAGAACGCCTGCACCAGCGGCGGCCATCTGCCGACGCAGCCCAGTGCGCGGCCGCGGGCCAGGGTCAGGTGCATTTCGTCGTTGGAGAACAGGCGGTTGATCGCATCGAAGCTGTAGGCGGCGATCTGGTTGTCGCTGCGCCGTTCGCGTGCCCAGCGCTGCAGGCGCTGCGGCGACAGCCGCGGCTGGCCGCGGCGTTCGGCCGACGGCGCCAGCCACTGCTGCAGGGCGGCGACATCGCGCAGGCCCAGGTTCACGCCCTGCCCGGCCAGCGGATGCACCACATGCGCAGCATCACCTAGCGCCAGCACGCGGCCGGCCACGTAGTGACGGGCCAGTTGGCGACGCAGCGGGAAGGCCGCACGCGGTGACGCCAGCCGCAGCTCACCCAGGCGCGCCGCGAAGGCGCGGGTCAGTTCGCGGTTGAACGCATCTTCGTCCAACGCCAGCACGCGAGCCGCTTCATCTTCGGGCAGGGTCCAGACGATCGAACTGCGGCGCTCGGCCACCGGCAGCAACGCCAGCGGTCCGCTCGGCAGGAAGCGCTGCCAGGCCGTGGCCTGGTTCGGCAGCTCACTGTCCACGTAGGCCACCACGCCACGCTGGTGGTAGTCATGGCGCTCGACCTCGATCCCGGCCAGCTGGCGCAGGGTAGATTCGGCGCCGTCGGCGGCCACGGCCAGCGCCGCTTCCAGGCGGCGCCCGTCATCCAGCCGCAGGCGCACGCCATCCTCGTCCTGCTCCAGCGCTTCCACCCGTGCCGGGCAATGCAGCTGCACGCCCGCCGCCGGCAGCGCCGACCACAGGCGATCCTGCAGCAGGCCGTTCTCGACGATGTAGCCCAGCTCACGCCGACCGAAGCGGTCAGCGTCGAACAGCAGATCCTCGCCACCGGCCGCATCCCATACCTGCATGCGCCGGTAGGGCCACGCGCGGGCCTGCGCGATGGCCGGCCAGCACCCCCAGGCGGTTCAACAGCTGCACGTTGTCGGCGGCGAAGGCGAACACCCGCAGGTCCGGCTGCGCGGCCTGCCACGGTGCCGGTTCGCGGCCCTCCACCAGCGCAACCGACAAGCCGGCATCGGCCAGCGCCAGCGCACAGGCGGCACCGACCACGCCGCCACCGACAATGGCCACGTCCAGGCGCGTGCGCCGGCTCATGCGGCTTCTCCACGGCACAGGCGCGGCACTTCACCACGGAAGCCCATCGCACCACCAACCAGCATCGACTGCACCGAGGCGCGTTGTGCGGCCACCAGGCCGAGGCTGCGCAGCGGCCGCATCAGCGGTGCCGGGTTGCTGGTCAGGCGTGCCAGGCCACCCGAGAACGCCACCGTCTGCCGGCGGTCTTCCTGGCGGCGAGCGACATAGGCCTGCAGCAGCGCATCGCTGCCGGCATCCTCATGCGCATCCTCCAGCAGCTCGGCCAGGGTCAGCGCATCGCGCAGGCCCAGGTTGAAGCCCTGCGCACCCAGCGGATGGATGGTCTGCGCGGCATTGCCCAGCAGCACCGTGCGTTCACCGGCCAGCGCGCGCGCCAGCACCTGGATGAGCGGGTAAGCGCTGCGTGGGCCGGATTCGAGCAGGCGGCCGGCACGCCAGCCGATCGCATCCTGCAGCCGCTGCAGCCAGGCCGCGTCGTCCAGCGCCATCACCGCATCGGCCTGGTCGCGCGCCACGCCATGCACGGTGCCGAAGTGGCGGTCGCCGCGCGGCAGCAGGGCGGTCGGCCCGGTATCGGTGAAGCGCTCCCAGGCCGTGCCATCCGGCGCGCGCTGGCTGCGCACGCGGGCCACGAACAGGGTCTGCTGGAAATCATGCCGGTCGACCTCGATGCCCAGTGCGCCGCGCACACCGCTGGTCGTGCCATCGGCACCGACCACCAGCCGTGCCAGCAGCACGCGCTCGCCGGTCTCGTCGGCCACCCGCACCTGGCGGTAGCCGTCGACCACCTCGCCCAGGCCCAGGAACCGCATCGGCCGGTAACGGCGCAGCTGCGGCAGCTCCTGCAGGCGCGCTTCCAGCGCCTGGCCGAAGTCACGCGCCACCACCACCTGGCCGAACCACGGCCGGTCGTAGTCGGCCGCCTCCAGCTGCACGCGGCCGAAATCACCGGCGCGGCTGACGTGGATGCGACGGATCGGGCCCGGCGCCATCGCCAGCTTCTGCATGACCCCCAGCGCGGTCAGCGCGTTGACGGTAGCCGCAGCGAAACTGAGGTTGCGCTGGTCGAACACCGCCGGCAGCTCGCCGGCCGGGCTGGCTTCGAGCAGGCCCACATCGCGGCCCAGCCGGTCCAGGGCGATGGCCAGGCTGGCACCGACCAGGCCGCCACCGACGATCAGCACGTCATGTCGTTCACTCATGGTGTTCATGATACGCGCTCGCCCCGCCCGAACACCCAACGCCCCCGACCTGCGCCAACCGGCGTGGCGGGCTAGAATGAAACCTGAATCCGCTCCGGGCCCGCTGCCATGTCCGCCACCGCCAACCGTGCCTTCGTCCTGTCCGTACTCGTGCTGTTGCTGGCGACGACCCGGGTCAACCACTTCGCGGCAATCCCCGATGCCTCCTGGGCGGTGTTCTTCATCGGTGGCTTCTACCTGGCCGGCTGGACCCGCTGGGCGTTCCCGCTGCTGATGGTGTTCGCGGTGCTGGTGGACTGGATCGTGATCCGCAGCAGCGGCCTGGATTTCTGGCAGCACTACTGCGTGTCGCCGGGCTACTGGCTGCTGCTGCCGGCCTACTTCTCGCTGTGGGCCGGCGGCATGCTGCTGGGCCGCAACTACCAGGGGGCACGCTGGCCGGTGCTGGCCAAGGGCGCGCTGCTGCTGGTGGCCTCGGTGGCGGTCTGCCACCTGCTGGCGCAGGGCGGCTTCTACTGGACCAGCCGCAACGTGGCCGAACCGACCCTGGCCGGCTGGGCACAGAACTACGCACAGTGGTTCGGGCCGTACCTGCGCACCACCGCGATCTACGTGGCGCTCGGCGCCGCCCTGCAGCTGGCCGTGGAGCAGGTACTGAAGCTCCAGCAGGCACGCCGCGACATCCGCCACTGAGCCGCGCCATGGGTCATCGCCTCTCGCGCATCTACACCCGCACCGGCGACGACGGCAGTACCGGCCTTGGCGACGGCCAGCGCGTGGCCAAGGACGACGCCCGCGTGGCGTCCTACGGTACCGTCGACGAAGCCAATGCCGCGCTCGGCCTGCTGCTGGCCACGGCGCTGCCCGAGGATGTCCGCGCGCTGGTGGTGCATCTGCAGCACCAGCTGTTCGACCTGGGCGCCGAACTGTGCATCCCCGGCCACGCCGCGATCCACGCCGCCGATGTCTCGGCACTGGAACAGCAGCTGGACCACTACAACGCCAGCCTGCCGATGTTGAAGGAATTCATCCTGCCGGCCGGTGGCGAGGCCGCCGCACGCTGCCACCTGGCCCGCACCATCGTCCGCCGCGCCGAGCGCGAGACGGTCACCCTGGCCCGTCACGAGGCCGTGCGCAGCGAGGCGCTGCAGTACCTCAACCGGCTGTCGGACCTGTTGTTCGTGCTGGCCCGGGTGCTGGCCCGTGCCGATGGCCACGGCGAAGCGCTGTGGCAACCACAGCAGCGCCAGCGCTGAGTCGGCACGATGCTGGTCTTCACCCATCCGTCCTGCCTGCTGCATGACCCCGGCCCCGGCCATCCGGAGTGCCCGCAACGCCTGCAACATGTGCTGGATGCCCTGCACGCCGCATTCCCCAGCCAGCTGGACTGGCGCGAGGCGCCGCCGGCCAAGTTCGGCGAACTGACCCGGGTCCACGACAGCGCCCTGCTCGACTTCGTGCTGCAGCCGCAGACCGTGCCGCTGCGCCAGCTGGACATGGACACCTGGACCTCGCCCGGCTCGGCCAGTGCCGCCGTGCATGCCGCCGGTGCCGGCGTGGCGGCGGTAGATGCGGTGATGCTGGGCGAAGACCCGCTGGCGTTCTGCGCGGTGCGGCCGCCGGGCCACCACGCCACCAGCAGCACCGCGATGGGCTTCTGCCTGCTCAACAACATCGCCATCGCCGCCGCCTACGCCCGTGACCGTCATGGGCTGGAGCGCATCGCGGTGGTCGATTTCGATGTCCACCATGGCAACGGCACCCAGGACATCTTCCAGCACGACGCCCGGGTCTCGTACTACAGCACCCACCAGGCCGGCCTGTTCCCCAACTCGGGCCTGCGCCGTGACCGTGGTGCCGGCAACCTGATGAACATCCTGCTGCCACCCGGCAGTGGCGGTTTCCGCTTCCGCAATGTGTGGGCCGACGAGATGCTGCCGGCCATCGACGACTTCCGCCCGCAGCTGCTGCTGATCTCGGCCGGCTTCGATGCCCACCTGCGCGACCCGCAGGCCGACCTGATGCTGGAAACCGACGATTTCGCCTGGATCACCCGCGAACTGCATGCGCTGGCGCGCCGCCATGCGGCCGGCCGGGTGGTCTCGATGCTGGAAGGCGGCTATGACCTGCAGGCCCTTGCCGAGTGCAGCGTGGCCCATGTCCGGGCCTTGATGCCGGCCCCTCCAGGCAACGTCTCCGGATGAACCCGAACCGGCAGGATCCGACGCCCTTCATTGCCCCTATGCAAGGGATGGGGCAAGCTACCGTCCGTTTTCGCCCGAATCCGAACCGCGTGCGCCGAGCCCTCCGCCTGCTTCCCCTGCCTCTGAGCATCGCCATCTGCCTGCCGGCAATGGCCGATGAAAAGCCGCTCAACTGGGGCCTGTGCCCGGCTACCGACGTGATTCCCGCGTTCACCGATGCCCCTGTCCCGGTCCCGGGGCAGGACAAGGCCGCCGCCAGCGCCGCGCGCGAGCAGCAGCCGACCGACATCGAGGGCGACCAGCTGCTGGGCACCACCACCGTGCCGCAGTACGAAGGCAACGTGGCCCTGCGCCGCGGCGACCAGTTCGTCGGCACCGACAAGCTCAGCTTCGATACCGAGACCGGCAACTACATCGCCGACGGCAATGTCCGCTACCAGGACTCCTCGATCCGCATGGTCGCCAAGCGCGCCGAGGGCAACCAGGAAAGCGACACCCACAAGATCACTGACATCAAGTACCAGCTGGTGTCGCGCCGCGGCAACGGTGATGCCGAGTCGGTCGACCTGCAGGGCGCGGTCGGCCAGATGCACCGCTCCACCTACACCACCTGCGACCCGTCGCAGCCGGTGTGGAAGCTGTCGGCGCCGCAGATCGAAGTGGACAACGACGAAGGCTTCGGCACGGCCCGCAACGCCGTGCTGCGCATCGGCAAGGTGCCGGTCCTGTGGGCGCCGTACTTCAAGTTCCCGATCGACGACCGCCGCAAGACCGGCCTGCTGTTCCCGCAGCTGGGCATGTCCGGCCGCAACGGCTTCGACTACACCCAGCCGATTTACCTGAACCTGGCGCCGAACTACGACGACACGCTGATGCCGCGCTACATGAGCCGGCGTGGCCTGATGCTCGACAACGAGTTCCGCTACCTCTACAACGGCGGCCGCGGCGAGCTGCTGACCGCCTACATCCCCAACGACAAGCTGCGCGACCGCGACCGCGGCCGGGTGATGTTCAGCGGTTACCACAATGTGGACAGCCACTGGCAGGCCCGCGCCAACCTCGCCTGGGTCAGCGACGAGCGCTATGTCGAAGACTTCGCCAACCGCCTGGTCGGCGTGACCGCCTCGAACCTGCAGAGCACCGTGGGCCTGTACGGCACCGGCAAGAACTGGACGGCCGGCATCATGGCCGACCGCTGGCAGCTGACCGACTACACGCTCAATGAAAGCGCGCTGCCCTACAACCGCCAGCCGCGCCTGTACTTCAACTGGGACAAGCCGGTCCTGCCGTGGCTGGAAACCGGCGTCTACGCCGAAGCCGTGCGCTTCACCCACGACGACATCAACTACAAGTACGACGCCAGTTTCGGCCCGGACCTGCAGTACACGCGCAATGGCGATCGGAAGACGAAGGGCCTGAATGTCAGCGGTGGCTCGCGTCTGGACGTGAAGCCGTACGTGTCGTTCCCGATCAGCGGCGCGGCCTGGTACATCACGCCGACCCTGGCCTACCGCTATACCGCCTACCAGCTGGATCGCGGCCTGGCCGACGGCGTCGACGGTATCCGTGGTCAGATCCTGCGTTCGCAGGGCATCGACCCGAACACCGCCACACCGGAACAGCTGCGCGGCAACACCTCGCCCAGCCGCAGCCTGCCGATCGGCAGCATCGACGCCGGCCTGTTCTTCGATCGCGAGACCCGCATCGGCGGCAAGTCCTTCCTGCAGACCCTGGAGCCGCGCCTGTTCTACCTGCGCACGCCGTACCGCAACCAGGACGACCTGCCGATCTTCGATACCCGTGACTTCACCTTCAGCTGGGGCCAGCTGTTCCGCGACTCGCGCTATACCGGCGCAGATCGCCAGAACGATGCCAACCAGCTGACCCTGGCACTGGGTACCCGCTTCATCGACCAGACCACCGGCAAGGAACGCTTCTCGGCCTCGATCGGCCAGATCCAGTACTTCGACGAGTCGCGGGTGACCGTCACCCCGGGCGGCGCGCCGGTGGAAAAGGGCAAGTCGGCCTGGATCGCCGACGGCAACTACATGATCAACGACCGCTGGACCCTGGGCGCCACCTACCAGTGGGACCCGAAGTACAAGCGCGAGGATCTGGCCAGCGTCCGTGCCCGCTACCTGATGCCCAACGATGGCGTGATCAACCTCAGCTACCGCTACCGCATCAACTCCGGCGCCCCGGCCACCGCCAACAAGCATGACCGGACGCTGCTGGAACAGGCCGACCTGTCGTTCCTGTATCCGCTGAATGCGCGCTGGAGCCTGGTCGGCCGCTACTACTACTCGCTGCAGGACAAGGAACCGCTGGAAATCATCGCCGGCGTCCAGTGGGACAGCTGCTGCCTGGCCGTGCGTGTGGTCGGCCGCCGCTACGTCCGCAACCGCGAAGGCGAGATGAACAACGCCATCCAGCTGGAGTTCGTGCTCAAGGGCCTGAGCTCCCTGGGGCAGGACACGGACCGCACCCTGCGCCGTGCTATCCTCGGCTACAACCGCGACGACCTCTATCTCGTGCCGCCGAGCAACACCGGGGCGACCCGGGATGACTACGATCCGAACCTGATCCCATGACCAAGCGCTTCCCCGTTCTTCTCGCCTCGCTGCTGGCGGTGTCCAGCGTGTCCGCCCCCCTGCAGGTGCTTGCCCAGGAGGCGCAGCCGCTTGACCGCATCGCCGCCGTCGTCGATGAGGACGTGATCCTGCAGAGCGAGCTCCAGCGTGCGATCGCCAACATCAAGGCGCAGTACGCCGGCCGTGAAAACCAGCTGCCGCCGGAAGACGTGCTCAGCCGCCAGGTGCTCGAACGCCTGGTGCTGGTCAAGCTGCAGGTGGCCCGCGCCCAGGGCAGTGGCATCCGTGTCAGCGACCAGGAGCTGAACCAGGCGATGAATTCCATCGCCCAGCAGAATGGTTCGAACCTGGATGCCCTGCGCCAGCGCCTGGCCCATGACGGCATCGACTTCAACGATTTCCGTGCTTCGGTGCGTGACGAGATCACCGTGCAGCGCCTGCGCCAGAGCTTCGCGCAGAGCCGCATCAGCGTCAGCGAGGGTGAAGTCGACGCCGCGCTGAAGCAGCAGGCCACGGTGGGCAACCAGTACCACCTGGCGCACATCCTGATCGCCCTGCCCGACGGCGCCAACGCCGACCAGATCGCCACCGGCCAGAAGAAGGCCGATGGTGTGAAGGCCCTGCTGGACAAGGGCGAGCTGGACTTCAACGCGGCGGCCGTGCGCTATTCGGACAGCCCGAATGCACTGGAAGGCGGCGACCTGGGCTGGCGCAGCCTGGATGAAATCCCGCAGGCCTTCGCCCAGATGATGGAAAAGATGAAGCCGGGCGAAGTGGTCGGCCCGATCCGTGGCCCGAGCGGCTTCCAGCTGCTGAAGCTGGTGGAAGTGCGTGACAGCAGCTCCGCCGCCGCCGGCGAGCACACGGTCACCGAGTTCCACGGCCGCCACATCCTGGTGCGCGTGGACGACCACCAGACCGACGCCGCCGCCAAGGCCAAGATCGACACCCTGCGTGCCCGCATTGCCGGTGGTGCCGAGTTCCAGACCGTTGCCAAGGAGTCCTCCGAGGACAACAACAGCAAGGGCCAGGGCGGTGATCTGGGCTGGTTCCCGGCCGACGCGTTCGGTCCGGCCTTCGGCCAGCAGGTGGAAGGCCTCCAGGACGGTGGCGTCAGCCAGCCGTTCCGCACCGATGCCGGTTGGCACATCGTGCAGCGCGTGGCGACCCGCCAGACCGACGTGACCACCGACAACCAGCGTGCCCAGGTCCGCGAGACCATCGGCCGCCGCAAGCTGGAAGACGAGTACAACCGCTTCCTGCAGGAACTGCGTGGCGAAGCCTACGTCAGCTTCCGCAGTGGCGACCGCGCGGAAAACACCGCCACCCCGCCGCAGTCCTGACCGATGCGCCCCGAGCTCGCTCTGGTACCGGGCGAGCCCGCCGGGATCGGCCCGGAACTGTGTGTCCGCCTCGTCCAGCAGCCGCGTGAAGATTGCCGGCTGCTGGCCTTCGCCGACCCGGACACCCTGCGCGCGGCCGCGGCCGCGCTGAACCTGCCCCTGCAACTGCTGCCCGAGGACGCCGAAGCACGCGTCCCCGGCGATCTGCGCCTGCGTGCCGTGCGCAACGCCGCGCCCAGCCGTTTCGGCCAGGCCGATCCGGCCAATGCCGGCGCGGTCATCGGTGCCCTGCTCGGCGCCGGCCAGGCCTGCCTGTCCGGCGAACTGCACGGCGTGGTGACCGGCCCGGTGCACAAGGCGGTCATCAACGAAGGCGGCATCGCCTACAGCGGCACCACTGAACTGCTGGCCGACCAGGCCGGGGTGAAGGTGGTGATGATGCTGGCCAACCACATCGTGCGCGTGGCCCTGGCCACCACCCACCTGCCGCTGCGCGAGGTGGCCGATGCGATCACCGCACCCGGCCTGGAGCACACGCTGCGCACCGTGCATGCCGCACTGCGCCGTGAGTTCGGCCTGGCTGCGCCGCGCATCGCCGTGCTCGGCCTGAACCCGCACGCCGGCGAAGACGGCCACCTGGGCCGCGAAGAACTGGATCTGGTCATCCCGCTGCTGCAGCGCCTGCGCGCGGAGGGCATGGACCTGGTCGGGCCGCTGCCGGCCGATACCGCCTTCCTGCCCGCCAAGCTGGCCGGCTTCGACACCGTGCTGGCGATGTACCACGACCAGGGCCTGCCGGTACTGAAGTATTCCGGCTTCGAACAGGCGGTGAACCTGACCCTGGGCCTGCCCTACCCGCGCGTGGCGGTGGACCATGGCACCGCGCTGGACCTGGCTGGCCGCGGCATCGCCGATCCCTCCAGCCTGCAGGCGGCAACGACGCTGTGTGCGCAGCTTGCGCGGCAACGTACACTGGGCGCATGAATTCCCCGCATTCCCCCTCCGGCCCGGTGTTCACCGCACCGGCCAAGAAGCAGCTTGGCCAGCATTTCCTGGCCGACCGCCACTACATCGACAAGATCGTGATGGCGGTCAATCCGAAAGACGGCGACCGCCTGGTCGAGATCGGCCCCGGCCAGGGTGCGATCACGCTGCCGCTGCTGCGCGTGCACCCGAAACTGACGGTGATCGAGTTCGACCGCGACCTGATCGCGCCGCTGACCGCCGCCGCCGAGCCGCTGGGCGAGCTGACCATCGTTCACCGCGACGTGCTGCGCGTGGACTTCACCGAGCTGGCCGACGGCCAGCCGATCCGCCTGGTCGGCAACCTGCCCTACAACATCTCCTCGCCGATCCTGTTCCACGCGCTGGAGCACGCCGCGGTCATCCGCGACATGCACTTCATGCTGCAGAAGGAAGTGGTCGACCGCATGGCCGCCGGCCCCGGCAGCAAGGTGTATGGCCGCCTCAGCGTGATGCTGCAGGCCTACTGCCAGGTGACCTCGCTGTTCGTGGTGCCGCCGGGCGCGTTCCGGCCGCCGCCGAAGGTCGATTCGGCCGTGGTGCGGCTGGTGCCGCGTGACCCGGCCTCGATCAACATCAACGACCACAAGCGCTTTGCCGACGTGGTCAAGGCCGCCTTCGGGCAGCGCCGCAAGACCCTGCGCAATGCCCTGAACAACGTGGTGTCCGCCGAGCAGTTCATCGCCGCCGGCGTGCGTCCCGATGCCCGCGCCGAACAGCTGGACGTGGCCGAATTCATCGCTTTGGCCAATGCCTCCTGATTACACTGCCGGTATGGAAGACGCTGACGTTTATGCCATCTCCGTCGAAGTCGCGCCGCGCTTCCTCGACGATCAATCCGCCCCGGAAGACGGTCGCTTTGCGTTCGCCTACACGATCCGCATCCACAACCAGGGGCGGGTCGCGGCGCGCCTGGTCGCACGCCACTGGCGCATCACCGATGCCAATGGCCGTGTCGAGCATGTCGATGGCGACGGGGTGATCGGCGAGCAGCCGCGGCTGCGCCCCGGTGAAGACTTCCGTTACACGTCCGGTGTCATGCTGGGGACCGATCACGGGACCATGCAGGGGCACTACGACATGGTCGCCGACGATGGCACCGAATTTGCCGCGCCGGTCGCACCGTTCGTGCTGGCCGTCCCGCGTACCCTGCACTGACACGGAGGCCGAACGATGAGTGTGTGGGCGATCGGCGACCTGCAGGGCTGCTATGACGTCACCCAGCGATTGCTGGAGAAGATCCGCTTCGACCCGGCGCAGGACACCCTGTGGTTCTGTGGCGACCTGGTCAATCGCGGCGGCCAGTCGCTGGAAACGCTGCGGCTGGTGCATTCGCTGCGCGAGCACAGCGTGGTGGTGCTGGGCAACCATGATCTTTCGCTGCTGGCCGTCGGTGCACGCACCGAAGAGGAACAGCGCAAGGTCAACCCGGACCTGCTGCGCATCGTGCAGGCCGAGGACCGCGACGAACTTCTGGACTGGCTGCGCCTGCAGAAGCTGGTGCACGTGGACCGCGAGCTGGGCTGGATGATGGTGCACGCCGGCCTGGCGCCGAAGTGGACCACGCAGATGGCCGAGAAGCATGCCGCCGAGGTCGAGGTGCAGCTGCACGGCGCCGGCTACCGCAAGCTGTTCCGCAACATGTACGGCGACAAGCCGAGCTGGGCCCCGAACCTGTCCGGCTACGACCGCTCGCGCGCGATCATCAACGTGCTCACCCGCATGCGCTACTGCACCCCGCGGGGGCGCATCGGCATCGAGGACAAGGGCACGCCGGGCACGCAGGAACAGGGGCTGTATCCCTGGTTCGAAGTGCCGGGCCGGGTCGAGCGCGACCTCAAGGTCGTCTGCGGCCATTGGTCGGCGCTGGGCCTGACCATCACCCAGGGCGTGCACGCCATCGACACCGGCGCGGTGTGGGGCGGCAAGCTGACCGCGATCCAGCTCGATACCGACGAACTGCGCGTGGTGCAGGTGCCGGGCCGCGATGTACCGGCACCGGTGCCCAACGCCCGCCCGCCGGCGCGACCGGCGCACGAGCGCCTCGCCACTGCGGCGCAGGGCAAGGAACAGGGCGGCGGCAACGCCGCCGCTGCCAACCCGGGCAACCGTGGCCCACGCCGTCGTCGCCGTCGTGGTGGCGGCGGCACGGGTGGCGGCAACAACAACAGCACCCCGCCGCAGGCATGACGCGGCGCAGCTGGGCACCATGGACGGTGCTGCTGCTGCCGCTGGCCCTGGCCAGCGGCTGCCAGCCCGGCTCGCCGCCTGCTCCCACGGCTGCGGATAGTGCTGCACATGCGCCGACGCAGCCGCAGGCCCCTTCGCCGCCACTGGTGGCCGCAGCACGCGCGCAGATCGGCGTCACCACCCGTTACGATCCCGCCTACCAGGTGCTGGCCTATCCCGGCGGTGATGTGCCACTGGATCGCGGCGTGTGCACCGACGTGGTGGTGCGCGCCCTGCGCAGCCAAGGCCTGGACCTGCAGGCACGCGTGCACGAGGACATGCGCGGCAACTTCAGTGCCTATCCGGCGATCTGGGGCCTGTCACGACCGGATCGCAACATCGATCATCGTCGCGTACCGAACCTGATGCGCTGGTTCGAACGGCAGGGCTGGCAGCAACCGATCACCGCCCTCGCCACCGACTACGCAGCCGGTGACATCGTTGCCTGGAAGCTCAACGGCAACGGCCTGCTGCACGTGGGCATCGTCTCCGACCGGCAGCTGGCCGATGGCACGCCGCTGGTACTGCACAACATCGCGCGCGGCACCCGCGAAGAGAACCTGCTGTTCCAGCACGCGATCATCGGGCATTACCGGATGCCGTAGGCAATCCTGTAGAGCCGGGCCATGCTCGGCTATGGGATGTGTCCGCGGAAAGCAGCCGAGCATGGCTCGGCTCTACAGGTGCGTTGCGATCAGCGGCGCACGTAGTGCACGAAGCGGAACGCGTAAGCGTGGCGTTCGTCGGCCGGGTGCGGCTCGCTGCTCACTTCCTGCCAGTCCTGCGCATCCACTTCGGGGAAATGCGTGTCGGCGGGCACTTCGGCATCCACCCAGGTCAGGTACAGGTCACTGGCCTGGTCGAGCAGCTGGCGGAAGATCTCGCCGCCGCCGATGATGCACAGCTCGCTGGTGCCCTCGCCTTCGGCAATCGCCTTCGCCTCGTCCAGCGACGCCACCGCGCGCATGCCCTCGAACGGCACCTGGCCGCTGCGGGTCAGCACCAGGTTGGTCCGCCCCGGCAGCACGCGGCCGATCGATTCGGCGGTCTTGCGCCCCATCAGGATCGGCTTGCCGAGGGTCAGCGCCTTGAAGTGCTTGAAATCATCCGGCAGGTGCCAGGGCATGGCATTGCCCTGGCCGATGCCGCGGTTGCGGTCCAGCGCCACGATCATCGAGAGCTTCATTGCGCTCACACCGCCACCGGCGCCTTGATGGCGGGGTGCGGGTCGTAGCCGTCGATGCGGATGTCGTCGAACTGGAAGCCGAACAGGTCCGTCACCTCCGGGTTCAACCACAGCTTCGGCAGCGCGCGCGGCTCACGCGACAGCTGCTCGCGGGCCTGCTCGAAGTGGTTCGAGTACAGGTGCGCGTCACCCAGCGTATGCACGAAGTCGCCCACGCCCAGGCCGGTGGCCTGCGCCACCATATGGGTCAGCAGCGCGTAGCTGGCGATGTTGAACGGCACGCCGAGGAAGATGTCGCCGCTGCGCTGGTACAGCTGGCAGCTGAGCTTGCCGTCCACCACGTAGAACTGGAACAGGTTGTGGCACGGCATCAGCGCCATCTGCGAAAGCTCGCCCACGTTCCAGGCGCTGACCACCAGCCGGCGCGAATCAGGATTGCGCTTGATCTCGTCCACCAGCCACTGCATCTGGTCGATCTCGCCGCCGTCGGCAGTGGCCCAGCTGCGCCACTGCTTGCCGTAGACCGGGCCGAGGTCGCCGTTCTCGTCGGCCCACTCGTCCCAGATCCGCACCTGGTTGTCCTTCAGGTAGCCGATGTTGGTGTCGCCCTTCAGGAACCACAGCAGCTCGTGGATGATCGAGCGCAGGTGCAGCTTCTTGGTGGTGACCAGCGGGAAGCCTTCGTTGAGGTCGAAGCGCATCTGCCAGCCGAACACACTGCGGGTGCCGGTACCGGTGCGATCGCTCTTCTCCGCACCGTGTTCCAGCACGTGCGAGAGCAGGTCCAGGTAGGGCTTCATGCCTTGCCCTCGGCAGCCACCGGCAGCTGCGGCTGCAGTACCGGCGCGCGGCGCGACATCACCAGCAGCACCAGGCCGAAGGCGATCAGCGGCAGGCTGAGGATCTGGCCACGGGTCAGCCAGTCGAAGGCCACGTAGACGCCGTTGTCGGGCATGCGCACGAACTCGACGGCGAAGCGGAACAGGCCGTACATCAGTGCGAACAGGCCACCGACCAGATAGCGATGACGCGGCTTGGCCGACACCGTCCACAGCACCACGAACATCACCAGGCCTTCCAGGAACGCCTCATACAGCTGGGAGGGATGGCGGGCGAACTGATTCAGCGCGCCGGTCGCGAACTGCGCCTGCAGCGTTGCGTGGTCGAGCTGGTTCAGTGGGGCCGGCAGGCCGGACGGGAACACCACGCCCCAGGTACCGTCGGTGTACTTGCCCCACAGCTCGGCACCGATGAAGTTGCCGATACGGCCGAAGCCCAGGCCCAGCGGCACCAGCGGCGCCATGAAATCCATGGTGTCGAAGAAGTGCAGCTTGTGCTTGCGCGACCACCACCAGCAGGCACCGAGCACGCCCAGCAGGCCGCCGTGGAAGCTCATGCCGCCATCCCACACCTTGAACAGCAGCAGCGGGTTGTGCAGGAAATCGCCCAGCGCGTAGAACAGCATGTAGCCGATGCGCCCGCCCAGCACCACGCCGAGCATGGCGTAGAACAGCAGGTCGGAGAAGCCGTTGGCATCGACGCCCGGCAGGCGCCCGTCGGCGATGCGCTTGCGGCCCAGCAGCCAGGCCGCAGTGAAGCCGAGCAGGTACATGATGCCGTACCAATGCACCTTGATCGGCCCCAGCGAGAGGGCGATGGGGTCGATGTCGTGGAAATAGATCATGGAAGGTGCCTTGCGGTTGAACGCCTATTCTCGGGCCAGTGCGGCCCCGGCTCAACCAAGGAGCTGGGGCGTGTTGGGCAGGCCGTCATCGTCTGACCGCATCGAGGCCGGAAAGTGCCCCTCCACCAGGGTCGAGACTTCCTCAATGGCGCCACGCAGCGCCTCGACCGGGTTCGGCCCGCGCAGCCCCTCGCGCAGGTGGGTGCAGACCCGCTGCCACTGCGCCTGGCTGACCCGGCCCTGCAGGCCACGGTCGGCGACGATCTCGATCGCGTGGTCGGCCAGCAGCAGGTAGATCAGTACACCGTTGTTGTGGGTGGTATCCCAGGTGCGCAGGCGCGCAAAGGCATGCTCGGCGGCCTGGCGCGGGGTCACCCTGTGCCACAGCGCACCCAACGGCAGGTCCGCTTCCACCGCGAACATCACCTGCCCGCCGTGGCGCTGCTCACCGGCCGCGATGGCCTCGGTGATCGCCTGCAATGTGGCGGGCGGGAACGCGCGCCGTACCGACGGCGAAAATACATGGCGACATAGACGTTGGATCATCACCAGCCTCCCGAAGCACCGCCGCCGCCGGAACGGCCACCACCGCCGCCCCAGCCACCACCACCACCGAATCCACCGCCGCCGCCGAAACCGCCTCCCCCGCCCCAGCTGCCGCCGCCCCAGCCGCCGCCACCGGCAAAACGGCCCGGATGGCCGGAGAGCATCGCCACGATCAGGCCCACGATGCCGGCCACACCACTGGCCAGGACGGTGGAGGTGAACACGAAGGCCAGCAGCGCTGCACCGGCGCCGCCGAGCAGGCCACGCAGCGGACGCGGCACGCGCGAGAACACACCGCGCAGGATGCTGCCGGCGAACACACCGATGAACAACGCCAGGAACCAGCTGTCGCCGCCACCGCCAGGCTCCCGCCCGCGATGGCCGCTGACCGGTGCCGGCAGCGTTTCGCCATCGATCAGCTTGACCAGCACCGCCGTGGCATCGGTGATGCCGCCGGCGTAGTCGCCGCTGCGGAAGCGTGGGACCAGGTATTCCTGGATGACCCGGTTGGCGATGGCATCGGGGATGGCGCCTTCAAGACCATAGCCCGGCTCGATGCGCACACGCCGGTCATCCTTGGCCACCACCAGCAGCACGCCGTCATCCACGCCCTTGCGGCCGATCTGCCATTGGTCGAAGACCCGCGTGGTGTACTGCGCGATGTCCTCCGGCTGGGTGGTCGGCACCACCAGCACCTGCAGCTGGCTGCCCTTGCGCTGCTGCAGGTCAGTCGCCTGCTGCACCAGCGCCTGCTTCTGCGTGGCGTCCAGCGTGCCGGTGGTGTCGACCACCGGCGAATCCAGCGCCGGAATCGGCGCCAGCTGCTGCGCCTGCGACGCCAGCGGCAGCCACAGCAGCAGGGCCAGCAGCGCAGTGGCCAGGCGCATCGGTCAGTGGCCCGGCTGCGGTGCCGGCTGCTGCTGCGGCGCGTTGCCGAAATCGACCGCCGGCGCATTGGAGATCTGCGCTTCGTTGTCCACGGTGAAGTTCGGCTTGGTCTTGTAACCGAAGATCTTGGCGGTGATCACCTGCGGGAACGAGCGGATGTAGGTGTTGTAGTCCTGCACCTGCTGGATGTAGCGGCCGCGCGCGACGGTGACGCGGTTCTCGGTGCCTTCCAGCTGCGCCTGCAGGTCGCGGAAGTTCTGGTCGGACTTCAGCTGCGGATAGTTCTCGCTGACCACCAGCAGCCGCGACAGCGCGCTGCCGAGTTCACCCTGGGCCTGCTGGAACTGCTTGAGCGAGGCTTCGTCGTCGGCGTTGACGTTGATCTGGCCGACACGCGAACGGGCGTTGGTGACTTCGGTCAGCACGCGCTCTTCCTGGCTGGCGAAGCCCTTCACGGTCTGCACCAGGTTGGGCACCAGATCGGCGCGGCGCTTGTACTGGTTGATGACCTCCGACCAGCTGGCCTTGACCGCTTCATCCTTCTGCTGGATGGCGTTGTAGCCGCAGCCGGACAGCAGGGAGGCCAACAGCATCAGGGGCAGGACGCG
Organism: Stenotrophomonas sp. C9D9; assembly: GCF_056491205.1. NCBI lineage: Bacteria > Pseudomonadati > Pseudomonadota > Gammaproteobacteria > Lysobacterales > Lysobacteraceae > Stenotrophomonas > Stenotrophomonas sp. C9D9. The sequence goes on from NZ_JBSZIF010000004.1 coordinate 659,246, forward strand.
GGTGAACAGGCGCATGGCGGAGGTTCCGGGTGGGCTTGGCGCCGAGCATGCCATGGTTCGGGTGAAAGACCGGCCATCGGGCGCCGCCCCCTCCGCGGTGGGGCGTGCTCATGGATCGCCTGGGTAGTCCGGGCGGGTGGGCATGGCGGGGGACGCCGTGAATTCGTCCGTGGAGGCTTAGCCGCGCCATCCATGGCGCGGATACCCCCGCCACGCCCACCCGCCCGGCCACGGACAATTTCCTGCGCACCGCGGGAAGATCAAAAGAAAAATCAAAAGCAAAAGCCGGTTCTTCAGGCATTTGTGTCGACCAAGGTCGACACCTACCGGAGCAGGACGCCGTTCCGGCAGACTGCGGGAAACTGTCGAAGGCGGGGTGGGTCAGTTTGCGGGGGCGTGAGCGCCATGGATGGCGCGACCGAGCCTACATGGACGTACTTGCGGCGTCCCCCGCAAACTGACCCACCCCGCCATCCCACGGAATGCACGCTCTTGCTGTTGCAGTGGCCTCGGCGGGTGCAGGGCTGCAAGCCCTGCCGGAACCCCACATCACTCAGCAGGCTTCGGCCACCGCAGTACGAGGACGCCCCAGCCACGCCAGCAGCAACCCCGAGGCCGCCAGCAGGCCACCGGCTACCGGAATCGCGGCATAGCCCAGGCCCGAGCTGATCACCGCACCGCCCAGCGCCGCACCCACGGCATTGCCCAGGTTGAACGCACCGACGTTGATCGACGATGCCAGGCCCGGCGCCTCGCTGGCCGCCTGCATCACCCGGATCTGCAGCGGCGGTACGAGGGCGAAGGTCGCCGCGCCGAACAGCAGCACACCGAGGGCAGCGGTGGCGTGGCTCATGAAGGCCAGCGGCAGCACGAACATCAGCACCGCCAGGACGGCCAGCAGGATGCGGGTGGCGCCATCCAGCGACCAGTCGGCCATGCGCCCACCGATGCCGTTGCCGACGGTGAAGCCGATACCGATCAGCGCCAGCGACATCGCGATGAAGCCGTTGGAGGCACCGGTCAGTTCGGTCAGCACCGGCGCTACGTAGGTGTAAAGGGTGAACATGGCACCGGCGCCGAGCACGGTGGTGGCCATCGCCAGCAGCACCGGCGGCTGCAGGATCGCCTTCAGTTCGCGGCGCACGTCCGGGCGCGGCCCCGGTGCGGACGCCGGCAGCGCGAAGCCCAGCGCGGCGATGGCGACCAGGCCCAGTGCCGCCGTACCGGCGAAGGACAGGCGCCAGCCGAGCTGCTGGCCCACCCAGGTGGCCAGCGGCACACCGCCGATGTTGGCGATGGTCAGGCCCATGAACATGGTGGCCACGGCCGCGGCCTGCTTTTCCTTCGGCACCAGGCTGGCGGCGACCACCGCACCGATGCCGAAGAAGGCACCGTGGTTGAGGCTGGTGACCAGGCGCGACAGCAACAGCAGCCCGTAGTTCGGGGCCAGCGCCGACAACAGGTTGCCGACCACGAAGATCGACATCAGCAGCATCAGCGCGGTGCGCTTGCCGAAACGGCCCATCAGCAGGGTCATTACCGGTGCGCCCAGCATCACGCCCACGGCGTAGGCGGTGATCAGCATGCCGGCGGTGGGAATGCCGACACCCACGCCGTCGGCGATGACCGGCAACAGGCCCATCGGGGCAAACTCGGTGGTACCGATGGCGAAGGCGCCGACGGCAAGCGCCAGCAGGGCGGCTCTGGAATTCATGGGGGTTTCCTGGGGGGGCGGGAATCGGGAGTGCGTAGCCTGCGCGCTTTGCCACACCGGATTAAGCCTCGCCCCGGGAAAACACTGTTGATCCTGGTTCACAAGTGGAGGCCGGAACCCCGCTGCAAGTGCAAAAACCGCAGTGCCGTTGTAGAACCGGGCCCCCACAACGCAGAACCCCCGGCCAGGCCGGGGGTTCTGGGTGACACACGTGCCAGTGGCGCGCTTACCAGTTGCCGGCGCCCGGCACGTTGTGTTCGCGGGCGCGGCGGCGCATCAGCAGGTTCAGCCACTCCACCAGCACCGAGAAGCCCATCGCGGCGTAGATGTAGGGCTTGGGCACGTGCACGTCCAGGCCGTCCAGGATCAGCACCGCACCGATCATCAGGATGAAGGCCAGGGCCAGCATCTTCACGGTCGGGTTGGCGTCGATGAAGCGGCCCAGCGGGTTGGCGGCCAGCAGCATCACCAGCACCGACAGCAGGATGGCGGCCACCATCACCGGGATGTGGTCGGCGATGCCGACAGCGGTGATCACCGAGTCCAGCGAGAACACGATGTCGATCACCGCGATCTGGGCGATCACGTAGCCGAACACGGCCGAGGCCTTGGTGGTGCTGGGATCTTCGTCCTCGCCACCGCTGATCAGTTCCTTGATCTCCATGCAGCCCTTGATGATCAGGAACAGGCCGCCGACGATCAGCACCAGATCGCGGATGGAGATGCCCATGCCGGCCACGGTGAACAGGTTGGCTGCCATGTGCGCCAGGTAGGCCAACGACACCAGCAGGCCGATGCGGGTGATGCAGGCCACCGCGATGCCGAGCTTGCGGGCGAACGGGCGACGCTCTTCCGGCAGCTTGCTGACCGCGATGGAAATGAACACCAGGTTGTCGATGCCGAGCACGATTTCCAGCGCGCTGAGCGTGAACAGGGTCACCCAGGCATTGGGGTCGGCGAGGAACTCAAAGGACATGGAAACTCTTCAAGGCAGTGGGGGAATGGGGTTTCAGCCGTAGTTGCCGGCCAGCGCGTGCGGAACCACGACCAGCGCCCAGCACAGCAGCACGTTCATCATCAGCACGAACACCGCCGCCGAGCCCATGTCCTTGGCGCGGCCGGCCAGCTCGTGAATCTCGCTGCCGTAGCGTTCGATCACCGCTTCGATGGCCGAGTTGGCCAGCTCCATCGCCAGCACCAGCAGCATCGAGCCGATCAGCAGCGCGCGTTCGACCGGGGTCTGGCCCAGCCAGATCGCGACCGGAGTCAGCATCACCAGCAGGTACACCTCCAGCCGGAACGAGGACTCGTGCAGCCAGGCGGCGCGCAGGCCCTGCCAGGACCAGCGGGCGGCCTGGAAGATGCGGCGCGGGCCGCGGGGCATGTGGCCGAACTGATCAGCCACGGGTGGAACATCCAGCAACAGGGGCGCGGCGCAGCGACCGCTCAGACGCACGGCAGGGAATCATGGGTGCACAGGAATAGGCAGATGGCCGCCATTTTGCCACAAGGCCGCCAACCGCACCCCGCGCCGGCCCGCTGAACGGCCTGCCAGGGGCAAGCACCGGGCTGGGCTGTGCTCCTATGATGGAGGCCCCCTTGCCTGCTGGAGCGCCTGATGTCCCGTCGCCGTACCTGCCTGCTGATGCTGGGCCTGCTGACTGCCGCACCGCTGGCCCAGGCCCTGAGCCCGGCCAAGCCGCCGCAGGTGCCCGAACAGGTGTCCAACGTGGCCTGGGCCGGCGACATGGCCCGCTTCGCCAGCGCCGACCAAGCCAACCCGCCGCCGCGTGGTGGCATCGAGTTCATCGGCAGCTCCTCGATCCGCTTCTGGGAGAGCCTGGCCACCGACTTCCCCGGCCAACCGGTGTTCAACCGCGGCTTCGGCGGTTCGGAAGTGCGCGACAGCACCTGGTACGCCGACCGCATCGTGGTGCCCTATGCGCCGTGCAAGGTGTTCTTCTACGCCGGCGACAACGATCTCAACAGCGGCCGCAGCGCCGTGCAGGTGCGCGACGACGTGGTCGCCTTCGTGCAGCGCGTGCATCGCGACCTGCCGAAGACCAGGGTAGAGTACCTGTCGATCAAGCCGAGCCCGTCGCGCGCGCACCTGCTGCCGGCGATCAACGAAGCCAACACCCTGATCAAGGCCGCGCTGGCCAAGCTGCCCAATACCGGCTTCACCGACATCTACACGCCGATGCTCGGCGCCGATGGACAGCCCGACGCGACGCTGTTCCGCGAGGACATGCTGCACATGACCCCGGCCGGGTATGCGATCTGGACCAGGGCGTTGGCGCCGAAGGTCAACTGCAACTGAGGCGGACGTGCGCCGGGCATGGCCCGGCGCTGCCGCAACACTATCCACGCATGGCGTGGATCTACTGAATTCATCCACGCATGGCGTGGATCCACTGCGGATCGCGGGGAACTGTCGAAGGCGGGGCGGTGTGGGTGTGCAGGACCGTTGGCGCCATGGATGGCGCCATCGAGCCCCCATGGATGGGTTTACGGCGTGTCCTGCACACCCACGCCGCCCCGCCACTCCTCGGAATGCCCGCTTTTGATGTTGATGTTGCCTCGGCGGGTGCCGGGCGCAGCCCGGCCAAAGCCCACTACCGGAAGATCACCGTGGCTTCGGTGCCCTTGCCCGGCTCGCTGGCCAGGCTGACTTTCCAGCCGAAGCGGTCGCACAGCCGGCGTACGATCGACAGGCCCAGGCCGGTGCCCTGCGGGCGGCTTGGCTCAGCGCGGTAGAACGGCTCGAACGCGCGCGACAGCGCCTCGGCGGACATGCCGATGCCGGTGTCGCGCACCACCACCCGGTCATTGAGCACGTACACGTCGATACGCCCTTCGTCGGTGTAGCTGCAGGCGTTGCGCACCAGGTTGCTGACCACCACCTGCAGCACCCGCGGCGGCGCGTGCAGCTGCACCGGGCCCTCGCTGTGCAGGTGCACAGATACCGGCCGATTGCCCAGCAGCTCGTTGGCGTTGTCCACCTCGTAGCGGACGATGTCGTTGACGTCGAACAGCTCGATCTGCGGTTCGACGTCGGCCTCGCGGGCCAGGATCAGGAACGCATCGATCACCGCCTCCATGTCACGGCCGGCACGCTGGATGCGCTGCAGGCTGCGGCGCAGGCGCGGCTGCAGGGTTTCATCGCCCAGGGCCATGTCGCTGGCCACGCGGATGACGGTCAACGGCGTGCGCAGCTCGTGGCTCGCATCACGGGTGAAGTTGCGCTCGCGGGCCACATGCGCGCTGACCCGGTTGGCCAGCGAATGCAGCGCGGCCGCCAGCTGCCGGGTCTCGCCCTGCATGTCCGCGGGCAGCTTGTTCGGCTCCAGGTCGGCCGCCTCCGGGTGGCCAGGGTCCCAGCGCGAGACGCGCCGCGCCAGCCAGTTCACCGGCGACACCAGGCGCTTGGAGGCCCGGTAGGTGACCCAGCTGGCGCCATACACCGCCAGCAAGGTCAGCAGCACCGGCACGATGCCGAACCAGAAGGCCAGCATTTCCGCGCGCGATCGCAGGAATACCAGGTACAGGCGGCCGGCCGGGCGCACATCGACCAGCACCAGCTGGTCATCCTTGGGCAGCTCGTGGAAACCGGGCTCCAGGTTGCGCAGGTTGGCCGGCAACGACAGCGCCGACTGCCCGCTTTCCAGCAGGTAGCCGCGGATGTTCTGGGTGTTGGGTGGCGGCTGCACCGGCGAGGCCTCGTGCAGCGTCCAGTAGTACGCCGCTTCCTCGCGCAGGGCCGCGCCGACCAGGCTGTGCTTGATCACCAGCGAGACCAGCCAGGCACCGAGCAGGATGCCCAGGCTGGCCAGAACTGCCTGCAGGATGAAGGCGATACGGATCTTGCGCGGCAGGCCGTGCGGCATTGCGGGGTCCCGGTCAGAGCGCTGCGATTATAGGCAGCGCACTGCGCCGTAGTCGTGCACGGACGATGACCGGCGGCAACGCCGGCCGGTCATCCCCTGCTCCGTGCATGGCCGTTGCCCGGCCGGGCCTGCAGCTGCACCGGCACGGGCCTCGATCAGGCCATCGGCTGGGCGATATCGGCAATGCGGTAGCCGGCGCTCTGCACGGTGTGCAGCAGCGGACGGTCGAACGGCTTGTCGATGATCTTGCGCAGGTTGTACAGATGGCTGCGCAGGGTGTCCGAATCCGGCAGGCCATTGCCCCAGATCTCGCGTTCGATCTCCTGGCGGGTGACCACGCGCGGCGATTCGCGCATCAGGATGGTCAGCAGGCGCAGGCCGATCGGCGACAGCTGCAGCTCGGTGCCGGCACGGGTCGCCCGCATGCTGACCGGGTCGAGCACCAGGTCGGCCACCTTCAGCACCTCCGAACCGACCTGGCGACGTTCGCGACGGATCAGCGCGCGCAGGCGGGCTTCCAGCTCCTGGATCGCGAACGGCTTGGTCAGGTAGTCATCGGCGCCGAAACCCAGCCCGGTGAGCTTGTCGTCCAGGGTGTCGCGTGCCGTGAGCATCAGCACCGGTGTGGACTTGCGCGCATCGTTGCGCAGGCGACGGCATACTTCGATGCCATCCAGGCGCGGCAACATGAGATCGAGCACCACGACGTCATAGCTGTTTTCCGCCGCGAGGCGGTAGCCATCCAGGCCGTCCTGTGCATAGTCGACTTCGAAGCCGCGACCTTCCAGGTATTCCCCGATCATCTCGGAGATGTTGCGGTTGTCTTCGACCACCAGCACCAAGCCGGAAGTCTCCTTCGTCTGACGCATGTGATTCCCTCTAACTTCAGCTTTGTGAAACATGCCGGATCGACGGTGGACGTGATGTGAAGTTCCGTCAAGAGGAAATCAAATGGTTCAGAGCAGCGGCCTGAGCAGCGGCCAGACGTTGTCCAGCACCTTCGGCTGCGCCTGTGCCGTGGGGTGCAGGCCATCGGCCTGCATCATGCCCGGCTGCAGGGCCACGCCTTCCAGCAGGAACGGCAGCAGCGGCACCTTGTACTGCGTGGCCAGCGCCTTGTAGGCCGCCGCCAGGCGCTGGCGATAGGCCGGCCCATAGTTGGGCGGTACGTCGATGCCCAGCAGCAGCACCTTGGCACCGGCCTTCTGGCTGGCCTGCACCATTTTTTCAAGGTTGCCCTGCACCTGCGCCGGGGTCAGCCCGCGCAGCGCGTCATTGCCGCCCAGCGCGATCACCACCACGGTCGGCTTTTCCTTCGCCAGCAGGCCCGGCAGGCGGGTCAGCGCGCCGGCGGTGGTTTCCCCGCTCATGCTGGCATTGACGATCCGCGCCGGGGTTTTCGACTGCTGCCTGACCCGCTGCTGCAGCAGGCTGACCCAGCCGGCGTCGGCAGGGATATTGTGGGCAGCACTGAGGCTGTCGCCGAGCACCAGCACGGTGCCGGCCGGACCTTTGGCACAGGCCAGCCCGGGCAGCAGCAGGAACCCTAGCAGCAGCAACATCATCGCGCCGGCTCGCCGGCTCCATCCCGTCTTGCGCATTGGAGTCTCCTCATCGACAGCCTGTCCCCCCGCAGCGCGTCCGTCGCCATCGCCGTCGACCAGGTCGGCAAATCCGTGCAGGGCCCGGAGGGTGAAGTCCACATACTGGACAACATCACCCTGACCGTCCATGAAGGGACCAGCGCGGCCATCGTCGGCGCCTCCGGTTCCGGCAAGACCACCCTGCTCGGCCTGCTGGCCGGGCTGGACCTGCCCAGCCGCGGCCGCATCGCGCTGTCCGGCCAGGATCTGGGCGATCTCGATGAAGAGGCGCGTGCGCAGCTGCGCGCGCGCGAAGTCGGCTTCGTGTTCCAGAGCTTCCACCTGCTGCCGGCACTGACCGCCGCCGAGAACGTCGCACTGCCGCTGGAACTGGCCGGGCGCGAGGACCGCGTGCGGGTGGACGAGGTGCTGGCGCAGGTCGGCCTGGCCCATCGTGCCCGCCACTACCCGCGCCAGCTGTCCGGCGGCGAGCAGCAGCGCGTGGCGTTGGCACGTGCCTTCGTCACCCGCCCGCGCATCCTGTTCGCCGACGAACCGACCGGCTCGCTGGACCACGCCACCGGCCAGCACATCAGCGACCTGCTGTTCGAGCTCAATGCCGGCAGCGGCACCACCCTGGTGCTGGTCACCCACGACCTGCGCCTGGCCCAGCGCTGCCAGTACATCCACCGCATCGACGACGGCCGCCTGTTGCCGGTCGAGCGTGGGGCACAGGCATGAACGTGCTGCGCCACGCGTGGCGCGCGCTGCGCCGCGAGGCCCTGGCCGGCGACCTGCTGACCGTGTTCGCCGCGCTGGTGCTGGGCGTGGCGGTGATGACCGCGGTGGGCACGCTGGTGAACCGGGTCAACCTGGCGCTGACCGGCAGTGCAGCGGAAATGCTTGGCGGCGACCTCGGCATCGCCGGCCGCGACGACCCGCCGCAGGCATTCGCCGAAGAGGCACAGAGGCGTGGACTGGCCTACACCCGCATCGCCAGTTTCGGCAGCGTGCTGTTCAACGGCGATGCCAGCCAGATGGCCAGCATCAAGGCCGTGCAGGCGGGCTATCCGCTGCGTGGCACGCTGCGGGTACGGGCCACGCCCGGCGGTGCACTGATCGCCGATGCCGGCATGCCGCCCAAGGGCCAGGCCTACGCCGACCCACGCCTGCTGCAGGGGCTGGGGCTGAAGGCCGGCGATGACCTCGAATTCGGCGCCGGCACGCTGCGTATCGCCGGCATCATCGAAGCCGAGCCGGACAGCGGTGGCGACCTGCTGACGCTCTCGCCGACCCTGCTGGTCAATCGCGCTGATGTGGAAGGCACGGGACTGCTCGGGCCCGGCAGCCGCATCAACTACCGGCTGATGTTCGCTGGCGCGGCGGAGCCGATCGCGGCGCTGCGCCAGTGGCTGCTGCCGCAGGTGAAAGGCCTGCGCCTGCTGAGCGTGGACGACACCCAGCGTGGCGTGCGCCAAGCCTTCGACCTGGCCGGGCGCTTCCTCGGCCTGAGTGCACTGCTGGCCGTGCTGCTGGCCGGTGTGGCCACGGCGCTGGCGGCCAACCGCTTCGCACTGCGCCGCATCGACCAGGTGGCGATCCTGCGCTGCCTCGGCGCGCGCCAGCGCGACATCCTGCTGGGCCTGGCGCTGCAGCTGCTGATGCTGGCGGTACCGGCCTGTGCGCTCGGCATCGGCCTGGGCATGGCCGCGCAGGAAGGTCTGGTGCAGGTGCTGGGCAGCCTGGTACCGCAGCGGCTGCCGCTGCCGGAAGCGATGCCGGCGCTGACCGGCGCCGGCATCGGCCTGTTGCTGCTGTTCGGCTTCGGCCTGCCGCCGCTGCTGCGCCTGCGCGGGGTGCCGCCAATGCGCGTGCTCAACCGTTCCTTCGCCGCGCTGCCGCCAGCCTCGTTGCTGGCCTATGTGGCGGCGTTGGCCGCCAGCCTGCTGCTGGCGGTGCAGGTCACCGGCGACCTGAAACTGGCACTGTGGGTGCTGGGCGGCCTGGCCGCACTGGCGGTGGCAGCCGGTGGGGCCGGCTTCGTGCTGCTGCAACTGCTGCGCGGCCTGCAGCACCGCCTGCATGGCAACTGGCGGCTGGGCCTGGCCGCGCTGACCCGGCGCCGGCTGCTGGCGGTGATGCAGCTGGTCGGGCTGTCACTGTCGTTGTGCGCGCTGTTGTTGCTGGCAGTGACCGGCCCCGGCCTGCTGCAGCAGTGGCGCGAGCGCCTGCCCGCGGATACCCCCAACTACTTCCTGATCAACATCCAGCCCGAGCAGCGCGACAGCGTGCTGGCCACGCTGCGTGGACTGGGCGCCAGCGACGCCAGCATCGAACCGATGGCCACCGGCCGCCTGATCGCGATCAACGGCAAGCCGCCGCTGCGCGTGGACCGCTCGCCGGAACAGAACGGGCAGCCGGCGTCCAGCGAGGCCCAGCGCGACGACGATGACGAGAACCGGCCGTTGAACTTCAGCTGGCGCAGCACCTTCCCGCCGGCCAACACGCTGGTCAACGGCACCTTCTGGAAGGCCGACAGCACCGCGGCAGAGGCGTCGGTGGAAATCGGCTGGGCCAAGCGCTACGGCGTGTACCCGGGCGACCGCATCAGCATTGCAGTGGGCGAGCAGGAACGCGAATTCACCGTGACCAGCGTGCGCAAGGCCGACTGGAACACCTTCCGGCCGAACTTCTTCGTGCTGCTGAACCCGAATGCGGTGGGCGACACCCCGCACAACCTGTTGTCGGCGTTCCATCTGCCGGCCGGCAAGGCGGCCGGACTGGGCGAGCTGGTACGCGCGCAGCCGAACCTGTCGCTGCTGGACGTGGACGCAGTGATCTCGCAGGTGCGCGATGTGATGGAACGGGTGGCGCAGGCAGTGCAGCTGGTGATGGTGTTCAGTCTGCTGGCCGGCGTGCTGGTGCTGCTGGCCGCGCTGCAGGCCACGGCCGGCGAACGCCGCTACGACAGCGCGGTGCTGCGCACGCTGGGCGCGACCCGTCGCCAGCTGCGCGGCGCGGTGCTGGTGGAGTTCGGCGCGCTGGGCACGCTGGCGGCGTTGCTGGCGGTGGGCGCCGCCGCGGCTATCGGCGTGGCGGTCTCGCAGAAAGTGTTCGAGCTGCCGTTGCTGCCGCCGTGGCCGGGCCTGCTGATGGGCGGCGTGGCCGGCATCGGGTTGAGCCTGCTGGCCGGCTGGTGGGGCACGCGGACGATCCTGCATACGCCGCCGGCACTGGCACTGCGCGAAGCCTGACGCGGCCGTGACACGCACGGGGTGGGGCCGGCGCTATGCTGCGCGCCCCACCCCACGAGATCGCCCGGATGCCCGGCACGTCGTTCGCCGCTTACCTCTACCCGGTGTTGCTGCTGCTCGGCAGCAACATCTTCATGACCTTCGCCTGGTACGGCCACCTGAAGTACAAGAGCGCGCCGCTGATGATGGTCATCCTGGTCAGCTGGGGCATCGCCTTCTTCGAGTACTGCCTGCAGGTGCCCGGCAACCGGCTGGGCAGCGCGGTGTATTCGGCGCCGCAGCTGAAGGGCATGCAGGAGGTGATCACGCTGCTGGTGTTCGCGGTGTTCTCCGCGTTCTACCTGGGCCAGCCGCTGAAGTGGAACCACTACGCCGCGTTCGGGCTGATCGTGGTGGCGGCGTTTCTGATGTTCAAGGAATAGCAATGAGACACGGCTTCTGCCTGCGCGCGCTTCTCGTCGGCGTGCCGCTGGTGTTGGCGATGCTGCCCGCATGTGCCCGTACTGCGGTGGGCCATGTCCTGGACCCGGTGCAGGCCTTCGTGCTGGAAACGGTACTGGCCGATGAGATGCGCGCCTTCCATGAGGGCCGCCAGACCTATCTGGTTCCGGCCGATGCAGCGCACGCGGGTGGCGATGCCGAGGTGCTGGCCGACCTGCGCGCGGAGTTCGACCGGTTCTACCAGGGGCAACCAACGCCGAGAAAGGAAGTGGCGCACATGGCGATCCTGGTCGCGCAGACCGCGCTGCTGCTGCCCGACCCGCAGGCGTGCAGCACGGACCGCGTGCGCTGCAGCGACGCCATCATGGGCGTCCGTACGCGCGATGACGAGGCGAGCCTGCAGGCCACGCTGCGTACGTTCCAGAACGCCGGGCTGGACCTCACCACGCTGGGTGGACCGGCGTCCTGAGTGCGAGGCAAAGGTCAGTAGATCCACGCCATGCGTGGATGCGGTGCCGGGCAAACCCGGCACCCACCGGCGCCGTGGCGATCAGCCTTCCTTCGGCGCCTTCTCAACGTACTTGGCGAACACCTCGTCGATCTGCTTGTCCTTCACCTTCTTGCCGGACTGGATCTCTTCAGCCTGGGTGAACAGCGGGATGATCATCGCCATGCCGTCGAGCTTGGTCTTCAGGTGCACGCCCGGGGCCTGGCCGAGGAAGCCGTCCCAGCGCTGGCGCACCTTGGCCCAGTAACCGGCGGTGGCCTTCCAGTAGTCGCGGGCCGGAGTGAAGTCGATCTCGGTGGTCTTCACGTAGTCGTTGAAGCCGAACTCGCGGGCGATCTCCACCTGGCTGCCGTCGGCGTTACGCTGCACCTTGGTGTTGAACTGCTCGTGGGTCCAGCCATTGGGCGTGAGCGTGTGGCGGTTGACCACGGCCAACGCGTTGTAGTCGCTGCGCTTGGTGTATTCACGACGCGGCAATGGGCGCCAGCTGAGGTCGCTGGTCCAGGTCGGCACGTTGTTGGTGTAGGTCCAGGTGCCGGTGCCGCAGTAGCGCGGTGCATCGCTCACTTCGTACACGCACTGGGTCCAGGCGCCCTTGTTCACGGCTGCCGGGATGCTGCGCACCTGCCAGGTCTGGTCGGCACTGAACTCGAAGCGGTTCGGCGCTTCGTAGACCCAGTCCTGGCGCCAGTGCTTGGTGATGTGGCCGCTCTTCTCGTCCAGCAGCAGGTGCTGCAGCACGATGCGCCTGGGGGTGTCCTCGACCACGATGACCAGCTCGTTGCCGCCGCTGCGCATCGCCGGCGCACGCTCGTAGCCGGGCTTGAGCAGCACGGTCTCGTCGAAGGCGAAATCGACGGTGTACTCGCCCTGCATGGCGAGGATGCTGTCGTGGTCGCGGGCGATGTCGGAGGGCTGCGCGCTGGCCACGCCGCTGGCGGCGAGCAGCAGCATGACGCTGGCTGTCTGGAACTTCATCGGGGTCTTCCTTCGGGGTTGCAGATGTAGTGAGAGGCCGTCCGTGGCCGACAGGCGTTCCATCAGGAAAGGGTCACAGCCGGATCAGCGGCAGGTCGCCGGGAACCCGCGGCGCCGGGCGACGCGCGGCGTCGGCGCAGCAGCAGTCGTCGATGGCCAGCTCGCCCTCGGCGCCTTCCAGCCGCGCGATGCGACGCGCAGTGGCTGCGCCCAGCGAGGACAACGTCGACAGGCTCGCAGCGAGGGTGCGGCCATCGTCGGCGGCATGCAGGCGCAGCGTGCACAGGCGCCAGCGCTGGCCGCCGAGGTGCCCGGCCAGGCGCCGCCACAGGCGTTCGCCGACACTGCCATCGCTGTCATGTTCCGGGCCCGGCGGCAACGCCGCGACCAGCCGGTCCCAGGCCAGGAAATCGCTGTCGGGCAGCAGGTACAGGCGCCACACACAACGGCCGCGGGCATCAAGGAAACACAGGCTTTCGCGCACGCCCTCGCTGTCCACGCCCTGGCAGGCATGCACGCGTACTGCCTGGCGCCAGCCACCGAGCTCGTTGCCGTCGGCGCGGTACAGGCACAACACGGTGCCGAGCGTGGCCAGCTGTGCCGGCGTCGGCCAGGCCGCGCTGCCCTGCGCGGCGATGGCGTCGTTCCTGCGTGCGGACAAGGCTCGGCTCATGAGGTCACCAGGAAACGGCAAGGCTTGCGGAGAGGGTGCGGCCCGGGCTGGTATAGCGGTCCAGCACGCGGCTGGTTGGCGACAGCGTCGAACCCACGTTGGACCAGTCGATGTAGCGCTTGTCGCCCAGGTTGAACACGCCGACGTTGAAGGTCGCGCCCGGGGCGAAGTTCCAGTGCGCCATCAGGTCGGCCACGCCGTAGCCGGCCGGACGGTACACCGTGGCCGCGGTGACGCGGTCCTTGCGCTTGACGAAGGTACCGGCCAGTTCGACGCCCCAGGTATCGGTGTCGTACATCAGGCCGACGGTGCCACGCAGCGGGTCGACCGAATCCAGCGGCGTGTCTTCGGTCTTGTTGTCGCCGCGCGACCACGCCACCGAACTGCGCAGCGCCCAACCCTGCAGCGCCGGGCTGATCTGGCCGAAGTCGACGCCGGCCTTCATCTCGGCACCGTAGATGCGCGCATCGGCGATGTTGCGCGACTGGAACACCATCAGGCCCTGTGCGTTGGTACCGACCAGCGACTGCGACTCGATGAAGTCCTTGTACTCGTTGTAGTAGCCGCTGAGGCTGACGTAGGCCGCCGGCGACAGGAAGCGCAGGCCCAGTTCCATGCCGTCACTGGTTTCCGGCTTCAGGTCCGGATTGGGAATGGCGGTGTAACCGAAGGCGAAGTTGGTGAAGCCCAGGTTGACGTCGTTGTACGGCGGCGAGCGGAAGCCATGCGAGTAGCCCGCGAACAGCGACCATTCGTCGGTGAATCGATAGACCATGCCCAGCTTCGGCGACACGCTGGTCTTGGTCAGCTTGGCCACCGCAACACCGGGATTGTCTTCGGCAAAGATGCTGTCCACCTCCGGCTTCAGTTCGTAGCGGTCCACGCGCACGCCCGGCACCAGCGACAGCTTGCCGTTGGCCATGCGCATTTCATCCTGTGCGTACAGGCCCAGCTCGGTGGTCTTGCTGATCGGGAAATCGCGGACCGGGAAGGCGTCGGGCAGGATGGTGGTGCTGGTCTGGCCATTGGCCAGCACCTGGTAGCCGTCGCGCTTCTGGCGGATCTCGGTGCGCGCGCCCTCGAAGCCGTAGGTCAGCGCGTGTTCGACGCTGCCGGTACTGAACGCTTTGTTGAACTGCGCCTGCAGGCCGTACACGCGCTGGTCGAAGTTGAACTCGCGGTGGCGGCGACTGCGGTTGGCGCGGTCCTCATCGGTGATCTGGGTGGTTTCACTGTGCTGGGTATACAGCTGCCAATGCAGGCTGTCGGCGAAGCCCTTGTCCAGCGCATCCATTTCATGGGCGAACGACACGCGGGTGCGGTTCTGCGTGTCGCGCGCCTTCATGCCGGTGGTGGTGGTGCGGTCGATCGAGGACAGCACGTTGGTATCGGTGTTGTCTTCGTTGCCTTCCACGGTCAGCCGGAAGCGCTGGTCCTCGCTGGGTGCATAGACCAGCTTGGCCAGGCCACTGCGGCCATCGCGGTCCTGCGGGTTGGGCGCGGTGCGGGTGTTGTCGAGGCTGCGCACGTCGCCCTTGTTGTCGGTTTCCTGGCCCTGGCGATGGTTGATGTTGACCATGCCACTCCAGTGTTCGCCGCCGAACGCGCTGGTCACGCCACCGAGCAGGCCCTTCCACTCACCGTCGTAGCCGAACTTCAGGCCGACGTAGCTGTCCTTGCCATCCTTCAGGTAATCGGCCGGATCCTTGGTGACGAAGGCGACCACACCACCGAGCGCATCGGACCCGTACAGCGAGCTGGCCGGGCCGCGCACGATCTCCACGCGCTTGAGCGTGTCCAGATCGGTGAAGTTGCGGTTGGCGTTGGAGAACGAGCCGATGTTGAAGCTGGTCGGCATGGCGATGCCATCGGTCTGCACACGCACGCGGTTGCCGTCCAGGCCACGGATGCGGATGCTGCCGAGGCCGAAGCGCGCGGCGCTGCGGCTGACCGACAGGCCCGGCTCGTAGCGCAGCAGATCCTTGATGTCCTGCACCAGGTGCCGGTCCATCTGCTCGCGGTCGATGACGTCCACGGTGGCCGCCACATCGCTCACCGCCCGCTCGGTACGGGTGGCAGTGACCTGCACGCGGTCGAATTCGCGCGCGTCGGGTGCGGCGGTGGCCGCGGCAGCAGCGTGGGCGGACAGCGGCAGGGCCATCCAGACGGCAAGGCAAAGGGCGGTTTGGCGGGTCATCGGGTTCGTTCGGTCAGGCAGGGGAACCCCCGGTTACCGGCACACCCGGAGGGTGTACGCGGTAGACCGAGGGGGAGAGAGCGGGAGCGGACGGGTCGCCCACCCTGTCGGCGCAGCCGGCAGGAGGGAGGGGGGCGGGCGACCAGGCCGCGATTACTTGGTCAGGATCAGCTTGTCGTTGCTGGTGTGCCGCAGGCGGTAGAAGCGGTCGCCGTGCTGGATCAGGATTTCACGACGGCCCTTGAGCAGGGCTTCGCTGTCGATGACCTCTTCCGGCGGAACGACACGGACCGGACGATCGCGGAGGGTCAGCGTTTCGGGGCGCAGCAGTACAGGTTGAGCATTCATGAGCATCTGGACTCGTGCGAGGGACGAGTTAAATGATAATGATTCTCAGTTGACAATCAACAACCATTCTCAATTTCATTGATGAGATTAATGATCGAATCCGCGAATTCGATAGATATCATCAATCAAATGGTGGGCACGGTGCCTTTGTAGCGCCGAGCACGGCTCGACGCTACAAAGGGTTGTCAGGCGAAGACGGCTTCGACCTGCGCCCAGCCGGCGGCGTCGACCTGCTCCAGCACGTCCAGCGCCTGCAGGTTCTGCAGCAACTGGCTGACCCGACTGGCGCCCAGGATCACGCTGGAGACGTTCGGGTTGCGCAGGCACCAGGCGATGGCCAGCGTGGCCGGGGGGTACCCCAGTGCGCGCGCCAGTTCGCTGAAACGGCGCACTCGGGCCAGGCGGGCCTCGGTGTCGTCACCCAGCACCAGCGCCTGCAGCCATTCCATGCCCTCGCGGCCCAGCCGCGCGTCGGCCGGAATGCCCTGGTCGTACTTGCCGCTCAGCAGGCCCGAGGCCAGCGGCGAGAAGATGGTGGTGCCCAGGCCGGCACCGGCATACAGCGGCGCGTACTCGACCTCGACCCGTTCGCGGTGCAGCAGGTTGTACTGCGGCTGTTCCATCGACGGGCCCTGCAGGTTGCGCGCCTCGGCGATGTCCAGCGCCTGCTGGATCTGCACCGCCGACCACTCCGAGGTCCCCCAGTAGAGGATCTTGCCCTGCCGCACCAGGGTATCCATGGCATGCACGGTCTCGGCGATCGGCGCGTCCGGATCCGGGCGATGGCAGTAATAAAGGTCCAGGTAATCCACCCGCAGGCGCTTGAGCGCAGCGTGGCAGGCGTCGGTCACATGCTTGCGCGACAGGCCGCGCTGGGTCGGCCGCGGGTCCTTGGCGCTGCCGAAGAACACCTTGCTGGAGACGCAGATGCCATCGCGCGGCAGGCGCAGGTCGGCGATCACATCGCCCATCACCTGTTCGGCGCGGCCGTTGGCATAGCCCTCGGCGTTGTCGAAGAAGTTGACGCCATGGTCCCAGGCGGCAGCCACCAGGTTGCGGGCCTCGTCGCGCGGGATCTGGTCACCGAAGGTCACCCAGGCGCCGAAGGACAGGGCGGAAATCGGCAGGCCGGTGGAGCCCAGGCGACGGTATTGCATGCAAATCTCCTGCTGCGGGCCCGCATCCGGGCCGGGATCGAGCCCCATTCTACCTGCCGCCGCCGGCCGCAAGCCCTTGCCGTTGCTGGCCTGATCGGTACCGATGGGTGCGCGCACGCTGCTTTTTCTTGCCCCGGCCCCTGCCCTGCACTAGGCTTCCCGTTTTTCGCGACGCCCCAGGGGAGTCACTCACATGGTCGAAGGTTTGGGCAGGATCGGCTTCGGCCTGTTCGGGTTGGCGGTGCTGATCGGCATCACCTGGTTGTTTTCCAACAACAAGCGCGCGGTTGACTGGAAGCTGGTTGCCACCGGTATCACCCTGCAGATCGCGTTCGCGGCGCTGGTGATCCTGGTGCCGGGCGGCCGCGACGTGTTCGATGCGCTGGGCAAGGGCTTCGTCAAGGTTCTCAGCTTCGTCAACGAAGGTTCGGGCTTCATCTTCGGCTCGTTGATGGACACCAAGAACTACGGCTTCATCTTCGCCTTCCAGGTGCTGCCGACCATCATCTTCTTCTCGGCGCTGATGGGGGTGATGTACCACCTCAACGTCATGCAGGCGATCGTGCGCGTGATGGCATGGTCGATCACCAAGGTGATGCGCGTGTCCGGCGCGGAAACCACCAGCGTCTGCGCCAGCGTCTTCATCGGCCAGACCGAGGCGCCGCTGACCGTGCGCCCGTACATCGCCAAGATGACCCAGTCCGAGCTGCTGACCATGATGATCGGCGGCATGGCCCACATCGCCGGTGGCGTGCTGGCGGCCTACGTGGGCATGCTCGGCGGTGGCGACCCGGCGCAGCAGGCCTTCTACGCCAAGCACCTGCTGGCGGCGAGCATCATGGCCGCACCGGCCACCCTGGTCGTGGCCAAGCTGCTGATCCCGGAAACCGGCACCCCGCTGACCCGCGGCACCGTGAAGATGGAAGTGGAGAAGACCTCCAGCAACATCATCGACGCGGCCGCCGCCGGTGCCGGTGACGGCCTGAAGCTGGCGCTGAACATCGGCGCGATGCTGCTGGCCTTCATCGCCCTGATCGCGCTGCTGAATGCACCGCTGACCTGGATCGGCGATGTGACCGGCCTGGCCGCCGCCATCGGCAAGCCGACCAACCTGTCGACCATCTTCGGTTACGTGCTGGCCCCGATTGCCTGGGTGATCGGCACCCCGTGGGCTGATGCCACCACCGTCGGCTCGCTGATCGGCCAGAAGGTCGTGATCAACGAGTTCGTGGCCTACACCGAGCTGTCGCAGATCGTGAACGGCCAGGTGGCCGGCGTGAGCCTGTCCGAAGAGGGTCGCCTGATCGCCACCTACGCGCTGTGCGGCTTTGCCAACTTCAGCTCGATCGCGATCCAGATCGGCGGCATCGGCGGCCTGGCTCCGGAACGTCGCCACGATCTGGCCAAGTTCGGCCTGCGCGCGGTGCTGGGCGGTACCATTGCCACCTTCATGACGGCGACCATCGCCGGCGTGCTGACGCACTTCAGTTGAACCCTTGGTTGAGAAAAGATTCCCTATGAGCAGCAGTGTCGTTGTCGTCGGTTCCTTCAATGTCGATCACGTGTGGCGGTGCGAGTCGCTGCCGGCACCGGGTGCGACCATTGCCGGCCGCTACAGCACCGGCCCCGGTGGCAAGGGCTTCAACCAGGCCGTGGCCGCCTGCCGCGCCGGCGCCGACACCCACTTCGTGTGCGCGTTGGGCGATGACGCCGGTGGCGCCACCGCGCGCGAACTGGCCGCACAGGATGGCTTCGCGCTGATCGCCGAGGCCAGCAGCGAGCCGACCGGCACCGCAGGCATCTACGTCGATGCCCGTGGCCGCAACACCATCGTGATCGGCCCGGGCGCCAATGCCGCGCTGAGCACCGACTTCCTGCAACAGCAGCAGGCCCTGCTGACGGCCGCCAAGGTGGTGCTGGTGCAGCTGGAATCGCCGGTACCGACCATCGAAGCGGCGCTGGCCACGGCCCGCGAAGCCGGTGTCACCACGGTGCTCAACACCGCACCGGCCGACGCACCCTCGACCATCGGCCTGCTCAAGCTGGCCGATGTGATCACCCCGAACGAGACCGAGTTCGCCGCCCTGCTCGGCCGCCATGTCGGCGAGCGCGTGGAAGCCAACGACGTCGCCGCGCTGGATGGCGCCAGCCTGCACGCGCTGTGCCGCAAGCTGGTCGGCAACGGTACCGTGGTGGTGACCCTGGGTTCGGTGGGCGTGTTCGTGTCGCATGCCGACGAGAACCTGCGCGGCGATACCCAGCCGTACTACCGCGTGGGTGCCGAACAGGTGCAGGCGATCGACACCACCGGTGCCGGTGATGCCTTCAACGGTGCGCTGGCCGCATCGCTGGCACAGGTGGCCGACGCCCCGTTCGCCCGCCACGTGCGCTTCGCCAACCAGTTCGCCGGCCGTTCGACCGAGAAGGAAGGCGCCGCTGCGGCAATGCCGCGCTTCACCCCGGCCGATTCCGAAGCAAAGTAGATTCACGCCATGCGTGGATGAGAGGGCCCGGATGTGCAGGCACCCGGGCCTTTCTTTTGGCCAGTTCCCAGCGGCTGCGACTGCCGGTCGCATTGCCCATACCCTGCCCCTCGCCCACCATCCGCGCAGCTTCCTTGCACGGGCAGGACATGGACGGATTCCCCTGGTTGCTGGTCGCGGCCGCCGGCAGTGCCATCGCGGCCCTGCTGCATATCGGCTGCATCGCTTTTGGTGCCCCCTGGTACGGGTACTTCGGTGCCGGCCCGCGCATGGTCCAG
The DNA here is from genome assembly GCF_056491205.1 of Stenotrophomonas sp. C9D9. Taxonomy (NCBI): domain Bacteria; kingdom Pseudomonadati; phylum Pseudomonadota; class Gammaproteobacteria; order Lysobacterales; family Lysobacteraceae; genus Stenotrophomonas; species Stenotrophomonas sp. C9D9. The sequence goes on from NZ_JBSZIF010000004.1 coordinate 678,747, forward strand.
CTGGCACAGGCCGGGCATTGGTGGCCGCCGCTGATGACCGCCGGCATCACGGCCGTGCTGGTGGCCTGGACCCTGTATGCACTGGCCGCCGCGGGTTGGCATTCACCGCTGCCGGCCAGCCGCCTGGTCCTGCCCGCCATCGCTGCCTTGCTGTTGCTGCGCGCGGCAATGGGCTTCGGCCTGGCGCTGTTCCGCCCCGGCTACAACGGCGTGCGCTTCTGGGCAGCCAGCTCGCTGGTCTGCCTGGGCCTGGGGCTGGCCTTCGCCGTGGGGACCCGCCAGGCCTGGCAGAGCCTGGGGTAGCCGCCCACCATCGCCCGCCCCTGGGGGCGGCGGAAGCAACCGTCAAGCATCTGCTGATGCCGGTACGGCATGAGGTCGGTGCCGATCGGCCTGAACCGGACCGTGCCCGACACGGCCGTACCGCCGCCCGCGCCCTACAATGGGCGCATGCAGATCGGCCCGTACACCATTGCCCCCAACGTCGTGCTGGCGCCCATGGCCGGCGTCACCGACAAGCCCTTCCGCCTGCTGTGCAAACGGCTGGGTGCGGGACTGGCCGCCTCGGAAATGACCATCAGCGACCCGCGCTTCTGGAACACGCGCAAGTCCATCCATCGCATGGACCATGAGGGCGAACCGGCACCGATCAGCGTGCAGATCGCCGGCACCGAGCCGCAGCAGCTGGCGGAGGCCGCGCGCTACAACGTGGACCACGGCGCGCAGATCATCGACATCAACATGGGCTGCCCGGCCAAGAAGGTGTGCAACGCCTGGGCCGGCTCGGCACTGATGCGCGACGAACAGCTGGTGGCGCGCATCCTCGAAGCCGTGGTCAACGCGGTGGACGTGCCGGTCACGCTGAAGATCCGCACCGGTTGGGATTGCGACCACCGCAATGGCCCGGTGATCGCCCGCATCGCCGAGGCCAGCGGCATCGCTGCGCTGGCCGTGCATGGGCGCACCCGCGACCAGCATTACACCGGCCAGGCCGAGTACGGCACCATCGGTGAGATCAAGGCCGCGCTGCGCATCCCGGTGATCGCCAACGGTGACATCGATTCGCCGCAGAAAGCCGCGTATGTCCTGAAGGAAACCGGCGTGGATGCGGTGATGATCGGTCGCTCCGCGCAGGGTCGGCCGTGGATCTTCCGCGAGGTGGCGCACTACCTTGCCACCGGCCAGGAACTGCCACCGCCGTCGCTGGCGGAAGTGCGCGACATCCTGCTTGGCCACCTGCACGCCCTGCATGCGTTCTACGGCGAGCCGCAGGGGGTGCGCATCGCGCGCAAGCACCTGGGCTGGTACGCCAAGGACCGGCCGGAGAACGCCGCCTTCCGCGCGGTGGTCAACCGTGCCGAAGATCCCGCCAGCCAGATCGCATTGACCACCGAATACTTCGACCGCCTGATCGCCGGGGACCCCGCGCTGCCGTCGGCCGCCTGATCGCCCCCAATCCATGGTCGAGCCTGCTCGACTGCCTCACACCCGGATTTCCAGAGCCGTCGAGCACGCTCGACGCTACAAGAGCCCGCCCCCATGACCCCGCCGATCTCCTCCCCGACCTACCTGCACGGATTCTCCGGCACCGAACAGCAGCGCCTGATGACCCAGGCCCGGCTGCTGGAATCGAGCATCTTCGGCCAGATCGACTACAGCGGCGCGCGGCGCCTGCTGGAAGTCGGCAGCGGCGTCGGCGCGCAGACCGAGATCCTGCTGCGCCGCTTCCCGGAGCTGCACGTCACCGGCGTGGACCTGAGCGAAACGCAGCTGGCCACCGCCCGCGAGAACCTGGCGCGCACGCCGTGGTGCAGCGACCGCTACACCCTGCAGCAGGCCGACGCCGGTGAGCTGCCGTTCGAAGCACGCAGCTTCGACGCGGCGTTCCTGTGCTGGGTGCTGGAGCACGTGCCGTCACCGGCGCGCGTGCTGAGCGAAGTGCGCCGGGTGCTGGCACCAGGTTCGCCGGTCTACATCACCGAGGTGATGAATGCCTCGTTCCTGCTCGACCCGTATTCGCCGCATATCTGGCGCTACTGGATGGCCTTCAACGATTTCCAGTACGACCACGGGGGCGACCCGTTCGTCGGCGCAAAGCTGGGCAACCTGCTGCTGGCCGGCGGCTTCCGCGACGTGCATACCGAGATCAAGACCATCCACCTGGACAACCGCGAACCAGCCCGTCGCAAGACGATGATCGCGTTCTGGGAGCAGCTGCTGCTGTCAGCCGCCGACCAGCTGCTGCAGGCCGGCTCGGTGGACGAGGAAACCGTGGAAGGCATGCGCCGCGAGTTCCGCCTGGTGCAGAACGACCCGAACGCGGTGTTCTTCTATTCGTTCGTGCAGGGCCGCGCCACGGTGTATTGAGCCGTACGGTGTTGATTCGGTAGAGCCACGCCATTCGTGGCTGCTTTCGCCAATGTCCCCGCCATCCCTGCATGGCGTGGATCTACGGGTGCGACACTGCGCTGCCGATGGAGGCAGTAGAGCCACGCCATGCGTGGCTGCCTTCGCCGATGCCCACGCCATCCACGCATGGCGTGGATCTACGGGTGCGACACTGCGCTGCCGATGGAGGCAGTAGCGCCACGCCATGCGTGGCTGCCTTCGCCGATGCCTACGCCATCCCCGCATGGCGTGGATCTACGGGTGCGACACTGCACTGCCGATGGAGGCAGTAGCGCCACGCCATGCGTGGCTGCCTTCGCCGATGTCCCCGCCATCCACGCATGGCGTGGATCTACGGGTGCGACACTGCGCTACCGTTGGAGGCAGTAGAGCCACGCCATGCGTGGCTGCCTTCGCCGATGCCCACGCCATCCACGCATGGCGTGGATCTACGGGTGCGACACTGCGCTACCGTTGGAGGCAGTAGAGCCACGCCATGCGTGGCTGCCTTCGCCGATGCCTACGCCATCCACGCATGGCGTGGATCTACGGGTGCGCGGCACCCGTCGCGGAGGCTGCCGGCTCCTGCCAGATCCGCTGCCACATCGCGGCCAACCGGCGACCGGCGTCAGCACGGGCGGCAGGACTGCTGTAATCCACCCGCACCTGCTCGGGCGTGATCGCCCGCCACTGCCCATCAGCCTGTTCGGCCACGACGAAATTGAAGGTGTAGTCCGGTTCCAGGCCCATGCGCAGGTCACTCAGCACCAACCGGCCGTCAACCACCTGCGCACGCATGAAGCCGCGGTTGAACCACTGCAGCTGCTGCACCGCCGGGATGGCCGTCGCTTCGCGCAAGGCCTGCACGTTGGACGCATGGCCTTCGAACCGCATCGGCCCGTGGTCGGCCACCAGCGAGCGGTCGCCCACCACGTAGCCGCTGGGCGTCATCGCCACCACCCGCCACAGCAGGGTGTTGAACGGCATCGGCACCGAGAAGCGCGGCGCATCACCCAGGCCCATCGCGGCCAGGCCCTGCTGCGCGGCACGGTCGACCTGCGCCTTGGCGATCAGCCCCCAACCCAGATAGCCACTGCTGAGCAGCAGGGCCATGCCCAGCACCTTACCCGCCCAGGGCCGGGCGCGACCGAACCAGGCCAGCACGCAGCCCAGCAACAGCCACACCGTGTAACCCGGGTCGATGATGAAGACACTGGAACCCATGGTCGGGTGTGGGCGCAGCGGCCACCACAACTGCGTGCCATACACAGTGAACGCATCCAGCACGGGATGGGTGACCAGTGCCAACTGGATCGCCCAGAACCAGCGCACCGGTGACTGCGCGACGCGGCCATTGCCGAAGCGCTTGAACAACCACCAGATCAGTGCAGCCACCCAGGGCAGCACCAGCAACGAGTGACTGAAACTGCGGTGCTCGATCATGTTCGCCACCGGGTCGGCGGCGGTGAAGCCGAGCCACAGGGCGTCGAGGTCCGGCAGGGTGCCAAGCGCGGCACCGGCCAGCAGGGCCGCACGGCGATGGCCGGGCGGGGCGATGGCAGCGGCGACGGCGCCACCGAGCACGATCTGGGTCAGGGAATCCATTGGCCGATGCTAGCGGCTTGCGGGCACGCCGTCTCGATGGCACACCTGCTGAAGAGCGCCGCTCGCGTTTTTTGTAGCGTCGAGCCATGCTCGACTGCGGCAGTCTGAGAAGAGCAGTCGAGCATGGCTCGACGCTACAAGAGTAGGTCAGGCCGCTTGCTTGATCCGCGCGCCCGGTAGTTCCACCAGGGTCTGGCCGTTGTGATCAAGCAGGCGCAGCGCACCATCATGGTCTTCGGCCAGTGCGGTCAGGCTCTCCACCCAGTCGCCATCGTTGGCGTAGACCAGACCATCGCGTTCGACCAGCGCCGCGCGGTGGATGTGGCCGCAGACGATGCCGTCCAGGCCGCGCCGACGCACGTCATCCAGCCCGGCCTGCACGAAACGCTCGATGTAGCGTTCGGCGGCGCCGCTGCGCTTCTTCAGGAACTCCGACAGCGACCAGTAGCGCATGCCCAGCCGGCGCCGCACGGCGTTCAGCGCCTGGTTGCCGGTCAGGATGCGGTAGTACAGCCAGTCGCCGAACTTTTCCTGCAGGCCGCCGAAGTGGGTCACGCCGTCGTAGTCGTCGCCGTGCGCGACCAGCAGCCGACGGCCATCGGCGGTCACGTGGATGGCGCGGCGGCGCACCTGCATGGCAGGCAGCATCAGCCCACATACGTGGCGCAACGATGCGTCGTGATTGCCGGGAATGTAGATGATCTCGGTCCCTGCACGGCGCAGCGCGTGCAGGGCCTGGATGACTTCGCTGTGCGACTGCCGCCAGTTGGCGCGGCGATGCGCCATCCACCACAGGTCGATGATGTCGCCGACCAGGTACAACCGTTCGCAGCGCAGCTGCGAGAGGAACCGCGCCAGCTCGGTGGCATGGCAATGACGTGAGCCCAGGTGCACGTCGGAGACGAACACTGCGCGCCGGTGTGGCGACAGGTTCGCCAGCGTGCTCATGCCGGCGTCCCCGCGTCGCGCAGGTAGCGTTTGCGCTTGTTTGGCCGTATCGCGCACAGGTCCACTTCGATCAGGCCGTCGATCGAATCACTGAAGTCAGGGTCGACGCCGAAGGCGAGGAAACGCGCGCCGCCGGGTTCGCACAGATCGGTGTACTGGCGGTACAGCGTCGGCACGCCGGTACCCAGTGCAGCCAGGTTGGCCTTGAGCACATCGAACGCGGCACCTGCATCCAGCTCGCCGAAACTTGGCGGTGCGGCGAAATACTGGAAGGGGCGGTTCGATTCGGCCAGTCCCGCGGTACCGCTGAAGTAGCGCTGGTAGTACGCCACCAGCTGCTCGCGTGCATCACGCGGCAGCGCCGCGCTGATCGACACTGCGCCGAACAGGTAGCGGATGCCCGGCCGGCACTGCAGGTAGGCACCAATGCCCTGCCACAGGTAGTCCAGGCTGCGGCTGCCCCAGTAGTCGGGTACCACGAAGCTGCGACCCAGTTCCAGGCCTTCGGCAATGTGGGTGATGGCATCGTCGGAATAGCGGAACAGCGACGCGCTGTAGAGCCCGGACAGGCCGTGCCGGGCCAGGGCCTGCGCACCGCGCATGATGCGGTAGGCACCGGCGATGCGCTGCGCGGCGGCGTCCCAGATCACGATGTGCTCGTACTGCGGATCGTAATCGTCCAGGTCACGGCTGCGCCCGGTGCCCTCGCCCACCTGCCGGAAGGTCAGCTCGCGCAGGCGGCCCAGTTCCAGCAGCAGCGGTGAATCGGCGGTACAGGTCGCCAGCAGGATCTGCTTGCCGTCGGCGGTCTGGCCCAGCTGGGTGGCGGCAGCGATGCCGGCGGCGACCTGCGAAGGTGGCACCGGGGACGCCAGCGGCTCGGGGCCCGCAACAGCAGCGGCATCGCCCGCCGCCCCATTACGGCCCAGCGCATAGAGCGCGCGGCGTACCGCCAGCAGTTGGGCGCCCGGATCACCGCCCTTGCCCAGCTGCATCGGCTCGCCGATGCTCAGCCGCAGCGGACGGCCACGACGGGTGAACATCTCGCGCGCCAGCAGCGCGGTGCCCGCCGGCTTGAACAGGGTCGAGGCGCCGTAGAACAGTGCCGAGTTGCGCGCCTCCACCCGCACCGGCAGCACCGGTGCACCGGCCGCGCGGGCAAAGCGGACGAAACCGCGCTGCCAGCGGCCGTCGCGGATGCCGCGCAGCGACAGCCGCGAGACCTCGCCGGCCGGGAACACGATCACGCACTGCTCGGCGGCCAACGCCTCCTCGACGGCATGCAGGCTGCCGCGCTGGGCCTTGCCACCGAGGATGCGCACCGGCAGCAGCAGGTCCTGCAGTGGCGCGATCGCCCCCAGCAGGTCGTTGGCCACGATGCGTACGTCGCGGCGGATGCGGCCGACCGCGTCCAGCAAGGCCAGCGCGTCCAGGGCACCGGAGGGGTGGTTGGCGACGATCAGCAGGCGGCCGGTGGCCGGGATCTTCGCCAGCGCGGCCGGGTCCACCTGGTACTGGCCGTCGATGAACTCCAGGCCGGCGGCGACGAAACCGAAGCCACGCAGGCCTGAGCTGCGCTGCAGGAAGGCTTCGATCTGGTCCAGCCGCGACCAGCGACCGACGCTGCGCAGCAGCGGCCGCGCCAGTTGGCCACGACGGCCATGGAACCAATCGGGGAAGCGTTGCTGGAGACGCTGTTCAAGTTCCTGCATGGCAGATCCACTCATGCCCGGCGGCCGGATTGGCCGACAGCCTGCGCCCGCCAGGCGGCAGCCAGATGGCGGTTTTGGGGCAGAACGATGACGGCCGAACAGCCGCTGCCGGGCTGCTACCGGCCCGCGCAGTCGGGGCCGGTAGCAGCCCGGTGCGTTGTCACGCTGGTGGAACACTGGGCCTCGAGGCTGGGCCCCAATCCCGGCCGGACGGCCCCTGCCGGGCCTACGCGGGCTTAACCACCGGCAACCGGTACAGGTTCACAATGCACAGGCGGCGCACCCCGTGTATCATTCGCGCCCATCTTTCCATCCGAATCAAGGGATATTACGCCTGATGTCCAGCTATCTCTTCACCTCCGAGTCGGTCTCCGAAGGCCATCCGGACAAGGTTGCCGACCAGATCTCCGATGCGGTGCTGGACGCGATCCTGACCCAGGACCAGCGCGCCCGCGTGGCCTGCGAGACCATGGTCAAGACCGGTGTTGCCATTGTGGCCGGTGAAATCACCACCAGCGCCTGGATCGACCTGGAAGCGCTGACCCGCAAGGTCATCACGGACATCGGCTACGACAGCTCCGACGTCGGCTTCGACGGCGCCACCTGCGGCGTGTTGAACCTGATCGGCAAGCAGTCGCCGCACATCGCCCAGGGCGTGGATCGCAAGAAGCCGGAAGAAATGGGCGCTGGCGACCAGGGCCTGATGTTCGGCTATGCCACCAACGAGACCGACAGCTACATGCCGGCCGCGATCCACCTGTCGCACCGCCTGGTCGAGCAGCAGGCCAAGATCCGCAAGAAGAAGAACTCGCCGCTGTCGTGGCTGCGTCCGGACGCCAAGAGCCAGGTCACCCTGCGCTATGAAAACGGCGTGGTCTCGGCCATCGACGCCGTGGTCCTGTCGACCCAGCACGCCCCGGGCATCAAGCAGAAGGACCTCATCGAGGCCGTCCGCGAAGAGATCATCAAGCCGGTGCTGCCGGCCAAGTGGCTGCACAAGGGCACCAAGTTCCACATCAACCCGACCGGCAAGTTCGAGATCGGCGGCCCGGTGGGCGACTGCGGCCTGACCGGCCGCAAGATCATCGTCGACACCTACGGCGGCTGGGCCCGTCACGGTGGTGGCGCCTTCTCCGGCAAGGACCCGTCCAAGGTCGACCGTTCGGCAGCCTACGCGGCCCGCTACGTCGCCAAGAACGTGGTTGCCGCCGGCCTGGCCGACCGTTGCGAAGTGCAGGTCTCCTACGCCATCGGCGTGGCTGAGCCGACCTCGATCTCGGTCACCACCTTCGGCACCGGCAAGATCAGCGACGACAAGATCGAGAAGCTGATCCGCAAGCACTTCGACCTGCGCCCGTACGGCATCATCAAGATGCTGGACCTGGTGCACCCGATGTACCAGCAGACCGCGGCCTATGGCCACTTCGGCCGCAAGCCGAAGGAGTTCAGCTACCTCAACGGCGAAGGCGAGACCGTCAACGCCACGGCCTTCTCCTGGGAGAAGACCGACCGCGCCGCCCCCCTGCGCGCCGATGCGAAGCTGAAGTAAGAAACACGAAGGGCCGCGCAAGCGGCCCTTCTCTTTTCTGGTAGAGCCGGCCGCTGGCCGGCTTTTTCATGGCCTCCGGAAACAATCGCGTGGTTGCCGGCCAGCGGCCGGCACTACCGGTTGCCGATACAATCGCCGCATGTCGACCGAACTGAAAACCCACCAGCTGTCCATGACCGTGCTGATGTCGCCGGAGATGGCCAATTTCTCCGGCAAGGTCCACGGCGGCGCCATCCTGCGCCTGCTCGACCAGGTCGCCTACGCCTGTGCCAGCCGTTACGCCGGCAGCTACGTGGTCACCCTGTCGGTGGACCAGGTGATGTTCCGCCAGCCGATCGCGGTGGGCGAGCTGGTCACCTTCCTCGCCTCGGTGAACCATACCGGCACCTCGTCGATGGAGATCGGCATCAAGGTGGTGGCCGAGGACATCCTCAAGCGCAGCGTGCGCCACGCCAACAGCTGCTTCTTCACCATGGTGGCCGTGGATGAGGAAGGCCGGCCAACGCCGGTGCCGCCCCTGCAGCCGGTCACGTCGGACGAGAAGCGCCGCCAGGCAGCCGCACTGATCCGCCGCCAGCTGCGCCAGGAAATGGAGCAGCGCCATCTGGAACTGCTGGCGTCGAACCCGCCGTCGCCGGAAGAATGAGGGCGTGCGGGGCAAGCCCCGCACCCACCGAGGCAGATAGCGCCGGGCCATGCCCGGCGGATGCGGATCAACCCGTGTTCTGCACGCCCTGCGAAACACCGTTCACGCAGGCCACCAGCGCGCGCAGCAACTCGTCATCCTCGCGCCCGCTGGCCCGCCATCGCTGCAACAGGTCCACCTGCAGCACGCTGATCGGATCGACGTAGGGATTGCGCAGGCGGATCGACAGCGCCAGCCGCGCATCGTGGTCGAGCAGCGTCTTTTGGTCCATCAGCGCCAGCAGCCAGTGCCGGGTCAGTTCCAGTTCGCGTTGCACCTGCGGGAAGAAACGCTCGTGCAGGTCGCCCGACAACAGCGAGAACTGCTCGGCAATGGTGATATCGCCCTTGGACAACACCATCGCGATGTCGTCCAGGAACGTACGGAAAAACGGCCAGTCTCGCGCCATGTCGCGCAGGGTCTGTTCGTGGCCGGCATCAACCGCAGCTTGCAGGCCACTGCCCACGCCATACCAGCCGGGAATCACGGCGCGTGCCTGGCTCCAGGCGAACACCCACGGAATCGCACGCAGGTTGCCCAGTGCAGCGTCCTGGCCGAGCCGGCGCGATGGCCGCGAGCCCAGCGTCATCCGCTCGATCACGTCGATCGGCGTGGCGGTGCGGAAGTAGTCCATGAAGCCGGCCTGGCCAACGAACGCGCGATACACCTCGCTGCTGGCAGACGCCACCGCGTCCATCACCGGGCGCCACTCATCTTCGCGGGGTTCGGCGGCGCGCGGCCGCAGGCTGGCGCGCAGCACCGCACCGGTGGCCTGTTCCAGCGAGCGCAGCGCCAGTGCACGGATGCCGTATTTGCGATGGATCACCTCGCCCTGCTCGGTCACCCGCAGGCGGCCATCGATGCTGCCGCGCGGCGAGGCATCCACCGCGTGCGTGGTCTTGCCGCCACCGCGGCTGATCGAACCACCACGGCCATGGAAGAAGGTCAGGCGGATGCCGGCCTCGGCCGCCACCTCCAGCAGTTCCACCTGCGCTCGCTGCAGGCCCCACCGCGAAGCGGCGATGCCGCCGTCCTTGCTGCTGTCCGAATAGCCCAGCATCACCATCTGCACGTCATCACGTGCGTGCAGGTGTGCGCGATAGATCGGATCGGCCAGCAGGTCGCGCAGGGTCGCGGTGCCGCGCTTGAGGTCGTCCACGGTTTCGAACAATGGCGCAATATCCAGCGGCACCGAACCGCCCTCTTCCACCAGGCCGCCACGGCGTGCCAGCGCCAGTACCGCCAGCACATCGCTGCGGTCATGCGCCATCGAAATGATGTAGCTGCCCAGCGCATCGCCACCATGGCGCGCACGGGCATCGGCCAGTGCGGCGAACACGGCATCCAGTCGCCGGTTGCCTTCGTCGTCGCCCTTCGGCAACGGCGCGTCACCACTGGCATGCGGCGCCAGCAGCCGCGCGCGACCCAATGCATCCAGACCGTCCCACGCTGCGTCGCCGCCCAGCACGGTGGCCAGCGCGCGCGCGTGCACGCTCGATTCCTGGCGCACGTCCAACCGCGCCAGGTGGTAGCCGAAGGTCTTCACCCGCCATAGCAGGCGCTGCACGGCGAAGCCACCGGCATGTTCGCCGCGGTTCGCGCGCAGGCTGTCGAGGATCAGCTGCAGGTCGTCGATCAGTTCGTCAGGACCGGCGTAGGCGCCTTCGCCGTCATCCAACGTGGCCTGCAGGCGTGCGCGCATGCGGTCGTTGAGCAGGCGGTACGGCATGTCGGCGTGGCGCGGACGCGACTGCACCTGCGGCAGCAGCTGCTGGTAGTGCGCCACGCGCGCCTGCAGCACCTCGCTCACGCCCACCCGCTCGGTGGACTGGCTGAGCAGGCTGGCCAGCTGCAGCAGTTCCTTCTGGTAGCGCCCGAGTACCGCCTGCCGCTGCGCATCCAGCGTATTGCGGATGGTGTGGGCATCCACGTTCGGATTGCCGTCCATGTCACCGCCCACCCAGGTGCCGAATCGCAGCAGGCGTGGCAGCGGCAGTTCCTCGCCGTAGGTATCGCGCAGCGCCTGCTGCAGCGATTCGTACAGCACCGGGATCACCCGGTACAGCACCTGCACCAGATAGAAACCGACGTGCTCGCGCTCGTCATCCACGGTGGGCCGCACCGGCGAGGAATCGGTGGTCTGCCACGAAGCGGTCAGCGCCATGCGGAAGCGCGCGGCATCGGCGGCCGCTTCCCCCGGCGTGCGCCGGCCGTCGAGGTTGTCGACCAGGCTGGCCACCATCAGCTGCTCTTTCTCCAGCAGCGCGCGGCGCACGGCTTCGGTCGGGTGCGCGGTGAACACCGGTTCGATATCGATGCGGGGCAGCCACTGCGCCAGCTCGTCCAGGCCCACGCCCTGCGCCTTCAGGTGCTGCAGCGCATCCTGCAGGCCGTCGGGCTGCGCCCCGGCGGTACCGGCACGCTGGTAGTCACGGCGACGGCGGATGCGATGCACGCGCTCGGCGATGTTGACCACCTGGAAGTAGGTGCTGAAGGCCCGCACCATGGTCTCGGCCTGCTGCGGCGTGCGCCCGGCCAGGCCTTCGGCCAGCTCCGACAGTGGCGCCTGGTTCTCGCGCCGGGCGATGGCGCGGGTGCGCACGTCTTCGACATCGTCGAGGAAGGCTGCCGATACCTGCTCGACCAGCAGGTCACCGACCAGTGCGCCGAGCCGGCGCACGTCATCGCGAAGCGGAAGATCGGGGGAAGCAAACTCGATGCTGCTGCGGTACTCGTTCATCGGCGACGCACAGGCCTCGGTCAACGGATCCAGACCCCAAGCCTAAACCAGAACGGGCGTCGTGCTGCGATGCAAAAATGGTTTCATCTGGTAGTGCCGGCCGCTGGCCGGCAACCTCAGGTTGTGTGGCTCCATGAGGTTGCCGGCCAGCGGCCGGCACTACCGGGTCCGGTCAGCGCTTCTTCTTCGCCTTGCCCTGCCCAGCCGGGCCGATGGTCTGCTCCAGCCAGCGCTCGCTTTCGGCCAGCATGGTCATGATCGATTCGCGTGCGCGGTAGGCATGCGACTCATTCGGCAGCATCACCAGACGCGCGGTGCCGCCCAGGCCCTTCACCGCCGCGAACATGCGCTCGCTCTGGATCGGGAACGTGCCGGAGTTGTTGTCGTCCACGCCGTGGATGAACAGGATCGGATCCTTGATCCTGTCGGCGTAGTTGAACGGCGCCATCTTCTGGTAGACGTCCTGCGCCTGCCAGTAGTTGCGCTCCTCGGCCTGGAAGCCGAACGGGGTGAGCGTGCGGTTGTAGGCGCCGCTGCGCGCGATGCCCGCCTTGAACAGGCGCGTATGCGCCAGCAGGTTGGCGGTCATGAACGCACCGTAGGAATGGCCACCAATGGCGATGTGATCGCGGTCGGTCACGCCACGGCGCACCACTTCATCCACGGCGGCCTGCGCGTTGGCCACCAGCTGTTCGATGTAGGTGTCGTTCGGCTCCTTGTCACCCTCGCCGATGATCGGCATCGACGGGCTGGCCAGCACCACATACCCCTTGGCCAGGAACGCCTGCGGGCCCCAGTAGCTGACCGCATTGAAGCGGTACGGCGAATCGGTCACCTGGCTGGCCGCGGCCGCGCTCTTGAACTCACCCGGATAGGCCCACATCAGCAGGGGGCGCGGGCCGTCGCGCTTCGGGTCGTAGCCCGGCGGCAGCAGCAGGGTTGCGGTCAGGTCGACGCCGTCCTTGCGCTTGTAGCGGATCTGCTCCTTCTGCACGCCCTTCAGCTGCGGCAGCGGATGCGCGAAGTGGGTCAGCGCACGCGGCGCAGCACCGGCATCGGCCAGCGACTGCACGTAGAAGTTGGCCGGCTCGTCCGGGCTCTCGCGGCTCAGCAGCAGCGAACTGCCCTGGTTGTCCAGCAATGCCACCGGCAGCGAATAGCTCGGCGCCTGCGAGTGGAACAGGCGCGTTGCCTTGCCCGTGGCGATGTCGAAGCGGTCCACGAACGGACGGTCGCCTTCCGGCGAAGCGCCGGCACCGGCCAGGTACAGGCTGCTGCCATCGGGGCTGGTCTGCAGCAGCGAACGGCCCCGCTCATTACTGGCCAGCAGCGGCCGGCCCGGATCGGCATAGCGGTCTTGCGCATCGCGGTCCCACAGCAGGCGCGGTTCGGCGCTGGCATTGTCCGGGGCGATCAGCCAGGTCTTGGTCTTGCGGGTCTTCCACCACGATTCGGTCAGCAGGGCCAGGTCACCGCGGCCCCAGCTGATGCCGGCCAGGCGGCTGCCAAGCTGGGCCAGCGTCACCGGCGGCGTGTCGAACGGCGCGGCCTGCATCAGCACCGCATCGCGCACCTTGGCGTCCTTGTTCGGGTCGCCTCCATCCTGCGCTTCGGCCCAGACCAGGGTCGCTTCGGCATCACCACGCCAGCCGATGTCACGCACGCCGGTCACTTCGGCATCGTTGCCGGTCGGCAGGCCTTCCACCAGCGGACGTACGGCCACGGTATGCACCAGCTTGCCGCTGGCAAGGTCGATCACTTCGATGCGGCGCGGGAAGCTGCTCACCGGCACCACGTAGGAATACGGACGCTGCACCGGTTGGCGCAGCACGAAGCGGCCATCCGGCGACACCGAGAAGCCCATGAAGATGCCGGCCGCGCCGATCGCCCGGGTGGTGCCATCCAGGCTGACTTCCACCGGCTGGGTGGTGGCGTAGTAGTCGAACTGGCGCGCGTCGGCTTCGTTCTTCAGCAGGTCCTGGTAGGTACGGATCGACACCACGCCATCGCCCTGGCGGGTCTGCTGTACGGCGGGGCCGGTCGGGATGCCGTCGGCGGCCGGGGCCGCACCGAGGTTGGCCGGGCGGGTGAACACCACCAGCCCGCGGCTGTCCGGCAGCCACTGGTAGCCGCTGCCGATCACCGTGTTCAGGCCGGCAACGAGGCGGCGGGCACTGCCGCCGGCCACGTCCACCAGCCACAGTTCGTTGGCGCCGCTGGCGGCGTCGACCTGGTTGAAGGCCAGCCACTTCTGGTCCGGCGACCACATCACACTGGCGATCGACAGCTTGGCCGGCAGGCCGCCGATCGGCCGTTCCTTGCCATCAGCCACGTTCATCAGCCACAGCTTCTCGCCGAAGCTGAAGCGGCTGTCGGAGAACGTGCGCGGGTTGATGCGCAGGCCGGCCAGCTTCAGTTCCGGCTGCGCCACCACCTGGATCGACGGCAGCGACGGCATCTGCATCAACGCGGCCACGTCGCGGCGTGGCGACAGGTACAGCGACGGCGCGCGCGGTGCATCGACCACCGCCTGCAGCGCCGCCGACGGCAGTTCGTAGCCATTGACACCCTGGGCCTGCGTCGCCGCAGGCTGCGGGGCCACCGCCCAGGCCAGCGGGGCCACGGCCAGCAGTCCCATCGACAGGACCAGGCCGGTCCAGCGCCGCGTACGGCGCGCGTGCATGCTCATCGTTCCACCTGTGTGATGCGTGAAAACACCGACCTTAACAGGCCGTGCACGCCCGCCCATCTGCCGATGGTTGGGTCATCCGGATGTCACGCCGGGGCCGCGATATAATGGGGGTTCTCCCCTGCCGAGGGGCGCTGCGACCGGATCCCATGAGGCCCGGCCAGGCTCGGTGAGGTGGCTTTGTAACAACGGCGCCCGGCTAGATGCGAGCACCCTCTCGCCCACAACCGGAGCACACGAATGAATGCTGTTGCCAAGACCTTCTCCACCGAAGGTGATTACAAGATCCGCGACATCACGCTGGCCGACTGGGGCCGCAAGGAACTGGACATCGCCGAGCACGAAATGCCGGGCCTGATGTCGATCCGCCGCAAGTACCAGGCCGAGCTGCCGCTGAAGGGCGTGCGCGTGACCGGCTCGCTGCACATGACCATCCAGACCGCGGTGCTGATCGAGACCCTGAAGGACATCGGCGCTGACGTGCGCTGGGCCTCGTGCAACATCTTCTCGACCCAGGACCACGCGGCTGCCGCCATCGCCGCCACCGGCACCCCGGTGTTCGCCTGGAAGGGCGAGACCCTGGAAGAGTACTGGGACTGCACCCTGGACGCGCTGACCTTCACCCTGGCCGACGGCACCCTGACCGGCCCGGAGCTGGTGGTCGACGACGGCGGTGACGTGACCCTGCTGATCCACAAGGGCTACGAGCTGGAAAACGGCAGCGACTGGGTCAACACCGCCTCGTCCTCGCACGAAGAACAGGTCATCAAGAACCTGCTCAAGCGCGTCGCCAAGGAGCGCCCGGGTTACTGGGGCCGCGTGGTCAAGGACTGGAAGGGCGTCTCGGAAGAGACCACCACCGGCGTGCACCGCCTGTACCAGCTGGCCCAGGCCGGCACCCTGCTGATCCCGGCGATCAACGTCAACGACTCGGTCACCAAGAGCAAGTTCGACAACCTGTACGGCTGCCGCGAGTCGCTGGCCGACGGCCTGAAGCGCGCGATGGACGTGATGCTGGCCGGCAAGGTGGCCGTGGTCTGCGGCTACGGCGACGTCGGCAAGGGCTGCGCTGCATCGCTGCGTGCCTACGGCGCGCGCGTCATCGTCACCGAGATCGACCCGATCTGCGCCCTGCAGGCGGCGATGGAAGGCTATGAAGTCAACACCATCGAATCGACCCTGGGCCGTGCCGACCTGTACGTCACCACCACCGGCAACAAGGACATCATCCGCATCGAGCACCTGAGCGCGATGAAGGACCAGGCCATCGTCTGCAACATCGGCCACTTCGACAACGAGATCCAGGTCGACGCGCTGGTGTCGTTCGCCGGCGTCAAGCACGTCAACATCAAGCCGCAGGTGGACAAGTACATCTTCCCGAACGGCAACGCGATCTTCCTGCTGGCCGAAGGCCGCCTGGTGAACCTGGGCTGCGCCACCGGCCACCCGAGCTTCGTGATGTCCAACAGCTTCGCCAACCAGACCCTGGCACAGATCGACCTGTGGGCGAACAAGGACAGCTACGAGAAGAAGGTCTACCTGCTGCCGAAGAAGCTGGACGAAGAAGTGGCCCGCCTGCACCTGGAAAAGATCGGCGTGAAGCTGACCACCCTGAGCCAGGAACAGGCCGACTACATCGGCGTGCCGGTGGAAGGCCCGTTCAAGCCGGACCACTACCGCTACTGATCGTGCCGGGGTCGGATCCCTTTCCGCAGGAAAGGGCTCTGACCCCAGCAACGGAAGTAGAAAGAACGGGCGCCTTCGGGCGCCCGTTCTGCGTTTGCGTGTGGCCGTACACCACGTATCCACGCATGGCGTGGATCTACTGATCGTCCGGCCCCAGTAGATCCACGCCATGCGTGGATATCCCCGGCCAACCCCCGGTAGATCCACGCCATGCGTGGATGCTCCACCCGCAATAGCCTCGGTCAAGGCAACACCCCTGCCCCGCGCTAGGATGCACCCATGACCCCGGCCATCAACCTGCTCAAGCGCGAGAAGATCGCCCACACCGTGCGCAGCTACGTGCACGACGCCCACGCCGAATCCTATGGCGGCGAAGCCGTCGACAAGCTCGGCCTCGACCCCGCCCAGGTGTTCAAGACCCTGCTGGCCAGCACTGAAGCACATGAACTGCTGGTGGCAATCGTGCCGGTCGCCGGTCAGCTCGACCTGAAGGCGCTGGCCGAAGCCGCCGGCTGCAAGAAGTGCGAGATGGCCGCTGCTGATGCCGCACAGCGCGCGACCGGGTATCTGGTCGGTGGCATCAGCCCGCTGGGGCAGAAGAAGCGCCTGCGCACCTTCCTGGACGCCAGCGCCGAAGCGCTGCCCGCGCTGCATGTCAGCGCCGGGCGCCGCGGCCTCGAAGTGGAACTGGCACCGGCCGATCTGCTGCGGCTCACCGCCGGCCACTACGCTGCCATCGGCAAGTCACGCTGATGCGCTGGCCGTGGTCAGCAGCGCCGATACCCCGGCTCGACGATGCACAGGCCGACGTGCTGCTGCAGGACCTGTTGTCGCGCGACGGCACGCGCATCACCGATGCCGCACGCACGGTCGCACGGCTGTTCAGCGCGCCCTCGCTGGATGCATTGGCCGCATACGCGGAATTGATTGAACAGCGCTGCCAGGGCGTCGCGCTCGGCGGCATGCTGATCAGCAACCAGGCGCATCTGAAGGCGGCCCTGCGTCGGCTGCATTACTGGCACACACGCGAGGGGTGCCTGTGCGCGCTCAATCCCGGCTACCCGTTCTTCGATCCGCGTCGTCTGGTTGAACAGGGCCAGATGCAGCTGCGCTCGGTGGAAGAAGCCGAAGACGGCTGGGGGGATTGCCACATCGTTACGTGCGAACAGTGCGGCCAGCATTGGCGGGCCATCGACCGCGAGTACCACTACCCGTGGTGGGAGTGGATAGCCGTCTGACGCGACTGCAGCCACGCATGGCGTGGCTCTACTGCGGCCCGGTAGATCCACGCCACGCGTGGATGGCATGACCACGCGGAACCGCACCTTCATCAACCGCATTGCCACACGTAGATCCACGCCACGCGTGGATGGCGGTCACTCCACCAGCGCGTACCGCATCGGCACCCGCACGATGGTAAACTCCGGCACTGTGCTCTCTGCTTCGGCACGGACGAAAGGCCAGCCACGCAGCTCGTCCACCGCCGCTTCATCCAGCAGCGCATGGCCGCTGGATGTCTCCACGATCACGGCGGCAACCGTCCCCTTCGCATCAATCAATGCCTTCAGCAGGCTGCGCCCGGAAAGTCCCTGCTGCATGGCCGCCGGCGGATAGTGCGGCGACATGCCACGTGCCGGCTTCCACGCAACACCTTCGCCCGCGAACAGATCGCGGCTGCCGCGCGCCGCGCAGCGCTTCGGCAGGCGCAACTGCAGGGATAGCCGCGTATCGTCCACGCTCACCTCCGCCGGCGCCGCGCAGGCGTGTTGCGTGAGCACCTCCAGCATCTGCTGCTGCCGAAGCAACGCCCTGCCGTTGGCCGCCTTCACCTCCACCACGCAACGACCGTCCTTGGACTGCATCGACAATGCGGTCACCTCCGCATCGCGCAGCGCGGGAACGGCCGCCAACGGCGAGCATGCAATGTCGACAGATGGCTTCGCTGCCAGTACAGGGGAGGCGGGCAACGAGCCCGCCAGCAACACCAGGATCATCCTTGCCCAAGCCATGCCTTGCCCTCCATGGGTTTGCCTGGCCCGATCATAGAGCAGCCAGGCATGATCGGCCGCTATATCCCCCTCCAGGTTCAGGGCCGCCAGTTGGCGTTGTTCTCCCAGAACGCCACCGAGCGCTGGTAGGCTTCCCGATCCAGTGGCACGCCGGAACCGCCCTCCTCCACGCCCAGCGCATTGCGCATCATGGTGATCGGCGCCATCGGCACTTCTTCCGGTTCGGCGGTGTAGATGCAGCCGACGATGCCCCAGTCGGCCTCGATCGGTGAACCTTCCTTCGCCAGCTGCCCGGCGCTGTACAGGATCACCACCAGGTAGTTCGCACGCGGTGATTCCACGCCCTCGAACCAGCGCACCAGTACCGGCAGTTCCTCGCGGTTGCGCGCTTCGTAGCCGCTGCGCAGCTGGTGGCGGTTGGCCTCGGTGACCGGTACCGTCAGGCAGCGCGTGCTGGTCCAGTTCTCATAGACGAACAACTTGCAGAACGGGGCGTAGCCGTCGAGCACCTTCAGCGGCGCGTGCGCATTGAGGTGTGCCTCGAACTGCTCGGCAGTGCAGTCCTGGATGGTGTTGCCGCGCGGCACGCGCGGGAACAGGCGGGGACGGGCGAAATCGGTGAGGACGATGGACATGGCGCGGCGTGATCTGGGAATCCGCTGCACAGGGTAACCGCTGGCAGCGCCTACAACGCCATCCGCTCGCGCAGTTCACGCGCCTGCCGCCGCGACACCTCCACCTCGCTGCCATCATCCAGCGCCAGGTCGTAGCCGTCGCCGACGCTGGGCGACACCCCACGGATACGGCGCAGGTTGACCAGCGTGTTGCGGTTGGCGCGGAAGAAAAGATCCTGCGGCAGGCGTGCTTCCAGCGCGCTCAGGCTGCGGGTCAACAGGGCGTTCTGGTCGCGGAACCACAGCCGCGTGTAGTTGCCATCCACCACCAGCCGACGGATCTCGGAGACCGCCACGAACCAGCAGCGTTCACCCTCGCGCACGAACACCTGATCCTGCGCACCCAGCGTGCTTCGCAGTTCCGGCGCGCCGCTCGCCACCACGTCGCGCTCACGCGCCCGCTCCAGCGCTTCCAGCAGGCGCGGTGCCTCCACCGGCTTCACCAGATAGTCCAGCGCGTTGGCCTGGAATGCGCGTACCGCATAGGTGTCATAAGCGGTAACGAACACCACCGCCGGCACCGTCTCCAGTCCATCCAGCACATCGAAGCCGCTGCCGGAGGGCATCTGCACATCCAGCAGCACCAGGTCCGGCGCCAGCGTGGCGATCGCCTCGCGTGCGGCCGGCACATCGTCGGCCTCGCCCACGCACTGCACCCAGGGCAGCGCCGACAACAGCGTGCGCAGCTCCTGCCGCGCCAGCCGTGCGTCATCAACGATCAACACGCGCAGCATGCCACTCATTGCGGAATCTCCAGCAGGGCCTGCATGCGGTCACCGACCGGTTGCAGCACGAATCGGCCACGCATGCCCAGCTGTGCACGCAGGTAGGCCAGGCCGACGCCATGGCCATGGGTGGGGTTCGCTGCCGGTTGAAAGTGGATTGTCCACCTGCAACCGCAGCACGTCATTGTCCAGCGTGGCGCGGATCTGCACCTCGCCGCCGCCGGGGCGACTGGCGATGCCATGCTTGATCGCGTTCTCCACCAGCAACTGCAACGCCATCGCCGGCAGCTGTGCCTGCGTGGCATCGGCATCGATCTGCCGCCGCACCTGCAGGCGCTGTTCGAAATGGACCGCCTCGATGGCCAGGTAATCGTCGACCACCGCCAGCTCCTCGGCCAGCGTGACCTGCTCGCTGCGGTTGTGGGCCAGCGCCTGGCGCAGCGTGCGCGACAAGCGGGTGACCATGTCACGGGCCCGTTCCGGGTCTTCCAGGATCAGCGCACGCAGGTTGTTCAGCGCATTGAACATGAAGTGCGGGTTGAGCCGCGCACGCAACGCATCGCGCTCCAGCGCGCTGCGTTCGGCCTCGGCGCGCAGGCGGGCCAGCTCACTGTGGCGCGCCCGCCGCAGGCCGTGCAGGCCCGCCCACAACCCGGTCCACATCAGCAGGAACAGCGCGGTGTTCATCCAGTACACCAGCACCGAAGACCACTGGTAATCGGCATGGCCACCAGGCAGCTGCACCCAGCCCAGCGCCAGTGCCGGCAGCAGCAGCGCCGCCGTTACCGCCTGCGCGACGCTGGCCCCGACCACCACGCCGGCGGCCAGTTTCAGCACCAGGAAGCCCAGGCTTCCCTCCCACCAGCGCTGGCGCAGTGCAACCGAACGCAACGCGCCGCTGCACAGCCAGAGTGAGACCGCCACGCTGAGTGTGATCAGCACGATGCCGCTGAACACCACGCCGCCACCGATCCGCATTCCCACCCACAGCCCGTACATCGCATAGCCGGCCCATGCCAGTGCATTGAGCGTCCAGAAACGGCGGGAAGGCGTGGTGGCGTCCATGCGGGCTCTCGGTGGTGGCAGGAGGGCGGACAAGGGTCAGGGATGCGCGGCGAGGAAACGCTGCACCTGTTCCTGCAACCAGCGCGGATCATCCCACATCAGGAAGTGGAAACCCTGCGCGCTCATCGCGATCTGCACGCCCTGCAGTTTCGCGTACTGGGCCTGGAACACCGCCCGGGTGCCGTCCTCGGTGCCGCCCATCGGCTGGTAGCCGGCCCAGCTGCCGAGCACCAGCGTCGGCGCGGTGATCGAAGCGATGCTGTCGCGCAGGTCGGTGGTCATCACCGCATGCATGGCATCGGCCGTGGTCTGGCGGTCGCTGCCTTCGCCCCAGCGGCCCAGTTCGGCCTGGCGCTGCGGATCGCGGGTCAAGCCCGGCAGGCCCGCCTTCAGCTGCGCCTGCCATTGCGCGGCGTCGGCGGCCAGCATGCCCCTGCGCAGCTGGTCGGCCATCGGCCGCACGCTGTCAGCGGTGGCCTTGGGGTCACGCGCAGCCGGCAGGAATGGCAGGGCGTCGACCACCACCAGCGCGCTGACCGCGTTCGGCTCGGCCTGCGCCATCTGCAGGCCCAGCAGGCCACCGAGGCTGTGGCCGACCACCACCACCGGGCCCAGGTGCTGGTCGTGCAGGTAGGCCAGCAGCTGCCCGCGCATCGCCGGCAGGAAGTCGACCGGGCGCGGATCGGCCGCTGCCGCGCCGGCAAAGCCCGGCAGCTGCACCAGGTGGCACTGCACATCCTTCAGGGCCAGGCAGGTCTCGCGCCAGACCTCGGCGCTGCTGTTGAGGCCGGGGATCATCAGCAGCGGGCGGCCCTTGCCGACCACCTCGACCTGCACCCTGCCAGCGGTCGAGCCGGTGGCGGCATGCGCGGAACCGGAGCCGAGCACGGCCATCGCCATGCCGATCATTGCCAGCCGGGCCAGGGCCTTCATCGCGTACCAGAGTGCCAGGAAGATCTTCATCGTCTGCTCCTTCATCAGGTGGGTGGTGCCGGGATGGGATCAGCGTGCCGCCGGCCACGGCATCCGGGTTGCGATTCCGGAGCAGCGGCCGGTCAGCAGGGCGAACGGTCGCGCTCCACGGATGACCTGCCCTCACGCCTCAATCGCACATCCATCTTGATGAAGCGATATACTGATCCGCACCCGCCGCTGCCGCCCGTGCCATGACCGCCATCAGCTTCGAGTTCTATCCACCCAAGACCGACGAACAGCGCAGCCAGCTGGACCGCGCCGCGGCCAGGTTGAAGGACTACGGCCCCGAGTACGTGTCGTGCACCTTCGGTGCCGGTGGCTCGACCCTGAGCTACACCTCCGAGACCGTGCGCCACCTCAACCAGCACCATGGCTTCGATGCCGCACCGCATCTGTCCTGCGTCGGTGGCACCCGCCAGGAAATCCGCGAGCTGCTCAAGCTGTACCGCGCCATCGGCTGCCGCCGCCTGGTCGCGCTGCGCGGCGATCTGCCGTCGGGCATGGGCTTCCCCGGTGACATGCGCTATGCCGCCGAACTGATCGACTTCATCCGCGACGAGCACGGCGATGCGTTCCATATCGAAGTGGGCGCGTACCCCGAAACGCACCCGCAGGCTTCCGACGCACTGGCCGACCTGAAGCACTTCAAGGCCAAGATCGACGCCGGCGCCGACGCGGCGATCACCCAGTATTTCTACAACCCCGATGCGTACTTCCACTTCGTCGATGCCGTGCGCCGGCTCGGCGTGCAGGTACCGATCACGCCCGGCATCATGCCGATCGCCAACTTCAGCCAGCTGCGCCGCTTCTCCGAGCAGTGCGGTGCGGAAATCCCGCGCTGGATCAGCCGCAAGATGCAGGCCTATGGCGATGATGCCGAATCGGTGCGGGCGTTCGGTACCGAAGTGGTGGCCAAACTGTGCCAGCGCCTGATCGAGGGCGGCGCGCCGGGCCTGCACTTCTACACATTGAACCTGGCCAAGCCGACCACGTCGGTGTTGAAGCTGCTGCACGGCTGAAAGCACGCCATGCCACCGCGATCGGCGCTACCCTGCGTCGATGAAACGGTTTTCCTTCCTGCTGTTGCTGCTGTCGTTGTGTTCGGCATCGAGCGTGGTCCATGCGCAGTCCCCACGCTTGAACCGCTGCACCGACGCGCAGGGACAGAGCGTGTATACCGACCGTCCCTGCGACAGCGTTGGCGCCCAATCGCGACTACCACCGCCCGCGCCCACAGGCAGCACCCTACCGCGCGACACCCTGGGTGCGCGCTGCCCACGGCGCCTGAGCGAGCTGGTGGAGGCACTGCGCACCGGTATCGTCAGCCACGATGTGAACCGGCTGTCCTCGCTGTACCTGTGGGGTGCGGTCTCCGATGCGGGCGCGCAGCGCATCCTCGGTCAACTCGAATCGCTGGCACGACGGCCGCTGGTGGACGTGGTGCCGGTGTATCCGTCACAGGGGCTGGCGTCCTCGCAGGAGGAGGGTCAGAGCCCTGCGGCGCAGGGATCCGACCCTGAGCCGCCAGCGGCACGGCATCCGGTCGGCCTGCGCCTGGAGCAGACCTTGCCCGGCAGCGTGTCGCGCGCTTCGACCGTGCTGGGGTTGCGCCGGCAATACGGGTGTTTCTGGATCACGTTGTGATCGGGAGGGGTCGGATCTCGGCCATGGGGTCAGAGCCCTGCTGCGCAGGGATCTGACCCCGCGTGCGCGGCGTTACCCTGGCCACAACCCGCGAATCGCAGCGATGCCCTGCCCGCCATGCCGGCGCGCTTCGGCGATGTGGCCAGCGGCCATGCCGCCCAACGCGTAGATCGGCAGCGACACCTGCGCGCGCAGTGCGGCGAAGGCCTCCCAGCCCAGCGGCGCCGCTTCGGGATGGCTGGCCGTGGCCTGCACCGGGCCGAGCACCGCGAAGTCGCAGCCCAGCCGCTGCGCTGCCTGCAGCTGCTCCAGATCGTGGCAGGACGCGGCGACCAGCTGCCCTTCCGGCAAGGGCCGTTCCTGCAGGGCCAGCAATTGCTCGCTGCCCAGGTGCACGCCCACGCCCAGTGCGCGTGCCAACGCGATATCACGGTTCAGCAGCCACTGCACGCCGCGGCGATGCGCGCGCACGGCCTGTTCGATCATGGCCTGCCGCTGCGGATGTTCCGGCGGCAGGCGCAGCTGGATGCGCTGCTGGCCCGCCGCCACTGCCTGCTGCAGCCGGTCATGCCAGTGCTGCACGCCGCCGGCATCGTCGGCCGGCGCTGGCGTGATCAGGTAACGGTCCGGTTGGCGCAGTGCGGCCACCACCGGCAGGTCGGCCGGCGGCATCGAATAGCGGCCCAGCTTGTCCTGCGCCACCCAGGTGATCGCCTGGCCTTCGCGCCCGCGCGGTGTGCCCTTCCAGCTGCGCACGTGGCGCACTTCCAGGGTCAGGAGCTTGTCTGGATAACGCTGCGGCACGTCCATCAGCCAGGGCCCGACATCGGCCTCGATGCCCAGCTCTTCGCGCAGTTCACGCACCAGCGCCTGTTCGGAGGTCTCGCCGGATTCGCGCTTGCCGCCGGGGAACTCCCACAGACCGGCCATGTCGCGATTCTCGGTACGGCGGTTGAGCAGCACGCGGCCACGGGCGTCGGTGATGACGGCGGCCACGACATGGATCGATCGGGTGGGGGAAGGCATGGGGGAAGCATGCCCAGAACAGGGCGGGCCACGCAATCTCGGATCCGGCCGGATCAGCCCCGCGAAACAGCCGCCATGAAAGAAAAGCCCCGCTTGCGCGGGGCCTTTCGGGGTCAGCTCAGCTGGCCGTGGCAGTGCTTGTACTTCTTGCCACTGCCGCACGGGCACGGATCGTTGCGGCCGATCTTCGGCTCGTCGCGCTGCAGCGTGGCCACGCCCTGCTGGGCGGCTTCGACCTGCGCGGCTTCCTCGTCGGCGCTGTAGCCGCCCGCATCCTGGTGCTGGAACTGCGACTGGCTCAGGCGCGCCTGCACCTGCTGGCGCTCGGCCGCTTCCAGGGCCTGCACTTCCTCGTCGCTGCGGATACGCACGCGGGCCAGCAGGGTCACCACTTCGCGCTTGACGTTCTCCAGCATGTCCGAGAACAGCTCGAAGGCTTCCTTCTTGTATTCCTGCTTCGGCTGCTTCTGCGCGTAACCACGCAGGTAGATGCCCTGGCGCAGGTAATCCATGCGCGCCAGGTGCTCCTTCCAGCTCTGGTCCAGCACGGTCAGCATCACGTGCTTCTCCAGCGCGCGCATGGTCTCTTCGCCCAGGCCGGCTTCCTTCTCGGCGAAGTGCTGGTTGACGCGCTCCTGGACCTTGGTGGCGATGGCCTCTGCGTCCAGCTCTTCGTGTTCCTTGACCAGGTCGGTCAGCGACATCTGCAGGCCGAAGTCCGACTCCAGGGTCGCTTCCAGGCCGCGCAGGTCCCACTGCTCGTCGATCGAGTTCGGCGGCACGAAGCGCGCAACGATGTCGAAGATCACGTCGTCGCGGATGCCATCGACATTCGCCTTCACCGACTCGGCATCCAGCAGCTCGTCGCGCTGGGCGTAGATCACCTTGCGCTGGTCGTTGTTGACGTCGTCGAAGTCCAGCAGGTTCTTGCGGATGTCGAAGTTGTGGGCCTCGACCTTGCGCTGCGCCTTCTCGATCTGGCGGCTGACCAGGCGGTCCTCGATGACGTCGTCTTCCTTCATGCCCATCATGCGCATGGCCTTCTGCACCCAGTCGGAGGCGAAGATGCGCATCAGGTTGTCTTCCAGCGACAGGTAGAAGCGGGACGAACCCGGGTCACCCTGGCGGCCCGAACGGCCACGCAGCTGGTTGTCGATACGGCGCGATTCATGGCGCTCGGTGCCGACGATGTGCAGGCCGCCCGCGGCCTTCACTGCATCGTGGCGCTTCTGCCATTCGGCCTTGACTGCGGCCTTCTGCTCGTCGGTCGCGTCCTCGCCCAGGGCGTGGATCTCGGCTTCCAGCGAACCGCCCAGCACGATGTCGGTACCACGGCCGGCCATGTTGGTGGCGATGGTCACGGCGGCCGGACGGCCGGCATTGGCGACGATGGTCGCTTCGCGGTCATGCTGCTTGGCGTTGAGCACTTCGTGCTTCACGCCGGCCTTGCTCAGGTGCTCGGACAGCATTTCCGAGGTTTCGATCGAGGTGGTACCCACCAGCACCGGCTGGCCGCGCTTGGCGCACTCTTCGATGTCGGCCAGCACCGCATTGAACTTGCCCTTGCGGTTGAGGAACACCTGGTCCGGGCTGTCCTTGCGGATGGTCGGGCGGTTGGTCGGGATCACCACCACTTCCAGGCCGTAGATGCTCTGGAATTCGAACGCTTCGGTATCGGCCGTACCGGTCATGCCGGACAGCTTCTTGTACATGCGGAACAGGTTCTGGAAGGTGATGCTCGCCAGCGTCTGGTTCTCGCGCTGGACCGGCACGCCTTCCTTCGCTTCCACCGCCTGGTGCAGGCCGTCGGACCAGCGGCGGCCGGCCAGGGTACGGCCGGTGAACTCGTCGACGATGACCACTTCGCCGTCGCGCACGATGTAGTCCACGTCACGCTGGTAGATCGCGTGCGCGCGCAGGGCGGCATTGAGGTGGTGGACCACGGTCAGGTTCTGCGCCGCGTACAGGCCTTCGGTCTCGCCGTCGAGGATGCCGGCGTCGACCAGCAGCTGCTCGGCGTGCTCCATGCCCGCTTCGGACAGATGCACCTGCTTGCCCTTCTCGTCCACCCAGAAATCGCCTTCGCCGTCTTCCGCTTCCTGCTTGACCAGGTGCGGCACGACGCGGTTGACGCGGATGTACAGCTCCGGGGAATCATCGGCCGGGCCCGAGATGATCAGCGGGGTACGCGCTTCGTCGATCAGGATGGAGTCGACTTCGTCGACGATGGCGTAGTGCAGGCCGCGCTGGTAGCGGTCGGCCTTGGACAGCGCCATGTTGTCGCGCAGGTAGTCGAAACCGAATTCGTTGTTGGTGCCGTAGGTGATGTCGGCCGCGTAGGCTTCGCGCTTGTCGCTGTGCGGCATGCCCGGGTACACCACGCCCACGCTCAGGCCCAGCCAGTTGTACAGCTTGCCCATCTGCGCGGCGTCGCGGCGGGCCAGGTAGTCGTTCACGGTGACCACGTGCACGCCCTTGCCTTCCAGCGCGTTGAGGTACACCGGCAGGGTCGCCACCAGGGTCTTGCCTTCACCGGTGCGCATTTCTGCGATCTTGCCCAGGTGAAGCACCATGCCGCCGATCAGCTGCACGTCGTAGTGGCGCATGCCCAGCACGCGGCGACCGGCTTCGCGGCAGACCGCGAACGCTTCCGGCAGCACCTTGTCCAGGGCTTCACCGCCGGCGATGCGCTGCTTGAACTCCGGCGTCTTGGCCTGAAGCTGCTCGTCGGAAAGCTTCTCGATCTCCGGCTCCAGCGCATTGATCTTGGCGACGATGCGGTTGAGCTGGCGCAGCTGTCGTTCGTTACGACTGCCAAATACGCGGGTAAGCAGGCTGTTGATCATTGAAGGAACCGGGTTGGATGGACACGACGCCCGGCCTCCCCCTTGGGATCCGTCCGCCGCAAACGAAACAGGGCGCCTGGCGCCCTGTCGATGGCAACACCCATTGTAGCTTGGGACGGCCGGCTGAGGTTTCAAGCGCCAATCCGGTCGCAATCGCCCCGGATTCGGCAAAGAAACACGGATGCGGGGTCGGATCCCTTTCGCCGTGGCGAAAGG
The DNA here is from genome assembly GCF_056491205.1 of Stenotrophomonas sp. C9D9. Taxonomy (NCBI): domain Bacteria; kingdom Pseudomonadati; phylum Pseudomonadota; class Gammaproteobacteria; order Lysobacterales; family Lysobacteraceae; genus Stenotrophomonas; species Stenotrophomonas sp. C9D9. The sequence continues at coordinate 705,929 of NZ_JBSZIF010000004.1, forward strand.
GCTCAGACCCCAGCCCTCAACCGCATCGGGTCAGAGCCCGTCCGCGGCGCGGAAGGGATCCGACCCGGGCATCAGCCGCGGCTGATCCGGCCGACCGGCGTGTTGCCGCCGTCGCCGAGGAACTTGCGCGGGTTGACCACGTTGCCGTTTTCCCACACTTCGAAGTGCACGTGGGCACCGGTCGAACGCCCGGTGGAACCGGCCTTGGCCACTTCCTGGCCGGCACGGACCAGGTCACCGGCCTTCACCACCAGGCGCGAATTGTGCGCGTAGCGGGTGACGTAGCCGTTACCGTGGTCGACATCGACCACGTTGCCGTAGCCGCCCTTCACGCCGGCGAAGCTGACCACGCCTTCGGCGACGGCCATCACCGGGTCACCGACCTTGGCGTGGAAGTCCATGCCCTTGTGGGTGGCGGCACCGCGGCCGAACGGGTCGGCACGGGTGCCGAAGCCGGAGGTCACGTAGCTGTTGCGGATCGGCATGCGCGAGGGCACGGCGTTCTGCTGCAGTTGGTGGTCGAACATCAGCGATTCCATCACCGACAACTGGCGGCCTGAAGCAGCAAAGCGCTGCTCCAGCACCTGTAAGTCGGCGTTGACGTCCTTGACCGGGATGTCACTGGTCGGGCCGCCTGCGTCGCCGTCACCGAGGCCGGGGGTCTCGTTGAAGTCGAACTCGCCGTCTTCCAGCTTGCCCATCTGGGTCAGCCGTTCGCCGAGGGCGTTGAGGCGGGTGGCCTGGGCCTGCAGCTCGCCGAGGCGGGCGGCCAGCGCGTTGACCTGGGTCTGCGCATCGCGCTTGACCTTGGCCAGCTCCGCATCCTGGCGGTCGACCTTGGCCTGCAGGCGCGAATCATTCAGCGCACTGGCGCCAATGCCGCCGGCAAGGCCGATAATGCAGCCTACCCCGAGCACGCTGCCCAGCAGGGCACGGGGGCGGTCCTCGAAATAGAACCGCAAACGCGCGATCGGCGACGCCTTGGCCTGTCCTTCACGCGTTTTGATTACGATCTTTTTGAATGCCATCAGTGAGTTTTCATGTCTGAGCCGAAATCCAGCGTTCGCCCCGCGTCAGTGCCGAAACCGGCGCTGGATGCGGTGATGGCGGACAAAAGCGGGAACCCGCTGCGGCGTGCCTTGTGGCTCGACGCGCTGGACCGTCAGTTGCGCCCCCAGTTGCCGCCACCTCTGCGCAGCCGTTGCCGGCTGGCCAATGTGGACGGGGAACACCTCGTTTTTCTCGTCGAGTCCCCGGTCTGGCATGCCAAGTTGCGGCTTGCCGAAGCCCAGTTGCTCGACGCGGCCCGTTCCATCGGGCTGAAGGCCACCAGGGTGACCATCAAGACTGCGTCCACCACTCCCTCACGCTCCCCAGCGATCGACAACCGGAATGGCCCCCACGCAGTTTCAGCCGCCACGCACAAAGGGCTACGCGACGCCTTGGCTTGCCTGCAGGACATTCCCTCGAAGCCGAAGAAACGGTCCTGATGGCAACGGAGCATCCGGCTCCGCTCCCCGTCGCGCGTGTCACCACGGCGTGAAACATTTCGGGGGCCGGGTCGCATCCTAGCTGCCATCCGGGGGCCTGTCGTTAGATTGGAGTTAAAACTTCGTTAAATTCAGGCTTCCGATCCAACAGGTTCACAAAACCGTGACCTTGAACCGGCCTTGACGCCTTTCAAGCACGCTGAATGCGTCGCCGGCGCCGGAAACAACAACGCCGCCCTGGAAGGCGGCGTTTTTATCTTGAAATTCAACGATCTACGGAATCAGGCGTAGGCCGGGGTGGCATATTCCACCGGATCCGGGGTGGCCGGCGAGTCGAAGCTGACCCATTCCCAGGCGCTGGCGTCGGCCATCAGGGCCCGCACCAGCTTGTTGTTGAGCGCGTGACCGGACTTGAAGCCCTCGTAGGCGCCCAGCACCTGGCCACCGGCCAGGTAGAGGTCGCCGATGGCATCAAGGATCTTGTGGCGCACGAATTCGTCGGCGTAGCGCAGGCCGTCTTCGTTGAGCACGCGGAACTCGTCCAGCACGATGGCGTTGTCCATCGAACCGCCCAGGCCCAGGTTGCGCTCGCGCATGTATTCCAGGTCGCGCATGAAGCCGAAGGTGCGCGCGCGGGAAATTTCCTTGGTGTAGGCCAGCGTCGAGAACTCGATTTCCTGGCGCGACTGCTTGGCCGGGATCATCGGGTGGTCGAACTGGATGGTGAAGCCCAGCTTGTAGCCCTCGTACGGGGTGAATCGGGCCACCTTGTCGCCCTCGGTCACTTCCACGGTCTTCAGCACGCGGATGAAGCGCTTGGGCGCATCCTGTTCCACGATGCCTGCCGACTGCAGCAGGAACACGAACGGGCCGGCCGAACCGTCCATGATCGGCAGCTCGGCCGAGGACAGTTCAACGATGATGTTGTCCACACCCAGGCCGGCCAGCGCCGACATCAAGTGCTCGACGGTCTGGATCTTGGCGTCGTTGCAGGTCAGGCCGGTGCACAGGGTCACTTCGGTGACCAGTTCGGCCTTGGCCGGTACTTCCACGACCGGGTCCAGGTCCACGCGGCGGAACACGATGCCATGGTTGACCGGTGCCGGGCGCAGGGTCATGTAGACCTTGTCACCGCTGTGCAGGCCAACGCCGGTGGCGCGGATCGTGTTCTTGAGGGTGCGTTGCTGGATCATGGGGGATGGACCGGAAGTGACACATTAGATTAACACGCGCACTCCCCTACCCTGGCTGAAACGTCAGATGCAGCCACCGGCAGGACGCACCGGCACGCCGCGGGGACGCGCGTGAAGCAGGGCGGCCGGGCCCATCCTGGCCCGGCGCCCGCGTTTTCAGGACATGGTGACGCAACCCGGGGAGGACAACCCCGGGCCGCCCCGCTTAGTCCGCCTGGCGGCGCAGGAACGCCGGGATGTCCAGGTAATCGTTCGGCAGCTCCGCCGCCGCCGGGGCCGAAGCGGCCGGGGCCGACGGTGCGGAGGCCGCTGCGGTATCGCTGCTGGCGCGACGCAGGCCCAGGCCCATGCCGCCCACCGCCTTGGAGACGGCATCGCCGCCGTTGTCGAACTCGCCGAACTCCGGCTGGCCGGTGGTGGCGTTGCGGACCAGCTTGATCGGCGCACGCTCGCCCGGACGCTGGGTCTTGCTGGCCGAGACGCGGTTCAGGCCAGTGGCCACCACGGTCACGCGCACTTCGTCCTGCATGTCCGGGTCCAGCACGGTGCCGACCACCACGGTGGCGTCTTCGGAAGCGAAGCCATCGATGGTGCGGCCGATCTCGTCGAACTCGGCCATGGTGAAGTCGGCACCGGCGGTGATGTTGACCAGGATGCCGTTGGCGCCGGCCAGGTTCACATCGTCCAGCAGCGGGTTCTGGATCGCCGATTCGGCAGCGGCCTGGGCGCGGTCATCGCCACGGGCGGTGCCGGTACCCATCATCGCCAGGCCCATTTCGGACATGACGGTGCGCACGTCGGCGAAGTCGACGTTGATCAGGCCCGGACGCACGATCAGGTCGGCGATGCCCTGCACGGCGCCCTGCAGCACGTCGTTGGCAGCGCGGAAGGCCTGGATCATGGTCGCGTTGCGACCCAGCACGGTGATCAGCTTCTCGTTCGGGATGGTGATCAGCGAGTCGCAGTGCTGGCTCAGTTCCTCGATGCCCTTCAGCGCCACCTGCATGCGGCGACGGCCTTCGAACGGGAACGGCTTGGTGACCACGGCCACGGTCAGGATGCCCATTTCCTTGGCCAGCTGTGCCACCACCGGCGCGGCGCCGGTGCCGGTGCCGCCGCCCATGCCGGCGGTGATGAACACCATGTCAGCGCCCTGCAGCGCGTCCATGATGCGCTCACGGTCTTCCAGCGCGGCCTGGCGGCCGACTTCCGGGTTCGCGCCTGCGCCCAGGCCCTTGGTCACGTTGGTACCCAGCTGCAGCTGCAGCTTGGCACCACAATTCTTGATGGCCTGCGAGTCGGTGTTGGCGGTGATGAATTCCACGCCATCCACCGCCGAGTTGACCATGTGCGCCACGGCATTGCCGCCGCCGCCGCCCACGCCAACCACCTTGATCACCGCATTGGGTGCCATCTTTTCGATCAGTTCAAAATGCGCCATGTCCGTGTCCTCGTTGTATCCGCTTTGGCTGGCATGGGCATTCGGGCGTCCTGCCGTCCTGCTGCATGCCGACGTTGCGGCTGTGTGGGTTGTGTGTTGCCGGTATTGCGTTGTGATGCGGGTACTGCGGGTGTTGCGCCCGGGCGAGGCCCGGGTTTACGGGTTCCGCGTCAGAACTCGCCGCGGAACCAGGTCTTGAGTTTCTTGAACATGCTTCCGGCGCGCCCGGTCGGCAGTGACGGCCGCCGCGGATGCTCGATCTGGCTGCCCATCAGCAGCAGGCCCACGCCAGTGGCGTGCACCGGATTGCCGACCACTTCGCCCAGGCCGGTGACGTGCTGCGGGATACCCACGCGCACCGGCATCTGCAGCATTTCCTCGGCCAGTTCGACCACGCCTTCCATCTTCGAAGCGCCGCCGGTCAACACCATGCCGGCGCGCACCAGTTCCTCGAAGCCGGAGCGGCGCAGTTCGGCCTGCACCATCTCGAAGATTTCCTCGTAGCGGCCCTGCACGGCCTGCGCCAGCGAGTGACGCGGCATGCGGCGCGGCGGGCGGTCGCCCACCGACGGCACCTGGATGCTCTCCTCGGCCGTGGCCAGCTGGGCCAGGGCGCAGGCATAGCGCACCTTGATCTGCTCGGCTTCCGGGGTCGGCGTGCGCAGCATGTGCGCGATGTCGTTGGTCACGTGGTCGCCGGCGATCGGCAGCGAGGCGGTGTGGCAGATCGCGCCCTGCACGAACACGGCGATATCGGTGGTGCCGGCACCCATGTCGACCAGCACCACGCCCAGCTCGCGCTCGTCGGCGGTCAGCACCGCCACGCTGGAGGCCAGCGAGGACAGCACCAGGTCGTCCACCTGCAGGCCGCAGCGCTGCACGCACTTGCTGATGTTGGCCGCGGCCGACTGCGCGCACACCACCAGGTGCGCATGCACTTCCAGGCGCACGCCGGTCATGCCGACCGGGTTGCGGATGCCTTCCTGCGAATCGTCCAGCACGTACTCGCGCGGGATCGCGTGCAGGATCTTCTGGTCGGCCGGGATCGCCACCGCCTTGGCCGCGTCGAGCACGCGATCCAGGTCGCCCCAGGTCACTTCACCGTCGCGGATCGGGACGATGCCCGGCGAGTTCTTGCACTGCACGTGGTTGCCGGAGATCGAGGCGTACACCGAGCGGATCTCGCAGCCGGCCATCAGCTCGGCTTCTTCCACCGCGCGCTGGATCGACTGCACGGTCGATTCGATGTCCACCACCACGCCACGCTTCAGCCCGCGCGATTCGTGCGAGCCGATGCCGATCACTTCGATCGGGTTGCCCGGCGAATACTCGCCCACCAGCGCCACCACCTTGGAGGTGCCGATGTCCAGGCCAACGATCAGCGATTTGTCACCCTTGCGATTCATGTCCTTTCCTGCGTGCTTCTGGCCGGGGTCGCCGGCGTTTTCGCCGGCGTGGCCGGGGTACCCCAGCTCAGCGTGAAACCATTGGTGTAACGGAGGTCGGCGCGCTCGATCGGCGCGTCCTGACGGTTGAGCTGCGGCAGTACCTTGACGAAGCGCTGCATGCGCGAGCGCGCGTCGTCACGGCCGACCACCACTTCGGTGCCGTTGCTCAGCACCAGCGACCAGCTGCCGCGTGCATCCATCGTCACCCGGCGCACATCGACGCCGGCCGGTGCGAACAATGCACGCGAGTCGCTGTACAGCTTCATCACTTCTTCGGTCTGGCTGTCCGGGCCATCCAGTTCGGGCAATGCCAGGTCGGACAGTTTCTTCGGCGTGGGGAACAGCTTGCCCTGCTCGGACACCAGGCGGTCGGTGCCCCAGCGTGCGAATGGCTTGTGCTCGACCAGGGTCACTTCCAGCACGTCCGGCCACTGCTTGCGGACCTGCGCGCTTTCCACCCACGGCAGCTTTTCCAGGGCGTCCTGCGCGTCCTGCAGCTTGACCGCGAAGAAACCGGCGCGCGCATACGGCAGCAGCACCTGCTGCAGCTGTTCGGCCGGCACCCGCTTGAACTCACCATGCACGCGCAGCTTCGCCAGCGGCCAGCGCTCGGCGCCGACCCAGCCATTGACCACGGCCACCACCGGCAGTGCAACCACCGACAGCGCCAACAGCCAGACGAAGATGCGCAGCACTGCGTTCATGCGTGCGAGGCCTCCAGGGTCTGTTCCAGCACGCGCCACACCAGTTCCTCGAAACCGATGCCGGCCTGGCGGGCCGCCTTGGGCACCAGCGAATGGCTGGTCATGCCCGGCGCGGTGTTCACTTCCAGCAGGAAGAAACGGCCGCTGGCACGATCACGCATCACGTCCACGCGGCCCCAGCCACGGCAGCCAGCAGCGCGGAACGCGGCCAGCGCGATGCAGCGGATCTCTTCTTCGTCGTCACCGTCCAGGCCCGGGCACAGGTACTGGGTGTCCTCGGCGATGTACTTGGCGTTGTAGTCGTACCACTGGCCCTTGGGCACGATGCGGATCGACGGCAGTGCGACGTCGCCGAGGATGGCCACGGTCAGTTCGTCGCCGACCACCATCTGCTCCATCAGCAGCTGGCCGTCGTAGCGCGCGGCCAGGGCCACCGCTTCATCCAGGCCGGCGTCATCGGTGACCCGGCTGATGCCCACGCTGGAGCCTTCGTTGGCCGGCTTCACCACCACCGGCAGACCGAGTTCGGCGGCATTGGCGTGCACGTCTTCTGCAGTGACCTTGCGGTACTGCGGGGTCGGCAGGCCCAGCGACAACCACACCTGCTTGGTGCGGATCTTGTCCATGCTCAGCGCAGAACCCAGCACGTCAGAGCCGGTGTACGGAACGCCGAAGGCGTCCATCAGGCCCTGCACGATGCCGTCCTCACCGCCACCGTTGTGGCCGTGCAGGATGTTGAACACGCGGTCGATGCCACCGGCGGCGAGCGCCGTGGCCAGCGCCGGGATGCCATCCACCGCGAACGCATCGACGCCACGCGACTGCAGGGCTTCGAGCACGTTGCGGCCGGAGTCCAGCGACACCTCGCGTTCGCTGGAACTGCCGCCCAGCAGCACGGCGACGCGGCCGAACCCGGCCGGGTCGGTCACGCGCAGCGGCGGGAAGGTCAGCGTGCTCACGCCTGGCCCTCCCCCTTGAAACCTTCCACCGCGATATGGGTGGCCACGGCACCGATGTCGCCGGCGCCCATCATCAGCAGCAGGTCACCGTCCTGCAGCACGTCCGGCAGCACGCTGGCCAGCTCGGCGGCCTTGCCCACCACCACCGGCTCGCTGCGGCCGCGCGCACGGATGGCACGGGCCAGCGCGTGCGAGTCGGCGCCAGCAATCGGTTCTTCGCCGGCCGGGTAGACCTCGCTCAGCACCAGCGCATCAACGCTCGACAGCACCGCGGCGAACTTGTCGAACTGGTCGCGGGTACGGCTGTAGCGGTGCGGCTGGAAGGCCACCACCAGGCGCTTGTCAGCCCAGCCGCCACGGGCGGCGGCGAACACCGCCTCCAGCTCGCTCGGGTGATGGCCGTAGTCGTCGATGATGCGGACCTTGGCACCGCTGGCGGTGGTCACCTCGCCCAGATCGTTGAAGCGACGGCCGACACCGGCGAAGCCCTCCAGCGCGCGTGCGATCGCGTCCGGTGCCACGCCCAGCTGCCAGCCCACCGCAGCGGCGGCCAGCGCGTTGAGTACGTTGTGCTTGCCCGGCAGCGCCAGCACCACTTCCTGGCTGGTGCCCTGCGGCAGGCGCAGGGTGAAGCGCATGCGCGACCCTTCCTGCACCACGTTCTCGGCGCGCACGTCGGCCTGCGGGCTCATGCCGTAGCTCATCACGTGGCGCGGGGTCTTGGCAGCCAGTGCCGCCACTTCCGGATCGTCGATGCACAGCACCGCCAGGCCGTAGAACGGCAGGCGCTGCAGGAACTCGGCGAACGCCGCCTGCACGCGGGCGAAGTCGTTGCCGTAGTTCTCCAGATGATCCGCATCAATGTTCGTGATGATCGACATCAGCGGGTTCAGGCGCAGGAAGCTGCCATCGCTTTCATCGGCCTCGGCCACCAGCCACTGCCCGCCACCCAGCTTGGCGTTGGCACCGGCGGCCAGCAGCTGGCCGCCGATCACGAAGGTCGGGTCCAGGCCACCTTCGCTCAGCACCGCAGCGGTGAGGCTGGTGGTGGTGGTCTTGCCATGGGTACCAGCCACGGCGATGCCGCGGCGGAAGCGCATCAGTTCGGCCAGCATCGCCGCACGCGGCATGATCGGAATGCGCTGGCTGCGCGCTTCCATCAGTTCCGGGTTGTCTTCGCGGATGGCGCTGGAGACCACCACGCAGTCGGTGCCCAGCACGTTGGCCGCGGAGTGGCCGCGCATGATGCGCGCACCCAGGCTGGCCAGGCGGCGGGTCGCCACGTTGTCGGCGTTGTCCGAGCCGGACACTTCATAGCCCAGCGTCAGCATCACTTCGGCGATACCGCTCATGCCGGTGCCGCCGATGCCGACGAAATGCACGCGCGGGAACGCGCGCACCAGGTCGTTGGTGTCGTGCAGGCGACGGATCATGCGCGACCTCGCGCAGGGCAGGCGCGGTGGCATGCCTTCTTCATACAGCTTCCTCGAGAATGATATCGGCGATGCGCTCGGCGGCATCGACCTTGGCCAGGGCACGCGCGGCTTGCGCCATCTGCATGCGGCGGGCGGGATTTTCGGACAGATCGCGCAGCAGTGCGGCAATGCCGTCGGCCAGCGTTCCGTCCTGCTTCAGCAAAACCGCCGCGCCGCGCTCGACCAGGTACTCCGCGTTGCGGGTCTGGTGATCGTCGACGGCGGCGGGGAATGGCACCAGCACGCTGCCGACACCGACCGCGCACAGCTCGGCCAGCGTGGATGCGCCGGAGCGGCATACGACCAGGTCGGCCCAGGCAAAGGCCTCGGCCATGTCGGCGATGAACGGGGTGATTTCAGCCTGCACGCCGGCCTTGGCGTAAGCCTCGACCGCTTCGGCATGCATCTTCTCGCCGCTCTGGTGGCGCACCTGCACCGGCACGCCGGCGCCCAGCGCGGCAATCGCCTGCGGCACGCCGGTATTGAGGGCACGCGCGCCCTGGCTGCCGCCCACCACCAGCACACGCAGCGGGCCTTGGCGGTCGGCGAAGCGCTGTTCCGGCGGGGCAATGGCAGCGATTTCCGCGCGCACCGGGTTGCCGACGAATTCCTCGCGCTTGGCGAAGGTGCCCGGGAAACCGGTCAGCAGGCGACGCGCATAGCGCGACAGGATGCGGTTGGTCAGGCCCGGTGCACGGTTCTGCTCATGCACGATCAGCGGCAGGCCATGCAGGCGCGTGGCCATGCCACCGGGGCCGGAGGCGAAGCCACCGAAGGCGACCACCGCGCGCGGCTGGCGCTGGCGGATGATCAGGCCGGCGGCGCGCAGCGCGCGCATCAGCCGCCACGGTGCAGCCAGCAGGGCCAGCTTGCCCTTGCCGCGCAGGCCGGTGATGGCCAGCGTGTCGATGGCGATGTCGTGCTGCGGCACCAGGCGGGTTTCCATCGCACCGTCGGCGCCCATCCAGGTCACCGGCACGCCGCGCTCGCGCAGCACGCGGGCCACGGCCAAGCCGGGGAAGATGTGACCGCCGGTACCACCGGCCAGGATCATCACCGGACGCCCACTCTCGGTGGCTGCAGTCATGACAGCCTCCCGAAGGTGGGTTCGATGCGCGACTGCAGGCGGCTGGTGCCGCGTGCGGCGTTCGCTGCAGCTGACGCGGAGGCGACCGGCTCGGCACTCATCGGCACGCTGGCGGCCACCGGTGCGGCGGGCTCGTCCATCGGCTCGGCAGCGGCGTCTTCGGCGCCACCGATGCGCACGGCCTGGCGGCGCTCGGCGCGCTTGAGTTCATACGACACGCGCAGCAGCAGGCCCATCGCCACGCAGGTCATCAGCACCGACGAACCGCCGGAGGAGATCAGCGGCAGGGTCAGCCCCTTGGTCGGCAGGATGCCCAGGTTCACGCCGATCGAGACGAAGGTCTGCATGCTGATCCACAGGCCGATGCCGAAGGCGATGTAGCCGGAGAAGTGGCGCTTCATTTCCACGCAGCGCATGCCCAGCCAGAAGGTGCGGCCAACCAGCAGCGCGTACAGCGCCACGATCACGCAGGTACCCAGGAAGCCGAATTCCTCGGCGGTGACCGAGAAGATGAAGTCGGTATGCGCTTCGGGCAGGTAGTAGAGCTTCTGCACGGAGTTGCCCAGGCCGACGCCGGTCCATTCGCCACGGCCGACCGCCATCAGCGCGTTGGACAGCTGGTAGCCGTCACCCTGCTGGTCGGCCCACGGGTCCAGGAAGGAGGTGATGCGGCGCATGCGGTACGGCTCGATGATCGCCAGCGCGCTCATCCCGACCAGGCCGATGATCACCGGCATCGACATGCGCGGCATGTTCACCCCACCCAGCACCAGCATGCCGGCAGTGATCGCCAGCAGCAGGGTCGAGGAACCGAAGTCCGGCTGCAGCAGCAGCAGCACCACCAGCGCACCGGCCACGCCCAGCGGCTTGAGCATCGCCGGCCAGGTCGCATTGACCTCGTCGCGGAAGCGCACCAGGTAGCTGGACAGCCAGACGATGTAGAGCACCTTCACCGCTTCGACCGTCTGGAACTTGGAGATGCCCAGGTTGATCCAGCGGCGCGCACCGTTGACGGTGCTGCCCAGGCCCGGCGTGAACACCGCCAGCAGCAGCACGAAGCAGCCCAGCAGCAGCATCTGGTTGTACTGCTCGATCCACTTCAGCTCGGTGCGGGCGGCAATGACCGCCAGCACGATGCCCACCGCCAGGAAGATCAGGTGGCGGTTGAGGTAGTAGAACGGGCTGCTCATCAGTGCGATCGAGCTGGACGCCACCATCACCACGCCGACACCGGTGAGCGCGATGATCGCGCCCAGCAGCCACTTGTCGTAGCTGCCTTCGATGGCTTCAAGGCGTGTTGCCTGGCGGGACAGGTCGTTCATCTCAGCGCACCTTCAACGTGGCCAGGCCGATCAGCACGAGCACGACGGAGATGATCCAGAAGCGCACGATCACGCGCGGCTCCGGCCAGCCCTTCAGTTCGAAATGGTGGTGGATCGGCGCCATGCGGAACACGCGCTTGCCGGTCAGCTTGAACGAAGCGACCTGGATCATCACCGACAGCGTTTCGATGACGAACACGCCGCCCATGATCACCAGCACCAGCTCCTGGCGGGTGATCACCGCGATCGTGCCCAGCACCGCGCCCAGCGCCAGCGCGCCGATGTCGCCCATGAAGACCATGGCCGGATAGGTGTTGAACCACAGGAAGCCCAGGCCCGCACCGGCGATGGCCGCGCAGATGATGACCAGCTCGCCGGCGCCCGGGATCTGCGGGATCTGCAGGTAGTTGGCGAACACCACGTTGCCCGAGGCGTAGGCGAACACGCCCAGCGCGCAGGCCACCAGCACGGTCGGCATGATCGCCAGGCCGTCCAGGCCGTCGGTGAGGTTCACCGCGTTGGAGAAGCCGACGATCCAGAAGTAGGCGATGGCCACGAAGCCGATGCCGGCCAGCGGCAGCGCGATCGACTTGAACATCGGGATGTAGAAGGTCAGCGCTGCCGGCACGTCGGCCGTGTAGAACAGGAACAGGCCCGCAGCCAGGCCGAAGATCGACTGCAGCAGGTACTTCCAGCGCGACTTCAGGCCATTCGGGTCACGGCGGACGATCTTGATCCAGTCGTCATACCAGCCGATGGCGCCGAAGCACAGCATCACCGCCAGCACCAGCCACACGTAGCGGTTGCGCAGGTCGGCCCACATCAGCACCGACAGGGTGATGGTGAGCAGGATCAGCGAACCGCCCATGGTCGGCGTGCCGGCCTTGGAGAAATGGGTCTGCGGACCGTCCTTGCGGATCGGCTGGCCGCCCTTGAACTGGGCAAGCTTGCGGATCATCGCCGGGCCGAGCCACAGCGACAGGAACAGGGCCGTCAACGCGGCAAGGATGGCGCGGAACGTCTGGTAGTTGAACAGCCCGAACAGGCTCTCCAACTGCTGCAACCATCGAGCCAGTTCATACAACATGCGGGGATTCCTCTCCTTGCGCCAGCAGCGCTTTGACAATCGTGTCCATGGCGCTGCCACGGGACCCCTTGACCAGGCAGCGCACGCCAGCGTGCAGCTCGTCCTTCAGCGCCTGCGACAGCGCGTCATGGGTAGCGAAATGACGACCGCCGTCGCCGAAGGCGGCAGCAGCAGCGGCGCTGAGCGGACCCAGCGCATACAGGCGCTTCAGGCCAGCGGCACGTGCGCGCAGGCCGGCCTGCGCGTGCAGCGCCTCGGCATCCGGGCCCAGCTCACGCATGTCGCCCAGCACCAGCCAGCCCTCTTCCGGCGCGGCGGCCAGGGCATCGATGGCGGCGGCCAGCGAGCCCGGGTTGGCGTTGTAGCTGTCGTCCACCAACACCGCGCCGTTGCGCAGTTGATGGGCGATCTGGCGACCCGGCACCGGCTGCGCTTCGGCCAGGCCAGTGGCAATCAGCGCCAGATCGATACCGGCGGCCAGCGCCAGGCTGGCGGCGGCCAACGCGTTGCTGACGTTGTGGCGACCCGGCAGGCCCAGCACCACGCGGGCTTCGCCGGTCGGTGCGACCAGGGTGAACTGGCTGCCCTGCGCACCGGCGCGGATGTCGCGCGCGGTCACGTCCGCCGAGTGTTCCAGGCCGTAGCGCAGCACGCGGCAGCGCGCCGGGGTGCTGATGAAATGCTGTTCGAACCAGCGGCCATAGGCATCGTCAGCGTTGATCACCGCCACGCCATCGGCCGGCAGCGCGGCATAGATCGCGCCCTTGGTCACCGCCACGCCGAGCAGGCTGCCCATCCGCTCCAGGTGGGCGGGGGCGATGTTGTTGACCAGCGCATAGCGCGGGCGGGCGATGTCGGTCAGGTAGGCAATGTCGCCCGGCTTGCCGGCGCCCATCTCGTAGACGGCGTAGTCGGCATCTTCCGGGGCATCGATCACCGCCAGCGGCAGGCCGATCTCGTTGTTGCGGTTGCCCGGGTTGGCGTAGACCACCTTGTGCGCGTGCTGCGCCACCTGCTGCAGGATCGACAGCAGAAGGCTCTTCACGCTGGTCTTGCCATTGCTGCCGGTGATCGCGAACACCTCGGTATCGCGGTCGCGCTGCATGCCGGTGGCGATCTTCGCCAATGCCAGTTCGCTGTCGGCCACCAGCACCTGCGGCAAGTCGATCGGCAGCAGGCGCTCGACCAGCAGCGCACTGGCACCACGCGCCTGCGCGTCGGCAGCGAAGTCATGGCCGTCGAAACGCTCGCCGCGCAGCGCCACATACAGGCTGCCCGGGCCCAGGTTGCGGGTGTCATTGCTGACCGCATCGATGGCCACGTCGTCGCCATGGATCTCGCCGCCGGCCCAGTGTGCGATCAGCGAAAGCAGGGTGCGCTTCATGCGATGCCCTCCCCGGCCTGGGCTGCCAGGACACCGGCCTTGGCCGCCAATGCGGCCGCAGCCACTTCGGTGTCGTCGAAGTCATGGCGCACGCCATTCACTTCCTGGTACGGCTCGTGGCCCTTGCCGGCGATCAGGATGATGTCGCCCGCACCGGCACGCTTCACCGCCAGGCCGATCGCGCGCGCGCGGCTGCGCTGCACGGTCACGGCATCGGCATTCTGGAAGCCGGCCAGGATGTCGGCGACGATCACGTCGCCATCTTCGCCACGCGGGTTGTCGTCGGTGACGATGACCTGGTTGGCCAGGCGCTCGGCAATTGCCGCCATCTGCGGGCGCTTGCCGGTATCGCGCTCGCCACCGCAGCCGAATACGCAGAACAGCGCACCGTGCAGGTGGCCATGCAGGCTGTCCAGTGCCTGTTCCAGCGCGTCCGGGGTATGCGCGTAGTCGACCACCACGGTCGGCAGGCCGTCTTCGCCGCCCAGGCGGTTCATGCGGCCACGGATCGGCTGCAGCGCCGACAGCACTTCGGCGATGCGCGGCAGCGGCTGGCCCTGCGCGTGCAGGGTGCCGGCCACGGCCAGCAGGTTGTCCACGTTGAAGCGGCCCAGCAGCGGCGACTGCACCGCCGCACGCTGGCCGTCGATGACCAGTTCGAAGGCGATGCCACGGCCGTCCAGCTGCAGCGCCTCGGCGCGCACGCTGGCGTCGCTGGCACCGCGCGAGCTCAGGCCGATCGGCTGCACGCCGGCCGGCAGGCCAGCGAACAGCTGGCGACCGAAGGCGTCGTCAAGATTGATCACCGCGGCCTTCAGGCCCGGGCGATGGAACAGCCGCGCCTTGGCCGCGCCGTAGCTGGCCATGTCGCCGTGGTAGTCCAGATGGTCGCGGGTGAGGTTGGTGAACACCGCCACGTCGTAGTGCACGGCATCCACGCGGCCCTGGTCCAGCGCATGCGAGCTGACTTCCATCGCCACCGCGCGCGCACCGGCGTCGCGCAGCTGCGCCAGCAACGCATGCATCTGCAGCACCAGCGGCGTGGTGAAGCCGGTCGGTTCGACCGCGCCATAAAGTCCGGCGCCCAGCGTGCCGATACTGCCACTGGGCGTTCCGAGCAGATGCCAGGCCTGGGCCAGCAGCTGCACGGTGGAGGTCTTGCCGTTGGTGCCGGTCACGCCCACCATCGCCATCGCCCGCGACGGTGCGCCATGGAACTGGTCGGCCATCGCACCCATACGCGCGCGCAGGGCCGGCACGGCGATCGCATCAGCCGGTGCCGGCAGTTCGGCAGGCGCCGGCGGTTCGAACAGGATGGCGCTGGCACCGGCGGCGCGGGCCTGCTCGACAAAGCCCAGGCCATGCGCGCCGAAACCGGCGATGGCGACGAAGGCATTGCCGGGGCGCACGGCACGGCTGTCCAGCACCAGGCCGGTCAGAACGGGATCGTGCCCTGCCAGGGCCACGTCCGGAAGCAACTGCGAAAGCAACATCGAAGGACTCATTGCGTGCCTCCCGTAGCGGGCGGCGTCTGGGCTTGCGCGCTCGGCAGCGCAGCATCGAATTCGGCAGCGGCATCGACCGGCAGCGCGGCCTCGGCCGGCGGCGCCGGCAGGATCGACGCCGAATGGCCGACCTTGCCCGACTGCTGTGCGGCCAGCCACGACTGCAGGTCGTCCAGCGGCACGTCCATCAGGCGCAGGGTGCCTTCCATCACGTTGTGGTAGACCGGCGCCGACACCAGGCCGCCGTAGAACTTGCCGGCCTGCGGGTCGTTGATGACGATGACGGTGGCGAAACGCGGGTTGGTGGCCGGCACCACGCCAGCAAACAGCGCGTTGTAATGGCCGCGCTCATAACCGCCCGGGCCGGCCTTGCGCGCGGTGCCGGTCTTGCCGGCCACGCGGTAACCCAGCACCGCCGCCTGCTTGGCGCCGCCCTGGGTGACCACCGTTTCCATCATCGCCACCACCTGCCGGGCGACGTTCTCGTCGATGATCTGCTGGCCTTCGTTGCGCTGGCCCTTGACGAAGGTCGGCGCGATCAGGCGGCCGCCGTTGGCCAGTGCCGAGTACGCAGTGGCGATCTGCAGCGGCGTGACCGACAGGCCGTAGCCGTAGGACATGGTGGTCTTGGTGGTGCCCGACCAGCGTGCCGGGCGCATCACCACACCGGCCGATTCACCCGGAAAACCGCTGTGCGGCGCCGAGCCATAGCCGAAGCGGCGCACGCCGTCATAGAAGGTCTGGTCCGGCATCTTCGCCGCGACCTTGGCTGCACCCACGTTCGAGCTGCGGGTGATCACGCCGGTCACGTTCAGCACACCGTTGTTGCGCGGCACGTCGCGGATGGTGAAGCGGCCCAGGGTCATGTAGCCCGGGTTGGTGTCGATGATGGTGTCCTTGGTCACCGCACCGGCCTGCAGCGCGGTGGCGATGGTCAGCGGCTTCATCGTCGAGCCCGGCTCGACCAGGTCGGTCACCGCGCGGTTGCGGCGCGTATCGGGGATCGCGCCGGTCAGCGAATTCGGGTTGTAGGTCGGCAGGTTGACCATGGCCAGGATCTCGCCGGTGGTCACGTCCATGATCACCATCGAACCGCCGGCCGCCTTGTTGGCCACCAGCGCGTTGCGCAGTTCCTTGAAGGCCAGGTACTGGATGCGGCGGTCGATGCTGAGGGTCAGGTCCTTGCCCGGCTCGGCGGCGCGCAGCAGATCGCTCTCGACCGTCTCGCCCTTGCGGTTGCGGATCACCCGCTTGGCGCCGGCCTTGCCGCGCAGCCATTCGTCGAACGCCAGTTCCAGGCCTTCCTGGCCGCGGTCGTCGATGTTGGTGAAGCCCAGCACGTGCGCCATCGCTTCCCCCTGCGGATAGAAGCGGCGGAACTCGCGCTGCGCGGCCACGCCCGGGATCTTCAGCGCAACCACCTTCTCTGCCTCGTCCGGATTGATCCGGCGGCGCAGGTACATGAATTCCTTGTCCGACTTCTGCGACAGGCGGCTGCTCAGCTCATCCACCGACATGCCGACCGCCTGGGCCAGCTCCGGGATGCGCTCGGGCGAACGCAGCAGGTCCTGCGGGTTGACCCAGATCGAGGCAACCGGCGTGGACACCGCCAGCGGCTCGCCGTTGCGGTCGGTGATCATGCCGCGCGAGGTCTTGATCGGCAGCTCGCGCAGGTAACGGGCCTCGCCCTGGCGCTGGTAGAAATCGCTGTTGATGATCTGCACGTAGGCCGCACGCCCCACCAGCGACACCGAGCACAGGCCAAGCGCCAGCGCGACCCAGCGCAGGCGCTGGCGCAGGTTGAAGGCGTTGCGCGGGCGGTTGCGGCCGGTCTTGCTCATGGGCGCACCACGACGATGTCACCGGCCTCGGGGAACTTCATGCCCAGCTTCTCGCGGGCAATGCGGTCCACGCGGTTGGCTTCGGCCAGGGTCGCCTGCTCCAGCTGCAGGCGGCCGAATTCGAGGTTGATGTCATCGCGCGTGCGCTCGGCACGCGACAGTTCGATGAACGTCTGCCGATGACGGTGACGCACGAACACGACGCCGATCGCCGAGGCCACGGTGCAGGCCAGCAGGATGATCAGCAGCAGGCGGCTCATGCATCGACCTCCCGCTTCTGTGCCACGCGCAGCACGGCGCTGCGGGCACGCGGGTTGGCGGCCAGCTCCTCGTCGGTGGCCTTGATGGCGCCCCCGATCAGGTCCAGCGTCGGCACGAACGAAACGGCCTCGGGCAGGCGGCGGTTGGCCGGCGGCGCCTTGGCCAGGCGGTTCATGTACTGCTTGACGATGCGGTCTTCCAGCGAGTGGAAGCTGATCACCGCCAGGCGGCCACCGGGCTTGAGCCGTTCCACCGCCGCATCGAGACCGGCTTCCAGATCGGCCAGCTCGCGGTTGATGTGGATGCGGATGGCCTGGAAGCTGCGCGTGGCCGGGTGGATCTTGTCTTTTCCGCGCGGCATCACCGAGGCGATCAGCTCGGCCAGTTCGGCGGTACGCGTGAACGGCTGCTTCTCGCGGCGGGCCACGATGGCGCGGGCGATACGGCGGCTCTGGCGCTCTTCGCCATAGGTCCACAGCACATCGGCGATCTCGCGGTCTTCGACGCGGTTGATCCACTGCGCGGCGCTTTCACCGCTGTCCGGATCCATGCGCATGTCCAGCGGGCCGTCCTTGCCGAAGCTGAAGCCACGTTCGGCCACATCCAGCTGCGGCGACGACACGCCGAGGTCGAACAGCACGCCGTCCAGGCCTTCGGCCGTCGCCTCCCACTGCAGCAGCTGGGCGAAGCTGCCACGGAAGATGGACACGCGCGGGTCCGGCGCGAAATCGCGCTCGGCAACGGCGATGGCTTCCGGATCCTTGTCCATGACCAGCAGGCGCCCCTCGGGACCGAGCTGGGTAAGCACGCCACGTGCATGACCGCCACGACCGAACGTGCCATCCAGATAACGTCCGTTTTCGATCACCCTCAGGCCTTCAAGGACCTGGGTGTACAGGACCGGCAGGTGCACCGCCGGCGACTGCGACACCGGAAGGTGACCGGCCTGCGCTTCTGGGCGCATCCGGGCACCCCGGCTCACAACTTCAGGTCGAGCAACCCATCACCCAGATCCTCGTCAGACAACGTCTGCTGGATCAGGGCCCGATGCGCCTGCTCGCTCCACAATTCGAACTTGTCGCCCATACCGAGCAATACCGCCTTCTTCTCAACTGCCCACCGCACCGCGGTGGCTGGCGGGGATGCTGATGCGACCGTTGCCGTCCAGCTCCAGATGGGCGGCCGAGCCGACCAGCTTCTGCTGCAACAGGCGCACGACGCGCTGGGTGTTGGGCTTGGACATCACATCGTCGCGGACCCGCTCCCATTCCGACTCTGCGTACAGCCACAGGCAGCCGGCTTCGAACGGGTTGTAGGTCAGCACGAGACGGTTGTTGCTGGCGCGCGCGACGAGGTCGCGGTAAGCGGTGGGAACCGCCATGCGCCCTTTGTCGTCAACTGTGATGGCCGTCTCGCCCTGGAACACGACGCCTGCACCTTGTCCTTCGCCCGGTGAAACATTGAACCACGAAAACCCACAAAACACCCGGATTTCCCTCTGATGCCCACCTTAGCAGCGGGCCGAGGGTTGTCAACAACTTTTCAGCAGGGAAATCGCCAGCCGCATCAATGGCTTGCAACAACCTTTAGAGAATTGTTCAAGGCTTATCCACAAGTTGCTGATCCGTCTCAATTTTTGAGATTGAACGGAAGTTCAGGGGCGTGGAGAGGGCGTGAAACATCGGCCGCGCATTCATCCGGAACGGGCCGGAAACGGCGCCAGACTGCGCAAACCGTGCACAATGAAGCCATGTGCCTGCTCGCTCTTGGCTGGATGCACCACCCGCGCTGGCGGCTGGTGATGACCGGCAACCGTGATGAGTTCCACGCCCGCCCGACGGCGGCGCTGGCCCCCTGGCAGGATGAGACGTCCGTCATCGGGGGGCGCGACCTGCGCTCCGGCGGTGGCTGGGCCGGCGTCGGCGCCTCGGGCCGGATGGCGGTGGTCACCAACGTCCGCGACCCGCTGGCGGCCCAGACCGGCCCGTCGCGGGGCGCGCTGGTGGCCGACTTCCTGCGCGGCCGCGACCCGGCCGCCGTGCATATCGACCGCTTGGCGACCGTGGCTGGCGCCTACGCCCCGTTCAACCTGTTGCTGGCCGATGGCGACAGCCTGGAGTACCTGGGCAACCATCCCGCCGAACGGCAGACCCTCGGCCCGGGCGTGCACGGCATGTCCAACGGCGCGCTGGACGCGCCCTGGCCGAAGACCCGGCGGCTGATGGCGGCGCTGTCGGCATGGCTGGAAGAAGACGGGGTCAGATCCCTTTCGCAACGCGAAAGGGATCTGACCCCGGATCTGGCCCCGCTCTGGGCCGCGCTGGCCGACGAACACCGCCCTGCCGACAGCGACCTGCCCGACACCGGCATCGGCCTGGAACGCGAGCGCTGGCTGAGCCCGGCCTTCATCCGCGGCGACGACTACGGCACCCGCGCCAGCACCGTGCTGCTGATCGACGCCGACGGCCACGGCGAGATCCACGAACGCCGCTTCGGCCCGCAGGGTGTACCCAGCGGACAGAGCCACGTCATTTTCTGACCGGGTCGTGCCGGCCACTGGGCGGATTCTCTTGCCAGCGGGGTAGTGCCGGCCGCTGGCCGGCAACCTCTGGATCTTCGGATGCGCCATGAAGCTGCCGGCCAGCGGCCGGCACTAGCGGGCATCGCGTTGTCGCGATCCACGCGACGGCAGTCGTCATCGCATCAGGTTCGAAACGTCATTCAGCTTCCAACCGCGACCGCGATCCGCCCGCGCCACAGGGGCTCCGGCCTCTCAACCTGCGCACTGTGCCCTTTTCGTATCCGGCACTGTGTCTATAAATGTCGTCCCTGACCTCCCAGGGTGGTCGCGCCCGGCACCGCGCCGCGCGATCGACCGCAACCACACGGGAGGCCCCATGCGCCGCATCCTCATCCTGCTCGCCACCCACCTGCTCACCCTCGGCCTTGGCTTCGGCCTGGGCGTCTACCTCCTGCCCGTTCTGATCGCCCCCGACGACCCGCCGGTCGCGCAGGTGCAGGCCGCCATGAACGACGCCACCTACCGCACCACCTTCCGCCGCGACCTCAAAGGCAGCGACGCGGTGCACTGGGCCGAAGGCAAGGTCAGCGTCAGCGCCACCCAGGTCGCCTTCGACGGCAAGATGGGGCCGGGCCCGGACTACAAGGTCTACCTGGTCCGCGATTTCGTCGACAACAAGGCCGACTTCCTGAAGATCAAGGCGCAGGCCCAGCGCATCGGCGAGGTGAAGAGCTTCAACCGCTTCCTGGTGGACGTGCCCGCGAACGTGGACGTGGATGACTACACCACGGTGGTGGTGTGGTGCGAGCGCTTCTCGCAGTTCATTTCCGCCGGGCAGTACCGCACGCCGGGCTGACCAGGGCATGGGGTCGGATCCCTTTCCTCCGGAAAGGGATCCGACCCCGCAATCACGGTAGATCCACGCCATGCGTGGAAGAAGAAAGAGGCGGAGCCGGCCGATAAGCCGGGGTTCTGTCGTGGACAGTCATTCCTCTAGGCGTTACGTCACCGCAACGCTCAAGCAACCTACCCGGATCCAACGCGGGCCGCGCCAAAGGATCCCTATTTTGGTCTTGCTCCAGGTGGGGTTTGCCGTGCCGGTCTGTTGCCAGACTCGCGGTGCGCTCTTACCGCACCATTTCACCCTTACCGGCCTTCCGAAGAAGACGTAGGCGGTATCTTTCTGTTGCACTTTCCGTCGGCTTGCGCCGCCCAGGCGTTACCTGGCACCTTGCCCTATGGAGCCCGGACTTTCCTCGGCACCCCCGAAGGGATGACGCGACTGTCTGGCCGGCTCCGCCAGCGCGTATTCTAGCGTACGCACGCCTTTCCTGCCGTGCTGATCGCGGCATCCGGTTCATCCATCCATGCATGGCGTGGATCTACCGGTTCCGCTGCTCTGGTGGGTGCGGATTCCGCTTTAGTGGGTGCGGACCTTGGTCCGCACGATCGATCAACTGCCGTACAACGCCTTGCGCGGTGCGCCGGTCAACTCGGCGGCCAGCTTGGCGGCGGTCGACGGCGGCAGGTGCTCACTCAGTTTGGCGTACACGCGGCGACCATGGGCCAGCTGCGCTTCTTCATCATCACCCGCGCCCTGCACCATCACCACGAACTCGCCCTTGCGCTGGTTGTCGTCGGCTTCCACCTTGGCCAACAAGCCGGCCAGGTCGCCATCGAGCACGGTCTCGAACAGCTTGGTCAGCTCGCGGGCGAGCACCGCCGGGCGTTCGCCACCGAAGATCGCCGCCATGTCGGCCAGCGATTCGGCAATGCGGTGCGAGGATTCGTAGAACACCATCGTGCGCACTTCGCCGGCCAGCGTCTGCAGCCGGTCGCGGCGACCACTGGCCTTGGCCGGCAGGAAACCCTCGAAACTGAAACGGTCGCTGGGCAGGCCGGCCACGCTCAGCGCGGCGATGGCGGCGCAGGCACCGGGAACCGGGCTGACCTTGATGCCCGCCGCGCGCGCGGCACGCACCAGCCGGAAACCGGGATCGCTGACCAGCGGGGTGCCGGCATCGCTGACCAGCGCCAGCGACTCGCCGGCCTGCAGGCGCGAGACCAGGCGCTGCGCCAGGGCCTCTTCATTGTGTTCGTGCAGGGCCACCAGTGGTTGCTGGATGCCGAAATGGGACAGCAGCTGGCCGCTGCGGCGGGTGTCCTCGGCACAGATGGCCGCCACCGAACGCAGCACCTCCTGCGCGCGCGGGCTCAGATCGGCCAGGTTGCCGATCGGGGTGGCGACGACGTACAGGGTTGGGACACTCATTTCAGCGGTACTCACGGGGCAAGGGTAGAATCGTAGCGTGTACCCGGCCAAGGCCGCTGCCCTCATCGCATGGACCCGATCATGAACAAGCCCGCCGCACGGATCTCCGCCCTGTCGTTGTCGCTGATGCTGCTGGCCGGTTGTGCCACCACCAGCCTGACCAGCACGCCCGATTCGCCGGCCCAGAGCCAGGCGCTGGCGCTGATCGAACAGGGCAAGCCGCGCGACGCCGCGCTGCAGCTGGAAGGCCTGGCCGCCACCCTGCGCGGCGGCGCCCGCAGCAACGCGCTGGCCGATGCGGCCTGGGCCTGGCACCTCGCCGGTGACAGTGCCCGCGCGCGCAGCCTGCTCGGCCAGCTCACCGCGCGCCAGCTGTCCGGCGCCAGCCTACAGCGCTACCAGCTGACCGGTGCCGAGCTGGCCCTGGCCGACAAGCAGCCGGCGCAGGCGCTGGCCCTGCTGAAGGATCATGCCGACAGCGTTGCGGTCGGCCTGCGCACCCGCTGGCTGCTGGCCCGCGCCCAGGCCCTGCAGGGCACCGGCGATGCCTTCGGTGCCGCCACCGAGCGTGCCCGCGCTCACGCCAGCCTGACCGGCAGCGCGCGCAGCGAGAACCAGGCCGCCATCTCCGGCCTGCTCGGCACCCTCGACGACGCCACCCTGCACAGCCGTGCCGCCGCCCTGCCGGCCAACGACCCGCTGTACAACTTCGCCGGTCGTGCGCTGATCGCGCGCGGCCTGCCGCTGCCGCGCCCGTTCGACCGCGATGGCGCGGCCCAGTTCGACACCAGCAAGCGTCCGCCGGCGATGAGCGACGGCTACCGCCCGCCGGCCAAGCTGGCCGTGCTGCTGCCGCTCAGCGGCCGCCTGGCCACCGCCGCACAGCCGGTGCGCGATGGCCTGTTGAGCGCTTACTACGGTGAAAGCCGCCGCCGCCCGGACATCAACTTCTTCGACACCGCCGGCACTCCGGCCGGTGCCCTCGCTGCCTATGACAAGGCCGTCGCCTCCGGTGCCGACTTCGTGGTCGGTCCGCTGGGCCGCGACGAAGTGGACGCCGTGTACGGCCGCCAGCAGCTGCAGGTGCCGGTGCTGGCCCTGAACCGCGGCAAGGACGCACCGCCGGCCGGCAGCGCCGGTTTCTCGCTGGCGCCGGAAGACGACGGCATCGTCGCCGCCGAATACCTGCGTGGACGCGAACGCAACCGCGCACTGGTGATCAGCAGCAATGACGACACCGGCCGCCGTTCCGCCGCCGCCTTCGCGCAGCGATTCGCGCAGCGCGGTGGCCAGGTGGTAGCGACCGTCGGCGTCAGCGACGCGGTGGGCGACATCGGCGCCCAGGTGCGCAATGCCGGCCAGGTCGATGCGGTGTTCCTCGCCGTGCGTGCGCCGCAGGCCCGCCTGCTCGCACCGCAGCTGGCGCTGGCCGGTGCCGGTGGCGCCACCCGCGTCGGCACCTCGCAGCTGACCGTCGGCAGCGGCAAGGTGGAAGAAGACGTGGCGCTGGACGGCATCGTCTACCCGAACGAAGCCTGGAACGTGCGCAGCGTGTCCGGACTGCCTTCGGCCAGCCAGGTGGCCAGCACCCTGCCGAGCGCACGCGGTGCGGCCGGCCGCCTGTTCGCCTTCGGCGCCGATGCCTGGAAGATCACCGCCTATTTGGACAAGCTGTCCAACGAAGGCGGCCTGGACGTGCCACCGGCACCCTGTTCCTGGACAGCAACGGCAACATCCTGCGCCAGCCGGCATGGTCGACCTTCAATGGCGGCCGGCCGATGCCGATCGTCGGTGGTCGCTGAGCGCAGCCAACGTGGCTCGGCGGTGGAAGCCGCCGCCGAGCAGCATCTGCAACAGGCCGGACTGCGGCCGCGTGCGCGCAACGTGCGTTATCGCGGCGGTGAACTGGACCTGGTGATGGACGATGCCGGCACCGTGGTGTTCGTGGAGGTGCGCTATCGCGCGCGATCCGATTTCGGTGGCGGCGCCGCTTCGGTCGATGCGCGCAAATGCCGGCGCCTGGTGCATGCCGCGCAGCTGTACCTGCAGGACCACCCGGCGCTGGCAAATGCGCCCTGCCGCTTCGACGTGGTCGAAGCCAGTGGCGAACCACCGCAGCTGCACTGGCTGCGGGATGCATTCCGGCTGGATGACTGCTGATGATTTCCGTCCGCTCTGGTAGAGGCCGACCTTGGTCGACGCTTCTGTGCCAACCAAGGTTGGCACCTACCAGAGCGCAGCCAGGCCGGCACTACCACGGTGCGTGACTGATGCCGTCGATCATCACCCATGCCGCTGTGCCGTTGGCGCTCTGGTGCGCCGCTGATCGTGGCCGCATCCCGTCGCGCCTGCTGGTTGCCGGCGTGATTGCAGCGATGCTGCCGGATGCCGATGTGCTGGCCTTCGCGCTGCACATTCCCTACGCCGATGCGTTCGGCCATCGCGGTGCCAGTCATTCACTGCTGTTTGCCGGGCGTGCTGGCGGCATTGGCCGCGGTGTTGGCGTTCTTTGGTAGTCGCCGACCTTGGTCGGCGGTTTCGTGCCAACCAAGATTGGCACCTACCAAGGCAGGGCCAACGGTGGCATCGACCGTACAAGCGGCGGTGTTCGTCTTCGTCTGCGCCGC
The DNA here is from genome assembly GCF_056491205.1 of Stenotrophomonas sp. C9D9. Taxonomy (NCBI): domain Bacteria; kingdom Pseudomonadati; phylum Pseudomonadota; class Gammaproteobacteria; order Lysobacterales; family Lysobacteraceae; genus Stenotrophomonas; species Stenotrophomonas sp. C9D9. The sequence goes on from NZ_JBSZIF010000004.1 coordinate 730,546, forward strand.
CAGCCATCCGCTGCTGGATGCGATGACCTCCGGCGGCCTCGGCGTCGCGCTGACCTGGCCGTGGAGTGAACACCGCTTCTTCGCACCGTGGCGACCGATCCGCGTTTCACCGTTTGCCCCACAGTTCTTCAGCGCACGCGGCGTGGCTACCCTGCTCTCCGAACTGCGCTGGGTGTGGCTGCCGCTGGCCGGCGCCGTTGTCGCCTGGAAACTTATCCAACCCGCTCCCGCTGCCCCACGAGATCCGTCATGAGTCCTGCCCTGCCCGCCACCCTGGTTGCCGAACTGTCCGCCCTGCTGGGCGCGGGAGGGCTGGCGCATGGATGACAGCGCGCTGGAGGCCAACGCGCAGGACAACTCATGGCGCCGCCAGCGCCCGGCGGCGGTGGCGCTGCCAGCCGACATCGAACAGGTGCAGGCATTGGTGCGTGCCTGCCGCGCGCATGGCGTGGCCCTGGTCGCACGTGGCGCCGGAACCGGCACCACCGGCGCAGCGGTCCCGCAGCCGGGCAGCATCGTACTGTCGTTCACCCGCATGGACCGCATCGTCGAGATCCGCGCCGGTGATCGTTGCGCGGTCGTGCAACCCGGCGTGCTCAACGGCACCCTGCAGCAGGCGCTGGCCCCGCATGGCCTGTTCTGGGCACCGGACCCTTCCAGCGCCGAGATCTGCAGCATCGGTGGCAATCTTGCCTGCAATGCCGGTGGCCCGCGCGCAGTGAAGTACGGCACCAGCCGCGACAACGTGCTGGGCCTGGTGGCGGTGACCGGCACCGGCGACGTGATCCGCTGCGGTGGCGCCTACACCAAGGACGCCACCGGCTATGACCTCACGCATCTGCTGGTGGGCAGCGAAGGCACGCTGGCACTGATCGTGGAAGCCACGCTGAAGCTGACCCCGTTGCCGGTCAGCCAGGCCGGGCTGCGCGTGTTGTACCGCGATGCCGATGCCGCCGCCGCTGCCGTGTCGCGGTTGATGTCGCAACCGGTGGTACCCACCCGCCTGGAATTCATGGACGCGCGCAGCCTGGAGTTGCTGCGGCTGAATGGTGCCGACGTGCCGGAGGCCGGTGCGATGCTGCTGGTCGAAGCCGATGGTGACCACGACACCCTGCCCTACCTGCTGCAGGCATTGGCCAGCGCCGCCGAAGGCGACGGCATGATCGAGCTGGACGTGGCGATGGAAGGCCGTGCACGCGACCAGCTGTGGGCCGCACGCAAGGCACTGTCGCCTGCGCTGCGCAGCGTTGCACCGGGAAAGATCAATGAAGACGTGGTGGTCCCGGTATCGCGCATCCCGGAACTGGTGGGCGGCGTGCAGGCATTGGCACGCGACTACGCGCTGACCATCGTCACCTTCGGCCATGCCGGCAACGGCAACCTGCACGTCAATATCCTCTATCACCCGGAGGATGCCGACGAGAACGCACGCGCGCATGCCGCGCTGCCGAAGATCTTCGAGCTGACGCTGGCGCTGGGTGGCACGCTGTCCGGCGAACACGGCATTGGCCTGGCCAAGCGCGATTTCATGGTGCAGGCGTTCACTGCGGAAACGCTGGCGACGATGCGCGCGATCAAGGCCGCACTGGACCCGGACGGCATCCTCAATCCGGGCAAGGTGCTGCCGCCGGTTTAGGCCGCGCACCTACCTGTAGAGCCGAGTCGTGCTCGGCTCTACAACAGCTTGTCGCTCGCGATATCGATCAGGGTCTGACGGAAGCTGGGCAACAGCACGCGGTTGCCATGCCCGCTCAGATGGTCATTGTCGAAGAACAACGGCTCACCGTCTTCCACTGCCGAGCAGGTCTGCGGCCCGCACAGCAACGGCAACGGGTCCCACACAGTCAACGCGGGATAGCGCGCAGCCAGCTCCGCCAGCAACGCCATCTGCGGCACGCGCAGCATTTCCAGATCCGCACGCGGCATGCTCAGACCGCCGGCACACGCTGGATTGCGGCGATTGAACCAATCCGAACAGCGGTACGCACCCGCCTTGAACAACGGCAGCGGTGCATCCACAACCACGTGCACGCCCAGCTTCTGCAAACGCCCAAGAACACGATCAGCCTCATCGCGTGCCGCCTGCGCATGGGCCGGCGTACGCTCGGCCAGTAGTTGCTGATAGATCTGCTGTGCGTCCTGCTGCTGCCAATCGAACCCACGCAGCTCCGGCATGCGCAGTGCCGCCAGCAGCACGATGTCACCGGCACGTGCCTCGTTCTCGATGGTCGACAACGCGTACTCAATGAAGTCCTGGCAGTCCGGCGGGCTGGCCCGCAGCAGGTTGACGAAGCTGCAGCCGCCACGATCCTGCTGCTGCACCCCCATGCCGGTCTGCCGCGCGACCATGCTGGTCATCGTGCGATACGCCGCCGCGTGCGAGTCGCCCACCACGAACAGGCGCCGCCCGTCGAGCGCTGGCGCACTCACCGGCTCCAGCGGTCGCCAGGCCGGATAGCGGCGCGCCTGCCATGCATAACCGTCGCGGGTCACGCTCAGCGAGACCTGCTCGTGGTACTCCACCGTGGCCCAGGCGCCTGCGCCGCATAGCGCCACCACCGGCAGCGCCGTCGCCAGCACCTTGCCCGGTGCCAGGCGCAGCAGCGGCGCCGCACTGCGCAGCGGGCGCTCGATGAAGTGATACGACGCAGCGGATACCGCCAGCAGCAGCACCGGATACAGCCACAGCGCCGGGCCCTGCAGCCCGTACGTCCAGCGCAGCAGCACCAGCAACGGCCAATGCCACAGGTACAGCGAATACGAAAGGCGCCCCAGATAGGCCAGTGGCGCCCACCCCAGCGCGCGGCCGATACGGGACGTGCCGCGTGCGGTCACGCTGGTCAACAGCAGCAGGGTACCGGCCACGGTCGCCAGCACGCCCGGCACCGGCATCGCCAGCTGCGGTGCGATCACCACGCCTGCGGCCAGCAGCGCCAGGCCGGCCGCCGCAACCATGCCACCGTTCTGGCCCGGCGTACGCGTACGCATCCACTGGTACAGCAGCGCGCCCGCGGCCAGCTCCCAGAATCGCGCCGGCAGCAGATAGAACGCTGCCGCCGGTGCCGATTTCGCCTGCCAGCCCGCCCACGCCAGCGACAACACGGTGAGCACCGGCAACAGCCAACGCGACCACGGCCAACGCTCACGCCCGCGCATCCACACGAAGAACAACAGCGGGAAAATCAGATAGAACTGTTCCTCCACGCCCAGCGTCCACGTGTGCAGGAAGGGGTTCAGTTCCGCGCCGGGTGAGAAGTAATCGTCCTGCTGGCCGGCCAGCACGATGTTGCTGAAGCCGACCAGCGCGGCCCAGCCGGTCTGGTCGAACTGCTCATTGCGCCACGCGCGGGGGATGAACAGTGCCGACAGCACGAAGGTCGCCATCAGCATCACCAGCAACGCCGGCAACAGGCGCAACACGCGGCGACGGTAGAAGTCGAGCAGCATGGCACCCAGCGATGCATGGGTGCGCGAGGCCAGCGACTGGCTGATCACGAAGCCGGACACCACAAAGAACAGGTCCACACCGGTGAAGCCGCCGGGCAGCCACGTCGCATTGGTGTGGAAGACGACGACAGCCAGCACCGCCAATGCGCGCAGGCCATCGATGGCCGCGTTGTGGGAACGTTCGGGAGGGGACATATGGGCAACGGGTGGAGAACGACCTAACAGCATCACCACCGCTGCCGCAGTCATTCAATGGATGATCGCGACAGACGTGGACATTGTTCAGTTCCTGTCCCAGCTCGGCTCTAAAGGAATGTCGCAATTGCCACACTGAAGCGCGCGCCGCACATCTGTAACGTTTTCGAATTTTCAAATCTTTCTCATTGGCATACGTGGCCCTTCATGCAAATCATGTAGCGCCACCGACAACGGGTGGCACGGGCTTCCAATCCCGTTTGGTTAATGTTGTTTACGCTTGCCTGCCGGCGTCGCTCTTTCCTTGTTGGGTGGCGTCGGCAGGCAATCTGTCCGTGCATCTATGGCGGGCGGTGCGTGGGGGCCTCGTGCCCGCCGGCATTTGACGACGTTAACCACCGGTATTGGAACCACGCACCGTCCGCCACCCTCGCTGTTAAGCGGGGTGGCCCCTTGCCGCTTGCACAAGGACGCCGCCATGACCGCCTCCCCCTACCCGCACCTGTTCGCCACCCTGGGCGACGCCGCCACGCGCCTGCCGGATGATCTGGCGCGCACACTGGAAGACACGTTCGTTGCACTACAGAGCGGCAATAGCGCCGGGGCCATCACCTTGCAGGCCTGCCTGCAGTACATCCGCCAGGGCGATGCGGCCGATGGCCAGCCGTGGCCCGGCAACAACCGCACGCCCGGGCAACGCCTGGCCCTGGCGCGCATCGACCGCGCCAATGCGGGGCTGAGCTTCCTGCTGGAACTACTGCACGCCACCGAACGCGTCCGCGTGGACGGTGATATTGACCAGCAGATGGGCGATGGCGCGCGCGAGGGCCTGCTGCTGGCCTGTCGAGGGCTGGCCGAGTATGTGGATGTGCAGTTGCGGGCGGCGTGAGCTTCCAACGACGCGAACTGCGGGCAAGCGCCCATTTCAGTCGCACGCTGCGCGCAATTGCAATGATTACGATGGTTCATCATTACAGGCGCACCAATAGTGGGCCCTTCTTTTCAGGGAGTGCCCAGATGCACAAGATGATGATTCCGCTTTCCCGCTATGCGCAGTTCAGCGGGCGCGCCAGCCGCAGTGAGTTCTGGTGGTTCCAGTTGTTCATCGTGATCGTTTCGATCCCGTTGTACATCCTGAGCTTCTATGCCGGTTACAGCGATTCGCAGGGCCTGGCACTCATCGCGACCGGTCTTAGCGTGGTGATGTGGCTGGTGTTCGCCTTGCCTTGTATTGCGGCGACCATCCGCCGCCTGCACGACACCGATCGCTCGGGCTGGTGGATGCTGCTGGCATTCGTGCCGTTCGTCAGCCTGGTGCTGCTGGTATTCCTGCTGCTGCCCAGCACGCCGGGCGACAACCGCTTCGGTGCGCCGGTTCCGCACGCGTAACCTCCCCGCTTCGGTAGGTGTCGACCTTGGTCGACGCATTCGTGCCAACCAAGGTTGGCACCTACCAGAGCAATGCCGAGGTGCCTCTGCGTTGGTAGGTGTCGACCTTGGTCGACACGGTGTTGCCACGGGCGGCTGACACATTCGTGCCAACCAAGGTTGGCACCTACCAGAGCGCACCGATGTGCCTCCGCTTTGGTAGGTGTCGACCTTGGTCGACACGGTGTTGCCACGCGCGGCTGACATATTCGTGCCAACCTTGGTTGGCACCTACCAGAGCAACATCGATCTGACCCCACCCCGAAGGTCGGCACCCACCAGGGCAGTACCGCTGCGGCTACGCGAAGTGCTGGTAACCGCCGTCGGCGGCTTCGCCATCCACATGCACGCCCTGCCCTTCGGCGATGCGGCCGATGCGGGTGAGTGGCACGTCCAGCGATTCGGCCAGGTAGTGCAGCGCGTCGCGCTGGTCGGCGGCGGCGGTGAAGCACAGCTCGTAATCGTCGCCACCGCGCAGTGCGCAGTCGCGTGCACCGTCGCGGCCGAGCAGCTCACGCAGCGCGTGCGAGATCGGCAGCGAATCGGCATCGACATGTGCGGCCACGTTGCTGCGCGTGGCGATATGACCGAGGTCGGCCAGCAGGCCATCGGACACGTCCACCGCCGCATGCGCGAAGGCACGCAGGCGCAGGCCGAGCGTTACACGCGGCGTCGGCCGCAGCAGGCGCAGGCGCAGGCTTTCGTAGTCGGCCAGCAGCGTGGCGGTGGTTACGCTCAGCGCGCCCTGCTGCCACAGGCGCAGCGCACCGGCGGCGTCACCCAGCGTGCCGCTGACCCAGAGGTCGTCCCCCACCTGCGCGCGATCGCGGCGCAGCGCCTGGCCACGCCCGACCTGACCCATCGCGGTCACCGACAGCGACAGCGGGCCACGCGTGGTGTCGCCGCCGATCAGCGCGATGTCGTGCTGGTCGGCCAGTGCGAAGAAGCCATCGGCAAAGGCCTCGATCCAGTCTTCAGAGGCCTCCGGCAGTGACAGTGCCAGCGTGCACCACGCCGGGCGCGCGCCCATCGCGGCGAGGTCCGACAGGTTGACCGCCAGGGTCTTCCAGCCGATGTCGAAGGCCGGGGTCTCCACCGGAAAGTGCACGCCGCTGTTGAGCGTATCGGCGGTGACCACCAGTTGTTCGTTGGCGCGCGGCTGCAGCAGCGCGGCATCGTCACCGATGCCGAGCAGGATGTCGTCGCGCTCGAGAGTGCGGGCACGGATGCGGTCGATGAGGGCGAATTCGGCCAGGGACATGGGGCGTTCCCGCTGTTGTACGTGCCGCGCAAGGCGCGGTGGGCGGTAGTGCCGGCCGCTGGCCGGCAACCTCAGGATCCCTGCAGCTGCCGGCCAACGGCCGGCACTACCACAGGTGGGTCAGTGACCCGATTCGACCTTGCGCCATTCCACGGCGGCACGATCCAGCACGCCGTTGACATAGGTGTGGCCGTGTTCGGAACCGAAGCGCTTGGCCGATTCGATGGCTTCGTTGATCACCACGCGGTACGGCACGTCCAGGCGGTAGCGCAGTTCGTAGGCGGCCAGGCGCAGCACCGCGCGCTCGATCGCATCCACTTCCTCGATGCCACGGTCCAGGTACGGGCCGAGCGCTTCGTCGATGTCACGACGGTTGTCGAGCACGCCGTGCAGCAGCGCCTCGAAGTACGCCAGGTCAGCGATCTCGCGGGCCTGCTCGTGGGCGAACTGGGCGATCAGCGACTGTGCGTTGCCGCCGGAGATCTGCCAGGCGTAGATGGCCTGCACGGCACGACGACGGGCGCGCGAGCGCAGCACCGGATCGACGCCATCGCGGCGGACGGGTTTACCGGAGGGCTTGCCCTGGGTGTTCTTGTTCATGGCAGCTGCTCCAGAAGATTGACCATTTCCAATGCGGCGAGTGCGACTTCCTCGCCCTTGTTACCGTGGCTGCCGCCGGCACGTGCCTCGGCATCCTCAGCGCGTTCGACCGCCAGTACGCCGTTCAGCACCGGCACGCCGAAGTCCAGCTGCACGCGCATCAGGCCTTCGGCGCAGCGGTCGGCCACGTGTTCGTAGTGGCGGGTGTCGCCACGGATCACGCAGCCCAGGGTGAGGATGGCGGCGTGTTCGTGGGCGGCGGCCAGGCGCGCGGCCACCAGCGGCAGTTCCCAGGCACCCGGTACGCGGATCACGTCGATGTTGGCTTCGGTGATGCCGTTGCCGGCCAGGCTCAGGCGGGCGCCTGCGACCAGCGCGTCGGTGATGCGGGCGTTCCAGCGGCTGGCCAGGATGGCGAAGCGCGCCGATTCGGGAGTGCGAAGATCGCCTTCGTAGTGGCTCATATGCGGCTTGGGGGACTCGATAAGGAGGTAATTCTAGCGTGGATGGGCCCCGGCCGTGGCCGATGGGGGCCTGGGGGCGTGCCGACCAACGGTCGGCCCCCACCGGTGGCACAGGGTCGGCACCCACCGGTAGTGCCGGCCGCTGGCCGGCAATCCCGGGGATGCGGTTGCCGGCCAGCGGCCGGCACTACCGATTACAGGGTGACCGTCTCCACCACTTCCAGGCCGTACCCGGCCAGGCCGATCTGGCGGCGCGGGGTGCCCAGCACGCGCAGCTTGCCCAGGCCCAGGTCGGACAGGATCTGTGCGCCGGCACCATTGCGGCGCCACTGGCCCACGTCCTTGTCCTTGCCCGGCACCACCGGCGCCGGCTGCTGGCGCAGGCGGGCCAGCAGGGCTTCGCCATCGCGCGGGGCCGACAGCACCACCATTACGCCGGCGCCCTCGGCGTCGATCGCGCGCAGGGCATCGGTGGCGGCCACGCCGAAATCATCGCGGCGCCAGTGCAGCAGGTCGGCCAGCGGGTTTTCCACCTGCACACGTACCAGGGTCGGGGTGTCCGCATCCGGGGTGCCGCGGACCAGAGCGAAATGCAGGTCGTGGGCGATGCGGTCGCGGTAGGTCACCAGCTTGAACGGGCCGAATTCGGTGTCGATCTCGCGCTCGTCGACGCGTTCAACGGTCTTCTCGGTGGCCAGGCGGTAGGCGATCAGGTCGGCGATGGAGCCCATCTTCAGGCCGTGCTCGCGGGCGAACACTTCCAGTTCCGGGCGGCGCGCCATGCTGCCATCCGGGTTCAGGATCTCCACCAGCACGCCGGCTGGTTCCAGCCCGGCCAGCATGGCCAGGTCGACGCCGGCTTCGGTGTGGCCGGCGCGGGTCAGCACGCCGCCCGGCTGGGCGATCAGCGGGAAGATGTGGCCCGGCTGGTGCAGGTCCGACGGCTTGGCGTTGGGCTTCACCGCAGTGCGGATGGTGTGGGCGCGGTCGTGCGCCGAGATGCCGGTGGTAACGCCCTCGGCGGCCTCGATGCTGACCGTGAAGTTGGTCTGGAACTGCGCGGTATTGGCCTGCACCATCGGCGCCAGGCCGAGGTCGGCGGCGCGGGTGCGGGTCAGCGGCAGGCACACCAGGCCACGGCCGTGGGTGACCATGAAGTTGATGTCCGACGGCTTGACCAGCTCGGCGGCCATGATCAGGTCGCCTTCGTTCTCGCGGTCTTCGTCATCGACGATGACCACCATGCGGCCCTGGCGGATGTCTTCCAGGATTTCCGGAATGGGGGCGAAATTCATGCGCGTGCTCCTTCGCCCAGCAGGCGTTCGACGTAACGGGCGACCAGGTCGATTTCAAGATTGACCGCACTGCCCACGCCCGAGGCGGAGAAGGCGGTGTTGCCCACGGTGTGCGGGATCAGGGCGACTTCGAAGCCTTCGTCGTCCACTTCGTTGACGGTGAGGCTGACGCCGTCCACGCAGATCGAGCCCTTCTTGGCGATGTAGCGGCGCAGCGAGGCCGGCGCGGCGAAACGCCAGCGCTGGGCACGTGCGTCTTCGTGGATGGACAGCACCTGGCCGAGGCCGTCGACGTGGCCGCTGACCAGATGGCCGCCGAGGCGGTCGGTCGGGCGCATGGCGCGCTCCAGGTTGATGACCGCGCCCTCGCCCAGCTGGCCCAGCGTGGTCAGTCCCAGGGTCTCGGTAGAGGCATCGGCCTGGAAGCTGCTGGCGTCGAACGCGATGACGGTGAGGCAGACGCCATTGATGGCAATGCTCTCGCCCATCTGCACGTTGTCGAACGGCAGATTCCCGACATTGAAGGTGAAGCGGACATCGCCGCCGATGGATTCGCGTGCGGCCAGACGGCCGACGCCTTCGATGATTCCAGTAAACAAGAAACGTTCTCCGCGAAAAGTGAGCGAAAAACGCCGCAAGGCAAACAGGCGCACGCAGGGCATGAGCCCTGTGGCACCGTCTTCTTTCATCCGGACTATGACCGTCGGCTCCGGCATTGGACCGGATCTGCTGACCCCCGGCCGTGGGCCGGGGCGCTCGCGGGCTCGTGCTTGCGCACCTACCGCCGGTGGGGAATTGCACCCCGCCCTGAAGACGTTTGTGTACCGGCGAACCGGCGCGGCTAGTGTACCAGCCCGGGCTGAACGGGGTGGATGACCGGGGTCGATCCCTTTCCACAGGAAAGGGCTCTGACCCCCGGGACGGGTGGCGCAGCAGCACTGGGGTCGGAGCCGTTTCCCGATGGGAAACGGCTCCGACCCCCAACCCCGGCCTGCCCCGGCCTGTGATGGTCGTCTCTCGCATTCCGTGAAATTTTCATTAAACTCGACCATCGGACGACATGAGGTCGTCACGGGTCGCCCGGAGGGCAGCCCGCCAATGGACTGAAACTCACAGGAATTCCCATGCGCAAGATCCTGATCGTGGCCGCCCTGCTGGCCGCCGCCCCGTTCGCGGCTTCGGCCGACGCCCTGAGCTACACCTACGTTGAAGGCGGCTGGACGCAGCTGCAGCTGGACAATGGTGGTGGCTCGAAGCCCAGGCTGGACGGCGGCTACATTCGTGGTTCGGTAGCCATTGCCGAGCAGGTGCACGTGTTTGGCGGCTACACCGCTGTCACCAAGACCTACAACCACAACTATTACGACATTGCGGTGCGCATCAAGCAGAAGGTGCAGTCGCCGGAACTGGGCATCGGCTATCACATGCCCTGGACCGATCGCGTGGATTTCACCGCTGATGCTGCCTGGGTGCGTCTGGACGAAGAGTTCAAGATGTCGTTCGACGGCCGCCAGGTGGATCGCCTGAAGGATCACACCAACGTGGGCCGCGTCACCATGGGTATCCGCGGCAAGCCGTCGCGCATGACCGAAGCCTGGGCCAAGGCCGGCTACATGGATGGCGGCAACAACTTCAAGGGCACCTGGGTCGGCACCGTCGGCGGCCAGATCAACTTCACCAAGACCTGGGGTCTGGTGGGCGAGATCTCGGGCTACCGCGACGTCACCCAGTACTCGGCCGGCGTGCGCGCCAGCTTCTGATCCAACGATCGCTCCTCGTCGTGCGATCGAACGGGCCCCGCAAGGGGCCCGTTTTTTGGCCGGGGTACACCGCTATGTGACCTCTGGTCGCCATCGAAAGTAGCGCTGGATGCGCTAGGCTTGCGCGCCTCTGGAACAGGAAAGCTCCGTCATGAAGACCCCCTTGCGTACCCTGCTGGCCAGCGCCCTGCTGTCTGCCCCGCTGCTGGCCAGCGCCGCCCCGGCCACGCTGACGCCCGAACAGGCCTTCGACCTGTATGCGCGCGTCCTGCTGGAAGACGACGCCGCCGCGACCCGCACCCTCAACGATGCGCTGAAGCCCGCCTTCGACGGCCAGGATGCGGTAACCCCGAACCCGGGCGCATTGGCCAAGGCGCTGGCCGAACCGTGGCAGGTCGTGCTTGCCAGCAGCGGCGCAAAGGCCGACGCGGCCGCCACCGAAGCGCTGTATGCCAAGGCCCTGCGTGATTCGAAGTGCCGCGCGACCAAGAGCGTGATCGAAGACAACGAGTACGTCGAAGACCAGAAGCTGGCGCGCATCACCTTCAGCTGCCAGGTGCCCGACCTGGGCAACGTGCGCCCGCTGTTCGCCGCCAGCCTTGCATCCGACGCCAGCCCGGCCTCGCGCAAGCAGTTCACCGACGCCTACACCCAGGCGCTGCAGAGCGGTGCGCGCATACCGGTCAGCGGCACCTTCACCCTGTACCCGGCCAAGGACAACGGCTACTGGTACAGCGGCAACTTCGACGACCTGGTGGGCACGGTGGCCGGCGCACTGGCACCGTTCGAGGACTGGATGCAGGACGCGCAGGCGGCCAACGCACCGAAGGTGACCGGCGTACCCGGCTGCGACCTGCTGCTGCAGCAGCACCGCGCCTGCGTGACGAAGATCGCGCCGGACCAGCTCAGCGGCGTGGATGCGATGGCCGAGGAACTGAAGGCCAAGGCCCAGGTAAAGTCGGCCGACGAGATGACCCAGGAGTGCAAGGCGCTGCGCCCGATCGCCGAGATGATGTGGACCGACGCGTGCGCCTGAGATGGTTCCGCTGAAACACCTGGGGCTGGCCGCACTGCTGCTGGCCCCTTGCAGTGCGCTGGCCGGTGCCGAAGTGGCATCGCCGGCGCGATTGTTCGATCTGCATGCACAGGTGATCGTGCATGGCGATGCCGCTGCGCAAAGGGCGCTGGCCGCGCAGCTGGAGACGGATGACGCAAAGGCCTTCGTTGCCGCGTTGACGGCTGCAAGCCAACTGGATGAAGCACCCGAGCTCGCGGAATGGCCCGCTGCTGCACAGGCCCTGCGCACGCGGCTGGCCTCGGCGCAGTGCAAGGCCGATGGCGTGCGTTGGCCGAAGGGCCATGACGGCGACGTTGCCGAAGTGGCGTATCACTGCCGACTTCCGGATCTGTCGGGCCTGCTTCCGCTCTATAGCCAGCACCGTGTGCCCTTCAACGGGCCGCATCCGCCGCAGATGTCCGCGCCCCTGGCGGCCGCTTACACGACAGCGATGCACAACGCGCCAGACCGCGTGCACAGCGGCACGCTGACCTTCCAGCGCAGCGGCGACCGGCGCGAATGGCGCATGCGCGATCCGGGCCCGCTGATGGCGCTGGTGGCCGACGCCTTCCTGCCGTTCTTCGAATGGAACGAGCACCTGCCGGATGATTCCGGGTAGCGCTGGGCCGCATTTCGGCTCACGGCCGCGGATGACGACTGCATCCGCACTTTCAGAACCGTTGCATGGCCCTGTGCGGCCTGCATGATCAATGCTGTTGCCCTCTTCCACCGGGGCACCCGCATGAAACATCGTACGACGTCGACCACGGTCATACTGATGGCGCTGCTGACGCTGCTGACGCTGATGGCGCTGACGGCGTGCGGGGAAGCCAAAGTACCCAAGTCCAGGATTACGACCTTCTCGGTCCGCCCAGCAGTTGCCTTCGAGTCAACCCTGCTGAGCGACAGGCAGCTGGATGCGTGGATGAGCGAAGACGACGACTGCCACGCGTTCCTGATGTACCACGATCAGTGCGCCGTGTTGGTATTGCCCCATGAGTACGACGACGGTTTTACCCGTCACCAGCTGCGATTGAAGGCGAAGAAACTGCCGGGCGAGGCACTGGGCGCGTACTGCCGCAACCTGCATGCGCTGTGGAAGCAGCAGTGGAAGGGCCAGTGTCCCGTCGGCGAAGAAGACGACGAAGACGCCTGACGACAAGGGCGTCGCCCCTGTTCCGCGTCATTCCATCACGGGCGCAGCAGCAGCCTGATGTCCTCGCCGACCTGGCGCTGATCGACCACGCGCAGGCGGCGCTGCTGGTCCATGGCATCGATGCCAAGACCAGCCAGCAGCGGGCGACCGTTGTCGCCCAGCAGCGTAGGCGCCTGATACAGCAGCAGTTCGTCTACCCAGCCGCCGCGCAGCAAGGCACCGGCCAGCGTCGCGCCGGCTTCGGTATGCACTTCGTTGATGCCACGCTCGGCCAGCAGCGCCAGCACCGCGCCCAGGTCCAGCCGCCCATCAACGCAGGGCACGCTGGCGAATTCGGCGTCGGCCGCATCCGGTGCACTCACTGCAGCATCGTGCAGGTACAGCGTCGGTGCCCCACCCTCGCGCACGCGGCTGCACTCCAGCGAGCGCAGGCGCGAATCCAGCACCACACGCAGTGGCGGCATCACCTCGGTATCGGCCAGGCGCACGGTCAGCATCGGGTCGTCGGCCAGCACCGTGTCGGCGCCGGTCAGGATCGCACCCGCGCGCGCACGCCAGTGCTGCACGTCTTCGCGCGCGGCCGGGCCGGTGATCCACTTGGAGCTGCCATCGGCCATCGCGGTACGGCCATCGAGGCTGGCGGCCAGCTTCACCCGCAACCACGGCCGATTGCGCTCCACGCGCGACAGGAAGCCCTTGTTGAGCTCACGTGCCTGCGCCGCCATCAGGTCTTCGGCGACCTCGATGCCGGCATTGCGCAGCAGATCGAAGCCCCCCCCATCGACCTTCGGGAACGGATCGCGCATTGCCGCGACCACGCGCGACACGCCTGCTTCGATCAAGGCCAGCGCGCACGGCGGCGTGCGCCCATAGTGCGCGCAGGGTTCCAGGGTGACGTATGCGGTGGCACCGCGGGCCTCGCTGCCGGCCTCGCGCAACGCGAACACCTCAGCGTGCGGTCCACCGGCGCGCTGGTGCCAGCCCTGCCCGACCACGCGTTCGCCGTGGGCGATCACGCAGCCGACCATCGGGTTGGGGCGGGTGGTGTAAGCGGCGCGCTCGGCCAGGCGCAGTGCGTTGGCCATGTGCAGGTGGTCGAGGACGGAGAACGGGGTGGTCATGCGGCCATGGTAGCGCCGTTGGTCGCGGTGTAGATCCACGCCATGCGTGGATGAAGCGTACGGCGCCAACCAAGGTTGGCATCTACCGGGGCGGTCAGCCCTTTTTCTTCTTGGTCAGGGCGATCACATCGCCCAGCAGCTGCAGCTGTTCGGTACTGGACGGCAGGTCGCGCTCGAGCTTCTCGATCTCCTCGCGGAAATCGGCGACGTCCTCGAAGCTGCGGTAGACCGACGCGAAGCGCACATAGCCCACATGATCGAGCTTGCGCAGTTCGTTCATCACGAACTCGCCGACCTTGATCGAGGGCACTTCGCGCTCGCCGCTGATGCGCAGCTGGTGAACCACCGCACGCACCGCCGCTTCGATCTTGTCTTCGGGCACCGCGCGCTTCTGCAGCGCGCGGTCAAAGCCAGCACGCACCTTGCGTTGGTCGAACGCCTCGCGGGTGCCATCGCTCTTGACGATGGCAGGCAGTTTCAGCTCGACCGTTTCCAGGGTGCTGAAGCGCTCGCCGCAGGCTTCGCACTCACGCCGACGGCGAATCGTCGCGCCGTCTTCGGAGACGCGCGAGTCGATGACCCGGGTATCGGCATGTTGGCAGAAGGGGCAGTGCATGGAACGCCTGGCTCAGGAAAGTACCTATTGCCACGGTCATGGCAGCGTCGCAAAGGTACCTGAGAAGGGGCGCAGCAGCAAATGCTGTCTGCGCGCAAGCGCCTGCATTTCGGCCAATCAGAGCATCCCGGGGTATCTGGACTACCCGCTCAACCAGGTGCGGGCGGCAGCGTGGCCGCGCGTGCCCAGCGCAGCCACGCCAGATGTGCCGCCGGCAGCAGCAACGGCGGGCCGAGGAAGAGATAGGCCAGCACAATCAGGTCCGGATCGGTAAACACCCGATGCACCGCGACGGCGACCATCCCCACGGCGGCCAGCACGCCCAGCCCGAGGCCTCCCCAAAGGGGCCAGGGTGCCGCGCACAGCGCGGCCTGACCGCGCCACAGGAACAGGCCAGCCAACACCCCCCAGGCAAGCAGCCCGATGAGCCCAGCGCCTGCCCACAGCAGCTCGATGGCGGTCAGGTAGTCGGGAGCCACCACCAGCCCAAGCACCGCCAACGTGCCTGCGGCGGCGATGATCGGGATGCCCAGCAGCAGGGACAGCCCGACCCGGCGCTTGTGCACGGCTTCATCCACGGTGAGAGGACTCCTGGACAGAGCGCCGCCCACGCAGACACAGAAGCATCAGCATGCCAGCAGGCACCCACAGGGACGGCCCGGCGAACAGCCCGCTCAGCACGGATGGACCAAGCTCGGTGAAGTAGTACAGCGCCATCGCCAGCAACGGCAGGGCCGCCAGCACACCCATGCCCAGCAGCCACCACCAACGGCGCGATGCCATGCGCAGGCCCCGTGCCCCATCGCGCAGCCAGAAGATGCTGAGTGCAACCCAGGCCACCAGACCGGTAATCGCGGACACGCCCCACGCGAACATGCCGGCAGCAAACCAGAGTTTGTCCGCGTCCAGGGAGATCAGTCCGATCACGCCCATGACCAGGGCGATGCAGGCGCCCGCGCCGCCGAAGAACAGGCTGGGCAGGCCAAACAGCACCGCCAGCGCGGTGTACAGGTACTTGAGGCGGCGCTCATCCATGCGCGGGATTCCTGATGGCGGGGTCAGAGCCCTTCCCTGCGGGAAGGGATCCGACCCCTGCTTCGATCCGGGCTTCGGGGTCGGATCCCTTTCCGTCAGGAAAGGGCTCTGACCCCTGCTGCGATCAGCCGTAGACCGGATACTTGCGGCACTGCGCGCTGACGGCATCGCGCACGCGGGCGATGACGGCGTCATCGTTCGGTGCGTCGAGCACGTCGGCGATCCAGTTGGCCAGTTCCACGCAATCCTGTTCGACGTAGCCACGGGTGGTCACCGCCGGGGTACCCAGGCGCAGGCCCGAGGTCACGAACGGCGAACGCGGGTCGTTCGGCACCGAGTTCTTGTTGACGGTGATGTGGGCCTTGCCCAGCGCGGCTTCCGCGTCCTTGCCGGACACGTCCTTGCCGATCATGTCGACCAGCATCAGGTGGTTCTGGGTGCCACCGGAGACGATCTTGTAACCACGCGCAATGAGCGTGTTGGCCATCGCCTGGGCGTTCTTCACCACCTGCTGCTGGTAGGCCTTGAAGCCCGGTTCCAGCGCTTCCTTGAAGGCCACGGCCTTGCCGGCGATGACGTGCATCAGCGGACCGCCCTGGATGCCCGGGAACACGATCGACTGCAGCTTCTTGACCAGGTCTTCGTCGGCGCCCTTGGCGACGATGATGCCGCCGCGCGGGCCGCGCAGGGTCTTGTGGGTGGTCGAGGTGACCACGTGGGCGTGTTCCAGCGGGCTCGGGTAGACGCCTGCGGCGACCAGGCCGGCGACGTGGGCCATGTCGACGAACAGGTAGGCACCGACCTTGTCGGCGATGGCGCGGAAGCGTGCCCAGTCGATCACCTGCGAGTAGGCCGAGAAGCCGGCCACGACCATCTTCGGCTTGTGCTCCAGGGCCAGGCGCTCGACTTCGTCGTAATCGATCAGGCCCTGGTCGTTCACACCGTACTGCACGGCGTTGAACAGCTTGCCCGAGGCGTTGACCTTGGCGCCGTGGGTGAGGTGGCCGCCGTGGGCCAGGCTCATGCCGAGGATGGTGTCACCCGGCTGCAGCAGGGCGAAGTACACGGCCTGGTTGGCCTGCGAGCCGCTGTGCGGCTGCACGTTGGCGTAGTCCGCGCCGAACAGCTGCTTCAGGCGGTCGATCGCCAGCTGCTCGGCGATGTCCACGTATTCGCAGCCGCCGTAGTAGCGCTTGCCCGGGTAGCCTTCGGCGTACTTGTTGGTCAGCTGGCTGCCCTGGGCTTCCATCACCGCCGGGCTGGTGTAGTTCTCGCTGGCGATCAGCTCGACGTGGTCTTCCTGGCGCTGGGTCTCAGCGGCGATGGCCTTGGCCAGTTCGGGATCGTAGGATTCGATGCGGACGTCACGCGGGAACATCGGGTACTCCAGCAGGCAGGGAAAAGGGGTACGACTCAGCCCTTGATTGTAGCCCTGCACCGGCCTGCTGGGGCCGAAACAGACGGGGCCGGCATCCCCGAAGGAATCCGGCCCCGTATGGTTTCGATTGATGCTGTGGGGTCAGAGCCCTTTCCGTCGGAAAGGGATCCGGCCCCAGCCGCGATCCTCAGCGGCCGCTGAGCACGTACTGGGCGATCACGCCGGTGGCGATGGCGACCAGCAGCATGTTGCCGCGGTCATCGCGGATCCAGTGGTGGCCATACGGCGGGCGACGCAGGTGGTAGCGCGGGTAGTCGTTCACCACGTAGACCGGGCCGGAGTAGTAATTGCGATAGGGGGAGCCGACCCGCCAGCCGTAGCTGCCGTAGCGCGGCGGCGGCGGTGCCGGGCGATAGACCACGCGCGGCGGCGCTGGGCGGTAGTAACGGTCATGGTCACGGTGCCATTCACGGCGGTCCTGGCGATAGTCGCGGCGGGCCTCGCGGCGGTCGCGCTCCCAGTCACGGCGGTCCTGGCGCCATTCGCGGCGGTCCTCGCGCCACTCGCGGCGATCATGGTCGCGGCGGTGGTCGTTGTCGGCGAAGGCCGGGGCCACGGCGCCGAACGCCAGCACAGAGGCCACGGCGCCGGCCATTACTCGATTGATGCGCATGTCAGACCTCTGCTCGGGTGGGTGGTGAGCCCATATTGCGCACCCGATCTGAACCGTTTCCGGCTGGAAACGCTTCCCGCTGCAGGACTGTGACGAGGTATTCAGGCCGCGGCCAGCCCGGCCACCCCTTCCAGGCGCGGCCCGGAACCGGTTCCGGCTATAATTGGGGGTACACCTTTTCAGTCTGTGCCCGCTGCCGCACCGGGATGTTCCCGTGACGGGCCGGGCGCAGGGCCGCGCCTACGGAGACCTCATGTCCTCGCAATACATCTACACCATGAACCGCGTGTCCAAGGTGGTCCCGCCCAAGCGGCAGATCATCAAGGACATCTCGCTGTCCTTCTTCCCGGGCGCGAAGATCGGCCTGCTGGGCCTGAACGGCGCCGGCAAGTCCACCGTGCTGAAGATCATGGCCGGCGTGGACACCGATTTCGAGGGCGAAGCCCGCCCGCAGCCGGGCATCAAGGTCGGCTATCTGGCGCAGGAGCCGGAACTGGACCCGACCAAGACCGTGCGTGAAGCGGTCGAGGAAGGCGTGGGCGAAGTGCTGCAGGCCCAGGCCGCGCTGGACGCGGTGTACCTGGCCTACGCCGAGGAAGGTGCCGACTTCGACGCGCTGGCCAAGGAACAGGAGCGCCTGGAGGCGATCCTGGCCGCTGGCGACGCGCACACCCTGGAAAACCAGCTGGACGTGGCCGCCGATGCGCTGCGCCTGCCGCCGTGGGATGCCATCGTCGGCAAGCTGTCCGGTGGTGAGAAGCGCCGCGTGGCGCTGTGCCGCCTGCTGCTGCAGAAGCCGGACATGCTGCTGCTCGACGAACCGACCAACCACCTCGACGCCGAGTCGGTGGAATGGCTGGAACAGTTCCTGGCGCGCTACACCGGCACCGTGGTGGCGGTCACCCACGATCGCTACTTCCTGGACAACGCCGCCGAGTGGATCCTGGAACTGGACCGCGGCCGCGGCATTCCGTGGAAGGGCAACTACACCGACTGGCTGACCCAGAAGGATGAGCGCCTGAAGCAGGAAGACAACCAGGAAAAGGCTCGCCAGAAGGCGATCCAGAAGGAACTGGAGTGGTCGCGCCAGAACGCCAAGGGCGGCCGCACCAAGGGCAAGGCCCGTCTGGCCCGCCTGGAAGAGCTGCAGTCGGTCGATTACCAGAAGCGCAACGAGACCAATGAAATCTTCATCCCGCCGGGCGAGCGCCTGGGCAATGCGGTGATGGAGTTCAAGAACGTCTCCAAGAAGTTCGGCGACCGCCTGCTGTTCGACAACCTGAACTTCCTGGTGCCGGCCGGCGCCATCGTCGGCATCATCGGCCCGAACGGTGCCGGTAAGTCGACCCTGTTCAAGATGATCACCGGCCAGGAAAAGCCGGACACCGGCGAGATCGTGGTCGGCCCGACCGTGAAGCTGTCCTATGTGGACCAGAGCCGCGACGCGCTGGAAGGCAACCACAACGTCTTCCAGGAAATCGCTGGCGGCCTGGACATCCTCAACATCAACGGCATCGAGATCCAGTCGCGCGCCTACATCGGCCGCTTCAACTTCAAGGGCCAGGACCAGCAGAAGATGGTCGGTTCGCTGTCCGGTGGTGAGCGTGGCCGCCTGCACATGGCCAAGACCCTGCTGCAGGGTGGCAACGTGCTACTGCTCGACGAACCGTCCAACGACCTGGACATCGAAACCCTGCGTGCGCTGGAAGATGCGCTGCTGGAGTTCCCGGGCAACACCTTCGTCATTTCGCATGACCGCTGGTTCCTGGATCGCATCGCGACCCACATCCTGGCGTTCGAAGGCGACTCGCACGTGGAGTTCTTCCAGGGCAACTACCGCGAGTACGAAGAAGACAAGCGCCGCCGCATGGGCGACGACGCTGCGCCGAAGCGCCTGCGCTTCAAGGCGCTGAAGTAAGGCAACAGGAAAGGCCGCGCTCGCGCGGCCTTTCTCCTTTTGCAATGTGTACCGACCATGCATGCCGGCCAGCGGCCGGCATCTACCCATGAGCGACCCCATGTCCCTGTTCGAGCGCCTGTTCCAGCTGCAGCAGCACGGCACCACCGTGCGTACCGAGCTGCTGGCCGGTGTCACCACCTTCCTGACGATGTCCTACATCGTCTTCGTGAACCCCGAGATCCTCGGCACCACCGGCATGGATGCGGGTGCGGTGTTCGTGGCCACCTGCCTGGCCGCTGCGTTGGGCTCGGCAGTGATGGCGCTGGCCGCCAATTTCCCGGTTGGCATGGCACCGGGCATGGGCCTGAACGCGTTCTTCGCGTTCACCGTGGTCGGTGCCGCCGGCCTGCCATGGCAGCAGGCTCTGGGGGCGGTGTTCATCTCCGGCCTGGTGTTCCTGGTGCTGTCGCTGACCGGCGTGCGGGCATGGTTGGTGTCGGGCATTCCTTCGTCGCTGCGCTCGGCGATCGTGGCCGGCATCGGCCTGTTCCTGGCGATCATCGCGCTGCAGAAGTCCGGCGTGATCGTCGGCAATGAAGACACGCTGGTGGCGCTGGGCCCGTTGAACACCGCGCCGCCGCTGCTGGCGCTGGCTGGTTTCCTGCTGATCGCGGTACTGGAAGCACGCCGCATCCGCGGTGCGATCCTGATCGGCATCCTGGCGGTGACCGGCGCCGGCTGGGCGCTGGGCGACGTGCAGTACCAGGGCCTGGTCTCGCTGCCGCCGAGCCTGGCGCCCACCTTCCTGCAGCTGGACCTGCCAGGCCTGCTGCACCATGACGGCGGCGCGCCGATCGCGGTGCTGCTGCAGGTGGTGCTGGTGTTCGTGCTGGTGGAAGTGTTCGATGCCACCGGCACCCTGTACGGCGTGGTCGGCCGCGCCGGCCTGCTGAAGCTGCCAGGCGCGCAGAAGCGTTTCGGCCGCGCTCTGCTGGCCGACAGCACGGCGATCGTGGCCGGCTCGATGCTCGGCACCAGCAGCACCACGGCCTTCGCTGAAAGCGCCTCGGGCGTGCAGGTGGGCGGCCGTACCGGCCTGACCGCGCTGGTCGTATCGGCGCTGTTCCTGGCCGCGTTGCTGTTCTCGCCATTGGCGGCGATGGTGCCCAGCTATGCCACCGCGCCGGCGCTGCTGTTCGTGGCCGGTCTGATGCTGCGCGAACTGGTGGAAGTGGACTGGAGCGACCTGACCGAATCGGTGCCGGCCGCGCTGTGTGCGCTGGCGATGCCGTTCACTTACTCCATCGCCAACGGCCTGGCGTTCGGCTTCATCGCCTATGCCGCGCTGAAGGCCGGCACCGGCCGCTGGCGCGAAGTGCACCCGGCGGTATGGCTGGTGGCGGTGCTGTTCACCCTGCGCTACGCGTTGGAATAAGCGGTAGGCGATGCCGGCCAGCGGCCGGCACTACCAGAGCACGCTTCGGCCTGCGGCCGGTGTGGTTCACCTGCCGCGCACGGTGCTCTGGGATGATGCAGGCATGGTTCCGCCTGTCCTTCCCGCTGATCCGTCTTCGCCGTTGCGCCGCCGGTTGCTGCGCGCGGCAGTGCTGGCACCGCTCGCCGGTACGCTCGCCACCCTGCCCGGCTGTTCGCTGCCGGTGCAGGTGGATGGCACCTTCCTGCAGCCCTGGCGCAGCCACCTGCAATGGGGCCTGGCCGACTGGCAACGTTCGTTGAAGCTTGCCCATACGCTGGGCTGCCGGCAGCTGGTGCTGCAGTGGACCGGCATCGTCGGTGGCAGCGACGGCGACTGGTCGTTGCCGGACAGCAGCCTGCAGCAGCTGTTCACCGCCGCCAGCGAGAACAACCTCCGCATCCGCGTCGGCCTGCCCTTCCAGCAACGCTGGTGGCAGGCCATTGGTGCCGACGATGCCACGCTGCAGGCCTTCCTGGCCGACAGCCTGGCGCAGGCACGCCAGTGGTTGGCACAGGCGCCCTGGGCGCAGCAACCCGCCTTCGGGGGCTGGTACCTGCCCTACGAATTGGAGCAGTACCACTGGGCCGATCCGGCACGCCAGCAGTGGCTGGCACGGTGGCTGCACGGCCTGGTGCAGGCCGCCAGTGCACGCGGGGGCGACTGCGCGATGTCCTGCTACTTCAGCCGCCTGCAGACCGACGGCAACCTGGTCACGCTGTGGCAGGCAGTGCTGGCACAGGCCGCGCTGCGGCCAATGGTGCAGGACGGCGTGGGGGTTGCCGGCGCCGGCAACGTGCAGCAGCTGCAACCGCTGCTCCATCATTTCCACGCGCACGGCATCGGCTTCGATGCGATCGTCGAACTGTTCCGCGAACTGCCCGGCAGCGCCGCCGACGGCAGCGCGTTCAAGGGCGAGACCGCCGATGCCGCGCGCATCCAGCGGCAGCTGGCGTGGGCACGCGACAGCGGTGCGCAGCACGTGCTGGTCTATGCACTGGAGCCGTGGCTGACCCAGGACACGCCGCAGGCCGCGGCGCTGCGACGACGTTGGGGCGTGCCTCAGTAGTAGAGGATGGCGGTGGCGAACAGGCCCTTGGCGCGCTGCGTATCACCGCCACCGATCGCGAAGCGGTACTGCACGGTCAGGTCCAGGTAGGAGCGCGGCGTGTTGTAGTGGTCCTCGCGGAACCAGTAGCGCACGCCCACGCCCGGGCCCGCGCCAAGGGACCAGCTGCGCTGCGTATCGTTGAGCGCGAACGACTGCGCCGGGAACAGCGGGTAACGGATGTCGCGCACGCGCGAGCGCTGGTCGAGCCAGTCCGCCCCCACCACCACGTACGGCGTGACCACCCAGTGGGTCTGCCCGGCACCAAAGCGGAAGCTGCGGCCAGCACGCAGTTCACCGGCAGCGAACCACTGCTCGCGATGCAGGCGCCCGTTGGCATCGCCGATCCGCCGCACCGGTGTGCCGTTGGCATCGAGCGCGTCAAGGGTGAAGTGGGCGCTGTTGTCGTCCCAGGTGTAGCCGCCCTGCGCGTAACCGCTGACCATCCACCACTGGTTCACGTCGGTGCGCAGGTCGGTGCCGTGGTAATAGCCGTAGGTCAGGTAGGACATCCAGCCGCCGGAACCGCTGGCCAAGCGGTAGCGGGCCAGTGTGCTGGCTTCCAGTGGTGGGTTCAGGGCCAGCTGCAGGCTGCATTGCACGGCCGCCGATGCGGGATAGACATCGCCCGTGCGGGTGGCGCTGCCGAGGAACTGGCGGCGCTCGATGCCGGCGCTCAGGCCGGTCTGGCCGAAGGCGTAGCGCATGCCGAACGAGGCGATGGTGGACGGCCAGCCGGTGGTGGAGCGCGAATGGCTGAGACGTTCAGCGCGTGCGCGTGCATCCGGTGTCGATTCACCAGTGCACGGATCCACCGCGCGGATCGATTCGTAGGTGCCGCCCTGGTCGTACAGGGTGTTGAGCAGGCGTGCATAGAGTTCCAGCGTGCCGTGCTGGTCGTTGAAGGCCGGGGGCCGCCAGAACGCCTCCAGCGTACTGAACACCGAATCACCCGGCGTGCTGATCGCCGCGCCGCCGACATTGGTCGCGGCCTGGCGCGCCCCCCGGAAACCGGCCGAGGCGATCACGCCCCACTCGCGCGAATAGTTGGCGATGGCATTGCGCACGTTGTAGCGTTGATGCTCATCCAGCGGCAGCTCACCGGCGTCGGCGCGATCGATGGCGCTGCGCAGCAGTGACACCGCCTGTGGATGATCGCCGTTGGCCGCACTCGCGTACGCCTGATCCAGCACCACGCTCTTCGGTGCCTTGCCGGTGGCCTCGGCGGCGCGGAAGTCGGCCAGTGCCTGCGCTGGTTCGTGTGCCTTCTGGTTGAGATAGCCGCGCTGCATCAGCGCCTCCGCATCGTCAGGGCGCTGTGCCAGCGCCGCATCCAGGCGCTGCCGTGCTTCGTCCTGCTGGGCGCGGTTGCCCGACGCCAGCGTGGTGGTCAGCAGGCCCTGCAGCTTCGCGTCGTCCGGCGCGCGCTGCACAGCCTGCCGCGCCTCACCGATGGCCTCAGCATAGTCCTGGCGCGCGTAGGCAGCGTAGGCACGCTGCGCGGCACCGCCATCGCCCTGCAGATCGGCCGGCATCAGCTCGCAGACATTGCCTGTGCCGCCTGACTGGCAGTGCTGGAACGGCGCCGGGTAGGTCTGTGCGCTGATGCGGGGGAGCGCGCGACTGGAGCGGATCGCCCGGCCGCGTTGTTCGATGCCCTGCTGCAACAGCTGCTGCGCGCGTGCATCGCCCGCATCCGTTGGCAATGCCGACTGCAGTGGTGCCAGCAGCGCCGCGGCGCGCGTGCGGTCGGCACTGGCCAGCGCCGCATCCACCGCCAGCAGGCGCACGTTGCGCTGCTGCGTTGTTGACCCCGGCGCAGCGAGTGCGGTGTCGAAGTCCTCATTGGCGAGCACGGTATTGCCCTGGCGCTGGCGCAGGTAGCCGCGCATCACCCGTGCATTGAGATCCTGGCCGTCGGCCTGCAACGCCTGGTCGGCACTGCGCTCGGCGTCGGCCAGCTGCCCCTGCTGCAGCTGCGCGGTAATCAGCAGCAACCGGTACGTGGCCACCTGCGGTGCCAGCTCGACGGCGGCACGTGCCTGCGCAACGGCCGCGGCATCATCCTGCATGGACAGCGACCGATACGCCTGCTGCGCCTGCAGCAGCGCGCGCTGGCGATCCAGCGCCACGCGCCGGGCCAGCAGTGCCTCGGCATTCGGCGCGCCCAGCTGAAGTGCGGTGGCAATGGCGGCGTCGGCCTGTTCGGGCTGCTGCTGTGCCTCCAGCGCGGCCACCCACAGCAACGCCCAGGCACCCTGCGTCGGCTGCTGCCGGAAGGCCTGTTCGGCCTTGCCGGCCGCTTCTCCCATCCGCCCCGCGTCATAGGCCGCGTAGGCTTCGGTGGCCAGCGCGTAGGCCTGCTGCCTGCTGCGGTCTGCGGCACTGCCGACCAGACGCGATGGGGATGTCGTGCGCGCACCTTCGCCGCCAGTCGCCGCGCTGCGTGCAGCGGTGGCAGCCGCCAGCGCCGGCAACGCCGGATCCTTCAACCCCGCATCCAGTGCACGACGTGCCTGCCGCTGCGCCTCGGCACCCCGCCCCAGTTTCTGCAGCGCATAGATCTGCAGCAGGCGCAGCCGCACCACGTCCGGGCGCAGCCGGATCGCTTCCGTGGACTGCTGGTAAGCCGCCGGGTAGTCGCCGCGCTCATAGGCAGCAAACGCCTGCTCGGCGATGCGGTAGGCCGCACCGGACAAGGGCAGTGCTGCATCGGCCTGTGCCAGCACCGGCGCGGCGGCGCTGGCCAGTGCCACGGCAATGACGGTGGACAGCAGCGTGGTCTTCATGCCGGCAAGGCTCCGGGAGGCGGCGACTGCAGCGCGGCCGCACGCCGGCGCTGTTCCTGCATGGCCTGGGCCACCGCGTCTTCGGTGGTGATGCCCTGCTTGACCAGGTAATCGCCAATGCGGCCATCGCGCTGCGGCTGGTACGCGTCCAGCGCGATCTCGAAGCGCGCGTGGTCGATCAGGCGCATTTCCACCAGCAGGTCGCCCAGCAGTGGCACGTTGTCCAGGTGCCACTGCCGGTCGCCACCGATCATGCGCAGGCCCGCGTTGATCTCGCTTTCGCGGGCGATGCTCTGCTCAATGTGCTCGCTGCGGGTTTCCTGCTTCAGCAGTGCCAGCGCCTCTTCGGGCAATGGGCTGGCCACGGCCAGCCGCAGGGTGCCTTGCTGGCGCGGTGGCAGCGGCAACATGCGCCATTGCACGCAGGCATCGGCACTGACCGCGAACTGGCACGCGCGCAGGTAGTCCACGTCGATCACTGCGCGTTGCAGGTCGCCCTGGAAGGCGATCGCCTCGGCCAGCGTTTCATCATCCAGCCAGCCCTGGGTGAGCAGGATGCGGCCCAGTGGCTGCTGCCGGCCGGCATGCTGCTGGTCCAGCGCCTGCTGCAGCCGTTCCGGTTCCACCGCCTGCCAGGTGGTCAACAGCTCGCCCAGCTGCTTGCGGGTCTGCACCAGCTGTGCGGCATCCGGGAAGTCATGCATGGTCTTGTCCCAGACCATGCGCTTGCCGAACAGCAGGTAGGCCAGGAACACCTTCCACGCGCGTGCCGTGGCCATGAAATTGATCATGTTGCCGACCACCATGCGCGGGATCGACATCAACGCATGCTCCCAGCCATACAGCCGGTTGACGAAGTAGAAGCGCTGCACGACCCGGGTCGCCAGCGCCGCCGTGGTCAGCAGCGCCACGTTCATCTGCCAGGTACCGGCCTGGAACACGCTGGGGAACTGCATCGTCCATACCCCGGTCATCTTCAGCACCCAGAACAGCAGCAGCTGCAGGAAGATGAGGTAGGCGATGATGCTGACGAACGAGGTGATGATGCCCTTGCGGTCGCGCGCCAGCAGGTACTTGGTGGCCAGCGAGCCGCGCCAGCCCAGCGACTCCCAGCTCTGCAGGCCGATGCCCAGCACCCAGCGCGCCTTCTGCCGGTACGAGGCACGGAAGTTGTCGGGGAAGTATTCGCGCACGCACAGCGCCATCTGCTGGGTGCGCTCGCGTACCGGCCCCCAGCCGAACCATGACGGGCGACGCACGCGGAACTGCACCGGGAAGCGCGCGAAGATCGACTGCATGCCCATCGCCGCCAGCCGCGCACCAACGTCGTAATCCTCGGTGAGGCTGTCGGTGTTGAAGGGCTGGTTGTCGGTCTGCGCGCTCAGTGCCAGCAGCGCGCGCCGCGAGAAGCAGGTGCCGACGCCCGCCGACGGCACCATGCCGGAAACACTTTCACGCACTACCAGATCCTTGGCGTGCCATTCGGCGAATTCGTCCATGTAGACACCGGCCACCAGCTCGTACCACTCGCGGTCCAGCGAGGTGACCGGCAGCTGGATCATGTCCTTGCGCGGCAGCAGGTAGTTGTAGAAGCGCAGTTCCATCGGGTGCAGCACGTCCTCGCTGTCGTGCAGGATCACCCCGGCGAACTCGATGTCGTGGCGCTTCTCGTAATCGAAGATCGCCAGGATCAGCCAGTTCAGGCAGTCGGCCTTGCTGGTCGGACCGTCGTGCGGCACCTCCACGCGGCGCAGGCGCTTGTAGCGGCGGCGCATGCGCTCGACTTCGTCGATGGTCTGCTGGTCGTTGGGATAGGTGCCGACGAACACGACGTACTCGCGGTAGTCGAGCACGTTGATCATGTTCTCCACCATCTGCGCGATGACGTCGTACTCCATCCACGCCGGCACCATGATCGCCAGCGGCTGTTCCGGCCGCTGCAGCAGGTCGTCCTGGGTCAGCGGCCGGTACGCATCGCGGCGCTTGATCGTCAGCGCGCGCCAGCTCTCGCGTACCCAGTACCAGACATCGATGAACAGGTCATCGAGGCTGGATATCAGGATCAGCACGGCCACCGCCGCCGCCGTGGCTTCCAGGGCGGCGTAGTAGTTGGCCAGCTGGATGTTCCAGAACAGACCGTCCACGATGGATCAGTGCCCTGCGTTGGCGGACTTGCGGCGGCGCACCTGGGTAACGCGGGCGGCCAGCAGCGCGAACACGATCACGCCGACCAGCAGCAGCAACCACACCATGTGCCGTTCCCACTTCGATTGCGGATTGCCGTCCTGCGCGATACGCGTGCCATAGGGATCCTGGCGGTCGAATTCGCGCACGGCATCACTGCCGTCGAGCACGGCAAGATCGCCCCGCAGCAGCCGGAACGGCGCGCCGAACGACGGTGCCTGCGCACCGAGGTCGCTGTAGAGCACGCCCAACTGGCCGCCGGACGACCCCACCTGCACCACGGCAGCACGATCCAGCCCGCTGACATCCAGCAGCGGCTGCGACGTGCCGCCGATCAGCAGGTGGCCATCCTTCAGGCCGGCCACATCGACACCGGCCGGTACCACGCCGAAGGCCAGCCACGGTGCGCCCGGGCTGACCGCGGCACCGGCGTCGACCACCTTCAGTTCCGACGCTTCCGGCGAGGCGCCCACTGCACTGGCCACCGCGATGACCTTGCCCAGCGAGGCCGGCGCATCCTGCAGCCAGGTGCCGGGCACGAACACCTGGTTGCCGCGCGACAACTGGCTGCTGGCACCAACGAAGTCACTGCCCAGCGAACGCTTGGCCAGGGTCAGGTGGCTGCTGGGCAGGATCGAAACCGGGTAGCCGGTGGCCGGATCGTGGCAGTACGGCCGTGCCGGCTGGCGCAGGAAGCTGACGCGGATCTCGTTGCGCGCCGACAGGGCATAGGCCGGCACCTTGGCCACCAGCCGTTGCGGCTGGCCGTTGGCCGACAACACCTTGCCGCCCAGCAGGTAATCATTGAAGTAGATCGTCGCCACCGCGCCCTGCCCGGCCGCGTTGGGGGCCGCCGAGACATCGATCACCACTTCCTCGGGCAGGCGCCCATCGGCCGACAGCGCGCCGAGGTCGAAGCTGGCGCTGCGATCGGCGCGGGTCACCACCTCCATCGTGCCGGCGATGTTGCCGAGCCGGCTCAGCAGCACCTGGTCACCGTCCAGTCTGGGCGTGCCTGCTGCGCTGACCTGCAGGCTGCGGCCCAGCGCATAGCTGCGCCACTGTTCGGCGAACAGCCCGGCGACCTTGCCCGCCGCCGCCGGGTCGACCAGCAGCGTCGGACGCCCGGCCACGGCCAGCACGCTGACCGATGCGTTGGCAGCGGGCTTTTCCAGGCCGCCCATGTCGGTACCGCGCCACGCGGCGAATGCCGTGCCCGCATCAGCGCCCGCCGCGCCAACCTGTACGGCCAGCGCATCCAGCGCCACGCGTACGCCGGCACGCAGTGCGTCACTGCCGATCATCACATCGGCCGCCAACGGCCCACTGTCACGCAGCGACAGCAGCGCGCCGACTTCGGCCAGGTCCTTGATCGCATGCGCACGCTCGCCCGTAGCCAGCGCGGCGTAGGCCGGCACGCCCTGCAGGCTGGCCGGGATGCTGATGCCGGCCAGGTCGACGCTGTCACCGACCTTGGGCAGCGCCACCACCTGCACCTGCTTGCCGCCGGCCTGCAACGCGGTACCGATGCGCCAGGCCGCGTCGTAGGCGGGCGCCTGCAGCGCCTTGCCATCCACCAGCAGGCGCACCTGCGGTGGCAGGGCGCCCCAGGCCTTGGCCACGGTATCCACGGCACGCCCATCGAAGCGGTAGCTGAAGCGCGAGTCCGGCGACAGCCGCAGCACGTTGGCCGGTGCGCTCTGGTCGGCACACTGATAGTCGGACACGATCGACCACCAGCCGACGCCGACCCGCACGAAACCGTTCTGGCGAGGTTCGCCATCGATGGCCAGCAGCTGGCTGGCGTCGCCCTGCGCGTCGGTGATCGAACGCGCGGCGATCGGATCGCCATCGACCGACCACAAGCCCGAGGTGCGCCCGGCGTGGCCGCGCACATAGCGCCCGTCCAGTTGCAGCTGCGCATCGCGGGTGGCCACGCCGGCCGGCACCGGCAGGTAGATCTCGCGCTGGCTCTCCTGCCCGCTCAGCACCAGCGGCTGGCGGAAGCCGAGTTCGCGCAGGGTCATCTGCCGGTTCACCGTGCTGTCGCCACTCCATTCGGCGAACTGGCCGGCGACGCTGTCGGCGGCATGGGCTGTGCCGACCGCGCCCGACAGGACGAACGCGGCAGCGGAAGCAAACAGGGAAGAGCGGCCGGTCTGGGTCATGGCATCACTTCATGCGGATGGAGGTGGGCGGCACCGCCACAGCGGAGACCGGGCGAGAATTCGGGAAGGGGCGCACCGCGCAGGGCGGCGACGATGCGGGCGCTGGCGCGGCCATCGCCGTAGGGGCTGGCATCGGGGTCGAAGCGGGTCGGCTGCGGGGGCTGTGCCAATACCGCGCTGACCGCATCGATGATGCGCGAGGGCGTGGTGCCGACCAGCGTCACCACGCCGGCCTCGACCGCCTCCGGCCGTTCGGTGACATCGCGCATCACCAGCACCGGTTTCGCCAGCGCCGGCGCTTCTTCCTGCACGCCACCGGAGTCGGTGAGGATGACGTCGGCGCGCTGCATCAGGCGCACGAAGCGCAGGTAATCCTGCGGTGGCACCAGGTGCACGTTGTCGAGGTGGCCGAGGTGGGCGTTGACCGGGCCCTGCACGTTCGGGTTGAGGTGCACCGGGTACAGCACCTGCAGGTCCGGCCGCCGCGCCAGCTCAGCCAGCGCACGGCAGATGTCCTCGAAGCCCTGGCCGAAGCTCTCGCGGCGATGGCCGGTGACCAGCAGCAGGCGGCGCGCGGGGTCGAGCATGTGGAAGGGTTGGTCGGCCTGCGCGCGCAATGCCGCATCTGCATCCAGCCGCTGCACGGTCTGCTGCAGGGCATCGATGACGGTGTTGCCGGTGACCAGGATCTGCCCGCCCAGATGCTCGCGGGCCAGGTTGGCGCGCGAGCCTGGGGTGGGTGCATACAGCTGATGGCCGACCACATCGACCACCCGCCGGTTCATCTCCTCCGGCCACGGCCGGTTGATGTCGCCGGTGCGCAGGCCGGCCTCGACATGGCCGATCGGGATGCGGTGGTGGAACGCGGCCAGGGCCGCGGTCATCGCCGTGGTGGTATCGCCATGCACCAGCACGTAGTCGGGGCGGACCTGCGTGTAGAGCGCGTCAAGCCGCTCGAACAGCCTGGAGCACAGGCCATTGAGGGTCTGGTTGGGCACCATGACATCCAGGTCATGGTCGGCGGTGATCTCGAACAGCGACATCACCTGGTCGAGCATCGCGCGGTGCTGCCCGGTGATGCAGACCACCGATTCGATATCCGCAGCCTGTGCCAGGGCGCGCACCAGGGGCCCCATCTTGATGGCTTCCGGTCGCGTGCCGAATACCGACAGGACCTTCACCGGAGCGCTTCCGAAGGCCGGCGCGGAAGGGGGCAAACAGCAGTAGCCACGTCTGGATCCTTTCGGCGTTGCCGTCCAATACCCGCAGGCAGGAGACGGTCACCTCATGAGGAAACTCCAAATTCGCGACATACATCACACTAAGGCGTCTGCATGCGCGTCGTGGCATCGATCTTCATCGTTGCAGGATCAAGACGCAGTCAACGCCGCCCGTGGAACGGGCGACGTTGCGGTGGAACGCAGCAGGGGCGTGGCCTGGAGCCGGCTTACTCGTACTGGATGGTGAACGTGGCCTGGCCGTTCGCGACACCGGCGCCGACCGTACCGGCCTGGGTCTGCACGTAGCGCGCGCGCAGCGGCAGCGCCATGACGCTGGTACCCGGCGCCGTGGTGCCGACGTTGATGGTCTGGCCGAAGCGCACTTCACGCTCGGTGCTGCCATCGCGCTGGACCATCTGGATACCGATGCGGGTGGCACTGTTGCTGGCCGCGCTAAGCTTCAGCACGCCCGGCATGTTCGAGCTGTCCTGGTCGGCATCGAGGCGGATGCCGATCTTGCTCTGATAGGCGGCGACGTTGCTGCCCTGGCAGTTCAGGCGGATCTCGAAGTCGCGATCAACGGCCTTGGAGCCGACACCGGTGAAGGTGGTGTTGGGCACGCTGCCGAAATCGACGGCAATGTTGCGGCTGCCGGCCTGCACTTCACAGGTCGGGCTGACCACGGTGGTGCCCGAGCCCTTGAAGGTCGAGGTCAGGACCGGGCGCCCGGGGCCATCGCCGTCGAAGTAGTACGTAGTGAAGCGGCCGTTCGGCGCGATCACGCCCGAGCCGGTCTGCGCAGCCGTCTTGATCAGCTGGATGCGGAACTGGCCACCGATGAGGCTGACCACGGAACCGCCACCGAAGTTGATCGAGTGCGGGTAGTAGGTCTGGATCGCGCCCGAATCGCGGTACAGGCGGATGCCGACGCCTGCCACATCGGTTTCATAGACGTTCGAGAAGCCGGCCACCGGGCGCTTCTGCGCTGCATTGACGTACTCACCGATCGAACGACCGCCGGTCCAGGAATCGCAGCGGGCAACGCTGTTCTGCTGGGTGATCGGTTCGCTGATTTCCTTGATCACGCCACCGACCGGGGTGCTGGGCAGGATCACGATCTGGCCCATGTCCATGGTCACGTCCTGGGCGATGAACCAGCTGTTCTGGATGCGGCAGGCGGCGCTCGCCTGCTGTGCCAGCAGCACGCCGCCCAGTACGGCCAGCGCGGCCAGCGCCTTGCGGCCACGGGAAGAAATCATCGGCATGCTGCCTCCAGCGGGATGAAGCCGGTCTTGGACGCATCAGCGCCCGCCGGAACCTGGTAATCGATGGTGCAGCGCTGGTCGGCACCGGCGCCCCACTCCACCAGCAGGCGGCCCTGGGTGTGCTCGCTGCGCACGTACAGGCGGCCGCCCTGGCTGACCATGCCCACCGGCTGGCCCTGCTCATCCTTGACCTGCGCACCGAACGGCATGCTGCGGCCATCGGCGTTGCGCACCTGGATCAGCAGCGCGTTGCCCTTGCGGGTATCGAAGCGCAGGTAGCTGATGGCACCGGCGAACGGCGCGATCGACTGGCTGGTGCTCTCCAGTTCGACGTCGTGGGCCATGCCCTGCGGATCGAGGGTGACGGTGTTGAGACGGTACGGAGACACGTACGGCACCACGGCGTAGCCGCGGCCATCGACGCGCAGGCCCGGCGCGTTGCTGACGATCGCATCGCGCGCGCCCGGCGCTTCGACCAGCACCATGGTGTCGCCACGCTGCGGGGTGAAGGTGAAGCCACCCGGATGCACCACCACGCTGCCGTTGGCGCCGACCGACGCTTGGCGGAAATCACGCGAGTGGCTGTAGGTGGCGTTCAGCGCGGAGTAGCGGCTGCGGTATTCGGCATTGGCGATCGCGGTGGTGCCACCCTCGCGGGAATCGGACAGGGCTGCGCCGTAGCTGAAGTTGTTGTCGATGCCGGCCGAACCGGTGATGCCGACGCGGCTGTTGTCGTAGCCACCGCGGTCGCGCGCGCCGAGGTCGGCGCTGAACGACACCGGGTGGGTGCCACGGCCCAGCGGCACGCTCATCGACAGCAGGTACTGGGTGTCGGAACGGCCGAGCACGCCTTCTTCGGTGCGCAGCGCCGAGAAGCCGTAGTTCACCGAGCGCCAGGCGTTGTTGTAGCCCACCTGGTACTGCTTGGAGGTGCCGGAACGGTCGTAGAAGTCACGCACCGAACCGGTCACGTACAGCGCACCGCCACGGCGGCCCAGCGGCTGGTTCAGGGTCACCTGGAACTGGCTGCGCTGACGGCCACGGGTGGTCGGATCGATGCCGCGCTTGTCCGAATCACGGCCATACAGCGCGTCCTGCAGGCTGTAGAAGCCTTCGGTCGAATAGCGGTAGGCGGCCAAGGTCAGGTTGGTCCCGGTCTCGCCGATCATGTTGCTGTAGCTCAACCGCACGCTGGCGCCGGTATGGTCGCCGTAGTGGTCGAACGAGGTCCGTGCGTGGGTGACGTCGGCGGCGAAAGCACCGATGCGCGTGGACAGGCCCACGCCGTACAGCAGCGACAGGTAGCCTTCGCTCAGCGCACTGCCGCCGTACAGGGTCAACTGGTTGCCGATGCCACGCTGGTAGGTGCCCTGCACCAGCCACGGCTCATCGGCCAGCAGCTTGTTGCGCACCTGGCCGGCGGTCAACGAGTAGCGCGACACGCCTTCGCGCAGCATCTGCGGCACCGAACCGAACGGCACCTTGAATTCGCGGCGGCGGCCGTCGGCCTCGATCACGCTCACTTCCAGGTCGCCGCCGTAGCCGGTCGGGTACAGGTCGTCGATGACGAAGCTGCCCGGCGATACGGTGGAGGAGTAGATCAGCTGCTGGTTCTGGCGCACTTCGATGCGCGCGTTGGTTTCGGCAATGCCGCGCACGACCGGCGCGTAACCGCGCAGCGAGTCGGGCAGCATGCGGTCGTCGCTGGCCAGGCTGGCACCACGGTAGCCGATCGAATCGAACAGTTCGCCAGTGGTGTAGGCCTCACCAATGGTGAGCATGCCGCGCACCTGCGGGATGCCGCGCTGCGCATAGGTGGCAATGCTCTGCCAGTGGCGGCCGTTGCCTTCGGACCAGGTCAGGTTGGAATCGTGGCGGAACTGCCAGCCCCCCAGGTTGAGGCCGGCGTTGAGGCCGAGGTAGGCGCTGCGGTTGCGCTGGCCACCTTCGACGCGGCTGTCGCTGTCGATGGCATTGAAGCTGTAGCCGACGAAGCCCGCATTGATGCCGCGGTCCCACAGCGACGGATTGACGTAGCCGCGCGCCTCGCGGCGCAGGAACACCTGCGGGATGCTGAGGTCGTAGCGCAGGTTGCCGCTGTCATAGATGCCGTAGGCATTGGCCATGCGCTGCTGCACCGGCACGCAGCTGGTCTTGTCGGTCGGCAGCGTCGGGTCCTGCTGCAGCAGCACGGCCTCGCTGTCCACACCCATTTCTTCCAGCATCGGCAGCGGCAGGCAGGCGTCGACGCGGCCCTGCTCATCGGCCTTGAACTGCAGATCGCGACGGCCCTGCCAGCCACCGTTGACGTAGACGTCGACGCGGTAGGTGCCGGCCACCATCGGGTTGCCATTGGTGAAGGACGCCAGATCGACCTGCTTGGCCTGGCCGGAGAGGAAGCTGGAGTTGAACTGGGCCGACTCGGGTGCACGCGCATTGGCCGCACCGCTCTGCGCCATCAGCGCCTGTTCGCCGAGATTGGCCGGCGCAGCCAGCGCCCATCCTGGGCAGGCCACGCCAGCAACCAGCAGGCAGATCGCCTGGTGGATCGACAATGTCAATCTGTTTCCGATCACACTGACATTCCTTCAATTCGCCGCACGGCGGCGGTGGCGGGATGCGCAGGCCCATGGCCGGCGCGGCGCGTTCAGCCCCCGGTACTGCCGAGGCGGACCTTGTGCTCCACCCGACCGCCGTAATCGTTGATGGTGATGAAGCGCACCTGGTCTGAGCCCGCCGGTGCGGTGAACTCCAGGCTCTGCTTCGGCGCGACCATGGCGCCCTTGTCCTCGACGGTCTTTTCACTGCTGCCGGTCACGGCATGCACTTCGGCCAGCGTGACGTGGAAGGGGCTGGGGTTTTCCACCCGCAGGCGATCGCCAGTGCGGGTCCAGCGCAGCGCTGCCGGCGCGTCGTTGGCGACGCCCTTCAGGCCCTGCGGCCGGTAGAACAGTTTCAGGCGCGAACGGAACGCGACCTGCAGGTAATTCTGGTCGCCGCTGTCGGCGTTGTCGGGCGACGGCGGCACATCCAGCACGTTGAGCCAGAACACCGACTCACGGTCGGTCGGCAGCTGCGCACCGGAGAAGATCACGCGCAGCGCCTGGCTGCGGCCCGGTTCGACGCGCGCGATCGGCGGCGTCAGTACGAACGGGGCATCGCTGTTGTCGGCGGTCTGGTTGGCGTCGCCACTGTCGATCCAGGCCTGGACCAGCGCCGGCGAATCGCCCACGTTGTCGACCTGCACGGTGACTTCGCGCGCCTGCGCCGGATAGATCACTCGCGTGCCGTTGACCACCACGCCGGCCAGAGCGTTCTGGCAGAAGGGCAGCGTGAACGCTGCCAGCAGCAGCGCCCGGGGAAAGATTGCTTTCATCGGAAGTACTACGCTCGAGGGGTGTGGCCAGGGGCCGCGAAGCACTGGCCGGCGCGTACGCCGGCCAATGCGGGTACGACGACGATCAGTTGTAGATGATCGTGTACTTGACGCTGCTGGTGACGTCGCCCGGGGTGGCGGCGGCAGTGGCGTAGTACTCAGCGTAGTAGTTCAGATCGGCCGAGCCGTCGGTGCCGACGGTGACCCACTGCGAGTTGGTCTGGGCCAGGCCAGCGCCGGCAGCCTTGATCGGCAGGAACTGGTTGTTCGAGCCCAGCAGCTGCAGCTGCACGTTGGTGGCAGCGTTGGCCGAGGCCTGGTTGACCAGGCGGCCGCTGTTGAAGTCGACGGTCGAACCCGGCTCGAAGTAGGTGGCGACGTTGCCGGCGCTGCACTTGGTCAGGTTGATGGCGAACGGGGTACGGCCCGCAACGGCACCGGCGGTGGCCAGGGTGTTCTTGGACACGGTCGGCAGGTTGACGGCGAAGTCCTTGCCGCCCGGGGTCGAGATGGTGCAGGTCTTGTCGGTCACCTTGCCATTGAAGGTGATGGTGCCGTCGGCGGCGTTGGCGGCCAGCGGAGCGGCGGCCAGCATCAGAGCGGCAATGAGATTGATCTTGTGCATTCGCTTTTACCTAACCCTACTGAAGAGATGAGAAGTAGAGGAGGAAGCAAGGAGCACTGCCGGGCTAACAAGACCCATCCTTGCGTCTCACCTGTGGCCGGACTCGGACATACCTTCCCCTGAATCCGTGACGCAAGTATATGCACAACTGTGATGAAAGTCTCATTATTTTTCTGAACGCCAATTCATTGACGCCCTAAATGTGACGTGGTAGGCGGAATCGGAGTCAGAGGCGCGTGGACGATTTGACGGCGGGGCGGCCAGGTCACAGACGACCGTGGATGACGCGTTGAGCGGCGCGTTCGGCAGGCGCGGAAACAGGCCTTTTTCAGGTGGAAATCAGCTTATTTGATGCGCATCACTCTTTCTTGGTGATGGCCCTAGCAGATTCGGATTTGTCCTATTAAAGGCGGATCGAACCTGTCGCTAACTAGGACACACCGAACCAGAGAACGTGTCATGAGGAATTCCATTCTGCTGTGCGTGGCCCTGATGTCCGTCAGTGCGCTGGCCCAGGCCAGCAGCGGCAGCATCCGTTTCAGCGGCCGCATCGCCGAGCCGGGCTGCACGACGAACCTGTCCCAGGGTGAGCTGAGCCTGGCGGCCTGCCCGCCGTCGGCCAAGGGCTCGACGGTGGCCGTAACGGCGCTGGCCGATGGCCAGGCCGCGACGCTGCGCGATGGCAAGCGCCAGGGCCAGAAGCTGTCGGTGTCGGCCAGCGCGATGCGTGCCGGCGATATCGCCTTCTCCGAGCGCTACAGCGTGCAGGCTTCGAAGCAGCAGCCGCTGCAGGGCGCTTACCTGGTGGTCGTCGACTACCTGTAAGCCCTGCAGGCCGGTCCTACTCCGGCTGCGGCAACTCGAAGACCTGGCGCAGGTAGGCCAGGTAACCCGGGTCGTCGCACATGCTCTTGCCCGGCGAATCGCTGAGCTTGGCCACCGGCTGGCCGTTGCAGCGGACCATCTTGATGACGATGTTGAGCGGCGTCGGGCCCAGATCATTGGTCAGGTGGGTGCCGACGCCGAACGCGACCTGGCAGCGACCGCGGAAGTAGTCGTACAGGCGCATCACCTTGGCGATGTCGAGCCCATCGCTGAACACCAGCACCTTGCTGCGCGGATCGACCCGGCGCTGCTGGAAATGCGCCAGCATGCGGTCGCCCCAGTCGAACGGATCGCCGGAGTCATGGCGCACGCCGTCGAACAGCTTGCAGAAGTACATGTCGAAGTCGCGCAGGAACGCGTCCAGGCCGACCACGTCGGACAGCGCGATGCCCAGATCGCCGCGATACTCGCGCGCCCACGATTCCAGTGCCGCCACCTGCGAATCACGCAGGCGCGGACCGAGGGCCTGGAACGCCTGCAGGTACTCATGGGCCATGGTGCCGTGCGGCGTCATGCCGTACAGGCGCGCGAAGTGAACGTTGCTGGTACCGACCAGCTGCGGGCCGAGCGCGTCGCGCAGCAGCGGCAGCAGACGGGCATGCCAATCCCGCGAGTAGCGGCGGCGGCTGCCGTAGTCGGCGATGCGGCACTGTTCGAAGCCGGGGGTATCGCGCAGCAGTGCAGCCTTGGCCTGCAGGCGGCGCTCGCCTTCGGCAAAATCGGCCGTGGTGGTGTTGCGGAACCAGACTTCGTTGATGATCGCCAGCAGCGGCACTTCGAACAGGATGGTGTGCAGCCAGGGGCCGGTGATGTCCAGTTCGATCTCACCGGGCACGGCCTTCGACGCGCGCAGCTGGATGTACTTGCGGTCGAGGTGGAACAGGCCGAGGAAATCGGCGAAGTCCGGCTTCACGAAGCGCAGGCCACGCATGTAGTCCAGCTCTGCGTCGCTGAAACGCAGGTTGCACAGGTGGTCGATTTCTTCGTCGATCTGGTCGATGTAGCTTGCCAGGTCGATACCGGGCGTACGGCACTTGAACCGGTACTGCACCTGGGCGCCGGGGTGCTGGTGGAGCACCGCCTGCATCATGGTGAACTTGTACAGGTCGGTGTCGAGCAGGGACTGGATGATAGGCATGGGGCGGATTATGCGCCCGGCAGGGTGAACCGGGGTGGCTGCGGCCACGCTCGGCTCACGGGGAACAGCATTGGTAGATCCACGCCATGCATGGATGCTCCTGGGCGCTACAGCGACCTGCGCAGCAGCCTCGGCACCAGCATCAGCGCATGCGCCCAGATCGCAGCCCATACCGCCGCGCGCACCGGCAGCGAACGCTGCCCGGCCTCGAACTTCTGGAAGTAACGCCACAGGCCCCTGTGCTTGTGCCATTCCACGAAGAACGGCCGTGAGCGGCTGGAGACACCGCGCACATGGGTGACCTGCAGGTCGTTGGCGATCGCCACCACCGCACCGGCCTCGCGTGCGCGCCGGCACAGGTCCAGGTCCTCGGCGTGCAGGCGATAGCCCGCGTCCCAGCCACCGATACGGTCGAACAGCGCGCGCGGCATCATCAGCAGTGCGCCGGACAGCGCAGGGACCCGCTGCAGCGGCTGGTGCGGTTCTCGCGGAACCGCCAGCTTCGAGCCCTTTCCGGGCGAACGCAGCATCATCAGGAAATCCGGGTCGCGGCGGCGCACCGCCTCGTCGGCATGACCATGCTCGTCCACCTGTTCAACGCCCAGCAGGCAGTCGCCCAGCGCTTCGGCGCGGGAGCGCAGTTCGGCCAGTGTGTCCGGCTCGACCATCAGGTCCGGGTTGATGAAGGCCAGCCACGGGCTGTGCGAGTCGGCCACGCCCTGGTTGTTGGCGGCGGCGAAGCCGGGATTGTCCGGGTTGCCGACGAAGCGCACGCGTGGATCGTGGCTGGCATGCCGCTGCACGATGTCCAGCGTGCCATCCAGCGAACCATTGTCGATCACCCGGATCTCGGCGACATCCTGCGCCTGGCGCAGGCGCGAGAGGCAGGCATCGATGGTGCTGCCACTCTGGTAGGTGACGACGATGGCGGCAATGGCAACATTCAAACGGATGGCTCCGGCGCGGACGGGACGAACAGGTCGCCCTGTTCCTTCGGCATTATCGCCTGCCGCATGCGCTGCTGCAGGTCGGCGCGCAGCCCGTGCAGCGGGTCGTGCATCAGGAAATCGGCCAGCCGCGGGACCCAGGCCGGCCAGCGCGCGGCCAGGGCCTCCAGATCGCCATCGCGACTGATCGCCTCCCCTGCCCGGCTGACGAAGGCGGTCTCGCACAGCACGTTGCGCCACCCCAGGCCGGCCATGCGCAGGCTGAGGTCGACCAGTGCCGCGTTCCAGCCGGCATAGCTGTCCACGTCCAGGCCACCGGCACGACGGCGCGCGTTGCCGCGCACCAGCACCGCGTGGGTGACCGCCGATGGCAGCTCCGGGTGCAGCGTCGGCAACGTGGCGCAGGTGTGCGCCAGCAGGGCCGGGTCCTGGGGCTCGGGATTGATCTCGCCCAGCCGTGGCCACGCGGCGGTCTCGCCGGCATTGCACCAGGGGGTTGCGGTGGCGATCGCGGCATCGCGGGCGAAGGCATCCTGCAACTGCTGCAACCAGCCGGGTGATGGCACGCTGTCCGGCGCCAGCACGGCCACGTCCAGGCCATCGCAGGCGCGCAGCATCTCGTCCAGATGGGCGACTTCGCCCAGTGGCCGCGCGCGCCGGGTGTACTCGGCCTGCAGCGGCGTATGCGCCAACCAGTGTTCCACCACCGCCTGCGCGCGCGGCCCGGTCTGCGCGTCATCGGCCAACCAGACCGCGGTCCCTGGCGCCGTGCCGGCATCCAGTGCGGCCAGGCAGCGGTCGAGCGCGGCATCGTCCACGCACAGCGGCAACAACACGATCGCCCCCATCCCGCCTCCGTGGTTGTCGGTGGCCACAGCGTAGCACCGGGAGGGTATCGGCCGGGTTGCACCCGGCACCTGCAGAGGCCAGAGCCGAAGCAAGAGCGAGAGCGGGTTCCTGGGGAATGGCGGGGTGGGTCCGGTTGCGGGGGACGCCGTAAACCCATCCCTGGGGGCTTGGCCGCGGCATCCATGCCGCGGACACCCCCGCAACCGGACCCACCCCGCCTTCGACAGATCTCCGCGATCTGCAGTAGATCCACGCCATGCGTGGATGAATCTCCATCGGAATCGAATATTTCGAACTGGAATCGAAAAGCATCCACGCATGGCGTGGATCTACCGTGTCGACCAAGGTCGACACCTACCAACAGCCGCGGGAATCTGTCAGAGGCGGGGCGGTGTGGGTTGGCAGGACCGTTGGCGCCATGGATGGCGCCATCGAGCCCCCAAAGACGGGTTTACGGCGTGTCCTGACAACCCACACCGCCCTGCCCTCCCTCAGTAAACCCGCTGTTGCTGTTGCTGTTGCTCCAGCTCGGGCCTCTGCGGGTGCCGGGCGCAGCCCGGCCGTAAACCCCTTACTTCTTCGCGCGCGGCTGGTTCAGCGGCTCCATCGCGCGGAAGCGCTTGCTGTACTCGTCGGTCAGGTTGCGCGATTCCTGGCTGTTGCGGACGATGGTCGGGGTCAGCAGCACGATCACTTCCGAACGACGGCTGGTGCGGGTCTTCTGACCGAACAACGCACCGACCACCGGAATCTTGCTCAGCCCCGGGATACCGCTGCTGCCGTCGGTGGCCGAATCGGTGATCAGGCCCGCCAGCATGATGGTGTCGCCGCTCTGCACCGCCGCTTCGGTGGACAGCTTCTTGGTCGAAATGCGCGGGTTGCAGTTGCGCTCGGTCGGGTTGCAGGCTTCCGGCACGTCCGAGGCGCTGCTGACTTCCTGCACGATGTCCAGGAACACGGTGCCGTCGCGGGTCACGCGCGGGCGCACCTTGAGGATCACGCCGGTGTCGATGTACTGCACCGAGCTGTAGGTGCTGGTGCCCACACCGGTGTTCACCGTGGTGGTGTTGATCGGCACCTTGTCGCCGACGTTGAGCGTGGCTTCGGCATTGTTGCGCACGAACACCGATGGCGTCTGCAGCAGGCGCAGGTCGGTCACCTTGTCCAGTGCGCTGACCACGGCGGCGGCGTTGTGGCCGGTGAATGCCCAGCCCACACCGTCATTGCCGGTCACGCCACCCGCGAAGGTATTCCAGGCACCCGCAGCGGCCGGCGGCAGGGTCAGGCCGCTGAGCGCGCCGGTCAGTGTGCGACCGGCCACGGCATTGTCGAAGAACCAGTTCACGCCGTACTTCAGGTCACCGGTCAGCGCCACTTCGGCCACCTGTGCCTCGATGTGCACCTGCAGCGGCATCACGTCCAGCTTCTCGATCACCTCGCGGATCGAGCGCCAGGCCTGCGGCGTCGAGCGCACCAGCAGGGTGTTGGTTTCCTCCACCGCCGACACGCCGACGCGGTCACCTTCCACTTCCAGGCTGACACTGACGTTGCCGGGCTGGCGCTGCGGCAGGTTCAGGCTGCCATTGCTGCTGCCACTGCCACTGCTTCCGCCCAGCGTCGACCCCAGGTTGCTGTTGGCGTTGTCCATTCCACGATCGCTGTCACCGCCCAGCTGCGACGGGATGGCGCCCGGTGCCAGCGAGGCCGGGCTGGAGCCGCCGCGGTTGCCACTGCTGGCGAAGGCCTCGCTGAGGCGCTCGGCCAGGTCACGTGCCTTGATGTAGCGCAGCTCGTAGGAGAACAGGCGGGCGCTGCCACCAGCGGTGTCGATGCGATCCAGCCACTGCTGGATCTGGTCCAGGTAGCGCACCTGCGGCGTGATCACCAACACGGCGTTGGCATTCTCCAGCGGCAGGAAACGGAACA
This sequence comes from Stenotrophomonas sp. C9D9, assembly GCF_056491205.1. Lineage (NCBI taxonomy): Bacteria > Pseudomonadati > Pseudomonadota > Gammaproteobacteria > Lysobacterales > Lysobacteraceae > Stenotrophomonas > Stenotrophomonas sp. C9D9. Next base: position 771,886 of record NZ_JBSZIF010000004.1, read on the forward strand.
TGCCGGCGCTGGGCGTCTTGCTCTCTTCACCGAACACCTTTTCCAGGTCGGCCGCGACCTGCTCGGCCTTGCCCGACTGGATCGGGAACACGCCCACCGACATGCCGGACAACCAGTCGACATCGAAGATCTCGACGGTGCGCAGGTAGTTTTCCAGTTCGGCGCGGGTACCACCCAGGGTGATCACGTTGCGGCCGCTGTCCACGTTGACGATGGCGTTGGGACGCGCGTACGGCTCCAGCACCTTCTTCATTTCGGTGGCGGAGATGAACTGCAGCGGGACCACGCGGACTTCGAAGCCGCGCGCGCTGGCTGCCGGCGCGGTGCTCGGCGCGACCGTGCCGGCCAGCGCCTGGTCGGCGGCGACAATGTTGTAGCGCCCACCGCTGTAGACCATGCGCGCGTTGTTCCAGCCCAGCACCATCTCCAGCAGGTTCAGTGCCTGCGCCGGCGAGACCGGCTTGGGCGTGGCCAGGGTGACCGTGCCCTGCACGCCCGGTGCGATCACGTAGTTCTGGCCAAGCATGTCACCAAGGATGGCCTTGACCACCGCATGCAGCGATTCGCCTTCGAAGTTGAAGGTCGCCTCGCCGGTACTGGCACCGTGCAGCGCCGGTGCCGGCGCACGCGCGGCCTCGCGGTTGATCATCGTGCCGGTACCGCGACGGATCACCGCCTGCGGTGCCCCCTGGCTTTCACGGGCGGCATCGGCAGCGACGTCGGCCGCCTGGCCGGCGTCGGCGCTGGGCGACAGGTTGCCGTTGCGCTGCACGTGCGGCGCGGACACCGTACTGCAGCCGACCAGCAGCGCGAGGGCAAAGGACCAGGGAAGAAAACGCAGGTTCATGCATTCACTCTATCGGTTGGTGCCATCGCCCGGGGGCGGCGACGGTTGTTGCTGCTGTTGCTGCAGCTGGCGGCGACGGGCCTGGATGCGTTCGCGGATGGCCTGCATCTGCGCTTCGCTGGGACCGTTGTTGTTGGCCGGTGGTGTTTTTGCAGCGGCCGCCGCAGGCGCTGGTGCATTGCCAGCGGGCGACGGCGATGGGATTGCGGCGGCCGGTGGCGGCGCCGGCGGAGCGCCCGCCGAGGGCGGCACAACAATCGCGCCTGCAGGCGGTGCACCATTTGCTCCGCGCAGCACCGTCGGCGGCTCACCGCCCTGGCCGTTGAACACCGCCAGTTCGAGGACCTGGTTGCCACCGGGGCCGATCACCGTGGCCTGGCGCGGCTGCAGCGCCACCAGCTGCCAGCCATCCACGGCTTCGCCGTTGAGGCGCAGGCGCAGCGAGCGGTTCTGTTCGGTGGTGAACGTGGCCATGCCGAAATCGCCGGTCAGCAGCACACCGGTCAGGCGCAACGCGGCGCTGGCCGCCGGTTCGCTGCCACCCAGCAGATAGGGCCGCGGCCTGCGGTCTTCGGCGAACAGCGGGCGCTCACCGATGGCGCTGTAGCTGTCGGCGCTGGCCATGCGCTCGGCCGCCAGCGGCGGCAGCGATGGCAGCGATGGCGCGGCATCGGCATCACCGCCGGCACCCGGCAGATGGCTGCCCAGCCCGAAGCCGGTCGCCAGCCAGACGGCGGCCGCCCAACCGGCCAGCGCCAGCAGGAAGCCGGTACGCAGGCTGATCTGCTCAAGCTTCATCGGCCACCTCCTGTCCTTCGGACGGGGGCGCCGGGTGTGGCGCAGGTGCGGCCTCGGCCGGCGACGCAGGCGGTGCCGGTGCCGGTACCGGTGCCGCAGCGGGTGCCGGTACCGTGCCATCGGCGGCGGCGCCTGGCAGCAGGTAGCCGGCCAGCTCGAAGGACACGTCCAGGCCCAGCCCCGATTCGTTCGGCGATTGCTGGAAGCGCTGCGCGATCAGGTTGAGGTTGTCGACGAACAGGCGTGGGCTGCCGGTTTCCAGGCTGTGCAGCACGGTGGCCAGTTCGGCCACGCCACAGCGCAGGCGCACCTGCATGGCGACGCGCACGAACTCGGCATCGCGCCGGTTGTCGGTCAGCGGCGTGCGGTTGCTGATGGTGCAGCTGCGGTTGCCCGGGCTGGCCATCGCCACCGCATCCTGCAGCCGGGCGCCCAATGCAGCGGCGGCAGCTTCGGCAGTGGCTTCGCGCAGGAAGCCCGGCCGCTGCTGCAGTGCCTCGCGGGTAGCGCGAAGGCGCTGTTCGATCTGCGGCTGCTGCTGCAGCTGCGCCTGCACGCGCGACTCGCGTTCGCGCAGGGCGGCGACATCGGCATCGATCGCACGCAGCGGCTGGGTGAACCAGGGGTGCACCAGCAGCAGATAGGCCAGGCCCAGCACTGCCAGCAGCAGTGCCAGCGCCAGCCAGCGGTCACGGCGTGCGCTTGGCATCGGCATCGGCCGCCTCCGGGGTCGGTGCGGCGGCCGGCAACGGCTGCAGTTCGGCGGTCATGGTGAAGCGGTCGCGGCCACTGGCGGCGCCATCGGCCTGCAGCACCCCGGTCAGGTTGACCTTTCGCCACTGCGGTGCGTCCTGCAGCAGCTGCACCAGCTGCGATGCCTCGCGGCTCAGGCCGATCAGCTGCAGGTTGTTGTTCTCGATCGCCAGCTTTTCCAGGTAGGTACCTTCCGGCAGGCGCCGGGTCAGTTCGTTCCAGATCTCGACGGTACCGGCGCGCTGGCTGCGCTGCTTCTCCAGGAATGCGGCGCCATCGATCAGCGCCTGCAGCTGCGCGCGTTCGCTGGCCACGCCACGCGCACTGCGCGCGCTGCGCTCGACCTGTGCACGCAGCTCGTCGGCCGCGGCCTGGCGGTTGTCGAGCAGCTGCACCGCGGCCAGTACCAGCATCACGACGGCAGCCACTGCCAGCAGCAGGTTCCAGCGCCGCATCGGGTCTGGCCGCAGTTGGCGCTGCGGGGGCGGCAGCAGGTTCACCTGCAGCACGTTGCCCTGCGCATCGATGGCATCGACGCCCGCCAGCGCATCGGCCCATGGGCCCACGCCGGTGCGCCATGCTTCCAGTTGCCGCAATGGCCACGCCACCAGTTCGACCTGCAGCTGGCCTTCGCCGCCCGCGCCGAGTTCACGCACGTCATAACTGACCTGGGACGATTCGAACGGGGTCTGCCGGTCGATCTCGAAACCGACCACGGCACGCAGGCGGTCGGCCGCTGCAGCGGGCAGGCGCAGGCTACGCCGCAGGACATCCGCCGCCGGCAGCAGCCACACCCGCGGCAGAGTGCGCAGGCGAGGCTCCAGCACGCGGTCCAGGTCCGCCGGTGACAGCGGCCACGGCAGGCGCGCCACCGCTTCGCGGCGTTCGCCGGCTTCACGCCAGACCTGCAGCTGGTCGCCCTCGTGCTGCAGCAGCAGGCGTGCCTGGCCCCAGCCCAATGCCCATTGCCAGCGCACCGGCACCCAGGCCAGCAGCGACTGCCGCCACCAGCGCAGGAAACGGCCAGCGCCCGGGCCGATCCGGCCCTGCACCTGCCGCAGACTGTCCTGCCACGCCGTCATCTTGCCGTCATTCCCTGCTCCCAGCGAAGCACTGTGTAGGTCCGCCCGGGAACCCCGCCCGAGCCACTGCGTACCACTGCCTGCAACACCGACCTGCGTCCACTGCTGTCGATGGCACCGGACTCGATACTATAGGTGCCGCTGCTGCTGGCAAGCGTTGTCGTGCCACCAGCGGAATCTGCATCACGCTCCTGCTGTGCGCGCTGCGCCATCACCATGTCCGCATCCAGGCCCAGCGCGGTCAGCACCGGCGCGCTGGCGAACTGCGGATCCGGCCGTGCCTGGCGGCTGTACAGGGTCAGGTGCGGCAGCATCGCCCGGTACAGCGGGCCGCGCATGCCCAGTACCCGCTGCAGCTCGCCCAGGGTCTCGAACCGCTTGTTGCGCGGGCCGTAGGGCAATCCGGCTGCGGCGTAGTCCTGCGCTTCGGCGCCACCGCCCGGCTGCAGCAGGCTGTCCTCGTCGCGCCAGTCGATGATGGCCCCGGCCAACTGCCGGGCCTGTGCATCGTCTTCGCCAAGCGCCTTGAGAAAGGCGGTCAGCAGCGCCGCATCGGCCAGGTTCAGGTTGATCTTGCCGTTCTCGTCCAGCACCTTGATCTCGATGCTGGCGTCGTCGAACTGCCAGCGGTAGGTACGGCCATCGGCACGCCAGGGCGCCCGTTGCGGATCGGCTGACAGACGCAGGAGGGCGTATTCGAGGCCGGCGCGCGCACGTTCCTGCCCGCGTGCATCGTCGTCCAGCACGCGCTGCTGCAGGTGCTCGACCCGTGCACTCAGCGCGAACGCACCGACCAGCGCCGTCATCAACGCGATCAGCCACAGCACCAGCACCAAGGCCGCCCCACGCTGACGGCTCATCGTGCGCCTCCACTGCCACCGGCACGCGGCGCTACCACCAGCGGCGGCCACGGCGCGCCGCGGGACGGCACGATCTGGATTTCCACCAGCATCGGCAGGCGGCGGGTGTCATCCCAGCGCGGCAGCCAGTCGGTCACCTGCCCGGTGCTGGCATCGATGCCGCGATAGCGCAGCTGCACCGACTTCAGGTTCTCCACCAGCACCTCGGGCGGGCGCGGCGGATTCTCGGCGATGCGCTCGCCTTCCTGCAGCAGCACCAGGTCCAGCAGCAGGCGCTGTTGGCCATCGCGTCCGTCGACCTGCAGCGCGTGCAGGTAGGGGCCGCCACGGCCGAGGTATCCGGGCAGGTCGGCGGCGAACAACATCCGTTGCTCCTCCCCCTGGAAGAAGATCGGTTCGCGGGTGGGGTCCGGAACCTCCAGCGGGGTGCGCAACGCGCCCGCCAGCTGCCTGCGCAGCAAGGACTCGACCGCGCGCATGCGTTCGCTCTCGGCGGCGATCTGCTCGCCGCGCTGGCTGACCGCCATCGCCGAGCGCACGCTGGCAAAGGCCAATGCCAGGCCGCCGGCCAGCAGCACGGTGGCCAGCATCACTTCGACCAGGGTGAAACCTGCGGTGCGGCGCCTCACCGAGCATTCTCCAGGTCGGGCGGCAACAGGCGCAGGCTGCGCCAGCGCAGCTGCTCGCGCTCGCTGTCACCCCAGCGCACCTGCAATTGCAGCTCTGCCAGCCATGGTGTGCCCGGTGACGTGGCCTGCACGACATTGCCGGCGCGTGGCTCCACCCACGGCTGAACCTGCAGTTCCCAGTGATAGCGCCCCTGTTCCCAGTCACCCTGCTGGCTACCCACCTGCAGCGGTGCGTCGATGCCGGCCTCGGCCAGCAACGACTGTGCATGCAGCACCGCGCGCGTGCGCAGCTCGGCATCACGTACCTGTTTTGCGCCGCCGGACAGGCTGCCCAGCAGCAGGGTCAACGCCAGGCCCAGCAGGGCGAAGGCGATGATCACTTCCAGCAGGGTGAAGCCACGCGCGCGCCGCTTCATTGCGCCCGCCAGGGGCCGGAGCGGACCTCGCCGGTGAGCCAGCCAACGTCGACGCGCCATTCGGCACCGTCGCGCTGCAACCGGATGCGGCCACCGCTGGAGCCGCCATCGGGATGGAATTCGATCACCCCCTGCCCCGGCGCGGTGGCCAGCTGGGCGGCACCTTCGAACTGCACCTGCAGCTGTGCCGGCACCTCACCGTGGCGCTGGTTGGCACCCTCCCAGCGCCGCCGTGCCGGTTCGATCACGAAGCGCTGCGGTTCGCCGCGGGCGATTGCCTGCGCGCGCACCATGCGCAGCTGGTTGGCGATGTCCTTGCCGGCGCTGCGCAGCTGCATGCCGGCGAACCCGCGCGACAGGCCGGCGGCGGTGATCAGGCCGATCGCCGCGATCAGGGCGATCACCAGCAGCATTTCCAGCAGCGACAGTCCAGCCGCGCGCCTGCCGTGCAGGCGCGGGCGTGGCAACCGGCGCGGCAGGAAATACGTCATGCGTGGTTACGGCTGGTAGCGGATGTCAGCGTCGACGCTGCTGCCGCCGGCCTTGCCATCCTTGCCCAGGCTGACCAGCTCATACGGCTGGCCTTCGCCCGGCGCGCGGTATTCCAGCGCGTGGCCCCACGGGTCATTCAGGTCGGCCGGCTTGGCGTACGGGCCGAGCCAGCCGCCGACACCGGCCGGCGCCGTCACCAGGTCGTTGAGCGTGCCCGGCAGCTTGCCGGTATCGATCTGGTAGTTGTCGATCTTGGACGCGACGGTCTGCACCTGCGCCTTGGCGATGTTGGCCTTGCCACGGTCGGCGCCGCCCAGCACGCGGCTGGCGACCAGGGTCAGTACCGCGCCGATCAGCACGATGACGATGATGATTTCCAGCAGGCTCATGCCCGACTGGTTGCGCGCGGCGGTGAAGGAAAGGCGGATCGGTCGGCGACGGGCAATCATGGACGGTCCTTTCAGTTGCGGAGTGTCGGGGTTGCAGGGAGTGCCATCGTCAACCGATGGCGTTGGTCAGGTCGTACAGCGGCACCAGCACGGCCACGATCACCGCGCCGACCACCGAGGCCAGCACCAGGGTGATCGCCGGCACCATCGCCGCCAGCATGCGGTCGATGCGCCGGGCGCTGTCCTGTTCGAACGTATCGGCGGCTTTCAGCAGCATGGTATCGAGCGCGCCGGATTCCTCGCCGACCTGGATCATCTGCAGGGCCAGGCGCGGGAACCGCTTGCCGCGCGACAGTGCCAGCGACAGGCCGGCACCGTTTTTCACTTCATCGGCGGCCGTTTCCACGTCGGCGGCGAGTGCGCGGTTGCCCAGCACGTTGCGGGCGATGCCCAGCGCACCCAGCAGCGGCACGCCATTGCGCAGCAGCGTCCCCAGCGTACGCGCCAGCCGCGCGGTTTCCAGCTCGCCGACGAGGCGGCCGATGCCACGCCGCTGCAGCAGCCAGCCATCCAGCGCCAGCCGGAACGCGGGTTGCCGCGCCTTGCGCTCGAAGAACAACACCACCAGCGCCGGCACCACCAGCAGCAGCACCCACCAGTCGCGCACGAACAGGCCCAGCTGCAGCACGGCGTTGGTGAACCACGGCAGCGCCACGTCCAGGCTCTCGTACATCTGCGCGAACTGCGGCACCACATAGCCGAGCAGGAACAACAGCGCACCACCGACCACCACCAGCAGGATCGCCGGGTAGACCAGTGCGTTGATGACTTTGCCCTGCAGCGCGCGGCTGCGCTCGAGGTAGTCGGCCAGGCGCTGCAGGGTTTCATGCAGGCTGCCACCGGCCTCGCCGGCGCGCACCATGTTCACGTACAGGCGCGAGAACAGCCCATGCTGGCGTTCCAGCGCGGTGGACAGCGGTGCACCGCCGCGCACTACGTCGCGGATGTCGGTGATCGCGCGGCGTGATCGTTCGTCCTCGGGCAGGCCCAGCAGGATCGACAGCGCGCGATCCAGCGGCTGGCCGGCACCGAGCAGGGTCGCCAGCTGCTGGGTGAACTGCAGCAACGCAGCACCCTGCAGCGGGCGCTGCTGCAGCAGGTTGCGCCAGCTGCTGCCACCGATCGCGCCGGCATCGGCCAGCTGCGTCTCCATCGGCAGGTGGCCCTGGTCCTGCAGGCGCGCGATCAGCTCGGCCTCGCTGGCCGCTTCCATCTGCCCATCGAAGACCTCGCCATGCGGATTGAGCGCCTTGTAGCGATAGTTCGGCATGTCAGCCCCGGCGTCCTGCGCGCATCAGCTTTCCTCGGTCACGCGCAGTACTTCCTCGATGGTGGTCTGCCCGCTCAACGCCTTGGACAGGCCATCCTCGTACATGGTGCGCATGCCAGCCTCGCGGGCGATGCGCTCGATCTCGCCCATGCCATCGCGACGCATCACCGCGCGGCGCAGCGCATCGTTCATCACCAGGAATTCCATGATGGTGGTACGCCCCAGATAGCCGGTCGGCGCCAGTGCCGACGGCTTCGGGCGGTACAGGTGGATCGGCCCTTCCGGCTGCAGGCGGCGCAGTTCGAACCGCTCGATCTCTTCCGGCGAGGCTTCGTAGCGCTCGGCGTGGGTCGGTTCCAGCCGGCGTACCAGGCGCTGCGCCAGGATGCCGTTGATGGTGGAGGTGAGCAGGTAGTCTTCCACGCCCATGTCGAGCAGGCGGGTGATGCCACCGGCGGCATTGTTGGTGTGCAGGGTGGACAGCACCAGGTGGCCGGTCAGCGCCGACTGGATGGCGATGCGCGCGGTTTCCAGGTCGCGCATTTCGCCGATCATGATGATGTCCGGATCCTGGCGGACGATGCTGCGCAGCGCGTTGGCGAAGTCCAGGCCGATCTGCGGCTTCGCCTGGATCTGGTTGATGCCCTCGATCTGGTACTCGACCGGGTCCTCGACCGTGATGATCTTGACGTCGGCGGTGTTGAGCTGGCTCAGCGCGGTGTACAGCGTGGTGGTCTTGCCCGAGCCGGTCGGGCCGGTCACCAGCAGGATGCCGTGCGGCTGCTCCAGCACCTTGCGGAACTGCGGCAGGAAAGCGTCGGTGAAGCCGAGCCGGTGGAAATCGAACACCACCGTTTCGCGGTCGAGCAGGCGCATCACCACGCTTTCGCCGTGCGCGGTCGGCACGGTACTCACGCGCAGGTCCAGCTCCTTGCCCTGCACGCGCAGCATGATGCGGCCGTCCTGCGGCAGGCGGCGCTCGGCAATGTTGAGCCTGGCCATGATCTTGATGCGGCTGATCACCGCGGCGGTGAGGTTGGCCGGCGGGCTTTCGCCCTCCACCAGCACGCCATCGACGCGGTAACGGACCTTCAGCCGGCTCTCGAACGGTTCGACATGGATATCCGAAGCGCGCAGCTCCACCGCACGCTGGATCACCAGGTTGACCAGGCGGATCACCGGCGCTTCCGAAGCAAGGTCGCGCAGGTGCTCGATATCGTCGACCGCACCGCCCTCGCCATCCGCGGTTTCCACGATCGCGCCCATCGCGCTGCGGCCCTGGCCGAACCAGCGCTCGACCAGGTCATCGATCTCCGCGCGCATGCCCAGCACCGGCGTCACCGGAACCCCAAGCGCCAACTGCACGGCCTGCTGTGGATAGGCATCGTGGGCATCGGCCAGCCACAGCCGCACCCCGTGTTCATCCAACTCCAGCGGGCACACATGGAACTGCTTCAGGAAGCGCAGCGACAGCGGCAGTCCCTCGGCCAGCGCCTGCGGCGGGGCCTCCGGCACCTGCTTGCCTTCCAGCAGCGGCAGGCCCAGCACCTCGGCGCTGGCCTGTGCCTGGTCGCGTTCAGACACCAGGCCCAGGCGCACCAGCAGGCCCAGCAGGCTGCCACCGGCCTCGGCGTGCAACGGCCGCGCGCGTGCCAGGTCTCCTTCCTTGAGCCGGCCGCGCGCCAGCAGCGCATCCAGGATGCGGCCTTCGGCGTCGTCGGTAACGGTTGCAGCGAGCGCGTTCACGTGACTCTCCTGTCAATCGGCCCGACTTTAGCAGTTAAGCCGTGATTTCCGCCGCCCTGCGGCCACCTTTCGTAAAAAGACGAAGCCCGTCACACAGGATGACGGGCTTCGGCCATTCAACTACGACACAAGGTACTTACTGCGTGGCGAGAATGCTCACACCGTTGTAGGCGGCTTCGCCCACCACCTTGATGTAGTAGGTGCCGGCGGTCGGTGCCGTCACCCGCACCGTTTCCGAGGTGCCCGGACGCGTCGAGCGGGCGTCGCTGTCAGTGGCGCTCGGCTCGCGGCCCTTGGCCAGATACACCGACACGTTGCCGGTACCACCGTAGGTGATCACGCTGAGCTGCTTGCCGGCGACGGCTTCGAAGCTGTACAGCTTGCTGCTGCCGGCGGCGCCGTTCAGGCCACCGACCGCGGCCTTGTTGGTCAGCGGCGTGGCCACCGGCCCGCAGTTCTCGGTGCAGGGCTCTTCCAGTGCCTTGGCCAGCGCGGCCTTGGCATCGACGATACCGGTGCCGATCGGGGTGGCGGCCGGGATCGCGACCGGGAACGGACGCGCGGTTTCCTTCAGCAGGGTACGCATCGCGGCCGGGGTCAGCGGATCCTTGCCCTTGGCGATCAGCGCGCTCTGCACCAGTGAAGCGACGGCCGCGACATGCGGCGACGCCATCGAGGTGCCGCCCAGGCCCATGTAGCTGGGCGTACCCGACTCCGGCGTGGTGGCGGCGTTGGAGCCAGCCTGCCAGATGTAGCCGCCCGGATTGCCGTCGACGCTGCCGCCACCGCCCGGACCGGACAGGTCCACGCGGGTGCCGTAGTTGGAGTAGTAGGTGATGCCGCCGGTGATGCGGGTGGCACCGACGGTCACCACGCCGTCGCAGCTGGCCGGCTGGTACTTGGACGCGTTGTCGGTTTCATTGCCGGCGGCCACCACCACCGTGGTACCGCGCGAGATCGCGCCGCTGATCGCATCCTGGTAGGTGCTGGCGCAGGCGCCACCGCCACCCAGGCTCATGTTGATGATCTCGGCCGGATTGGTGTTGGCCGGGATGCCCGATACGGTGCCGCCGGAGGCCCAGGTCACGGCGTCGGCGATGTCGGAGAGGTAGCCACCGCACTTGCCGAGCACACGGACCGGCAACACCTTGGCCTTGTGCGCGACACCGGCCATGCCGACACCGTTGTTGGTCTGCTCGGCGACAGTGCCGGCCACGTGGGTACCGTGCCAGGAGCTTTCCTCGGCCAGCGAGCCGTCATAGCACTCGTTGTCGTTCTCGACCCAGTCACCGTAGTCCTGTGCGCCCGGCACGCGATCGTTGGTCGGGCGCCGCGAGGTCTCCGCATCGCTGATGAAGTCGTAGCCTTCCAGCAGGTTGCCGACCAGGTCGGGGTGCTGCGGCAGGATGCCGGTGTCGATCACCGCCACCACGATGCCCTCGCCCTTGGAGACATCCCACGCCGACGGCGCGTTGATGCCACCGGTGGCGTTGTAGTAGTGCCACTGGTACTGCTGGTACAGCGGGTCGTTCGGCACCAGCGCCGGCTGCACGTCACCGGCACGCAGTTCGGTGCGGCGCAGCTTCACGTCGGCTTCGGCGTACTGCACCGACGGATCGGCCTTCAGTTCCTTCAGCACACGCTGCAGTTCGGCAGGCGCCAGGCGGCCCTGCACACGGATGAGGTCCGCACCGGTAGACAGCTTGCGGACCACCTGCGGGCCGAGCGTGCTGGCGCGGGACGTACCGCCGGAGAGGCTGGCACGGCTCAGTGCGGACTGCACGGTGGACAGCTTCGCCGAGCGGTCGGTGGCGGCAGCAGCACCAGCCCGGTACTTGACGATGATGCGCTGGGTGCCCGGCTCGGCGGTGCTGGCCTGGCGCACCGGTTCACGGGTCGGCAACCCGGCGGCGTGGACGGCACCGACCGCCGTCATCGACAGCACGGCGGCGGCAAGCACATTGATGCGAAGGTTCTGCTTCTTGATCACGTCGAATTCCTCTTCTGGGTCATGGATCGAACCAACACTGCGGCCATCATTCCTTGACGACTCCCGGCCGGCCCAGCCGGGATTGCCGTGACCTCCCCCCAGGCCCTCACTGCAGGTACGGCGCCGGCGTGGGTGGCCGCCGGCGCAATGGAGTGGCTTACCAGCCGAAGCCAGCACCGACGCCGACCGAACTGTCGTCGCTGCTGAAGGCACCGCCGAAGGTGACCGTGGCGCGATCGCTGATCGCACGCTGGTAACCCAGCGACAGCGCCGATTCGCCGCCCTGGAAACCGATGCCGACACCAACACGGTTCTGGGTGCGGATACCGGCGGCACTGGTGGCCATGTTGAGCATCGCTGCGCTCATCGCGCCCTGGCGGTCGATGCGGCGGTCCATGTGGCGCAGGCGTCCATCGATCTCGCCCTTGAACACATCGAAGCTGTCAGCAACGGCTTTGACGCGGCTGTCGGTGTAGCTGTTCGCCGTTGCCATGCCGCGGTCCAGCTGGCCCTTGTTGACGGCGTCGGTGGCGGTGGTGCCAGCGGCGACGTTGGTGACCTGGCGTTCGTTGCCTTCGCTGCCCACCGAGACCGTGTTGGCACGATCGGCAACCGAGCCCTGTCCCAGCGCAACGGCATTTGCCGCAGTCGCATTGGCGCCCTGGCCGATGGCCGTGGACGAAGCGCCGCTGGCCACTGCGCCATCGCCCATGGCCACGGCGTTGAAGCCGGTGGCCGGGGTGCCAACCGGAATGCCCGCCCCCGCCGCGGCCACCGTCGGCGTGCCCTGCACGCGTGCGGTACTGGCCGGTGCGGCATCGGCCGTTGCCGGTGCGTCGGCCACGCTGGCCAGCGGGCTTTCATCCAGCGACGCACTCATTGCACGCAGGCTGGACGCGCCTGCGCGGGTGCCACCCGCAGTACGACGGTCAATCTCGCTGACCTTGCGGTCCAGCGCCCCCAGCGCATCGCCGACGTTGCCGTAGGTGGCGCCCTGGATCACGTAGTTCGGCGCCACGAACACACCCTGCATGCCGACGCTGGCGCCACCGCCGAGGAAGCTGGCGGCATCGCTGAGCGACTGGAACAGCTGCCCGCCATTGATCGCCTGGCGGCTGCCGGCGGCAATGTTGCCCGCGCCGACGTTGTCGATGGTGGTGCCCTGGAAGCCGGACAGGGTCAGGCGGTCACGGCTGGCGTCGTCATAGCCGACTGCACTGGCCGCCGTGGTCTCGACCGTGGCGATGCGCGAGTCGAAATCACCGACGCGGGTTTCCACTGCGCCCACGCGCTGGTTGGTGACGTTGAGCTGCGAACCGGTGATGGCATCGCTGCTGCCGGCGGCGATGCGGCCATCGGCCACATTGACGATGCGGCGCGTGGCCGGGCCGTCGGTGCCGTTGCCACCACCGACCGACACCACGTTGGCATCGAGCGCTCGCGAGCCCGCACCCAGCGCCACCGAGTTCGCACCGGACGCGCCGGCACTGTTGCCCAGTGCAAGCGCACCATTACCGATGGCCATCGCGTTGGCACCCAGCGCATTGCTGCGTGCGCCGCTGGCACTCGCGGCCGAACCGATCGCGGCGGCATCACTGCCGCTGGCACTGGCGGTACCACTGCCGGTGGCCTTGATGTAACGCGCCGTGCCATCAGCCGTTGCGGCAACCGCATCAAGCTGGCCGCGGTTGACCGCATCGGTGCGCTCGGTACCGGCGGCGACACGGGTGATCTGACGATCACTGGTGCTGCTGCCCACCGACACGGTATTGGCACGGTCGGCCACCGAGCCAGCGCCCAGTGCGATGCTGCCGGCCGCAGACGCATTGGCACTGACACCCACTGCGGTGGCATTCGCGCCGGTGGCCTTGCTGCCGTAGCCGACCGCCGTACCGAGGCGGCCACTGGCTTCGGCATAGCTGCCCAGCGCCGAAGCGCCATCGGCCGAGGCAGTGGCGCGGAAACCACTGGCCTGCGACTGCGTGCCGCTGGCCGTGGCCTGCGCACCGCTTGCCGTGCTGTAGGCGCCCTTGGCCTGGGCGCCAGCACCACTGGCGCTGGAACCGAGTTCGCTGGCGCTGGCGCCGCTGCCCACCGCCACGCTGTCGACACCACTGGCCTGTGCGTTGGTGCCCAGTGCCGCCGCGTTGTTGCCGGTCGCCAGGGCATCGACGCCTACCGCCGTGGCGTTGGCGGCCATCGCGTTGGCACCACTGCCCAGCGCGGTGGCGCCATTGCCGATGGCGTTGGCCGCGTTGCCGGCGGCCAGTGCGTTGTCACCGTCCACCAGGGCACCGGCCTCGCCATCGGCGTTGCCGCTGGCCTGGAACTGGCGGCTGGTCTTGTCGGCGACGCTGGCAACGGCATCGAGCTGGCCCTTGTTCACCGCGTCGGTAGCGTCGGTACCGGCTGCCACATGAGTTACCTGGCGTTCGCCACCGGCTTTGCCGACGGCCACGGTGTTGTCACGGTCGGCCTTGGAGCCGGCACCGAGGGCGACGCTGTTGCTGCCGTTGGCGGTGGCATTGGCCCCCAGGGCCGTGGCATTGCTGCCGGCGGCCCACGAGTTCCAGCCGATTGCCGTGGCGTAGTCTTCGGTCGCCCATGCGCCGGCACCAAAGGCAGCGGCACCGGTGCCGCTGGCACGCGACGGGATCAGGCCGAAGAAGGTGCTGCCACCGATGGCCACGCTCTCCTCGCCGCTGGCCTCGCTGGACTGGCCCACCGCCACGGCACCGGTACCGGCTGCAGCAGCACCGAAGCCGACGGCGGTCGTGTTGGCACCGCTGGCCGCCGAGCCGTAGCCCAATGCGGTGCCGAGGCGTCCACTGGCCTCGGCATAGCCACCGACGGCAGTGGTGCCATCGGCGGAGGCGGCACTACGGAAGCCGCTGGCCAGTGCCTGCGTGCCGCTGGCGTTGGATTCGGTGCCGGTTGCCGTGCTGTACGCACCGCTGGCCTGTGCACGCGCACCTACCGCGCTTGCGCCCAGTTCACTGGCGCTGGCGCCAGTGCCGAGCGCAAGGCTGTCTTCACCGGTGGCCTGTGCCGTGCTGCCCAGCGCCGCCGCGTTGTTGCCGGTGGCCAATGCATCGATGCCCACGGCCGTGGCGTTGGCAGCCAGCGCGTTGGCACCGCTGCCAAGTGCGGTGGCACCGTTGCCGATGGCGTTGGCCGCATCACCGGCCGCCAGCGCGTTGTCACCCTCGACCAGTGCTCCCGTTTCGCCATCGGCATTGCCGCTGGCCTGGAACTGCCTGCTGGTCTTCTGCGCCGTGGCGGCCACCGCGTCGAGCTGGTTCTTGTTGACCGCGTCGTTGCCCTGCGTGCCATCGGCCACGTTGGTGATCTGGCGGGTGTTGCCACCACCGCCTACCGATACGGTGTTGTCGCGGTCGGCGATCGAATCCGCACCCAGCGCCACGCTGTTGGCACCGCGCGATTCAGCGGCGTTGCCCAGCGCGGTGCTGTTGATGCCGCCGGACCAGGCGCCGCCACCGACGGCAGTGGAGTAGTTGCCCGATGCCTCGGTGGCCAGCACGCCGAACAACGAACCACCGACGGCGACGCTGTTGGTGCCGGTGGCCAGGCTGCCCTGGCCGGTGGCCGTGCTGTAGGCGCCCGACGCTTCCGAGTCGCCACCCAGCGCCACGCTGTTGGAGCCGGAGGCATTGGCGAAGTTGCCGAAGGCGGTGGCGTTGAAGGCCGATGCCTGTGCATAGCCACCGATGGCGGTGCTGTAGCCGCCGGTCGCTTCGGCGCCGATGCCGAACGCTGCCGACGCGGTGCCACTGGCCACGCTCTCGCTGCCGACCGCAGTGGCGCCACTGCCACTGGCGTTGCTGAAGTAACCCACCGCCACGGCCTCCTCGCCGGAGGCTTCGGACAGCACGCCGGTAGCGGTGCTGCCTGCGCCGCTGGCGATGCTGGCCGCACCGAACGCCGCACTCTGCTCGCCACTGGCCTCGCTTTCCGCACCCTGCGCGGTCGCATATTCACCGGTCGCCTGTGCGTTGGCACCGACCGCGCTGGCGTTGGCGCCGCTGGCCAGGGCGTTGAAGCCCAATGCCTGCGCGTTGTTGGCCAGCGCGTTGGCGCCGCTGCCGAGTGCGGTGGCCCCGTTGCCGATGGCGTTGGCTGCATCACCGGCGGCCAGCGCGTTATCACCGTCCACCAGTGCACCGGCCACATCACCGCCGTTGCCGCTGGCCTGGAAGAAGCGGCTGGTGGTGGCTGCTGCGCCTGCCACGGCATCCAGCTGCGCCTTGTTCACCGCATCGGTAGCCTGGGTACCGGCAGCGACATTGGTCACCTGGCGTTCGTTGCCAGTGCTGCCCACCGACACCGTGCGCGCACGGTTGGCGACCGAGCCGGCGCCCAGTGCGACGGCGTTGCTGGCGCTGGCGTTGCTGCCGGCACCGAGTGCGATCGCGCTTTCACCGCCAGCCACCGTGTTGGTGCCGATGGCGATGCTGTTGAGGCTGTTGCCCAGCGCCTGGAAGCCAAGCGCCACGCTGTTGTCGCCATAACCGAATGCGCCGCGACCGACGGCGGTGGAGCTGGCGCCGTTGGCCCAGCTGTTGTAACCGATGGAGGTCGCACCACTGCCACTGGCCCAGGCCGCGTTGCCGAATGCCGAGGCATTGGTGGCCGTCGCCCATGCGCCGGAACCGAACGCACTCGCGCCGCTGGCGGTGGCCCAGCTGTAGCCGCCGACGGCGGTGCTGTCGTCACTGCTGGCGAAAGCGCTGTCGCCGACCGCGACCGCGTAGCTCCCGGTCGCACGCGATTTGCCACCGGCCGCGAAGCTGTTGTCTCCGCTGGCCTTGGCGGCATTGCCGAACGCACTACTGGCAGCGCCGGTCGCCTGCGCACCGCTGCCGACCGCCGTGGCGTCGGCAACGGCGGTGGTACCCACCTGCTGCGCCGTGCCGTCGGCACCGATGATCGGCTGGTTGTATTCGTCGTAGGCCTGGCCGAGGCCACCGATGGCGACCCCGCCATTGCCGGTGGCGTTGCTGTTGCGACCCACCGCCACGGCGTCATCACCGATGGCCGAGGCCGCTGCGCCATGCGCGACCGCGCCGGCGCCGATCGCATTGCTCGACGAACCCGCCGCAACCGCACCTTCGCCCTCGGCCAATGCACCGGCATCGCTGCCTGCTTCCGGCTGCGCCTGGAAGAAGCGCGCGGTGCTGTCGGCGGTGCTGGCCACGGCATCGAGCTGGGCCTTGTTCACTGCATCCGTCGCTTCGCTGCCAGCGGCAACGCTGGTGATCTGCCGTTCGTTGCCGGCGCTGCCCACCGCCACGCTGTTGGCGCGGACGGCTTCGGAGTTCGCGCCCAGTGCAACGCTGTTGGCACCGCGTGCGGTGGCGTAGTAGCCCACGGCGGTGCTCTGCGCGCCGCTGGCCCAGGTCTGCGCGCCGAGCGCGCTGGCGTTCTCACCCGGCGCGTAGGCGAAGTAGCCGACGGCGGTGGATTCCGCACCGGACGCTTCGGTCAGGCTGCCGTTGGCCACCGCGCGATCACCGCTGGCGATGGCGCCGGCGCCGACGGCGGTGGCCGCTTCGCCGCTGGCCTGGGTCTGCACGAAGAAGCCCAGGCCCGGAATCAGATCGGCCGGGCCGCCGATGGCCACGCTGCTGGTGCCGGTGGCGTTGCTCTGCGTGCCCAGCGCGGTGGAGTAATCACCGATGGCATTGGCAACCGCACCGAACGCGGACGACTGCGCGCCGGCGGCATACGCACCAACGCCATAGGCCGACGCGGCGAATCCACCGGCCTCGGCACTCGCACCCACGGCCGTACCGCCGACACCGGCACTGGTGGCGCCGGTTTCCACCGGCACGCCGCCACTGGTGATCAGCGGATTGCCATTGGCATCCACCGCAGCACCACCCACGGCGACACTACCCGGGCCGTTGGCCTGCGCGTTGTTGCCGAACGCGGCACTGTTCTGGCCCGTGGCCAGCGCGTTGTTGCCAACGGCGGTGGCGTTCTGCGCGACGGCGGTAGCACCGGCGCCCACGGCCGTCGCGCCCTTGCCGATCGCATTGGCGGCCTCGCCGGCCGCCAGCGCCTCGTCGCCCTCGGCCAGTGCACCCGCATCACTGTTGCTGCTGCCGTTGGCCTGGAAACGCTTGGCGGTGGCATCGGCCACGGCGGCGACGCCCTTCAACTGGCCGACGTTGACCGCGTCGGTATCTTCAGTACCCGCAGCGACGCTGGTGATCTGCCGGGTCAGGCCGTATTCGGCGGCGCCGACAGAGACGGTATCGACGCGGTCGGCCAGCGAGCCGGCGCCCAGCGCCACGCTGCCGGTAGCAACCGCGGCCGAGTTCGAACCCAGCGCGGTGGTGTACTCACCGACGGCGGTGCTGAACGCACCCACCGCGATCGATGCTTCGTTGGCGGCGGTAGCGCCGCGACCCAGTGCGGTGCTGCCCGGGCCCATCGCCACGGCACCGCCGCCGACAGCCGTCGCGCCATCAGCAGTGGCTTCGGACAGCGCACCGAGTGCGGTGGCCGCGCCGTTCTCGCTGGCTGCGGTAGCGCTTGCGCCGACCGCGGTGTCGCCGAGACCGAATGCCGCCGCGCTCTGCCCGACCACCACGCTGGCGTCGCCGATGGCCAAGGCACCCTGGCCGAAGGCACTGGCACCGAGACCGGCGGCAATGGCCTGCGTGCCAATGGCGGTGGTGGCGTTGGCCAG
Source organism: Stenotrophomonas sp. C9D9 (assembly GCF_056491205.1). Classification (NCBI taxonomy): domain Bacteria; kingdom Pseudomonadati; phylum Pseudomonadota; class Gammaproteobacteria; order Lysobacterales; family Lysobacteraceae; genus Stenotrophomonas; species Stenotrophomonas sp. C9D9. Next base: position 789,933 of record NZ_JBSZIF010000004.1, read on the forward strand.
CGACTGTGCACCGGCGCCGGCCGCGACTGCGCCCTGCCCCTCGATCTTCGCCGCGTCGCTGTCATCGCCTGCGCCGTCGGCCTTGAAATAGCGGTTTCCATCTGCGGCGACATCCGCCAGCGCGGCCTGCGTGGCGCGCGCCTGCGCATCCAGCTGCGCCTTGTTGACCGCATCAGTGCCCTGGGTACCCGCGGCCACGTTGGTGATCTGCCGTTCCTTGCCGGCATCGCCGACGGATACGGTGTTGGCCCGCGTGGCCTTGGAGCCAGCGCCCAGCGCCACGCTGTTGGCGGCGCTGGCACTGCTGTTGCTGCCGATCGCCACCGCGTTGCTGCCCTTGGCCGTGGCCGAGCCTTCGATCAGGCACTTTTCCAGCAGCTTGCCGCTGAATGCAACGCAGGTGGCGCTGCCGCCGATCTGCACCGACTGTGCCGTCGCGCTGCCGCTCATGCCCAATCCCAATACCAGGCCCAGTGCCACCGCCAGCAGTGCGGGCGTGGCCTGTGTCGCATCGCGGCGCTGGTCGACGACCCCGCCACTGCTGCTGTCGGAGGAGGCCAGTTCCGAGGCCACCACCAACTGACCCAATGCTTTGTTCCAGACCTTGCGATAAATCCGATTCATCGGTACGGCTCCTGATTGGACTGGTTTTGGGCAAAGCAACGCCACCGCTGGGCTTTCCGGCCCAACGTCCCCTGGGGGCGTTTATTCGCGTGATTTACTGCGGGGTATTGCCGAACGGCGCGCAGCGACAGAAAACCGAGCGCGTGCGCCAACCGGTTACTGCGAAATGAATGATTCTGAAACGGGGTTCAAGTGTTAACGGCAACTTTGCAGATCGTCAAGACTTTGACACGACAAATCCTATTGCCGTGAAGCAGTTCACTATTTCACGTGTTTATAAAAGTATTTTGTTAGGTATACGTGACGAACTGTTGGCGCATGAAAACGGATGTAACTAGCGGGCAGAACAGGAATTTCACGCACGCAAAGAAAAACCCGCCGACACAGCGGCGGGTTTCTCCATACGCGATGGCATTGCGGCCTGCGCGGAACGATGCGATCAACCGCACCACACCCGCGCGTTGCGGAACATGCGCATCCACGGCGAATCACCCTGCCATTCAGCCGGTGCCCAGCTCAGGTTGAGCGCGCGCGGGGTGCGCTCCGGGTGCGGCATCATGATGGTGACGCGGCCGTCGCTGCTGGTCAGGCCGGTGATGCCGTCGGGCGAACCGTTCGGGTTCAGCGGATACTGGCTGGCGATGTTGCCATGGCCATCGATGTAGCGCAGCGAGACGCGGGCGGCAGCCTGGTCGACGGCGTTGTCGAACACGGCCTGGCCTTCGCCGTGCGCCACCGCTACCTGCAGGCGCGAGCCGGCCATGCCACGCAGCAGGATCGACGGCGATTCCACCACTTCCAGCAGTGCGGTGCGGGCTTCGAACTGCTCGCTGGCGTTGCGGCGGAACTGCGGCCAGTGCTCGGCACCCGGGATGATGTTCTTCAGCTGGCTCATCATCTGGCAGCCATTGCACACGCCCAGCGCAAAGCTGTCTTCGCGCGCGAAGAACGCGGCGAAGGCATCACGCAGCGCGCTGCGCTCCAGGATCGAGGTGGCCCAGCCACGGCCGGCACCGAGCACGTCGCCGTAGCTGAAGCCGCCGCAGGCGACCAGGCCAGTGAACTCCTGCAGCGCCACGCGGCCTTCGATCAGGTCGCTCATGTGCACGTCGAAGGCGCGGAAGCCGGCACGTTCGAAGGCGTTGGCCATTTCGATCTGGCCATTGACGCCCTGTTCGCGCAGCACGGCCACGCGCGGGCGCGCACCGGTGCTGATGAAGGGTGCAGCCACGTCTTCGTTGAGGTCGAAGCTGAGCCTGGGCTTCAGGCCCGGCGCAGTGAAGGCACGGGCGACCTCGCGCTCGGCATCGGCGTTGGCCGGGTTGTCGCGGCGCTTCTGCATCGCGTGGGTGACCGACCACCAGGCGTCGAACAGCGCGTCCCAACGCCATTCGGCCAGGTTCTCGCCGCCCAGCGACACGCGCACCACCGGCGCGGTGGTCGGCTTGGCGATGCGCTGTGCGCATTCGGTCAGTGCGTGGCGCTCGACCAGGTCGGCGAAGGCAGCGCGGTCTTCGCGCGCGATCTGCACCACCGCCCCCAGTTCTTCATTGAACAGGCTGCGGAACGGATCATCGCCCCAGGCATCAAGGGTGATGTCCAGGCCCAGGCGCGAGGTGAACGCCATTTCGCACAGGGCGGCGAAGGCACCACCGTCGCTGCGGTCGTGGTAGGCCAGCAGCAGGCCGGACTGGCGTGCATCGCGGATCAGTTCGAAGAAGCCACGCAGGCGCTGCGGGTCGTCCAGGTCCGGAGCGGCACCGGCGAAGGCTGGCAGCTCGCCGTGGTCGGCATGCACCTGGGCCAGGATCGAACCACCCAGGCGCTGCTTGCCGGCGCCGAGGCCGATCAGCCACAGCTCGCTGTCCACGTCGCGGTCGAGCAGCGGGGTCAGTTGCTGGCGCACGTCGGCCACCGGCGCGAACGCCGAGATCACCAGCGACACCGGCGACACGCTCTTGTGCGCTTCGCCCTGGTCGTGCCACTGCGCCTGCATCGACAGCGAGTCCTTGCCGACCGGGATGCTGATGTCCAGCTGCGGGCACAGTTCCATGCCCACCGCCTTCACCGCGTCGTACAGCAGCGCGTCTTCGCCCGGGTGGCCGGCCGCGGCCATCCAGTTCGCCGACAGCTTGATCTCATCCAGCGCATCGACCGGGGCCGCGCACAGGTTGGTCAGCGCTTCGCCCACCGCCATGCGTGCCGACGCAGCGGCGTCGAGCAGGGCCAGCGGGGTGCGCTCGCCGATCGACATCGCTTCACCGGCCACGCCATCGAAGTCGGCCAGGGTGATCGCCACGTCGGCCACCGGCAGCTGCCACGGGCCGACCATCTGCTCGCGCGCGGTCAGGCCGCCGACGCTGCGGTCACCGATGGTGACCAGGAAGTTCTTCGAGGCGACGGTCGGGTGCGCGAGCACGCGCAGGCCCGCTTCCTGCAGGTCCAGGCCGCCGGTCTTCAGCGCCGGCCAGCGCGGGGCCGGCGGGTGCGCGGTGTCGCGGTGCATCTTCGGCGGCTTGCCGAACAGCACGTCCATCGGCAGGTCGATCGGCGCATCGGCCGGGGTGTGGCCCGGCACGGCGCCGTAGGCCACCACCAGGTGTTCCTCGGCGGTGGCCACGCCAACCGCGGCGAACGGGCAGCGCTCGCGGGCACACAGCGCGGCGAACTCGGCCAGGCGCTCCTGGGCCACGCCCAGCACGTAGCGCTCCTGCGACTCGTTGCACCACAGCTGCATCGGCGACAGCGACGGATCGTCGGTGGGCACCTTGCCCAGGTCGATGACACCGCCGACCTTGGAGTCGTGCAGCAGTTCCGGGATGGCATTGGACAGGCCACCGGCGCCGACGTCGTGGAAGAACTTGATCGGGTTGTTGGCCCCCATCGCCACGCAGCGGTCGATGACCTCCTGGCAGCGACGCTCCATTTCCGGGTTGTCGCGCTGCACGCTGGCGAAGTCCAGGTCCTCGGCGCTCTCGCCCGAGGCCACCGAACTGGCCGCACCGCCGCCCAGGCCGATCAGCATTGCCGGACCGCCCAGCACGATCACCGCGTCACCGGCCTGCAGCTGGATCTTGTCGACCTGCACGCGATCGATCGCGCCGAGGCCACCGGCCAGCATGATCGGCTTGTCGTACGCACGCACCAGATCGGCGCCTTCCGGCAGCTCGAAACTGCGGAAGTAGCCGAGCAGGTTCGGGCGGCCGAACTCGTTGTTGAACGCAGCACCGCCGAGCGGGCCATCAGTCATGATTTCCAGTGCCGGCGCCATGCGCGGGTTCAGCGCGCGCGGCGCTTCCCACGGCTGCGGCAGCTCGGGAATGCGCAGGTGCGAGACCGAGAAACCAGACAGGCCCGCCTTCGGCTTGCCGCCGCGGCCGGTCGCGCCCTCGTCGCGGATCTCGCCACCGTTGCCGGTCGATGCGCCCGGGAACGGCGCGATCGCGGTCGGATGGTTGTGCGTTTCCACCTTGATCTGGAACGCGCTGGGCACCTGCGGCTCGCGGCGGTATTCGCCACTGGCCGGATCGGGGCGATAGCGCGAGGCCGGATGGCCTTCGATCACCGCGGCATTGTCGCTGTACGCGCTGAGCGTGTGCTGCGGGGTCTGCTGGTGGGTGTTCTTGATCATCCGGAACAGCGAGCGGTCCTGCTCCTGGCCGTCGATGGTCCAGCTGGCGTTGAAGATCTTGTGGCGGCAGTGCTCGGAATTGGCCTGCGCGAACATCATCAGCTCGACGTCGGACGGCGCGCGGCCGAGCGCGGTGAAACGCTCGCGCAGGTAGTCGATCTCGTCCTCGGCCATGGCCAGGCCGAGGCGCTGGTTGGCGGCCTCCAGCTGGTCCACCGGCACGCGCTCCAGTTCACCCCGGGCCGGCGCCGAGAACAGCGCCTGGCCCTGTTCCACGGTCTCCAGCACCGACTGCGTCATCGGGTCGTGCAGCGCCTTGACCAGCGCCTGCTGGGCGGCGGCATCGGCCGGCCAGCCCTGCACGTCGATGCGCAGGCCACGCTCGACCCGGCTGACCGGCTGGCCGGCACCGCGGACCAGTTCGGTGGCCTTGCTCGACCACGGCGACAGCGTGCCCAGGCGCGGCACCACGATGCGGCTGACCGCGCCGTCGGCCACGGCTTCGGCCTGCGGCGCCGCTTCGAGGATGCGGCACAGGGTGGTCAGGTCGGGGGCGGCGCTGCCTTCGGGCTGCACGAAGTAGACGTGCCAGGCGCCGCTGATGCGCAGGGAGGGAGCGATGGACTGCAGGCGGGATTCAAGACGTTCGCGGCGGAACGGCGACAGGGCGGGCGCGCCCTCGAGGACCATCATGTCCGGGGAACCGTAGTTGGGAAACGGGCCCGACATTGTACCGGAAGCGGGGGAAGGGCTCTGGCCGGGCGGCGCCCGGCACCCGCCGAAGCCAGGGCAAAGGCAAAGGCAACGGCAACGGCCAAAGCAAAAGCGGGGTTCCCGTGGGATGGCGGGGTGGGTCCGGTGGCGGGGGACGCCGTAAACCCATCCCTGGGGGCTTGGCCGCGGCATCCATGCCGCGGACACCCCCGCCACCGGACCCACCCCGCCTTCGACAGATTTCCGCGATCTGCAGTAGATCCACGCCATGCGTGGATGCTCCCCGGTAATGCCGGCCGCTGGCCGGCAACCAGGGAACATCGGAAATCAGGCATTGAAGAGCGAAGCGACCGGCTTCTGCCTTTGATTTTCTGTTCTGTCTTTCGTGGCTGACCGCGCAGGAACCTGTCAGGGGCCGGGTGGGTGGGCTGCGCAGGGGCGCGAGCCGCATGGATGCGGCGATCGAGCTTACATGGACGTACTTGCAGCGTCCCCTGCGCAGCCCACCCACCCGGCCAACCCTCAGAAACCCGCTTTCAGCAACCCACCCCAGCCACGAGGGGCTCCGCCGATGGCCGCCGACCGCGCGCAGCGCCGCTCTCCGCCCGAATCCCCGAACCATGCGCTTGCTCACGGATTGACCACACGATTGATGACAACGTTGTCCCCACCTGGCGCCGGACTCTCTCCCCGGCCTCCCAGGTACCCCGTCCGCCCCCTCCGTCGCCTTCCCGGGCGACGCCCGGACCTGCGTCACGCGCGGCGCCATCGGGGCCCGCGCGCCTTTTGATCGGAGACTTACCCATGTACGACCCGATTGTGCGCAGTGCCGAACGTGCGACCCGAAGCTGTCGTCCCCGCCGCCTGGCCTGGCTGCTTGCCCTGGCCGCCGGTACCGCCGCCCTGCCCGGCCTGGCGCAGGCCGCCAGCTGTGCCGGCGTGGCCCAGTGGGACCAGGCCAAGATCTACCGGGCCGGCGATACCCTGCAGAAAGGAGGCGTCCTCTATCGGGCGAACCAGGACATCTGGAACGCGCCGCCGGACCATCCGGCCGGTGCGCCCTACTACACCAACCTCGGTGCCTGCGATGGCAGCGGCAGCAACCAGCCGCCGGTGGTCAGCCTGACATCGCCGGCCAACGGCGCCACCTTCAGTGCCGGCAGCACGGTCAACGTGACCGCCACCGCCAGTGATCCGGACGGCAGCGTCGCCAAGGTCGAGTTCTTCCGCGACGGCAGCTCGCTGGGGGTGGCCACCAGTGCGCCTTATGCGGCCAGCTGGGCCAATGCCAGCGCCGGCAGCCACACCCTGCGTGCGGTCGCGACCGACAACAACAACGCCACCACCAGCACCCCGACCATCACCATCACCGTCAACGCCGCCGGTGGCGATACCACCGCGCCGACGGTGCCGGGCGGGCTGGCGGTTGGTACCCGCACCGCCAACAGCATCGCGCTCAGCTGGAGCCCGTCCACCGACAACACCGGTGGCAGCGGCATGGCCGGCTATGACGTGTACCGCAACGGCAGCCTGGTCGGTTCGCCGTCCAGCGCCAGCTATGTGGATGGCGGGCTGACCGCGTCGACCACCTACCGCTACCGCGTACGTGCCCGCGACAACGCCGGCAATGCGTCGGCACAGGGCACCGAGATCAGCGCCACCACGCTGGCCGGTGACGGCGGCACCACCGGCAAGCGGGTCATCGGCTACTTCACCCAGTGGGGCATCTACGGCCGCAACTACCGGGTCAAGAACATCGACAGCAGCGGCTCGGCCGCACGCCTGACCCACATCAACTACGCGTTCGGCAACGTGCGCAACAACCGCTGCGAAGTGGGCATCACCCAGCCGTCGGATCCGAACAGCGGTGCCGGTGGCGATGCTTTCGCCGACTACACCAAGGCCTTCAGCGCCGCCGAGAGTGTCAGTGGCAGCGCCGATACCTGGGACCAGCCGCTGCGTGGCAACTGGAACCAGCTCAAGCAGCTCAAGGCCAAGTACCCGGGCATGAAGGTGCTGATCTCGCTGGGTGGCTGGACCTGGTCGCGTGGTTTCTCCAGCGCAGCGCGCCCGGAAAACCGCCAGGCCTTCGTCGCCTCGTGCATCGACGCTTACATCAAGGGCAACCTGCCGGTGACCGATGGTGCCGGTGGCGCCGGTGCCGCGCTGGGCGTGTTCGACGGCATCGACATCGACTGGGAATACCCGGTGGCCTGCGGCATCGAATGTGGCAAGCCGGAAGACAACGCCAACTTCACCGCGCTGATGGCCGAGTTCCGCCGCCAGCTCGATGCGGTGCGTCCGGGCCTGTTGCTGACGGTGGCGGTGGGTGCCGGCATCGACAAGATCCGCGTCACCGATCCTGCCGCGTACCACCCGTACCTGGACTACATCAACGTGATGACCTACGACTTCCACGGCGCGTGGGATGCGAAGACCAATCACCAGTCGGCGCTGTTCGATTCGCCGAATGACCCGTCCACCGGCGACCAGAAGCTGTACAACAGCAACGACGCCATCGAGGCCTTCATCAGCCGTGGCGTGCCCGCCGCCAAGCTCAACCTGGGCATCGGCTACTACGGGCGTGGCTGGACCGGCGTGGCCAATGCCAACAACGGCCTGTACCAGACCGCAACCGGTGCCGCCCCGGGTACCTACGAGGCCGGCATCGAAGACTGGAAGGTGCTGAAGAACCTGGCGTGGCCGGGCTACACCGACAACACCGCCGGTGCCACCTGGATCTACAACGGCAGCACGCTGTGGAGCTTCGACACCCCGGCCAACATCACCCGCAAGATGGGTTACGTGAAGACCCAGGGCCTGGGCGGCGCGTTCGTCTGGGAGTTCAGCGGTGACGATGCGCAGGGCACGCTGACCAAGGCGGTCAGTGATGGCCTGAAGTAAGCAAAAAGCCGGGGATGCGATACGCATCCCCGGCCTCGAATCTGTAGAGCCGAGCCATGCTCGGCTGCCTCATGCGGAACCGCAGTCGAGCATGGCTCGACGCTACAGTTCCGCGTCAGCGCTTCTCGGACAGCTTGTCCAGCGCCGCACGCAGCTGCGCCGGCGGCAGGTAACCGCCCAGCTGGGTGCCATCCGGCGCGAAGATCGCCGGCGTGCCATTCACGCCCAGCTGCTGGCCCAGCGCGTACTGCATCGCCACCGGGTTGGTGCAGTTCTTGGCCGGCACGCTGCCACCGCGCTTGGCGTTGGTCAGGGCCTGGCGACGATCCGCTGCACACCAGACCGAAATCATGTCGGTGTAGTCCTTGCTGCCCAGGCCCATGCGCGGGAACGCCAGGTACTCGACGGTGATGCCGTTGCGGTTGAGCTCGGCGATGTCCTGGTGCAGCTTGCGGCAGTAACCACACTCGATGTCGGTGAACACGCTGATGGTGTACTTGGCGTTCGGCGCGGCGAACACGATGCGATCGCCGTGGTTGGCCTTGGCCAGCAGGCCACGACGGTAACCGAGCAGGCCTTCACTGTTGGCCGGGCCCTTGGCGCGGGTGTCGTAGGGCTGCGACTGGAACAGGTAACGACCGTCATCGGACACGTACAGCAGCTGTCCGGAGACCACCACTTCGCGGAAGCCGGGGAACGGCGCGGCACCGATGTAATCCACCTGGAAACCCGGATTGAGCGCGGTCAGTGCGGCACGTACCGCCTGGTTGGCCGGCGCGTTGGCGGCCGGGCCGGCCTTGGCCGCAGCGGCAGGTGCCTTGGCGGCCGGCGGGGCCGGCTGGGCGCAGGCGGTCAGGCTGAGCGCACCGAACACGGCGGCGATGGCAAATCGGAGCATGGAGCGATCCGCAACAGAAGAAGATCCCGGATTCTGACACAGCCACCGGAACCGGGCCGCGACGCCCGGCACGGCCCCGGGCAGCGATTCAGCCCGGCGCTCAGCCGCGCGGATGGTGGCGGGCGTGCAGCTTCTGCAGATGCTCGCGCGCCACCAGGGTGTAGATCTGGGTGGTCGACAACGAACTGTGTCCGAGCAGCATCTGCAGCGCGCGCAGGTCGGCACCGCGGTTGAGCAGATGGGTGGCGAAGCTGTGGCGCAGGCCATGCGGGCTGATCCGCGCCGGGTCGATGCCGGCCACCTGCGCGTGGCGCTTGACCAGGTGCCAGAACGCCTGCCGGGTCAGCGCATGCAGCGTCGGCTCGATGAACAACGGCGTCTGCCCATCGGCCAGAGCGTGCACCTTGCCCTTGCCGACCAACAGCGGGCGCGACTGCTGCAGGTAACGCTCCAGCCAATGCTGCGATTCCTCGCCCAGCGGCACCAGCCGTTCCTTGCTGCCCTTGCCGGTAACCCGCAGCACGCCCTGGCGCAGGTTGACCGCCGTGGCCGGCAGCAGCACCAGCTCGCTCACACGCAGGCCGGCGGCATACATCAGTTCCAGCATGGCGCGATCGCGCAGGCCCAGCGGACTGTCGATGTCCGGTGCCGCCAGCAGCGCATCGATCTGGCTTTCGGCCAGCGCCTTGGGCAACAGCCGTGGCAGCTTCGGCGGGTCGAGCAGCGCACTGGGGTCTTCGCTGCGTTCGCCACGGCGCACGCCATCTGCAAAGAACGCCCGCAAGGCCGACAGCAGGCGCGCATTGCTGCGCGGCGACCAGCCATGCCGGGTGCGCCAGGCCAGATAGTCGAACAGCCCGGGACGTTCGATACCGGCCAGGCCACCGTCGCGTCCATCCATCCAGCGCGCCAGTCCTTCCAGGTCGCGCCGGTAGCTGTCGAGGGTGGCGCGGGCCAGGCCGTTCTCCGCCCAGATCGTATCGAGGAAGCGCTGGATGCGCATGCTGTCGTCGGCGCGCAGCTCGGGCAGTTGCTGGACCAGCTGGCGTCGTTCGGCGGGGGTGGAAACGAGGGCCATGCGTGCAGGATACGAGGGCCACTGCGGGCACGGCCAGCTTTGCGTATGCTCGGCGCATGTCCCGCCCTGCCACCGACACGGCCCCTGCGGCCGCTACCGAAATGCCCCGCCCACGTGCCTTGTTGGCCTGGCGCGTGCTGGCGGTGGTCTACGACGCACTGCCGGTGCTGGCGCTGTGGATGCTGGTCGGCACGCTGTTCACCCTCGCCTACACCTTCAGCGGCCACGCGCAGCGCGAGAACATCGCACCGTTCAGTGCCTGGCAGTGGCTGCTGTGGGCGGTGTGCTGGGGCAATCACGGGGTGGTACGCCACGGCCAGCTGGCGCCGTGGCGGACAGACGCTGGGCATGCGTCCGTGGCGGCTGAAACTGCAATCGAGCGATGGCACGCCGCTGCGGCGCGGCCAGCTGTGGCTGCGCTACGCAGTGGGAACGCTGTCACTGCTGCTGGGCGGACTGGGATTCTGGTGGGCCTGGGTCGACCGCGACCGCCTGACCTGGCATGACCGCGCCAGCGGCACCCGCGTAGTGCGCCTGCCGAAGCGGTAAAGCGCTGTCTGTAGAGCCGAGCACGTGCTCGGCTGCTTTCCGCACTGTACGCGACAGCCGGGCACAGGCTCGGCTGCTCTACAACAACCAGAATCAGCCCGATTTGCGCCGGAACAGCAGGCCGGACACCGCCAGCATCACGATCGGCGGCAACGCATAGGCGATGCGGTAATCGAACTTCAGCGCACCGGCCATGCGGCCGAAGAACAACTGCAGCAGCCAGAAGCCCAGGGCGAACAGGATGCCCAGGAACAGGCGCTTGCCCATGCCGCCGCTGCGCAGCGACCCGAACGCGAACGGCACCGCCGCCAGGCACAGTGCCAGCACGTTCACCGGGTAGAACCAGCGGCTCCAGTACACATCCTCGAAATCGCGCGCATCCAGTCCGTTGCGCTGGCGGTAGGCAATGCTGGTGCTCAGCTCGGCCACGCTGAGGTTTCGCGGCTTGGCGATGCCGGTGGCCAGCGCCGCCGCATCCAGCTTCGAGTTCCACGGCTCGCGCGCCACTTCCTGGCGGGCCGCCGAGCGCTCGCCGAAGGTGTCGCGGCGCACCCCGGTCAGCACCCAGCCGTCCTTGTCGTGCTCGGCGGTGGCGGCATGGGTCAACGAGGCGATATTGCCGTCTTCGGCGATCCGGTACAGGCGCACGTCACGCAGGATCAGCCTTGTGCCCTTGTCGCCCACCAGCTGTTCCTCGCCGCTCTGGGCGTTGAGGAAGGTGTCGCCTTCGCGTGCCCATAGGCCGGAGTAGCGGGTGGTGGAGATGTCCCGTCCCCACTTGGCACTGGCCTTCAATGCGTCGGCACGGTCCTGGCCCCACGGGCCGAGCGTCTCGGCGCTGAGCACCATCACCGCGGTCAGCAGCGACAGCGCGATCGCCACCGACACGCTCAGGCGCTTGCGCGACAGGCCCAGCGCACGCAGTGCGGTCAGCTCCGAGGTCGCGGCCAGCTGGCCCAGGCCCATCAGTGCGCCGATCACCGCGGCGGTGGGGAACATCGTGTAGGCGCGGCGCGGCACCGTGTACAGCACCCACGCGGCGGCATGGCCCAGGGTGTAGCCGTTCTTGCCGATGTCCTTGAACTCGCCGGAGAAGGCCATCACCACGTCCAGGCCGACCAGCACCGCCCAGGTCAGCAGCACCGTGGTGAACACCGACTGGCCCAGGTACAGGTCGAAACGCATCGGGCGCAGCCTCATGCGCGGGCTCCCTTCGGGCGGCCCAGGCGGCCATCACGTGCATACATCCAGATCGACAGCGCCAGCAGCGGCAGGGTCAGCCACCACAGGCCCAGCGCAGGGGGGATCTTGCCGTTGGCGATCCAGCCGCTGCCGATGAACATCAGGTTGGTACCCACCATGTAGGCCATCAGGGCCAGCATCATGCGGCCGTAGCGCTGCTGGCGCGGCGAGCTGCGGCCCAGCGGCACGGTCAGCAGGGCAAAGGCCAGCGCGATCAGCGGCGGTGCCAGGCGGCGGTGCAGCTGCGCCTGCGCCTGCGGGCGCTCATCGCCGATCAGCTTCAGGGTCGGCATCAGTTCCGGGTCGTCCTCGGTGCGGGTCTGTGCGCCATCGGGCAGGGCCACGTCGTTGCGGGCAAAGGTCGCCAGGCGGTAATCCAGCGCGCCGGCCACCGGCCCTTCCACCTGGTGGCCGTCGTCCAGCTCCAGGAAGCGCTGGCGGGTGCCCTCGAAGTACATGCGGCCGCTGTTGGCCGACACCACTTCCAGGCGGTCGTCCTTCTGCCGCTGCAGGAACACCTTGCCCAGCTCGGTGCCGTCGGGCGAGATCGAGGACAGGTAGACCACGCCGCCATTGGGCAGCGGCGTGAACCGGCCCGGCTCCAGCCCGGCCATCAGCACGCTGCGGTTGGCCTCGATGATCATCTGCTCGGCCACCCGGCCGGCCCACGGGCCCAGCCACAGCGAGCAGGCGCCGACCAGCAGCACCACCGGCACCACCAGCATCAGCAGTGGCCGCAGCAGCCGCTTGGGCCCCACGCCGATGGCGGTGATGACCGCCATCTCCGAGTCGCGGTACAGCCGGGCCACGGCCAGCAGCAGGCCCAGCATCAGCGCCAGCGGCAGGATCAGCGGCAGGTAGGCGATGAACTGCAGGCCCAGCTGCGAGAACAGCAGCTTGGCCGGCAGGCGCCCGTCGGCGATGTTGCCGAGGATGTCCACCAGCACGCCGCCCACGCTGACCACCAGCAGGACGATCAGGGTAGCCAGGAAACTCTGGACGAAATCGCCCAGCAGGTATCGGTCGAGCTTCAGCATGGGGCGGTGGTTTAAACTCTGGGGTTCGTTCGCGGTGCCGCCCAGTCTACTGTCTGGGCGTAAACGGCCTGCGATTGTACGGACTCGCCAATGGAATCTGCTCAATGGCCCTCGAATTCACCCTGAACCACGTTGCTCCGGCCGCCGCCACCGTTGATTGCCTGGTGGTCGGCGCGTATGCCGACCATACCCTGACCCCGGCCGCGCAGGCCCTGGACGCCGCCAGTGGTGGCCGCCTGGCCGCCCTGGCCCAGCGCGGCGACCTGTCCGGCAAGACCGGCGCCACCACCCTGCTGCACGACCTGCCGGGCGTGACCGCCCCGCGCGTGCTGGTGGTCGGCCTCGGCGAAGCTGCCCGCTTCGGCGTGCCGCAGTACCTGAAGGCCGTCGGCGACGCCGTGCGCGCGCTGAAGGCCGGCGCCGCCCGCAGCGCGCTGCTCACCCTGTCCGAAGTGGCCATCAAGGACCGCGACGCGGCCTGGGCGATCCGCCAGGCGGTGATCGCCGCCGATCACGCTGCTTACCGCTACACCGCCACCCTGGGCAAGAAGAAGGCCGACGATGCCGGCCTGGCCCAGCTGGCCGTTGCCGGTGATGACGCCCAGGCGCTGGCCCAGGGCCAGGCCATCGCCGCCGGCGTCGAGTTCGCCCGCGAGCTGGGCAACCTGCCGCCGAACTACTGCACCCCGGCCTACCTGGCCGAAGTGGGCGTGAAGTTCGCCGGCGAACACGACGGTGCCGAGGCCGAAATCCTCGACGAGACCCAGATGGAAGCGCTGGGCATGGGCTCCCTGCTGGCCGTGGCCCGCGGTTCGGCCAACCGCCCACGCCTGGTCGTGCTGAAGTGGACCGGTGCTGGCGACGCCAAGCCGTACGTGCTGGTCGGCAAGGGCATCACCTTCGATACCGGTGGCGTCAACCTGAAGACCCAGGGCGGCATCGAGGAGATGAAATACGACATGTGCGGTGGCGCCAACGTCATCGGCACCTTCGTCGCTGCGGTCAAGGCCAAGCTGCCGCTGAACCTGGTGGTGGTGGTGCCGGCGGTGGAGAACGCCATCGACGGCAACGCCTACCGTCCGTCCGACGTGATCACCTCGATGTCGGGCAAGACCATCGAAGTCGGCAACACCGACGCCGAAGGCCGCCTGATCCTGTGCGACGCGCTGACCTACGCGCAGCGCTTCGAGCCGGCCGCGCTGGTCGACGTCGCCACCCTGACCGGCGCCTGCATGGTCGCCCTCGGCCACCAGACCGCCGGCCTGATGAGCAAGCACGACGACCTCGCCAACGAGCTGCTGGCCGCCGGCGAGCACGTGTTCGACCGCGCCTGGCGCCTGCCGCTGTGGGACGAATACCAGCCGATGCTGGATTCGACCTTCGCCGACGTCTACAACATCGGCGGCCGCTGGGCCGGTGCGATCACCGCCGGCTGCTTCCTGTCGCGCTTCGCCGAAGGCCAGCGCTGGGCCCACCTGGACATCGCCGGCGTCGCCAGCGATGAAGGCAAGCGTGGCATGGCCACCGGCCGTCCGGTCGGCCTGCTGAGCCAGTGGCTGCTGGACCAGGTCGCCCGCGCCTGATGCCGTACCCGACCCTGGCCGGCCTCCGCCGGCCAGGGCCTCGCCCGGCACTGCCGGGCCCCTGCCTGACCCGGACCCTGCCATGCCCCGCGCCGACTTCTACCTGATCGCCAAGCCCCGCTTCCTGACCGAGCCGTTGCGCCTGGTCTGCGAACTGGCGCGCAAGGCCAACGACGCCGGGCTGTTCACCCTGGTGCTGGCCCGTGACCAGGCCCAGGCCGAGGAACTGGACGAGCTGCTGTGGGCGTTCGACAACGATGCCTACATCCCGCACCAGATCGCCGGGGAAGACATGGACGAGGAAGAGGCCCTGGTACTGATCGCGGTACCCGGCACCGAGGCACCGGCGCGTCCGCTGGTGATCAACCTGCGCGACGAGCCTGGCTGGGCCAGTGCGAGCGCGCGCTGGAAGTGGTTCCGGCCGATCCGGAAGCGCGCGAACCGCTGCGCGAGCGCTGGCGCCAGTACAAGGCCGCCGGGTACGACCTCAACAAGCACGACATGTAAGCCCAGCGAGGACCCCTTGATGCGCCTGCTGATCGCCCTGATTCTTCCCTGGCTGTCCTTCTTCACCATTGGCCGACCGCTGGCCGGCACCGTCTGCCTGATCCTGCAGATCACCCTGATCGGCTGGCTGCCCGCCGCCATCTGGGCCGCCTACGCGGTCAGCCAGTACCACACCGACCAGAAGATCCGGCGCGCCCTCGGGTCGCGCTGATCTCCCTTCCGCCTTGATTACCGGTTCCCCCGCATGACCCAACTCGCCTCCAGCTACGACCCGAAGTCCTTCGAGACCGACCTCTACGAGGCCTGGGAGAAGGCCGGCCACTTCAAGCCGTCCGGCACGGGCGAGCCGTACACCATCCTGCTGCCGCCGCCGAACGTGACCGGCACCCTGCACATGGGCCACGCCTTCCAGCAGACCCTGATGGACGCGCTGGTGCGCTACCACCGCATGCGCGGCTACGACACGCTGTGGCAGGTCGGTACCGACCATGCCGGCATCGCCACCGAAATGGTGGTCAGCCGCAACCTGGCGCTGGAAGGCAAGGGCGAGACCCGCGATTCGCTGGGCCGCGAAGGCTTCATCGGCAAGGTCTGGGAGTGGAAGCAGCAGTCCGGTGACACCATCGAACGCCAGATGCGCCGTCTTGGCACCTCCGCCGACTGGTCGCGCAGCACCTTCACCATGGACCCGCAGCCGTCGGCAGCGGTCAACGAAGCCTTCGTGCGCTGGTACGAGCAGGGTCTGATCTACCGCGGCCAGCGCCTGGTCAACTGGGACCCGGTGCTGAAGACCGCCATTTCCGACCTGGAAGTGGAGAGCGCCGAGGAAGACGGCTTCCTGTGGTCGATCGCCTACACGCTGGATGACGGCCTGAGCTACGAGCACGTCGAGCGCGATGCCGACGGCGTGGAAACCCTGCGCGAAACCCGCGACTACCTGGTCGTTGCCACCACCCGCCCGGAAACCCTGCTGGGCGATACCGCGGTGATGGTGCACCCGGAAGACGAGCGCTACGCGCACCTGATCGGCAAGAGCGTGGTGCTGCCGCTGACCGGCCGCCGCGTGCCGGTGATCGCCGATGATTACGTGGACCGTGCGTTCGGCACCGGCGTGGTCAAGGTCACCCCGGCGCACGATTTCAACGACTACGAAGTCGGCGTGCGCCACAGCCTGCCGATGATCAACCTGTTCACCCCGGTGGCGGCGCTGAATGAAAACGCGCCGGAACGCTTCCAGGGCCTGGACCGCTATGCCGCGCGCAAGGCCGTGCTGGCCGAGCTGGAAGACCTGGGCATCCTGGTCGAGACCAGGGCGCACAAGCTGCAGGTCCCGCGCGGCGACCGTACCGGCCAGGTGATCGAGCCGTACCTGACCGACCAGTGGTTCGTGAAAATGGACGACCTGGCCAAGCGTGGCCTGGAACTGGTCGAGGACGGAAGCATTTCCTTCGTGCCGCCGAACTGGATCAACACCTACCGCCACTGGATGAACAACATCCAGGACTGGTGCATCAGCCGCCAGCTGTGGTGGGGCCATCGCATTCCGGCATGGTTCGATGCCGCCACCGGCAGCTGCTACGTCGGTCGCAGCGAAGAGGAAGTGCGGGCAAAGAACAACCTGGGCAGCGACGTGGTGCTGAACCAGGAAGCGACGTGCTGGAGACTGGTGTCCTCGCAGCTGTGGCCGTTCTCCACCCTGGGCTGGCCGAACGAGCAGACCATGGCCGAGCGCGGCTTCGACCGTTACCTGCCGTCGTCGGTGCTGATCACCGGCTTCGACATCATCTTCTTCTGGGTGGCGCGCATGATCATGGCCACCGACAACCTGGTCGGGAAGATCCCGTTCAAGGACGTCTACTTCACCGGCCTGATCCGCGACGGCCAGGGCCAGAAGATGTCCAAGAGCAAGGGCAACGTGCTCGACCCGCTGGACATCATCGACGGCATCACCATCGACGACCTGGTCGCCAAGCGACCGGCGGCCTGATGCAGCCGAAGATGGTGGAGAAGATCGAGAAGGCCACCCGCAAGGAATTCCCGGACGGCATTGCTGCCCACGGTGCCGATGCGCTGCGCTTCACCATCGCCGCGCTGGCGACCCACGGCCGCGACATCAAGTTCGACATGAACCGCGCCGAGGGCTACAAGAACTTCTGCAACAAGCTGTGGAACGCCAGCCGCTTCGCCCTGATGAACACCGAGGGTGCTGCGTTCACCGGCGTGCCGACCCCGCGCACCGATGCCGAACGCTGGATCCTGGCGCGCCTGGCCGCAGTGTCCACCGAGGCGCAGGGCCCTACTACGCCAACTACCGCTTCGACCTGCTGGCGCAGTGCCTGTACGAGTTCGCCTGGAACGAGTTCTCGGCGACTGGTTCCTGGAGCTGAGCAAGCCGGCACTGAACGGTGCCGACGCCGCCGACGCCGAAAGCACCCGCCACACCCTGCTGTACGTGCTGGAGCGCTGCTCGCCCGCTGCACCCGCTCACCCCGTTCATCACCGAACAGCTGTGGCAGCAGCTGGCGCCGCGCCTGGGCCTGGCCGAAACCACGCTGTCGCTGCGCCCGTACCCGACCGCCGCCGAGTTCGAAGGCGATTTCGCCCAGGCCGAGGCCGACGTGGAATGGCTGAAGGCGGTGATCAGTGCGGTGCGTCGCGTGCGCAGCGAACTGAACGTCGCCCCGTCCAGGCAGGTGCCGCTGCGCCTGCAGGCCGGGCTTGAGCAGGATCGCGTGCGCATTGAACGTTTCAGCGCCTCGCTGTCGTTCCTGCTCAAGCTGGACAGCATCCAGTGGCTGGCCGAGGGCGAAAGCGCACCGCCGGCCGCCGCCGCGATCGTGGGCGAGCTGAAGCTGCTGGTGCCGCTGGAAGGCCTGGTCGATCTCGATGCCGAGCGCGCGCGCCTGGACAAGGAGATCAAGCGCGTGGAAGGCGAGCAGGAAAAAAGCGAAACCAAGCTGGCCAAGTTCACCGACAAGGTGCCACCGGCGGTGGTCGAGCAGGAACGCGTTCGCCTGGTCGACTGGAACACCCAGCTGGCCGGCCTGCGCGAGCAGCGCGCGAAGCTGTAAGCACCGCGCTCTGGTGCGTGCCAACCAAGGTTGGCACCTGCCACGGCGGGAGAGGTTGGCACCTACCGAAGCGGAATCGGAAACGCCGGGCGATGCCCGGCGTTTCCATTTGCCCCGCATGGCATCATCGGCGGATGCCGCTCTCCATCTTCCTGCTTGTCCTCGCTGCCGCGGCGCTGCATGCCAGCTGGAATGCGATCGTCAAGCGCGGGCCGGACAAGTTCCTCGGTACCGTGCTGGTGACCGGCAGTGCCGCGCTGCTGTCGGCCGCTGCCCTCCCCTTCCTGCCTTCCCGGCTGCGCACAGCTGGCCCTGGCTGGGCGCGTCGGTGCTGTTGCAGGTGACCTATTACGGGCTGGTCGCACGCTGTTACCAGCAGGTCGACATGAGCCTGGCCTACCCGCTGATGCGTGGCAGCGCGCCGATCCTGGTCTGCGTCTGGCGGGCACCCTGCTCGGTGAGCCATTGCCCGCCGCAGCGTGGCTGGTGTAGGGCTGGTGAGCACCGGCATCCTGTGCATGGCACTGGGTGCACGCGGCGGCCAGCTGCGCCTGCCGCTGCTGACCGCGGCGATGATCGCTACCTACACACTGGTCGATGCGCAGGGTGCGCGGCAGTCAGGCAGCGCGCTCAGCTACACGCTGTGGCTGTTCCTGCTGTCGGGCATTCCGCTGCCGCTGTGGGCGTTGTACACGCGCGGCGGCGCGGTGCTGGACTATGCGCGGCAGCATTGGCCACTGGGCCTGGCCGGTGGCGTCGGCACCACGGCCTCCTATGCGATGGCGTTGTGGGCGATGACCCAGGCACCGGTGGCGATGGTCTCGGCGCTGCGCGAATCGTCAATCCCTGTTCGCGCTGCTGATCTCGGTGTTCCTGCTGCGCGAACGCATACCACGCGCGCGCTGGCTGGCAGCGTCGCTCATCGTGGGCGGCGTGCTTGCACTGCGGATGGCGTGAAGAAAGCGTGCCAACCAAGGTTGGCACCTACCACGGCAGGCGATGTGTCGATCACAGCGGAGACCCATCTGGTAGTGCCGGCCGCTGGCCGGCAACCAGTCTGCGTTACAGCGGCGGCATTGCCTGCAGGTCGCCGTCGACCAGTTCGATCGCCATCACCACCGCATCCTCGCGGCCCTGTGCCGCCGGGTAGTAGCGCGGGCGGCGGCCGATCTCGTTGAATCCTTCGCTGTGGTACAGCGCCAGCGCCGGCGCGTTGGACGGACGCACTTCCAGGAATACGCGCTGTGCGCCGCGGGCGGCGGCCAGCTGCACCAGTGCGCGCAGCAGCTGGCGACCCAGCCCGCGCGACTGCGCCAGCGGATCGATGCAGATGTTCAGCACGTGCGCTTCATCGGCGGCGATGCTGAGCACGCCATAGCCGATCAGCAGGCCATCGCGCTCCATCGCCAGGCCGGGATAGCCGGCGCGCAGGCAGTCGATGAAGATGCCGCGGGTCCAGGGGAAAGGATAGCCCCGCAGTTCGATCGCCATCACCGCATTGAGGTCGCTCTCGCGCAGCGCACGCAGGCTGATCGGGCCGGGCCGGGTAACCGCACTCATGGCGTGCCCCGCTTGCGCAGGGCACGCAGCTGCGGCCACAGCGCACGCTTGGCGGCCGGGTCGTGGCGCAGCTGGTCCAGCGGCCAGCTGTCCATCAACCGCTGCGTTGCCGGGGCGTTCGGGTTGCAGCCGGACGCACGCAGCAGCGCGATCTGCAGGCGATCCGGCAGGCGGACCACCGGCTGGCGTGCGTTGCCGCTGGGCAGTGGGCGCTCAGCCGCCGGTACGGTGTCCGGGGCGCTGACCGGCGTTTCGCGGTGCTGGCGGTGCCGGGCGTTCCGGGCGGGCTGCGGGTGCCGCCCGGCATGCTGTCCGCGCGACGGCACGGCGGCACGCACCGGTTCCGGCGCGGCGACGCTGGCCTCGGCTTCGGCCACGCTCAACTGCAGCGCGGCATCCAGCTCGGTAGCCAGCTGGCCGTCGTGATAGACGGTATAGCCCATGGCCTGCAGCCCAGGCCTGCTGGGCCGGTGACCACAGCACGGGCAGGTCCTCGCTCACGCCGCCTCGGGCTTCTTGCGCAGGCGCTGCACGGCCCACATCACCGGGCCGGACAAGGCGTACAGGATGCCGACCGCGAACAGCACGCGCGGCAGGTCGATGACCGCAATGGCGATGGCTACCGGCACCAGTGCCAGCACCAGGAACGGCACGCGGTCCGAACGGGTGCCCTTGGCAGCGCCGCCCTTGAAGCTCCAGAAGCGGATGCGGCTGACCATCAGCAGCGCAGCGATGATCGTCACCGCCAGTGCCACGTAGCGCAGCTGGTTGCCGTCCCAGCCCAGGTTGCCATCGGCGAACGCCCAGACGAAGGACATCATCAGGCCTGCGGCGGCCGGGCTGGCCAGGCCGACGAACCAGCGCTTGTCGACCACCGCCACCTGCGTGTTGAAGCGGGCCAGGCGCAGTGCCGCGCAGGCCGCATACAGGAAGGCCACCGCCCAGCCGACGCGGCCGAGCAGCGGATCGTCGAACTTCAGCCACGACAGCGACCAGTGGTACATCACCAGCGCCGGGGCCATGCCGAAGCTGACCGGTCGGCCAGCGAGTCGTACTGCACGCCGAATTCACTGCTGGTGCCGGTCAGGCGCGCCACGCGCCCGTCCAGGCCATCCATCACCGCCGCCACGAACACGGCGATGCTGGCATTGACGGAATCCCCGTTGGCCGCGGCGATGATCGCGTAGAAGCCGGCGAACAGGCCGGCGGTGGTGAACAGGTTGGGCAGCAGGTAAATCGTGCGCGAGCGCGGCGGCGGTGTGATCGGGTCCATGGAATCCAGTTTAATCGACTTGCCAGCGGTCGGCGCCAATGCTGCAATCGGCGTTCTGCGCCCATTCCGTGGAGTTTGCCATGCGTGCCCTGTGCTCTTGGATGCCTGCTGCTGTTGGCCAGTGCCAACGCCGTGGCCGGCCCCGTCTACAAATGGAAGGACCGCCCATGGCGTGACCCAGGTACTCGGAGACCCCGCCGGCGGGCAAGAAGTTCGAGACCCGCGAGCAGGCCCGCACCCCGCAGGCCGCGGCCAGCACCGAGACCCCGGCCGCGCCGGTCCCCGAGCAGTGCAGCACGGCCCGGGCCAACCTGGCCCTGCTGGACGGTGGCGGCCAGGTGATGCAGGACACCGATGGCGATGGCAAGCCCGATACCCCGTTGACCCCCGAGCAGCACACCGCGCAGAAGGGATTGGCCGAAGCCGCCATCAAGGCCTACTGCCCAGCACAGTGAGGGTATCGGCAGGGCTTGCAGCCCTGCACCCGCAGAGGCAACAGCAAGGGCAACAGCCGGCTCTGGGCTTTCTGTGGGTTTGGCGGGGCGGTGTGGGCTGCCAGGACACGCCGTAAACCCCGCTCCGCGGCCCGGCCCAGCCGCTGGCGGCTGTGCGTTCGGGCGCTTGCGAAGCAGTGCTTCGCGAGCAAAGCGCCCTCACCCATGGGGGCTCGATGGCGCCATCCATGGCGCCAACGGTCCTGCCACCCCACACCGCCCCGCCCCTGACAGACCGCTAGTGACGGTCAGTAGATCCACGCCATGCGTGGATGAAATCTGTCAGATATCGAATTGAATCCGGGGTCAGATCCGTTTTCCTGCGGAAAACGGATCTGACCCCACGAGCTGTTCCGACAGCTCGCAGGAAACTGTCGAAGGCGGGGTGGGTCCGGTTGCGGGGGCGTGAGCCGCATGGGCCCGAGGCATGCCTCGGTCGGGTTGGGCAGGAAGCCCAACCCTGGTCTTGCCGTGTGCGCAGGACAGCGCACACGAGCAAGCCGCGACCGAGCCTACATGGACGTATTCACGGCGCCCCCCGCAACCGGACCCACCCCGCCATCTCCCAGGAAACCCGTTCTTGCTGTTGCCGTTGCCGTTGACGTTGCTTCAGGCGGGTGCAGGGCGCAGCCCTGCCGATACCCCTCCCCCCGGCCGGGCTGGCAGAATAGACGTCTCTGCCGTTATCCGAAGCCGACGATGCGCCTCTCCCAGTTCCACCTGCACACCACCAAGGAAACCCCCAGCGACGCCGAGCTGACCAGCCATCGGCTGATGCTGCGCGCGGGCATGATCCGCAAGCTGGCATCGGGCCTGTACACCTGGTCGCCGCTGGGCCTGCGCGTGCTGCGCAAGGTCGAACGCATCGTGCGCGAGGAAATGGACCGGGCCGGTGCCGTGGAATTCCAGATCCCGACCATCCAGCCGAAGGAACTGTGGGAGCAGACCGGCCGCTGGCAGAAATTCGGCCCGCAGCTGCTGAAGATCAAGGATCGCAAGGACCAGGTGTTCTGCTACAGCCCGACCGCCGAGGAAGCCGCCTGCGACTTCGCGCGCAGCGAGCTGTCCAGCTACAAGCAGCTGCCGGTGAACTTCTACCAGGTGCAGACCAAGTTCCGCGACGAGATCCGCCCGCGCTTCGGCGTGATGCGTTCGCGCGAGTTCCTGATGAAGGACGCCTATTCGTTCCACCTGCACGATGAGTGCCTGGTGCGCGAATACGAGAACATGAAGTCGGCCTACAGCCGCATCTTCACCCGCCTCGGCCTGGATTTCCGCATGGTGCAGGCGGACTCCGGTGCGATCGGCGGCGATGCGTCGCAGGAATTCCACGTCATCGCCGATTCCGGTGAGGACGCGCTGGTGTTCTCGACCGGCTCGGACTACGCAGCCAACATGGAAGCGGCCATTGCCGCCGATCCGGCGCCGCGTGCGGCCGCCGCCGAAACGATGCGCAAGGTGGATACCCCCACCCAGAAGACCTGCGAAGACGTCGCGGCCCTGCTCGGCATCGACCTGCAGCGCACGGTGAAGTCGGTGGCGCTGATCGCCGGCGAAGGCAAGGCACAGCAGTTCGTGCTGGTTCTGGTACGCGGCGACCATGAGGTCAACGAGATCAAGCTGGCCAAGGTCGCCGGCCTGGACGAGCAGCGCTTCGCCAGCGAGGCGGAAATCGCCGAGCACCTGGGCAGCGTGCCGGGTTTCCTCGGCCCGGTCGCCCCGGCCAAGGCCATCCGCGTGGTCGCCGATCGTGAAGTAGCGGCGATGGCCGACTTCGTCGTCGGCGCCAACGAAGCCGGTTTCCACCTGGCCGGCGTCAACTGGGGCCGCGACCTGCCGGAACCGGAAGTGGCCGACATCCGCAACGTGCGTGCCGGCGACCGTGCCGTGGACGGCGGTGAACTGAAGATCGCCCGTGGCATCGAAGTCGGCCACGTGTTCCAGCTCGGCCGCAAGTACGCCGAAGCGCTGGATGCCACCGTGCTGGATGAGAACGGCAAGGCGGCGGTGATGGCGATGGGCTGCTACGGCATCGGTATCTCGCGCGTGGTGGCTGCCGCGATCGAACAGAACCATGACGATGCCGGCATCATCTGGCCGGACGCGATGGCGCCGTGGCAGGTCGTGGTGTGCGTGATCAACCCGAAGGGCGATACCGCCGTGGCCGACGCCGCTGCCAACCTGCTGCAGGAGCTGCGCGACGCGGGCCTGGACGCTGCACTCGACGACCGCGGCCTGCGCCCGGGCGCGATGTTCGCCGACATGGAGCTGATTGGTATCCCGCACCGCGTGGTGGTCAGCGAACGCGGCCTGGCCGCCGGCACCTACGAGTACCGCTCGCGCCGCGCCAGCGACGCGGAGAGCCTGGACAAGGCGACCCTGCTGCAGCGACTGCAGGGCTGACGTGGAAAGACCGGGGCCTGCCCCGGTCTTTTTTTTTGCCTGCGCCAGCACGGGCCGATATTGCAGCGGACATAATCCGGTCAAAATCACCGCGACAGCGTCGGCATGCCGCCACGGCATGTCCTGCCTGCATTTGTGCTTGGATTAATTCATCTCTATTCTGTCCGCCGACGCCATGGACTGGCTTGTCCCGTCCACTTATTAGTTTCCGGAGTAACCGTAAATGAGCATTGACCTGACCGGCCTGTCGGCGCGCGAGCTGGGCGCCCTGATCCGCACCGCGAAGAAGCAGCAGACCATCGTCGCCAAGCGCCGGCCGATCACCAAGGTTCGCGCCCAGCTGACCAAGCTGGCCAAGACCGAGGGTTACACCATCGAGGAACTGTTCGGCGACGCCCCGGCCCCGCGCGCGCGCAAGGTGGTCAAGGTCGCCAAGGCACCGTCGAAGACCGCCGGCCGCAAGCTGGGCAAGGTTGCCCCGAAGTACCGCAACCCGGCCAACCCCAAGGAAACCTGGACTGGCCGTGGCAAGCAGCCGCGCTGGATGGCTGAACTGACCGCCAAGGGCAACAAGAAGCCGGAAGATTTCCTGATCAAGAAGGCCTGAGGCCGGATCGGGATGCACTGAAAAACGCCGGCGAATGCCGGCGTTTTTTCATTTCTCGGAAAGGTGTGTGGACCAATGGTCCACACCTACAGTGTCTTGCGGGCCGGCATCAGCAGGTTGCCGAACAGCAGGCCCGCCACCAGCGCCATCACCACGTTGAGCACGGTGAGGAACACGCTCTGGCCGGCGCCCACGTCCTGCTGCTGGACCAGGGTCAGCACGCCGCGCAGGCTGGTGCTGCCGGGCACCATCATGATGATGCCCGGGAGGCGGATGATCGCGCCCGGACGCCCGACCAGGCGACCGAACAGATTGCCGCCGGCGGTCAGCAGCATCGCCGACAGGAAGATGCCGGCCGGCGCGCCCCAGGCGTGGCCGCCGAACTTGGAGATCGCATAACCGGCCACCGAGGCGGCGATCACCCACGGGTAATCGCGGCGATTGGCCTTGAACAGCATCGCGAAGGCGAACGCCGCGGTCAGCAGCGAGCCCCACTCCACCCATGGCCCCTGCGGCCGCGTGGCACGGATCACCGGATCCAGCCCGAGCACGTCGGCCAGGGTCACCGCGATCATCGCGCCGACGCTGAGCTTCATGATGGTGGTCAGCGCGCCGGCAAAGCGCGCGGTGCCCGACACCCAGTGCTGGCTGGCCAGCTCATTGACCGCATTGGTCAGCGACATGCCGGGCAGCAGCACCACCAGCGAGGCGATGATCACCGTGTTGAGGTTGAGCGCGCCGATGAAGGACGCCACCAGGGTGGCGACCATGCCGGCCAGCAGCGCCGCCAGCGCCTCGGCCGCTTCGCGGGTGGCCGGGCGACGATCGGTGACCATGCCGAGCAGGCCGATCATCAGGCCGATGACACCGGCCGTGGCAATGTCCAGCCACGGCAGCTTCCACATCCCGGCCACGCCGGCCGCGCCGAGGCTGAATGACAGGATGGTGCGCAGCTTGCCGCGCCGGCCCGGATCCTTGTCCAGCTGGCGCAGTGCAGTGTGGCCCTGGGCGATGCTCATCCGCCCGTTGGACACTTCCTCGGCGATGTGGTCGGCGACGCTGAGCTTGTGCAGGTCATTCTCACCGGGCGCCAGGCGGATCACGCGGGTGATGTCGCTGGAGCCGATCGCCTGCGCCGGGTCGCTGAAGCTGAGGATGATACCGGTGGGATTCGACCACGGTTCACAATCCAGATCGAGCTGGCGGGCCAGTGCCACCACCGCCGTTTCCAGGCGCTGGGCCGTGGTGCCATAGCTGTGCAGGCGTCCGGCGATCTCGGAACAAAGGCCACGCGCTGTGCGTAGGTGGCCTGGGGCGTGGGGATCGTGTGAGCGTCTGCGGACATGCGCCGTAGTATTACCTACGCTGGGGCCCACCGGAGAAATTCATCCGAGTTCGACGCGAAGCCCGATACAGAACGGTTATGCTGCGACCCGAATGGCCCAAGTGACCCCGAACCACGCCCCCCAGCTCGAACAGGATGCCCACGACCCGGGCCTGATCCGCCTGTCCGGCACCTGGACCTTGAAGACCGCGCTGGCCGCGGCCGAGGTTCTGCACGGCGTTCCCGACAAACTGACCGGCATCGATGCCACCGGCATCGAACAGCTGGATTCGGCCGGCGTGCTGCAGGTGCTGCGCGTGGCCCATCGTGCCGATCTGCACGAAGACGCACTGCAGTTCCGCGCGGACCACCAGGCGCTGGTGTGCACCATCGAGGAAGTGGCCGACGACCGGCCCAAGCCCAAGCGCGATTTCGGCGTGCTGGCCGCGCTGGAACGGCTGGGCGTCAGCGTCCACACCACCGGCCACAACATCAAGGCGCTGTGCAGCTTCCTCGGCGAGAACCTGGTCAAGGCGGCCCGGCTGGTCAAGGAACCCCGCCGCTTCCGGCTGACCGCCACCGTGCACCAGATGGAGCAGGTCGGGCTGGACGCGGTACCGCTGGTGGCGCTGCTGTCCTACCTGGTCGGCGCGGTGATCGCATTCCTCGGTTCAACCATCCTGCGCGACTTCGGCGCCGAGATCTACGTGGTCGAGCTGGTCAACATCGCCTTCCTGCGCGAGTTCGCGGTGCTGCTGACGGCGATCGTGCTGGCCGGCCGCACCGCCAGTGCGTTCACCGCGCAGATCGGTGCGATGAAGGCACGCGAGGAAATCGATGCGATGCGCACCCTGGGCCTGGACCCGGTCGACCTGCTGGTGCTGCCACGCTTGCTGGCGTTGCTGGTCACCCTGCCCCTGTTGACCTTCATCGCGATGGTCGCCGGTCTGGCCGGCGGTATCACCGTCGGCGCGTTCGACCTCGACATCCCGCCGCAGATGTACATCGCGCGCATGCACGAGACGATGGAAGTGCGGCACATGCTGGTCGGCCTGTCGAAGGCACCCGTGTTCGCGCTGGTGATCGGCCTGATCGGCTGCCTGGAAGGACTGAAGGTCGAAGGTACCGCGCAGTCGGTCGGCGAGCGCACCACCTCCAGCGTGGTGCAGACGATCTCGCTGGTGATCATCATCGACGCCTTCGCGGCGTTGTGGTTCATGCACATGGACTGGTGACATGAGCACATCCGCCCTCCCCGACCCCCTCGACATGCGCGACGACCAGGGCCACGAACTGGCCATCCGCGTGCGTGGACTGGTCAACCGCTTCGGCAGCCAGACCGTGCACGAAGACCTGGACCTGGACGTACGCCGCGGCGAAATCCTGGGCGTGGTCGGCGGCTCCGGTACCGGCAAATCGGTGCTGATGCGCTCGATCCTCGGCCTGCGCGTGCCCGATGCCGGGCAGATCGAAGTACTCGGCCGCGACGCGCGTGCCGACGATACCGAGAGCCGCCTGCACATCGAGCGCAACACCGGCGTGTTGTTCCAGGACGGCGCCCTGTTCTCCTCGCTGACCGTGGGCGAGAACGTGCAGGTGCCACTGAAGGAACACCATCGCGAGCTGCCCGAGCGCTGGCACTACGAACTGGCGCTGCTGAAAGTGAAACTGGCCGGCCTGCCCGCCGACGCGATCAACAAGCTGCCCTCGCAGCTGTCAGGCGGCATGCGCAAGCGCGCCGGCCTGGCCCGGGCACTGGCGCTGGATCCGCCTCTGCTGTTCCTGGACGAACCCACCGCCGGCCTCGACCCGATCGGCGCGGCGGCGTTCGACCGCCTGATCAAGACCCTGCAGGAAGCACTGGGGCTGACCGTGTTCCTGATCACCCACGACCTGGACACGCTGTACGCGATCTGCGACCGGGTCGCGGTGATCGCCGACCGCAAGGTAGTGGCCAACGCACCCTTGCCTGACATCGAGAAACTGGATCATCCGTGGATCCAGGAATACTTCCACGGACCCCGCGCGCGCGCCGCGCGTGGCGAACAGATCGAGAGTGCCTGAGCCATGGAAACCAAAGCCAACTACGTGCTGATCGGCGCGTTCACCCTGATCACCGGCCTGGCCCTGCTGGCCTTCGGCCTGTGGGCCGCCAAGTACTCCTCCGACCGCACCTGGCAGGAGTACCGCGTGGTGTTCCGCGAAGCGGTGACCGGCCTGTCGGTGGGCAGCCCGGTGCAGTACAACGGCATCGCGGTGGGCTCGATCACCGAACTGAACCTGGTGCCGGACGACCCGCGCCAGGTGGTCGCGCGCATCCGCCTGAACTCCAACACGCCGGTCAAGACCGATACCCGCGCCAAGCTGGCGATCACCAGCCTGACCGGCCCGTCGATCATCCAGCTCAGCGGCGGCACGCCGCAGTCGCCGGCGCTGACCACGGTCAACAAGGACCCGGCGCCGATCATCCCGACCACACCCTCTGCGCTGCAGAACATCACCGACGTCGCCAACCGCATCGTCGAGCGCATGGACCAGATCCTCAGCGACCGCAACGTGGCCTCGATCAACGCGACGCTGGCCAACCTGGAGACAATCAGCGGCGGCCTGGCCGACCGTGACCAGGGCACGCAGGCGCTGCTGCTCAGCGCGCGCGACGCCGCCCGCAGCCTGGACACCACGCTGAAGACCACCAACGGCACCATCGAGCGCCTGGACAAGAACCTGGTGCAGCAGCTGCCCGGCATCATCGACAAGCTCGACGGCACCCTGGCCAAGCTCGATTCGGCCGCCGGCAACGCCGATTCGATCCTTGGCGAGAACCGCGCCGCGATCAACAGCTTTGCCAACGATGGCCTCGGCCAGCTGGGCCCGACGCTGACCGAACTGCGCGGCCTGATCCGCGACCTGCGCCGGGTCAGCGACCGTCTTGAGAACAACCCCGCGCGCTACCTGCTGGGCCGCGACGCACCGAAGGAGTTCGAACCCAAATGAGCCCGACCACCCTCCCGCGCCTGCTGCTGGCCGCTTCGATGGTCACCCTGCTGGGCGGCTGCTCCATCCTTGGCAGCAGCGAGAAGACCGCGGTGACGCTGTACTCGCCGTCCGTGCAGGTCAAGGCAGACCCGGCCTGGCCGCAGGCCAGCTGGCAGCTGGTGCTGGCCAAGCCCAGCGCCGCGCGCATGGTCGACAGCCCGCGCATCAACGTGCGGCCGACACCGTCGCAGCTGGAGATCTACAAGGGCGCCAGCTGGGCCCAGCCGGCCACCGACATGATCGAGGACACCCTGTTGCGCGGCTTCGAGGATTCAGGTCGCATCCGCGGCGTGGCCCGCAGCACCGCCGGCATCCGCGCCGACTACAAGCTGTCCACCGACGTGCGCCGCTTCGAATCGGATTACCAGGGCCAGGCCACGCCGACGGTGGTGATCGAGGTCAACGCCAAGCTGATCCATGTCGCCGACCAGCGCGTGGTCGCGGACCGCACCTTCCGCCAGGCGCAGCCCGTCGGCAGCACCGATGTACCGGCGGTGACCGCGGCCTTCGAGCGCGGCCTGCAGCAGCTGGCACAGGACATGGTGGGCTGGACGTTGCAGAGCGGACAGGCCGACCAGCCGACCGTCGCGCGCTGATCGCCGCATTCGCCGGGCATGGCCCGGCGCTGCCGCCGCCAGATTCAGGTAGCACCGGTCCATGCCCGTCGGCGCTGCAGCAGGTGCGTGCGATAATCACAGGCCACGGCCCATTCCCTCGCTGATGCCCGCATCCGTCTCCATCGCCGTCTGCACGTACAACGGTGAGCGCTTCCTGCAGGAGCAGCTCGACAGCCTGCTGGCACAGACACGCCGACCGGACCAGATCGTGATCCGCGACGACGTGTCCTCCGATGGCACGTTGGTGCTGCTGCGGGCCTTCGTGCCACGCGCCGAGGCTGCGGGTATCTCGGTTGACCTGCAGGTCAATCCACAGAACGTGGGTTATCGGCGCAATTTCGATGGCGCACTGCGCGCCTGCACCGGCACGCTCATTTTCCTGTGTGACCAGGACGATGTCTGGCATCCCGACAAGGTCGCACGCTTCTGCACCGAGTTCGATGCACGCCCTGGCCTGCGCGTCCTGCACTGCGACGCTCGCTTGATCGATGATGCAGGTCAGCCCATGCCGCAGACCCTGTTCACCGCGCTGCACTACGGCACCGCGCAACGGGCACGGATGCATGCCGGCGACGGGTTCCGATTGATGCTCAAGCGCAAGCTGATGACCGGTGCCGCAATGGCCTTGCACCGGTCGGTCCTGGCCGACGCACTTCCGCTGCCGGCATCGGACTGGGTACACGACGCCTGGATCGGCACACTGGCTGCCATGCGCGGGGAGATCGACAGCCTTTCCGAGACGCTCATTGATTACCGCCTGCACAGCAACAATCAGTTGGGCCTTGGTGGCAACGATGCCACGCCACGCGCGGTACGACGCAAGCGGCAGTTGGAAAGCGAGCGGGTGGAATGTGGCCAGCTGCTGGAGCGCGCGCGCGCGCGCGGCCTGCCCGCTACCCAGCTGGCCTGGATCGAACGCAAGCGACGTCATATCGCCGTGCGTACCAGCCTGCCGAGCTCGCGCCTGCGGCGTATCCCGGCAGTGTTGGGTGAACTGCTACGCGGCAACTACGGCCACTTCGGTCGCGGCGTGCTGTCTGCCGGCATCGATCTGCTGCGCGCCTGACACTTCGTCCCAGGATCAGCCGGGCTGGATCCACCGGAACGTCAGGTTGATCCGCTCTCCCTGTACCCGTGCCATCTTCGGCAGCGCGTGCTGGTAGAAGCGCTGGGTCTGCCCGGCCATCAGCAGCAGGTCACCGTGGCCAAGCACGAATTCAGCCTTGCGCGCCGGATCGTCGCGTCGGCGCAGCAGGAAACGGCGTGCGGCACCCAGGCTCAGCGAAGCGATCACCGGGGCCGGCCCCAGCTCCGGCTCGTCATCGCTATGCCAGCCCATGTAGTCACCGCCACTGCGATAGCGGTTCAGCAGCACGCTGTTGAAGTGGCCGTGTCCTTCGGCCTGCAGGTGCTCGCGCACGGCCAGCAACACAGGCGGCCACGGGTGCGGCACGAACTCGGCACCAGAGTAACGGTAGCGGGCCTGCGGGTCGCCGATCCAGCAGCTCAGCCGTGGCGAGTCCACCCAGCTGCCGAACATGCGGATGCGGTGGACCTCCCACGGCACGCCGGCCTGCAGCGCCTCCATGAGCCGGTCGGCATCGGTCGCGGCCAGCCAGCCCGGCAGGTGCAACACATCGGCATCGGGCAGCGTATGGGGAAACAGCATGGCACCCCCTCAAGAAACAGGGCGGCCCTGGGCCGCCCTTGCACCTTCAGCCGCGAAGAAACGCGACGCCGGTCTTTTCCTGCAGTTCCTCATCACTGACACCCGGCGCGGCTTCCACCAGCAGCAGGCCCTTGTCAGTCACGTCGAACACCGCCAGGTCGGTGATGATGCGGTCGACCACGCCCACGCCGGTCAACGGCAACGTGCATTCGGCCAGGATCTTGTGCTCGCCGTTCTTGGCGGTGTGCTCCATCAGCACCACCACGCGCTGCACACCAGCGACCAGGTCCATCGCACCGCCCATGCCCTTGACCATCTTGCCGGGCACCATCCAGTTGGCCAGGTCACCCTTGTCGGTGACCTGCATGGCACCAAGGATAGCCAGGTTCACATGCCCACCGCGGATCATCGCGAAGCTGTCGTGGCTGCCGAAGTAGCTGGCGCCCGCACGTGCAGTGACGGTCTGCTTGCCGGCATTGATCAGGTCGGCGTCGACTTCGGCGTCAGTCGGGAACGGGCCGATACCGAGCAGGCCGTTTTCCGACTGCAGCCACACATCCACGCCTTCGGGAATGTGGTTGGCCACCAGTGTCGGCAGGCCGATGCCCAGGTTCACGTAAGCGCCATCGGTCAGCTCGCGCGCCGCGCGCGCGGCCATCTCATCACGGGTCCACGCCATGTCAGTTGCCCTCCGCGCGGATGGTGCGCTGTTCGATTCGCTTTTCAGGATGCGCGTTGTGCACGATGCGGTGCACATAGATGCCCGGCAGGTGCACCTGGTCCGGGTCGATGGAGCCGACCGGCACCACCTCTTCCACTTCCACGATGCAGACCTTGCCGGCCATCGCGCAGGCCGGGTTGAAGTTGCGTGCGGTCTTGCGGAACACCAGGTTGCCGGCCTCGTCGGCCTTCCAGGCCTTGACCAGCGCCACGTCGGCGCGCAGCGCAGTCTCCATCACGTAGTGCTTGCCGTCGAATTCGCGGGTTTCCTTGCCCTCGGCCACCACCGTGCCGTAGCCGGTGGCCGTGAAGAACGCCGGAATACCCGCGCCACCGGCACGCAGGCGCTCGGCCAGGGTGCCCTGCGGGTTGAATTCCAGCTCCAGCTCGCCGGCCAGGAACTGCCGCTCGAATTCCTTGTTCTCGCCCACGTAGGACGAAATCATCTTCCTGATCTGCCGCGTTTCCAGCAGCTGGCCCAGGCCGAAGCCATCGACGCCGGCATTGTTGGAGATCACGGTCAGGCCCTTGGTGCCGCTGTCGCGCAAGGCAGCGATCAGCGCCTCGGGAATGCCACACAGGCCAAAGCCGCCCACGGCCAGGGTCTGGCCATCGGCGACCACCCCCTGCAGGGCCTCCGCCGCACTGGCGAAGCGCTTGCCGCGCTTGCCGTCGGTCGTTGCCGGGTTGCTCATCTACGCCCTCACCTCGTTGATGTAATCCGCTCATTCTAGGCCAGCGCGCCGGCCGGTCACGTGGCGTTGCGGCATGGAAACGATTCCCATACGGGGCTGGCGGTACAATCACCGGCTGTGCCCACAATGGACCCGATCGATGCCCCTGCCCGCCTTCAAGGCCTATGACATCCGCGGCCGCGTCCCGGAAGAACTGAACGAAGACCTCGCCCGCCGCATCGGCGTCGCCCTGGCCGCTCAGCTCGCCCCGGGCCCCGTGGTCCTGGGTCATGATGTCCGTTTGACCAGCCCGGCACTGCAGGACGCGCTGGCCGCCGGCCTGCGTGGCGTGGGCCGCGAAGTGATCGACATCGGCCTGTGCGGCACCGAGGAGGTCTACTTCCAGACCGACCACCTGGGCGCCGCGGGCGGCGTGATGGTGACTGCCAGCCACAACCCCATGGACTACAACGGGATGAAGCTGGTCAAGGAAAACGCACGGCCAATCAGTTCCGATACCGGCCTGTTCGCGATCTCCGACGCGGTGGCCGCCGATGCCGGCAGCGCACAGCCACCGGTTGCGGCGCAGACCGCGCGCCACGACAAGAGCGCCTACATCGATCACCTGCTGGGCTACGTGGACGCCAGCAAGCTCAAGCCGCTGAAGCTGGTGGTCAACGCCGGCAACGGCGGCGCCGGTGCCATCGTCGACCTGCTGGCGCCGCACCTGCCGCTGGAATTCATCCGCATCTGCCATGAACCCGATGGCAGCTTCCCCAACGGCATCCCCAACCCGCTGCTGCCGGAGAACCGCGCCGCCACCGCCGAGGCCGTGCGCGAACACGATGCCGACTTCGGCATTGCCTGGGACGGTGACTTCGACCGCTGTTTCTTCTTCGACCACACCGGCCGTTTCATCGAAGGCTATTACCTGGTCGGCCTGCTGGCAAAGGCCATTCTCGCCCGTCAGCCCGGTGGCAAGGTTGTACACGACCCGCGCCTGGTCTGGAACACGGTGGAAATGGTCGAAGCCGCCGGCGGCGTGCCGGTGCTGTGCAAGAGCGGCCACGCCTTCATCAAGGAGAAGATGCGCGCGGAAGATGCGGTCTATGGCGGCGAGATGAGCGCCCACCACTACTTCCGCGAGTTCGCCTATGCAGACTCCGGGATGATCCCGTGGCTGCTGATCGCCCAGCTGATTTCGGAAAGCGGACGTTCACTGGCCGACTGGGTTGAAGATCGCATGGCGGCCTATCCGTGCAGCGGAGAGATCAACTTCAAGGTGGCCGATGCCAAGGCCGCCGTGGCACGCGTGATGGAGCACTTCGCCGCGCTGGCGCCCGCACTGGACTACACCGATGGCATCAGCGCCGATTTCGGCGACTGGCGCTTCAACCTGCGCAGTTCCAACACCGAGCCGCTGCTGCGTCTGAATGTCGAAGCCCGCGGTGATGCCGCGTTGATGCAGGCGCGCACCGACGAAATTTCCCACCTCCTTCAGCAATAACCAAGGAAGACCATGAGCATCATTCAGCCCGTCATTCTCTCCGGTGGCTCCGGCACCCGCTTGTGGCCGCTGTCACGTGAGTCCTACCCGAAGCAGTTCCTGCCACTGGCCGGCGAGCTGACCATGCTGCAGGCTACCTGGCAGCGGGTGGCCCCCATTGCCAGCCGTGGTCCACTGGTGATCGCCAACGAGGAACACCGCTTTGTCGCCGCCGAGCAACTGCACCAGGTCGGTGCCGAGCCGGCTGCGATCATCCTTGAGCCGATGGGGCGCAATACGGCGCCGGCCATCGCGGTAGCGGCATTGGAAGCGACCCGCGACGGCGCCGATGCGCTGCTGCTGGTGCTGCCTTCGGACCACGTGATCAGCGATGAAGCCACCTTCCGCAGCGTCGTCCAGGCAGCCACCAGTGCTGCCGAGGCGGGCAAGCTGGTGACCTTCGGCATCGTGCCCACGGGCCCTGAAACCGGCTACGGCTACATCAAGGCCGCCGACGGCCAGGGCCTTCGTGCCGTCGAACGCTTCGTCGAGAAGCCCGACCTGGACACCGCTACCGGGTACGTGGCCAGCGGCCAGTACTACTGGAACAGCGGCATGTTCCTGTTCAAGGCATCGCGCTACCTGCAGGAGCTGGAACGCTTCCAGCCGGAGATGCTCGCCGGCAGCCGCAGCGCATGGCAGCTGGCCCGCCGCGACACCGACTTCACGCGCCTGGACAAGGCCGCCTTCGCCGCCGTCGCCTCTGATTCCATCGACTACGCGGTGATGGAGAAGACCGCCGATGCGGTGGTGATCCCGCTCGACGCGGGTTGGAATGATGTCGGTTCGTGGACCGCACTGCGCGACGTCTCGCAGCAGGATGGTGACGGCAATGCCCACCAGGGCGATGTGATCGCCATCGACTGCCGCAACACCTACGCCTATGGCCAGCGCCTGGTGGCGATGGTCGGCCTGGACGATGTGATCGTGGTGGAGACCGACGATGCGGTACTGGTCGGCAAGGCTGACCGCATGCAGGAGGTCAAGACAGTGGTGTCACAGTTGAAGACCGAAGGCCGCAGTGAAGCGACCTGGCACCGCAAGGTCTATCGTCCGTGGGGCGCCTACGATTCGATCGACAACGGTGCCCGCTTCCAGGTGAAGCGGATCACGGTCAAGCCCGGCGGCACGCTGAGCCTGCAGATGCACCACCATCGTGCCGAACACTGGATCGTGGTCAGCGGCACCGCCGAGGTGACCCGGGGTGACGAAGTCATCCTGCTGAGCGAGAACCAGAGCACCTACATTCCACTGGGCGTGACCCATCGCCTGCGCAACCCGGGCAAACTGCCGCTGGAACTGATCGAAGTGCAGTCCGGCAGTTACCTGGGCGAAGACGATATCGTTCGCTTCGAGGACACCTACGGGCGTAGTTGACGGGTTCAACTCTCAGCGCCGCTGAGCTCCGGCGCCCTCCAGGGGCGCCGATCCGGCACGGTCTACAGGAAGGATCCGGCGCAGGACCGGATCATCCAGATAGGACTTGAGGCGGTTCGTGTCGGGATACGGCAGCTCGAACTCGCCCGCCTGCGGCGCACGGAGGTCAGCGCCCGCAAGGTAGCGCCGGACATTGTCCTGTTGCAGCCGCGCTGCCGCGCTGAAATGCTGGAGCTTGGCAACATCCTTTCCGATCCGGCCCAGCAGTGGATATGCAACGACAAGCGCGAACAGGAGCACCGCCGTACGCCTTGCCGTGCGCAGTCGCGGGCCCTTCGAAGCCAGGCCCCACAATTGGATGGCAAACCATGCGTTGGCAAACAAGCCAGGCACAAACAGTTCCGTATAGCGGGACATCGGCGCCCTCATGTCATGGCCGCGGCCATAGGCGATGGCCAATGCCTGAAGCGCAGACCAGATGCAGAGTCCTGCCATCACCAGGTCGGTGGGCGACGCTTGCCGGCGGATCACCATGCGCACGACCATCACGGTGGCAGGCAGCCAGATGATCAGTGCGAACCCACCTGACCGCATGGGCCACGCCAGAACCCGAGACGCGGCGTAGATGAACTCGCCTGCGCTCTGCGCACGCAAGACCGTATTGACCTCGATCACGGGAACCTGAGCGTAGGCGACCATCGCGACGGCCGCCAGCACTGCTGTTGCGCACAACGCCGGCACTCGTCGGCCGGGAAGGCAGATGCAGGCCAGGACACAGGTCGCAGCTGTTGCCACTGCGGTCAGCAGGCCCGATGCCATGGTGACACTGGCAAACACGCTCAGTGCGATCGCAGCAGGCAATGCCACAATATTCTGATGGTGCCTGGCCACCAGTGCGATGGCCACGATGCTGGACAGGATCAGGAAGTAGAACTGCGACTGGAAGCCAACGAGGAAGTTCTCCCACGCGAACGGCAGGACTGACAGCAGAATCGCCAACAGCAGCAGCATCCAGCGACCCACAGCAGCGCCCACGTCGCGAAACGCGTGCCAGACCAGCAATGCGGGGATGAAGCAGAACACGACCGCCGCGACCCGTGCTTCGTAGACGTTGTTCCACTGCCCGGTGACGGCATACGACAGCAGGGTGACCAGGCGCGTGGGCAGGATGCGATGCTCATTGTGCGGCGCGAGCAACATCTGCCACTGCAATGTTCCTTCCAGCCATGGTTTGAGCGCAGAGGCCCACTCCCCATCCCATTGATCCATGTAGGGCATCGGCGTAGCGAAGAACTGTACG
Source organism: Stenotrophomonas sp. C9D9 (assembly GCF_056491205.1). Classification (NCBI taxonomy): domain Bacteria; kingdom Pseudomonadati; phylum Pseudomonadota; class Gammaproteobacteria; order Lysobacterales; family Lysobacteraceae; genus Stenotrophomonas; species Stenotrophomonas sp. C9D9. The sequence continues at coordinate 826,371 of NZ_JBSZIF010000004.1, forward strand.
TACAGCAGTCGTGCCAGCAGCGCCAGCGCGCCGACACCCAGTGCCAGCATGAGTGGAGACCACTTTCGCGATGCGCGGGCGTGCAAAGCAGGCAGATTCATGGAGCGTCCTTCCAGGTACAAGCGCAGCAACTTCGACGCACTGCGCGGGAGAATCCAGATGCGCATGGTAGTTCAGCAGCACCGGATTCGCGCGTACTCACGCTCAGCAATGCCTGGTTCGAAACGTTGCACAGCGCGAAGAAGCAGAAACCCGGCCAAGGCCGGGCTTCCGTCATCCGCCGCACCGCGCGGCCGGCGATCAGAACTGTGCCATCACCCGCTTCAGGCCGTCCTGCCACTCCGGCAGCACGATGCCGAAATCCTGCTGCAGCTTACGGTTGTCCAGCACCGACCAGGCCGGGCGCTTGGCCGGTGTCGGGTACTCGGAACTGGCAATCGCTTCAACCGACGGCACCTTGGCCAGTACTCCCGTCGCCAGCGCCTCGGCAAAAATCGCTTCGGCAAAACCGTGCCAACTGGTCTGGCCACTGGCGGTCAGGTGCCAGGTCCCCGAAAGCTGGCCCGGATGCTGCAGTGCCTGCGCGGTGACATCGGCGATCAGCGCCGCCGGCGTCGGCGTACCGATCTGGTCGGCCACCACACGCAATACGTCACGCTCGGCACCCACCCGCAACATCGTGCGCAGGAAGTTGGCGCCGTGCGATGCATACACCCACGCCGTGCGGAAGATCAGGTGACGGCCACCAGCGGCGCGCACCGCATCCTCGCCATCGCGCTTGCTGGTGCCATACACGCCCAGCGGTGCGGTCGGCTCGTCCTCGCGGTAGGGCGCGCTGCCCTGGCCATCGAACACGTAGTCGGTGGAGTAATGCACGAGCGGCACGCCATGCGCCGCACACCAGCGCGCGATCACGCCCGGCGCCTGCGCATTGGCAGCAAAGGCAGCTTCGACCTCCTGCTCGGCACGATCAACTGCGGTATAGGCGGCCGCATTGACCACCAGCGATGGCTGCACGCGGTCCAGCAATGCCGGCAGGCTGTCGGGCTGGCCGAAATCGGCCGTTTCGCAGGCACTTCCGTCGGGCAGGGCACCGCTGCGGGTGGTCGCGACCACCTGGCCCAGCGGTGCCAGCGCGCGCAGCAGTTCCTGGCCGACCTGGCCGTTGCCACCAAACACCAGCACCGTCATGCGACGTAGACCGGCAGACGGTCTTCGGCGATGTCCTTCAGGAACGGCGCGTTCTCGTCCTTGGCCGACAGGGTCGGTGCGCTGACCGGCCAGTCCACTGCGATGTCGGCATCGTTCCAGCGCACGCCGGCATCAAAGTCCTTCAGGTAGACCTCGGTGCACAGGTAGCTGAACACCGCACGCTCGGACAGCACGGCGAAACCGTGGGCGAAGCCCTCCGGAATCCAGAACTGCTTCTTGTTCTCCGCGCTCAGCACCACCGCTTCCCACTGGCCGAAGGTCGGCGAGCCGCGACGGATGTCCACGGCCACGTCATAGACCTCGCCTTCCAGCACGCTGACCAGCTTGCCCTGCGGCCGCGGCCACTGGTAATGCAGGCCGCGCAGCACGCCCTGCGCGGAGGTGGAGACGTTGCTCTGCACGAAACGGTCCGGCAGTCCCAGCGCAGCAAAGCGCTCGGCGTTCCAGGTTTCGAAGAAGTAACCACGGGCATCGCCGAACACGGCCGGCTCGATCACCACGCAGCCGGGTAACTTGGTTTCAATCACTTTCACGGAACGACTCCACGCAGGGCGAGTTTGTGCAGGTACTGGCCGTAGCCGTTCTTGATCAACGGCGCGGCCAGTGCTTCCAGCTGTTCGGCAGTGATCCATCCCTGCCCGAATGCAATTTCCTCGGGGCAGCAGACCTGCAGGCCCTGACGGGTCTGGATGGTCTCGATGAAGTTGGAGGCCTCCAGCAGTGACTGGTGGGTGCCGGTATCCAGCCAGGCATAGCCACGGCCGAGCGCCTCCAGGTGCAGGTTGCCTTCGGCCAGGTAGCGCTTGTTGAGATCGGTGATCTCCAGCTCGCCGCGCGGCGACGGCTTGAGTTCGGCCGCGTAATCGCTGGCGTTGCCGTCATAGAAGTACAGGCCGGTCACCGCATAGTTCGAGCGTGGCCTTTCCGGTTTCTCGACCAGGTCGATCACCTTCCCGCTCTGGTCGAACTCGGCCACGCCGTAACGTTCCGGATCATTCACCCAGTAGCCGAACACGGTCGAGCCGTGCACGCGCCCGTCTGCACGCTTGAGTACCTCGCGCAGCCCGTGGCCGTGGAAGATGTTGTCACCCAGCACCAGGCAGCTCGGCTTGCCGGCGACGAAATCGCGGCCGATCAGGTAGGCCTGGGCCAGGCCATCCGGGCTCGGCTGCACCGCGTACTGGATGTCCATGCCCCACTGCGAACCGTCGCCCATCAACTGCTGGAACAACGCCTGCTCATGCGGCGTGTTGATGATCAGCACTTCGCGGATGCCCGCCAGCATCAGCACGCTGAGCGGGTAATAGATCATTGGCTTGTCGTACACCGGCAGCAGCTGCTTGCTGACGCCCTTGGTGATCGGATACAGCCGGGTGCCGGAACCACCGGCGAGGATGATGCCCTTGCGCTGGGTCATGGTGTCTCCTGGGTTCAGGCCGCTGTGCCGATGCGCTGCAGGCGGTAGCTGCCATCCAGCACGCCGTTGACCCATTCCTGGTTGTCCAGGTACCAGTCAACGGTGAAGGCGATGCCCTGCTCGAAGGTGTAGGCCGGTTCCCAGCCCAGATCGTTCTTCAGCTTGGAGGCATCAATCGCGTAGCGGCGGTCATGGCCGGGGCGGTCGGTGACATAGGTGACCTGGCTGCTGCGCGGCTGGCCATCCGCGCGCGGGCGGCGCTGGTCCAGCAGTGCGCAGATCGCCTGCACCACTTCGATGTTCTGCTTTTCGGAATTGCCGCCGACGTTGTAGGTCTCGCCAACCTGGCCCTTGGCCAGCACGGTGCGGATCGCTTCGCAATGGTCGGACACGAACAGCCAGTCACGCACCTGCTTGCCATCGCCGTACACCGGCAGCGGCTCGCCGGCCAGCGCCTTGGCGATCACCAGCGGGATCAGCTTCTCCGGGAAGTGGTACGGACCGTAGTTGTTCGAGCAGTTGGTGGTCAGCACCGGCAGCCCGTAAGTGTGATGGAAGGCGCGCACCAGGTGATCCGAGGCCGCCTTCGACGCCGAGTACGGCGAGTTCGGGGCATACGGGGTGGTTTCGCTGAACTTCCCGGTCTCACCCAGGGTGCCGTACACCTCGTCAGTGGACACGTGCAGGAAGCGGAAGGCCGCGCCCTGCCCGGCCGGCAGCGCCTTCCAGTAGTCGCGCACCGCTTCCAGCAGGCCGAGGGTGCCCACCACGTTGGTCTGGATGAAGGCGCCCGGACCGTCGATGGAACGGTCCACATGGCTCTCGGCGGCAAAGTTCAGCACCGCATCCGGCTGGTGCTCGGCCAACAAACGGGTCACCAGAGCACTGTCGCCGATGTCACCCTGCACGAACACGTGGTTCGGGTTGCCCTCCAGGCTGGACAGGGTCTTCAGGTTGCCGGCATAGGTCAGGGCGTCGAGATTGACGACCTTGATACCACGGGCGACCGCTTCGAGAACAAAGTTACCGCCAATGAATCCGGCACCGCCGGTGACAAGCCATGTGGGCACTACCTGTTCTCCTGTTGATGGTTCAATTGGGTCGCATGCCGCAGCCCGATTCAGCGCAACAGGATACATCGGGGGCACCTTCACGACTGCCTTCGCACCGTGAACGAAGCGCCGCACCCCGCGTTTTTGCGGCACCGCAGCATAACCATACGCATTCGCATGGTCGCCCCAAGCCAGCTAGAATCGGGATCCCACCCCCGAACCGGTTGCTGTGCGAGGACCGGACGTTCTCCCCGTTATTGAAGGACCCCGTACCAGATGAAAATCCTCGTCGCGTACAAGCGCGTGGTGGACTACAACGTCCGCATTCAGGTCAAGCCGGACGGTTCCGGCGTGGTCACCGACGGCGTCAAGCTGTCCCCCAATCCCTTCGATGAAATCGCCCTGGAAGAAGCCCTGCGCCTGCGCGACAAGGGCATCGCCAGCGAAGTCGTGGTCGCCACCATCGCCCCGGCTGACGCCCAGGCGCATCTGCGCAACGGCCTGGCCATGGGCGCCAACCGCGCCGTCCATGTGGTCACCGACCAGGCCATCCAGCCGCTGACCGCCGCACGCACCCTGCTCAAGCTGATCGAGAAGGAACAGCCGGACCTGGTGATCCTGGGCAAGCAGGCGATCGACGACGACGCCAACCAGACCGGCCAGATGCTGGCCACGCTGTGGGGCCGTCCGCAGGCGACCTTCGCCAGCAAGCTGGACATTGCCGACGGCAAGGCCACGGTCACCCGTGAAGTCGACGCCGGCCTGGAAACGCTGGAAGTCGATCTGCCGGCCGTGGTCACCACCGACCTGCGCCTGAACGAGCCGCGCTTCATCAAGCTGCCGGACATCATGAAGGCCAAGGCCAAGCCGCTGGAGACCCTGCAGCTGGCCGACCTCGGCGTTGAAGCCGCCGACACCTTCAAGACCACCCAGTACGCCGCGCCGTCCAAGCGCAGCAAGGGTGTGATGGTCAAGGACGCGGCCGAACTGGTTGCCGCACTCAAGCAGAAGGGGTTGCTGTAATGAGCAGGATTCTCGTCATCGCCGAGCACCACGACGGCAAGCTCAACGCCGCCACCGCCAAGACCGTCAGCGCCGCCGCTGCCATCAGCGGTGCCAGCATCGACGTGCTGGTGCTGGCCGCCGATCCGGCTGCCGTGGCCGCCGAGGCCGCGAAGATCGCCGGCGTCGCCAAGGTCCTGACCGTGGCCAACGCCGCCAACGCGCAGGCGATCGCCCAGGTGCTGGCGCCGCAGATCGCGCAGCTGGCAAAGGGTTACACCCACGTGTTCGGCCCGTCGACCACCTTCGGCAAGGACCTGATGCCGTGCGTGGCCGCCCTGCTCGGCGTCAACCAGGTCTCCGACCTGATGAGCGTTGAAGGCAGCCACACCTTCAAGCGCCCGATCTACGCCGGCAACGCGATCATCACCGTGGAAGCCCCGGCCGACCAGATTGTGGTCGCCACCGTGCGTGCCGCGTCGTGGCCGGAAGCGGCCCAGGGCGGCAGCGCCGCCATCGAAGCGGCCAGCGTCGATGCTGCCCTGCCGACCCACACCCGCTTCGTCGGCCTCGCCGCCGGTGCCAGCGACCGCCCGGACCTGCAGAGCGCCAAGCGCGTGGTCTCCGGCGGCCGTGGTGTCGGTTCGGAAGAGAACTTCAAGGTCATCTTCCAGCTGGCCGACAAGCTCGGCGCCGCCGTCGGTGCCTCGCGCGCCGCGGTGGATGCCGGCTACGTGCCCAGCGACCTGCAGGTCGGCCAGACCGGCAAGATCATCGCGCCGGAACTGTACGTGGCCGTCGGCATCAGCGGTGCCATCCAGCACCTGACCGGCATCAAGGATGCCGGCACGATCGTCGCGATCAACAAGGACGGCGATGCGCCGATCTTCGAGATTGCCGATATCGGCCTGGTGGGGGATCTGTTTACGATCCTGCCGGAGCTGGAAGCTGCGCTGTAATGTCTGACTGCTCGTCCCCGGCGCCGGTGAAGCCGGCTCGCCGGGGCCGCGCAGGCCTGTGGGTCGCCGCCACGGCGGCGGCCTACCTGGCGGTCCTCTGGTACATCGACCGCGACCGCAACATCCTTTCGCAGTTGGCCGCGCAGGCCGGCACGCTGCTGCTGTGCAGTGCCCTGGTGCTGGCCAGCTATGTGTTCCGCTACCAGCGCTGGCGCGCGGTGCTCGCCGCACAGGGGCTGCGCCCGCACAGTTGGGGCCGGGGCGCACTGGCCTACCTGGCTGGTTTTGCCTTCACCGCGTCGCCCGGCAAGGCAGGCGAACTGCTGCGCATCCGCTATTTCGGCTGGCAGGGCGTTCCGGCTGGCGCCACCCTGGCCACCTTCATCTTCGAACGTGCGCTGGACCTGCTGGTGATCACCGTGCTGGCAATTGGCGCCGCGCACCTGATTCCGGCGTTCGGCGCCCTGGCGGCGATCATTCTGGGCGTGCTGCTGGCCCTGGGCCTGCTGGGCTGCTGGCCGCCGCTGGCGCGCACCGCGCACGGCGTCATCGAGCACCTGCCGGGTTCGCCGGTGCGGCGGCTGGGCCACTTCCTGGTCAGTGGTGCCAGCGCCCTCGGCCCCCTGTTGCGCATGCGCCTGCTGCTGCCCGCCAGCCTGCAGGGCGCTGCCGCGTGGCTGTTGACCGCCGCGGCCTTCGCCCTGCTGTGCCAGGCGCTGGGCATTGCCCTGCCGTGGCCGTTGGCGCTCGGCATCTACCCGCTGGCCATGCTGGTCGGTGCCCTGTCGTTCGTCCCCGGCGGCGTGGGCACCACCGAAGCGGCGATCGTGGTCATGCTCGGTGCCAGCGGCGTTGCGGTGGATACCGCGCTGACCGTGGCGATCGGCATCCGCCTGGTCAGCCTGTGGCTGGCGGTGGTTGTGGGAATGCTCGCAATGGCGTTTCTGGAGCTGAAAGCCAGGCCGTGACGTTCAGAAGGTGGATGGCTGCGCGTCTCAGCCGGTTCCCTTATCATTCAGGGTGAATTCAACCGTGTGGAAAAGGAAGTACATGCAGCATCACGCCATTTTCTGCGACGAGGCACCTCGGCTGTGACCTCTTCTCGTGCCCTATGCGTCGATCTGGATGGCACCCTGCTCCGCTCGGACATCCTGTACGAATCGTTGCTGGCCCTGCTGGCCCACAACCCGCTGTACCTGTTCCTGGTGCCGTTCTGGCTGCTGCGGGGCAAAGCCTACGTAAAGCGCCAGCTGGCCTCGCGCGTGCAACTGCCCGCCGAGACCCTGCCCTATGACGAGCGGGTGCTGGACATACTGCGCACCACCACGCAGCGCCCCCGCGTGCTGTGCACGGCCTCCGACCGGCTGCTGGTACAGCCCATTGCAGACCACCTCGGACTGTTTGAAGAGGTGATGGCCAGCGACGGCCACACCAACCTGTCCGGCAGCAACAAGGGGCAGGCACTGGCAGCACGCTTTGGCGAACGAGGCTTCGATTACATGGGCAACGGCACGGTCGACCTGAAGGTCTGGGCCCATGCCGGCGGCGCGATCGTGGTCAACAACGGGGCCGGGCTGGCCAGCGCTGCCGCGAAGCAGACAGAAGTGCTTGCCCACCTGCCCTCTCAGAACGGCGGCCTGATCACCTGGATCAAGGCGCTGCGCGTCTACCAGTGGCTGAAGAACCTGCTGGTGCTGGTACCGCTGCTGACCGCCCACCGTTTCTTCGATCTCACCTCGATCATCGATGCAGGCACGGCCTTCCTGGCCTTCGGTCTGTGCGCGTCAGGCGTCTATCTGCTCAACGATCTGCTGGACCTGACCCCAGACCGGATGCACCCGCGCAAGCGCAAACGCCCGTTTGCCGCGGGCACATTGCCGCTGCTGCATGGCCTGCTGGTGGCGCCGTTGATCACCCTGGCCGGCTTCGCCCTGGCGCTGGCCTGCAGCCCGGCCTTCGCAGGCGTGCTGCTGTGCTACTACGTGATGACCCTGAGCTACTCGCTCAAGCTCAAGCGCATTGTAATGATCGACGTGGTGATGCTGGCGGCGCTGTACACGGTGCGCATCATCGGCGGCGCGGTGGCGATCAACTCCGAACTGTCGTTCTGGCTGCTGGCGTTCTCGATGTTCGTGTTCCTCAGCCTGGCCATGCTCAAGCGCTACACCGAACTGGCCTCGGCACTGGCCAGCGGCAAGGAAATGGCGATCGGCCGCGGCTACTCGGTGTCCGACCTGCCGCTGGTGCAGTCGCTGGGCGCGGCCGCCGGCTACATTGGCGTCGCGGTTTTCGCGCTGTACATCAACAGCCCGGAAAGCCTGGAGCTGTATACCAGTCCCAAGCTGCTGTGGCTGCTGTGCCCGATCCTGCTGTACTGGATCAGCCGCATGTGGATCGTCTCGCACCGGGGCGACATGCATGACGACCCGATCGTGTTCGCGGCGATGGACCGCGGCAGCCAGATCGTCATCGCACTGTGCGTGCTGATCGTCCTGATCGCCATATGAGTGCAGGGGTTGGCCAGTCCTGGGGGCGCTACCCGCGGGTAGAGCAGCGGATCCTTCCGGTGCTCGACCGCGCTGCTGCCCTGCCGCTGCCCGCAGCGGGCGGCACGGTGCTGCCCCACGGCAATGGGCGCAGTTACGGCGACAGCTGCCTGAACCCAGGCGCGACCCTGCTGACCAGCCGCGCGCTGGACCGTTTCATCGATTTCGATCCGGCCACGGGCATCGTGCGCTGCGAGGCAGGGGTAACCCTGGCCGACATCCTGGACATCGCGCTGCCGCGCGGCTGGTTCCTGCCGGTCACCCCCGGCACTCGTTACGCCACCGTGGGCGGCGCAATCGGCAACGACGTGCACGGCAAGAACCACCATCGCGCAGGTACGTTCTGCCACCACGTGCTGCGCCTTGAACTGCTGCGCAGCGATGGTTCGCGCCAGCAACTCACGCCGGACGACAGCAGCGGCCTGTTCGCCGCCACCGCAGGTGGGCTGGGCCTGACCGGCTTCATCACCTGGGCCGAGCTGCAGCTTCGTCGGGTACCAGGCCCATGGATCGAAACCGAGTCGATCCGTTTCGACAACCTGGACGAGTTCTTCGCGCTGTCGCGCGAGTCGGCCAATGATTTCGAATACACCGTTGCCTGGATCGACTGCCTGGCCAAGGGCCGCGCGCTTGGTCGCGGGCATTTCCTGCGCGGCGACCATGCACCAGGCGACGCCCACGCGGCCACGCCCAGTTCGGCCCCTCGCCGCAGCATGCCCATCGTGCCGCCGGTTTCGCTGGTCAATCCGCTGACCCTGCGTCCGTTCAACACGCTGTACTACTGGCGCCAGCCGGCTCGCCGGGCCCGCCACGTATCGCACTACCAGAGCTATTTCTATCCGCTGGACGGCATCAACCACTGGAACCGCATGTACGGCCCACGCGGCTTCCTGCAGCACCAGTGCGTGCTGCCGCCAGCCACCGCGCGCGACGCCACCGCTGCGCTGCTGGGCGAAATTGCCCGCAGCGGGCGCGGTTCGTTCCTGGCGGTGCTGAAGGAATTCGGCGACCGGCCCTCGCCGGGGCTGCTCTCCTTCCCGCGCCCGGGCACCACCCTGGCGCTGGATTTCCCCAACGACGGTCCCGAGCTGTTGAAGATGCTCGACCGCCTGGACCACATCGTCAGCGAAGCGGGCGGTGCCGTATACGCGGCCAAGGACGCGCGCATGTCCGGCGCGTTGTTCCGCCAGGCCAACCCGGCCTGGGAAGCCTTCTCCCGCTTCATCGACCCTCGATTCTCATCCGGCTTCTGGCGCCGGGTGATGGAGTAACCATGCAGAAGATCCTGATCATCGGCGCGACCTCGGCCATCGCCGAATCGGTTGCGCGCCTATACGCCGCACGTGGCGCCGCGCTCTACCTGGTGGGTCGCAGTGCCGGCAAGCTGGACGCCATTGCCGCCGACCTGCGCGTGCGCGGTGCCCCGCACGTGCACAGCGGCGTGCTGGACGTGAACGATGTGGCCGCCCATGGCGCCCTCCTGGACAACGCATGGGCCGCGCTGGGCGGCGTCGATACCGTCCTGATCGCCCACGGCACCCTGCCCGACCAGGCTGCCTGCGATGCCTCCGTGGAGCTGTCGCTGCGCGAGTTTGCCACCAACGGTACGTCCACCATCGCCCTTGCAGCGGCCCTGGCACAGCGCCTGCAGTCCGGTGCGAGCCTGGCCGTCATTTCTTCGGTAGCCGGTGATCGTGGCCGCGCCAGCAATTATCTGTACGGCAGCGCCAAGGCAGCGGTCACCGCCTACCTGAGCGGCCTGGGCCAGCGCCTGCGTCCGGCTGGCATCAACGTGCTGGTCATCAAGCCCGGCTTCGTCGATACGCCGATGACCGCCGCGTTCAAGAAGGGCGCCCTGTGGGCGACACCGGACAAGGTCGCCACCGGCATCCTCAAGGCGATCGGCAAGCGCAAGGCCGTTGCCTACCTGCCCGGCTTCTGGTGGGCCATCATGATGATCATCAAGAACATTCCCGAATTCATCTTCCGCAGGATCAAGCTCTGACATGACCGACAAGCACGCCAAGATCGTCATCACCGGTGCTGCCGGCCTGGTGGGGCAGAACCTGATCGTCGAGCTCAAGCAGCAGGGTTACACCCAGCTGGTCGCCATCGACAAGCATGCCCACAACCTGGATATCCTGCACGGCCTGCACCCGGATGTCCGCGTGGTGAAAGCCGACCTGGCTGAACCTGGCGCGTGGGCCGGTGAATTCAACGGTGCCGCCTGCGTGGTGCAGCTGCACGCGCAGATCACCGGCAAGACCACCGACCTGTTCGTGCGCAACAACATCACCGCCACCGGCCACGTGCTGAAGGCCACCCAGGACGCCGCAGTGCCCTACATGGTGCACATCAGCTCCTCGGTGGTGAACTCGGTGGCCAAGGATGACTACACCAACACCAAGCGCGAGCAGGAAGAGATGGTGGTCGCCAGCGGCCAGCGCCACTGCGTGCTGCGCCCGACGCTGATGTTCGGCTGGTTCGACCCCAAACACCTGGGTTGGTTGTCGCGTTTCATGGCACGCACGCCAGTATTCCCGATCCCGGGCGATGGCAAGTTCATGCGCCAGCCCCTGTACGAACGCGACTTCTGCCGCTGCATCGCCAAGTGCATCGAAACCGAACCGGACGGCGAGGTCTTCGACATCGTCGGCGATACCCGCGTGGATTACGTGGACATCATCCGCACCATCAAACGGGTCAAGAAGCTGCATACGGTGATCGTGCACATCCCGATCGGCTTCTTTGGCTTCCTGCTGAAGGTCTACAGCCTGTTCAGCAGCAAACCGCCCTTCACCGCCGACCAGCTGAAGGCACTCAGTGCCGGCGATGACTTCAAGGGCATCGACACCGAGGCCGTGTTCGGGGTGAAGCAGACGCCGTTTGAAGAAGCGATTCGCGAGAGCTATACCGACCCGCGCTACAGCCACATCGTGCTGCAGCGCTGAGCCACGCACCTCACTCTGCCCAAGGATGATCAATTCTGCTGAATGACAATTCGCAGCCTCAATCCCAATCGAGTGAGGCAGGCGCGTCATTGCCGGTATAGGCGCCCACCGTCTCCCACGGGGAGATACGGCACTACCTGCTTCGTAGGAAGACGGTAAAAGCCAGCACAGCTATCCAACGAGGAAGACGACTCTCCATGCCCGGTTCAATGCGACTGCCAAGGGGCGTGCGTCATAAGTCCCACGGCGCTTCAGCCTTGCTCGCACGCGTGCTGGTCGCGCTGCTTTTCGCGTGCTTCCTGATCCTGGGCGGCTGCAGCTCATACGTCGATCCTGTGCTGCAAACAGAAGGCGGCTGTCCTCCGTCAAGCTCCAGCTTCCTGCCGGCAACCCCGTCGCTTGAGGGTCGGATTTCATATTGTGAAGGAGGCGATGGGTGGATCGGCTCGATCACTTCAGGCTTCTATCCGGCAGGTACCCAGCGCGTAGAACTCATGCTCACCGGCTATCCTGCCAATCCGGGCATGTCGCTCAGTGCGATCTCCCCGGAGGGGCGTGAAGTTCCATTGACCACGTTCTCCAATCCGGCTGAACACTGGGAGCGCAGAGCGTTTGACATTCCTCCTGCGGTTTCGCTCACGGGATTCCGGATCCGCCTGCAGGACCAGACCTCATCGACCTTCGGCTGGGCCGGGATGGGCGCCTCCACGTCCAACCCAGCAATCGCCTCAGTTGCTGGCGCATGGCCCATGCTGTTCGGCGTAATCGTCGGCAATGTGTGGCTGGTGGCGCTATCGCTGGCCATGCCCATTCGCGGCACACCAAGCCAACGGGTCATGTTGGGATTGCTGGTCGCAGGCTGCGTTTGGTTCATGGTTTTCTGTGCGTACGTGGTATCGGTGCAAGCTGGAGCGATAGTTTCACTGGCCGCCCTTCTGCTGCCGTTGTCCTTTGCACTGATGTCGAGGATCAACCACAAGCTGTCCGCGGCAGACGTGACGGGCGTCCAACGCATCCTTCTCCCGGGGGTGCTGCTGGCATGCTTTGTACTTTGGATCGGCCTGTTCCCGTTCCATTGGCAAGGTCATGAATGGGATGAACCTGCCAAGCGCTGGTTCCCACTGGCGATGGATGGATGGTTGCCTCTGATGTTTGGCGACATGCTTGCAGATGGCCATCTGGTCAGCCCAATGGCTGGCGATTGGCTCAGCAGCGATAGGCCTCCCCTGCAAGCCGGGCTCTACCTGATGATTCGGGAACTCCTTCCAGGGAGCCGCGGGCTGCTCTATCAGGGCATAGCCACATGGGCACAGACGCTCGTGCTGGTGCCGCTGGGCTGCCTGCTGACGCTGATCAGTGATCGTCGCAGCCGCGCAATTGCGCTCTTCACTCTTTGCCTGTCCGCGCTGGTCCTGCTCAATACGCTGATGGTCTGGCCCAAACTGCTGTCGGCAGCGTTCTGCCTTATTTACTACATGGCTTTGTTCCCCGGAAGAGCCACGCCTACCCGCTGGGGCCAAGCCGGTGTCGCAGCCGCGCTCGCACTGTTGTCCCATGGCGGCGCGCTGTTCTTTCTTGCAGGCACCTCACTCCTGCACCTGGCGTGGTATCGACGACGAAGCGTGTCCATGCTGCTCCGCGCCGGTGCCCTTTCGGCTCTCATTTACCTGCCTTGGATCGCCTACCAGAGACTGATCGACCCTCCTGGCAACCGGCTGATCAAGTGGCACTTTGCTGGAAAGATTCCGGTGAGCGACGAGGGCACGATGCAGGCCCTGACCAGCGCATATGGCCAGCTCACGCCTTCAACGTGGCTCCTGGCCCGCCTGGAAAATGTCAAGGAAATCACCGCAGGTGCGTTTACCGCACCTTACCAGGCTCTGCAGGTCATATTCGGCGGGGACCCTTCAGCAAGATCCCATTTCGTGGAGGAAAGCTTCTTCCACACGTTCCACGCGATGTGGTTCACCTCCCCATTGCTGCTGCTTCCATGCATTGCGTTGATGATCTGGCGCAAACAGCGGCAACAGCAGCTGGAGTCGATTCACAAGCCGCTTTTCCAGGCACTGGCTACGGCTACGATCACGTTTCTTATCTGCGCGATCGTTTTGTTCCAGGGTGGATCGGCAAACATCCATCAAGGGTCATACGCCGCAGTAGTTCTGTTGCAACTCTCGATACTCCTGGCGACCTGGAAGGCGATGCGTCCACTCTTCCATGCGGCCTGTGCGGCCAATGTCATTGCTGCACTGTCGATCTACGCTCTCGACCGCACCTTCCTGCCGGGTCTTCAACTCGCCTACGTCGGCGGAACCCTGCTGCTGGCTGGCGCCCTGCTGGCAGCCTCATTTATTTCAACCAGAAACGAAGACGACACCGTCTACCATGACCGGCAGGAGTGATTCCATCGCAGACTTGCGGCATAGTGCCTGCCGACAGCGCGTCCCCCTGCGCGCAATCCGTCATGCCCCCACCCTGCCAGCCGCCCACAGCACCTGCTGATAGTGAAATAAATTCAAGGAGTTACATGAAAAATTATGCCATCATCGGCGCAGGCCCCATGGGCCTGATGGCCGCCGTGAAACTCCTCGACCAGGGCCACTCGGTCACGATCTACGAGCGTGACGATCGCATTGGCGGCATGTCGGCCAACTTCGATTTCGACGGCCTGTCGATCGAGCGCTATTACCACTTCATCTGCAAGACCGACTATCCGCTCTTCGCGCTGCTGGAGCGCTACGGCCTGTCCAAGGCGTTGCGCTGGACCGACACCAAGATGGGCTATTTCTACAAGGGAAAGCTCTACAAGTGGGGCAACCCGTTTGCACTGCTCGCCTTCCCCCACCTTGGGCCGATCAGCAAGTTCCGCTATGCGCTGCACGTGATGTACACCAAGGGCATCAAGGACTGGACGGCGCTGGACAAGGAAGAGGCTGGCGCATGGATCCGCCGCTGGGTCGGCCAGAAGGCCTATGACGTGATGTGGAAGGATGCCTTCCGCCTGAAGTTCTTCGAGTTCAAGGACAACCTGTCGGCCAGCTGGATCGGCACGCGCATCAAGCGCGTGGCGCTGTCCCGCCGCAACCTGATGAACGAGAGCATGGGCTACCTGGAAGGGGGCTCGATGACGCTGCTGGAACGCATGGTGCAGGACATCCAGGCCCGTGGTGGCCGCATCGAACTGTCCCGTGGCATCGATGAAGTGGTTTCCGAGAACGGCAAGGTCACCGGCGTATCGGTGGGCGGCGAATTCACCGCCTACGACGGCGTGATCTCCACCGCACCCATCCAGTACGTGCCGGCGCTGGTGCCGGGACTGCCGGAGGACTTCCGCGCCAAGGTCGCTGCCGTGCAGAACATTCCCGTCGCCTGCGTGATCCTCAAGCTCAAGCACGCGGTGAGCGAGAACTTCTGGATGAACATCAGCGACCCGGGCATCGAGATCCCGGGCGTGATCGAGTACAGCAACCTCAACCCGGGCCACGATCCGGGCCAGAAGATCCTGTACGCACCGTACTACATGCCCAAGACCCACCCGAAGTGGCAGCAGTCCAACGCCGAGCTGATCGAGGAAGTGCTGGGCTACCTGGCACGGATCAACCCGGCCTTCAAGCGTGACTGGGTGCTGGCCTCGCACTGCCATCGCTATGAGTTCGCGCAGACGATCTGCCCGCCGGGCTTCCAGGACATGCTGCCGTCGATGCGCACGCCGGTGCAGGGCTTCTTCATGGCCGACACTGCGTATTACTACCCTGAAGATCGCTCGATCAACGAGAGCATCAACACCGCACAGGCGCTGGTGGACGAGGCATTGCGCTGATGAAGGGATGGGTAGGCGCCTCGCGTGCGCGGCTGACCGGATGGATCCAGCCCCTGGATCCGGTGTTCCTGCTGACGGCCCTGCTGGTGTCGTTGATCGCGGTGCGCACCTACCTGGTTCTGACGCATGGCAGCAGCAGCCCGTTCTGGGACCAATGGGATGCGGAGTTCGACAACCTGCTGCTGCCGTACCTGCGCGGCGAACTGGACATCGGCCACTTCTTCGCCGCGCACAATGAGCATCGCATCCTGTTCACCCGGCTGATCTCGCTGGGTTTGTTCGCCCTCAACGGCAACCAGTTCGACGCCAAGGTGGAGATGCTGTTCAACGTACTCCCCCATGCAGCCGCCATCGGTGCAATGGCCTGGGCGGGCATGCGCACCCTGCCAGCGGCGGCGCGTCCGCTGCTGGCGCTGGGAGCCTTCGCACTGGCCGCTTCGCCCCTGGGCTGGGAGAACCTGATCGCCGGTTTCCAGAACCAGTTCTTCATCCTGGCGCTACTGTCAGTGGTGACGGTCTGGCTGGCGTCGGCCGACGTCCTCGGCCGCACTCGCATCCTCGTCATGGTGGTCTGCGCCGGGCTGGCACTGTTCACCATGGCCTCTGGCGTGTTCGCCGCCGCTGCCGCCGCGGGCCTACTGGTCCACCGCCTGGTGTCCGGCGACGTGGACCGTCGCCAAGGCGGAATTGCCCTCGGATTACTGGTAGTGGTGGCGGTGGTAGGCTTGCTGATGATGCCGCAGGCGCCACATGGCGACACGTTCCATGCGCACTCGCTTGCGCAGTTCCTGCAGGCTCTGAAGAACACTCTGGCCTGGCCACTTCGCCCCCTGTGGATCAGCGTAGTGGTGCTGTGGCTACCGACGGCCGTGCTTTCGGTGGTGATGCTGCGGCGGCTCCTTACCCGGGCCAGTGGTCCGCGCGGGGAGCGCTTTGCCTTCGCCATCGCCGGCTGGGTACTCGTGCAGGCCGTGGCCATGGCCTACTCCCGCGGAGTCGAAGTAGAACACGCCGTGTCATCGCGCTACACCGATCTGCTGACGATCGGCGTGATCAACAACCTGTGGCTTGTCCTGCACGCCAGCTTCCGCAGCGCGGGCCGTTGGCCTGCCTGGGTACGCGGCGCCGTGCCGGCCGTGTTCATCGGCTGGACCGCGCTGTCCATGCAGCCCACCCTGATCATGGCGCAGGCCAGCATGGAAGAGCGCTCGGCTGCGGGTGCGCGGCAGGAACGCCTGCTGTCCGACTACCTGCGCGATGGTGACCTGGAGGCCCTGCGCGCGGCGCCGGGACGGTTCCCGTATCCCGATGCCGAACGCATCGCAAAGGTCCTGGCGGCCAATGACGCGGCGGACATGATGCCGCTGGAGATTCGTCGACCACTGCCGTTCTCGGTGCAGGCCTGCAGCGGAATCAGCTCCTCCGGGGCTTACACCACGCTGCCGGTACTGCCCTATGCAATCGGCACCTACGCACCTGGCAGCGGCGACGCGAACCAGGCCGACTGTCGCAGTGCGGCGGTCAGCACGGACGGCGGCTGGATCGCCTATCGGCATGCGGGCGCGGGCATGCCTGCAGTCGCGGCACGCCTGGAAGGCAGCCACCATAGCGTCGACCTGGTGCGCGAGGGTGTCCAGGGCGAACGCTGGCGCACGCGCGTCGTGCAGCTCCCGGCTGACGATTACCGGCTGCACCTCGTCGACAACGACGCACATACCTGGATCGCCATGACGCCGCCTTCGAGGATCGGTGGCCTCAGCGCACTGCGGCTGTGGGCCGAAGAACATGCTGGCCGACTACTGTACGCGGCACTGGTGCTGGTGTTGATGCTGTTGACCTATGCCGCGGCACAACCGCGGATCTCCGCCTCAAGGACCCCTGCATGAGCCGCCAGTTTCTCCTGTTCATCATCTGTGGCGGCACAGCAGCTGCGGTCAACGTGGGTAGCCGGATCCTGTTCAGCCTTGCTGTGCCCTTCGAGGTTGCCGTCTGTCTGGCCTACGGGCTGGGCATGCTGACGGCCTTCATTCTGAACCGGGTTCTGGTTTTCAAGGGCTCGGACCGTCCCATCGGACAGCAGGCAGCGTGGTTCATCGCCATCAATGCCGTCAGCCTGCTGCAGACCTTGGCCATCAGCGTCCTGCTCAAGCGCTGGCTGCTGCCGCTGCTCAACTGGCCATTGGACATTCCACTCAGTGCCCACTTGGTCGGTGTGGCCGTGCCGATCTTCACCGCCTATCTTGGGCACAAGCACTTCACCTTCGCTCGCAGCAAGGCGGGGTAAAGCCTGAACGGCCTCCATGCGGGCCTCACCCGCCCGCAGTAGACTATCTGGTCAATCTCCTCGCCCTCGTTGAATGGAAGCCTTCCCCAGTTCCCCCGGCCAACTGATCCGGTCCCTGATCGACAACCGACGACTGGTCCTCGCACTGGCGGCGCGCGAAATCGCCGCCCGTTACCGCGGGTCCTTGCTGGGACTGGCGTGGGCGCTCGTGCAGCCTGTCTTCATGCTCGCCATCTATACGCTGGTGTTCAGCGAGGTCTTCAAGGCCCGCTGGCCCGGCGGCAGCGGTTCGCGCACCGAATTCGCCCTGGTGCTGTTCAGCGGCCTGCTGGTGTTCAACCTGTTCAGCGAGGTATTCAACCGCGCACCGGGCCTGATCGTCGGCAACGCCAACTACGTGAAAAAGGTGGTATTCCCGCTGGAGGTCCTGCCGTGGGTCAGCGTGCTCACCGCGATGTTCAGCCTGGCGGTGAACCTGATGGTCTGGCTGCTGTTCTACCTGGTGTCCACCGGTCTGCCGCCGATGACCGCGCTGCTGGCGCCGCTGGTCATGGTCCCGATGATCCTGTTCATGACCGGCATTGCCTGGCTGCTCTCGGCGCTGGGTGTGTTCCTGCGCGACACCGCGCAGATCACCGCGATCATCACCACCGCCGTGATGTTCCTGACACCCATCTTCTATCCGATCGATGCGATCCCGGCGTCGTTGCGGCCGGTGCTGAACATCAATCCACTGGCGCCCATCGTCGCGCAGATGCGTGATGTCCTGATGTGGGGCAAGGGGCTGGACCCTGTGGTCTATCCGACCTGCCTGCTGGTCTCGCTGGCGGTTTTCTTCCTGGGCTTTGCCTTCTTCCAGCGCACACGCAAGGGGTTTGCCGATGTGCTCTGACATCGCCATCCAGGTGCAGGGCCTGGGCAAG
This sequence comes from Stenotrophomonas sp. C9D9, assembly GCF_056491205.1. Lineage (NCBI taxonomy): Bacteria > Pseudomonadati > Pseudomonadota > Gammaproteobacteria > Lysobacterales > Lysobacteraceae > Stenotrophomonas > Stenotrophomonas sp. C9D9. The sequence continues at coordinate 844,537 of NZ_JBSZIF010000004.1, forward strand.
TGCTTCAACGTCTATGAGAAGCCGACGCACCGGCTGATGCAGATGCTGTGGCGGGGCCGCCGGCAGTACTACCGGGAATTCTGGGCACTGCGCGATGTGGGCTTCACCATCCATCGTGGCGAGACGGTGGGCATTATCGGCCGCAACGGTGCCGGCAAGTCGACCCTGCTGCAGATGATCTGCGGCACGCTGACTCCCACCGAAGGCGCGATCACCGTCAATGGGCGGGTGGCGGCACTGCTGGAGCTGGGGGCCGGCTTCAACCCCGAATTCTCCGGCCGCGAGAACGTCTATCTTGCCGCGTCGCTATACGGCGTCGAAAAGGAGGAGGTGACCCGTCGCTTCGCCGAAATCGCCGCCTTCGCCGACATCGGCGATTTCATCAACCAGCCGGTGAAGACCTATTCCAGCGGCATGTACGTGCGCTTGGCATTTGCCGTCATCGCCCATGTGGATGCAGACATCCTGATCATCGACGAGGCGCTGAGCGTCGGCGATGCCTACTTCCAGCAGAAGTGCATGCGGTTCCTTGCAGGCTTCCAGCGCGGCGGTGGCACCCTCCTGTTCGTCAGCCATGACATGGGCGCGGTCAATGCACTCTGCGCATCCGCCGTGCTGCTGCGGCGGCAGGACGGGCAGTACCAGTGCGATATCGGCTCGGCGCGCGAGATCTCTGCCATCTATCTGCGCGACCTCTATGCGGACCGCCAGGAATCGGCGGTGGCCAAGCCGAACGCAGCCCTTGCCCAGGGCAGCTACGATGCGGATACCGTGGAAGCGACCCATTTCCATGCAGGCGCCTTCCGCCCGGATGTGGACAGCTTCGGCGCAGGGGGCGCGCACATCGAGAGCGCGGTGTTCACCGACGTCGACGGCAACATCGTGTCCGAGTTCTCTTCGCAGGACGACGTGCGCCTGGTGGTGACCGCGCGGGCAGGCAAGGCGCTGGACTATCCCGCCATCGGCTTCATGCTGAAGGACCGCAAGGGGCAGTATCTGGTGGCCGAAAGCTCCGACAGCTACCTGCGCGACGAGGCCATCGCCGTCGAGCAGGGAAGCATCTTCACCGTAACGTTCCAGATGCGCCTCCCTCGCCTGATCCGCGGCGAATACAGCCTGGATATCGCACTCGCCGAGGGCCCCGGCGATGACCATGTGCAGCACCACTGGCTGCACGATGCCATCGTTCTGACGGCCCTCAACCCACAACTGGTCCACGGCATTTCCGGCGCTCAGCCGCTGGCAGTGTCGTTCCGCACATCTCATCGCTCATGACCATCATTACTGGACGTCACGGCGTTTTCGAAACGCTCCCCGGCGACACCGTCATCGCCGACTCGCTGCGCTGGTATGGGGAGTGGGCCGAGAACGAGCTCGAGCTGCTGCGCCGCTTCATTGCACCGGGAAGCGTTGTCGCCGACGTCGGCTCCTTCATCGGTACCCACGCCGTGGCCTTGGGAAGGGACGTTGGCAGCCTGGGGCATGTCCACGCGTTCGAACCGCGTCGCAATGCCTTTGCCATCCTCCAGCGCAACATCGAACGTAACGGACTCACCCGGCAGGTCACGGCCCATAATGCTGGCCTGTCCGACCATCCGGGCTCGATCTCGCTCGACGATTCGGCCGAGGAGGCCCAGAACCAGGGCGGCCTGAGCCTGATCGATGCCGGCCGCGGCTACACGGTGCGCATCGTCACCCTCGACTCCTTGCAGCTGCCACGCCTGGATCTGCTGAAGGTCGACGTGGAAGGCATGGAAGCGCAGGTGCTTACCGGTGCCATGGAGACGCTGCAGCGCTGCCGCCCGATTGTCTTTGCCGAATGCAACTCGGTGGAGGGCGCAGCGACCACCTTGGCCGCCGTGGCACAGCTGGACTACGCCGCCTTTGGAGTGGTCTACCCGGCCTTCAATCCCGACAACTTCAACAACTGCCCGGACAACTTCCACGGCGCCAACGCCGAATGCGGGCTGTTCCTGCTGCCGCGTGAACGCGCGGAAGGGGACATGGTTGAAGGAATGCGGCGCATCACCTCGCTGGAAGACGTGGTGGCACTGCTGCTGGAAAAGCCGCAGTACCTGCCCGAAATGCTGCCCGATGCACCGGCCGTTCCGGCCGTACACCGTAGCCATCCGCTGCCGCTGCCTGCTGAGGCACGCGCGCAGCGCCCGCTGCATGTCGTCGCCCCGTTCTACCGCAACGAGCAGCTGGTGGATCCGTTCATGCGCGGGCTGCGCAGCGTCGCTGAGGAACTGGCCCGTGCAGGCGCGTCCGTCTGGCTGTACAACGACAGCCCGGACTACGCTCCACTGGGCGCAGCATTGCAGAAAGCGGCCGCCGAAGGTCTTGACGGCGTCGAGGTGCGTGCGCTGGCAAACGAGGAGAACCTCGGGTTCATTGGCACCTGCAACCGCGCCTTCCAGCTCGCCATCGAGGAAGGCGCCGACGTCTTCCTGCTCAACTCCGATACCGAAGTCACCGCAGGTGCCATCGAAGAGATCCTGGCAGTAGCCGCGATCGATCCGATGATCGGCTTCGTCTGCCCGCGCAGCAACAACGCGACACTGGCCACGCTGCCATACACCATGGAGCACGCCGATGTGACTGTCGAGCAGGCGCTTGCCAAGTTCCTGCCCCTCGCTCGCCGACTGCCCCGTTTCTCGTTCATCCCCACTGCCGTCGGCTTCGCACTGTGGATCCGCGGCACGCTGTTGGCGGAGTTCGGCATCTTCGACACCGTCTATGGCAAGGGCTACAACGAAGAAAACGACCTGATCATGCGCGCCAACCGCGCAGGCTATCGGGCCGCGCTGGCCAACCATGCCTTCGTCTGGCACCAGGGTGAACAGTCCTTCTCGACCACGGGCCAGCAACGGTCCGAGCGCGAGGAGATCAATGGTGCCGTGCTGCGCCAGCGCTACCCGGAGTACGCCCCGCTCATCTATCGCTACTTCACATCGCCGGAGTACCGCGCCGAACGGCTGCTGGAGGCACTGGACCCGGTGCAGGGGAAACGAACGATTGCTTTCGACTTCTCGTCCTTCGGGCCGTTCCACAACGGCACGTTCGAGTCGGGCGTCAAGCTGTTGTCTGCCTCGCAGCGTGCATGGCCCAAGGACACCCGCATCGGTGTCTTCATCAGCGCACAGGCTTGGGCTTTCCACGGCCTGGATCGCCTGCCGGGAGTCGTCCGGCTGGAACCCGGCGACCACCGTAACCGGGTCGCCGCCGTGGTCCGCATTGGCCAACCCTACCAGCTGGAAACCCTGCTGAACCTGTTCGAGACCGCACCGGTCGTCGGCATCTTCATGCTTGATACCATTTCCACTGACTGCGGCTACCTGGCGCTGGGTTTCGACGACAGCCTGTGGCGTTTCGCCTTCGAGAACATGAGCGTGTTGTTCACCAACTCGCAGTTCACCCTTGATCGCATTCGCTTGCGCTACCCGATCAGCAGCTCGACCCTGCAGCAGGTTTCGCTGCATTCACTGGATCCTGCTGACTACGCCAGCTACGAGCCTACCGGCTCGGAGGGTTCGCACATCCTGGTGATCGGCAACCACTTTACCCACAAGTTCGTGCGGGCAACGACCGACGCGCTGGCCAGCGCGCTTCCTGGCCAGAAGATCATCGCCATCGGCTACCCCGAGGATGTCGAACTGCCAGCCAACGTGCAGTCGTTCAAGGCAGGCAACATTGATGAAGACACCTTCCGCTCGTTCTACCGCGATGCACGCGTCGTGGTGTTCCCCAGCCACTACGAAGGCTTCGGCTTCCCCGTGTTGCACGCACTGGCCCATCGCCGGCCGGTTCTGGTACGCGACAGCGGCCTGAACCGGGAGCTGGCAGCGCACATCACTGCCTCGGCCAACATCCACGCCTACGAAACCACGCGCGAACTGGTGCAACGGCTGCAGGAGGCGATGCCGGTCTGGACCGACGAACGGCGCCAGGGCGAAGCTGACGGATGGCACCGCTCCGCGGTGGAAGTCCATGAAGCGTTGACTTCGGCCATGAACCTGGCCAACGCAACGCAGGTCGCCAAGGTGCTGCGCAACCTCGACGCGCTCAAGCACCCGGCCACGATGGCAGCGGAGATGGGAACCTCGGGCCAGCGAATCGGCCGCAGGCTCGGTCGCATCATCGACCGCCTGTTGCGGATTCCGGGCGCGGCACCTGCTGCGCGCCTGGCGGCGCGGATGTACCGCAGCGTCGCCCGCTAGATGGCACTGAGGTGAACTGGCAGCCCCATGCCCTCCAGTACGCCCTTCGCAAGAAGAGGCGAAGAGCGTCTGCCCCAGCGTAGGCGGCAAGCGGAAGCCATCTGCTGAGCCGGTTGGCCGTGCCGAAGGACTTGGCAAGCATGAGACTTCCGCTCAACCACCTTCGATTCTGACCGTCCTGGTCCCGACGGCCGTCGCCGGCGAGGAATCTCCCTCCCCCTCAAGCAGCCCTGCAGGCGCGGACTGCACGGCGAGAACAAAGAGGTGCAAACCCGCACTAAGGGAACGACATGATGTACCCTTCCTGAATATCGAGGCGCGGAGACGGCAGCTTGCCAGGCCTTCTCCGCAGCGTTGCATTATGGAAAGGGGAAAACATTAATGACTGCGGCCATTGCGGTGTCGAGACATGACGACCCCGTGACACCCTTCTCGCTCAGGACGCGCGCAGGGGCGATCGTTGTCCTTGGGTTCGCCCTGATTCACGCCGTTGTGGTCATGTGGCGTGCTCAGAGTTTCTTTTTTTACGGCGACGACTTCCTGAACTTTGCTGTTTACGTAGAGACAGGTTTCAACCAGGCATATCTGATGCGGGATGTCTTCGGTCAGATGGCTCCAGGCTACCGACTGATGCAGGCGATGGCATTCGAGCTGTTCGGGATGGACTACACCCGAATCCAGATGCTGTTGGCAGTTGTCACAGCCAGCACAACCGCCCTGCTCGGCATGGCGGCACTGCGACTGGGGAGCCGACCATGGGTACTGGCAGTTGCTCTCCCTCTGCTGGTGCTGCTTCCGCAGTCTGGGCAAGCCACGATGTGGTGGAGTGCGGCTGTGCACACCACGTTCTCATTTGCCGCCATTGCCGCTGCGTTGTTCTGCGCGAGCGGGAGCAGCCGGGCACGCCCGGTCCTTATCAGCTTGTGGCTTGCGGTATCCCTTCTTTTCACCGCAAAGGCACTTTTTTCATTGGCACTGCTGTGGGGTTTTCTGGCCTTGCGCGAAAGCCAACAGGGTCGGCATTGGTTTCGCGCGAGCCTGAGCGCACTACGGACGTTGATCCCTTCCATTTTCGTCGCGCTGGCCTACCTGGCGCTGCTCAAGGTCTTCCATGAGCCGTCCATACAGCCTCACCCTTCACCGCTGGTGCTGGCCGCCTACATCTGGGAACTGACCGCCGACTACGCGATCGGAAGCAGCTTCGGTCTCGGTTCGTACGGGCTTGGCTGGCCACGCAGCGTCAGTGTGGCGCTGGTCCTCGCCCTCGCTGTGGCATCCGTGCGCAAGCGCCCGGCCCTGCTGTTTCCCTGGGTCGCGCTGCTCACTTATCTCGCAGCCAGCGCCGGCGCAATTGGCTGGGAGCGCGCGGTTCGCTTCCCGGGTGGAACTCTGCGCTACTGTGTGGAGGGCTCAACTCTCCTGCTGATTGTTTCTGCGCTTTCGATATCAGCCGTCTGCCAAACTGCATTCCAGCGGCGCATTGTAATTGCGGTGGCCACCCTTATCGCAATCAACCTCGGCTGGCATCGCAGTGAGATCCCACTGGATGCCGACCGAGATTCCGCGCGCTCCTTCATCGCCAACTACCAGCATGACGTAGCCCTTCTGCCAGCAGGGGCAACAATCGCCGACACTCAGCTGCCAGAGCAAATCGTCCCAAGCTGGATGGTGGGTTATTCACGCGCAGGTTGGCTCACCAGGCTTTATGCACCGACCGTCAGTTGGGGCAGCATAGAAACGGCTACCCACGTCGTTGGGGAGGACGGCAGCATCACTCCGATCCTTCCCGCGACCAACGGCGAATAGCACCTTGGCCAGCGACGAAACAAACCGGGCGCCCAAAGGGCGCCCGGTCATCTTCTGCACCTCGCCGGACCAAGCGCCCGGACGGCTGGCTCAGGCCAGCGCCCGTTCCAGATCCACCTGCAGGTCCCCCAACTCTTCAACACCCACGCTCAGCCGCACCAGCGCATCGCTGATCCCCAGCTGCTCGCGGCGCGCCACCGGGATCGAGGCATGGGTCATCACCGCCGGGTGGTTGACCAGGCTTTCAACGCCGCCCAGCGACTCGGCCAGGGTGAACAGTTCGGTCTTCTCGCAGAAGCGCTTGGCCGCCTCGAACCCGCCCTTGAGCACGATCGAGACGATGCCGCCGTAGCCGGCCATCTGCTTGCCGGCCAACTCATGCTGCGGGTGCGAGGCCAGGCCCGGGTAGATCACCTTCTCCACCGCCGGGTGCTTTTCCAGCCACTGGGCCAGCGCCAGCGCGTTGGCGCAATGCGCCTTCATGCGCAGCGGCAGGGTCTTCAGGCCACGCAGGGCCAGGAAGCTGTCGAACGGGCCCTGCACGCCACCCACCGAGTTCTGCAGGAAGGCCATCTGTTCGGCCAGTTCGGCGTTGTCGCCGACCACGACCATGCCACCGACCATGTCCGAGTGGCCATTGAGGTACTTGGTGGCCGAATGCAGGACCAGGTCCGCGCCCAGTTCCAGCGGACGCTGCAGCATCGGCGAGGCGAAGGTGTTGTCGACCACCACGATCAGGCCATGGCGCTTGGCGATGGCGGCGACCGCGGCGATGTCGACGATCTTCAGCATCGGGTTGGTCGGGGTCTCGATCCACACCATCTTCGTCTTCGACGTGATGGAGGCTTCGAACGCGGCCAGATCGGTCAGGTCGACGAAGCTGAAATCCAGCCCGGCGGTACGGCGACGCACGCGCTCGAACAGGCGGAAGCTGCCGCCGTAGATATCGTCCATCGCCACCACGTGGCTGCCGGCGTCGAGCAGCTCGATCACGGTCGAGCTGGCCGCCATGCCCGAGGCGAAGGCGAAGCCGCGGGTGCCGCCTTCCAGCGACGCCACGCAGCGCTCATAAGCGAAGCGGGTCGGGTTGTGGGTACGCGAGTACTCGAAGCCCTGGTGCTCGCCCGGGCTGGACTGGGCATAGGTCGAGGTGGCGTAGATCGGCGGCATCACCGCGCCGGTGCTGGGGTCGGGCGACTGGCCGCCGTGGATGGCCAGCGTGGCCAGGGCCAGCGCGCGGTCCGGGGAAGAAGCGTTGGACATGTCGTTTCCTGATTGGCGCCGATGACCGGCGCCGTCGAAGGAGCGGGAGTCTATCAGCGCGGCCTTAACGAGCTTTGACGCGGATAAACCGGGATTCAGCAGCGATCTGCGGCGATAAACGCCTTACTGAACGCGCCGACGCAGGTAATTCAGCAGGTCGATGCGGGTGATCAGGCCGAGGAAGGCGTCACCGTCCATCACGATCGCCACCTGGCCACGGTCGAACACCGGCAGCAGGGCCTCGATCGGCGACTTCACGTCCAGCCGGTCCAGCTTGCTGACCATCGCGGTGGCGACGGTGTCGCGGAAGCGCGCTTCATCGCCATAGACATGCAGCAGCACGTCGCTTTCGTCGACGATGCCGACCAGCTGCTCACCGTCCATCACCGGCAGCTGCGAGACGTCGTACAGCTTCATGCGCTGGTAGGCGGTGGTCAGCAGGTCGTTCGGGCCGATCACCACGGTGTCGCGCTGGCCATACGGGCGCAGGATCAGGTCACGCAGGTCGCCGTGCTGCGGGCGCTGCAGGAAGCCGTTGTCCAGCATCCAGTAGTCGTTGTACATCTTCGACAGGTATTTGTTGCCGGTGTCGGGCACCAGCACCAGCACCTTCTTCGGCGTGGTCTGCTCGCGGCAGTACTTCAGGCCGGCGGCCAGCAGGGTGCCGGTGGACGAACCGCCCAGGATGCCTTCCTTGCCCAGCAGTTCGCGTGCGGTGTGGAAGCTCTCGGCATCGCTGATGGCATACGCCTTCTTGACGCGGCTGAAATCGGAGATCGACGGCAGGAAGTCCTCGCCGATGCCTTCCACCAGCCAGCTGCCCGACTTGTCGTTGAGATTGCCGTCGTTGATGTACTCGGCCAGGATCGAGCCGACCGGATCGGCCAGCACCAGCTCGGTCTTCGGCGACAGCTTGGCGAACGCGCGCGACAGGCCGGTCATGGTGCCGGAGCTGCCGCAGCCGAACACGATGGCGTCGAGGTCACCGCCCATCTGCTCGAGGATTTCCGGGCCGGTGCCGAACTCATGCGCGGCCGGGTTGTCCGGGTTGCCGAACTGGTTGATGAAGTAGGCGCCCGGGGTCTGCTCGGCGATGGTCTTGGCCAGGTCCTGGTAGTACTCGGGGTGGCCCTTGGCGACGTCCGAACGGGTCAGGCGCACTTCGGCGCCCATCGCCTTCAGGTTGAAGATCTTCTCGCGGCTCATCTTGTCGGGAACGACGAGGATCAGCCTGTAACCCTTCTGCTGGGCCACCAGCGCCAGGCCCAGGCCGGTGTTGCCGGCCGTGCCCTCGACCAGGGTCGCGCCCGGCTTCAGGTCGCCACGCTGCTCCGCCGCCTCGATCATCGACAGGCCGATGCGATCCTTGATCGATCCGCCCGGATTGGCGCTCTCCAGCTTCAGGTAGAGCTCGCAGACGCCGGTGTCCAGGCGCTGGGCCTTGACGATCGGGGTCTGGCCGATGAGTTCGAGGACGGAAGAATGGATGGGCATTCGGAGGACTTTCGATTCGCGCCGCGCAGGGCCGGACCGATGATTATCCGACGGATGGCGCTGAATGTCAGGTCGGTGCAGGCATGCCGCCCGCCTGCCCCATGAAGGGATGCGGGCGGCCCCGGATCGACGAGGAGACCGGTACCGCCCGCATCGGTGAGTTGTGCCTGCAGGCCAAGGCACCACCGCCTGTGGTGCCTTGGCGCGGCCGCCTCATCGGCGGTGCCGCGATGCCGGGGCAGGAGCGCCCGGCCGGGCCATCGATGGCCGGGTCACGCCGTTCCGGGCGCGACGGGGTGCGTCAAAGCGTGGGGGACGTCATTGGGAGCGGTGTTTCGTACATTCGCAGAAGTCGTTGCTTGGCCAGCAGCTTCTCACGCTTCATGCGACCCAGGGTGACATCATCGATCGGGAGTACACCCAACTCCGCGTCCATGCACTTCTTGTTCAACTTGCGGTGCTGGTCATGGAGTGCCCTGAACTCCGGATCACGCGCGCGACGGGCGTCGATCTCGCTCTGGGGCTGATCTTCAAACATGATGGACCTCCTTCGACAGATACACGAACGCCCCGGCCGCAAGGCACGGGGCGTTGTTCATGGAGGAGCGCCGGTCGATGGCCACCTGGACGCCTGCAACGACCTGCGGCACTGGCCTGCGCACGTCGATCTGCTGCGGTTCGCGCCCTGCTTGCATCGGCCCGGCCCTCCCATCGTCCGGTCCGCGGCATTGCGTCCCGGACGATTGACCCTACGCCTGCTCAAGGCGGGGTACAAGACCCCTGCGTCAAAAAGACCAAACCCCGCCGGGGCGGGGTTCAGGCTGAATGCTCATTGCAACGAAAAACAAACAATATCAATGCATTACGGGGCGATGATGACCTCGGCCGAGCGCGCCCGGGTGGAGGCTGCCTTCTTGCCGCTGACCTGGATCCGGTTGCTGGCGACACCGGCTGCGACCAAGGCGTCGCGCAGCGCTTCGGCACGCTTCTGACCCACGCCATTGGCGTTGTCGTAGGCCTCGATGCGCAGGCGGCCCTTCTTGCCGATGTTCAGGTACTCGGCCAGCGCCTTGGCCTGGTTGCGGGCGCCACCGGACAAGCTGGAGGCGCCTGCGGCGAACGCGTCGCCATTGAAGGTGAAGACTTCGCCACGGCCATCGAACTTCGAGCCCGGCAGCTTCTGCCCGGACACCAGCTCGGCTTCCTCGCGGGCCAGCTTGGCGGCGTTCTGCTGAGCGGCGCTGAGGCGCTGCTGCTGCTTGCCGGCCACGCTGGTCAGTGCGTTCTCGGCGTCCTGGCGGGCCAGGGTCTCGGCTTCGGCCGCCTGGCGCAGGCGTTCGGCCTCCTCCGCCTGCATCTGCGCCTGCATGCGCAGCTGCTCGGCTTCCTGGCGGGCACGGGCGGCGTCGCGGCGGCTGGCTTCGATCAGCAGGTCGCTGCGGGTACGTTCCAGGCGGTCGACCTCGCGCGCGGCCATCGCGGTGCGCACGGCGGTCTCGGCAATCTCCACCCGGCGCTCGGCCAGGTAGGTGGCCAGCTCCTGGTCGCGGCGCTTGGCCTTGTCCAGGGTGGCGATGGCCTGCTGGGCCTGCATGCGCTCGAAGGCGCCCAGCTCAGCGGTGTCGGGGTTGGCCTGGATGGCCATCAGGCGCTGGCTCAGCTGCGCCACCATCGGGTTCTCGGCGGCCACGGCCAGGGTCGGCAGCGCCAGCAGCGCGGCCAGGGTTGCGGCGGTCATCGGCTTCACCGGCGATCCTCCCCGGTCGACAGCTGGCGTTGCAGCTGGTTGACCTCGTTGCGGCGCAGCTGCAGCTGCGCGGTGACAGTGGCTTCCTCGCTGCGGACGCGGGCCAGGTCGGCATCGGCGGCGGCGCGCAGGGCCATCGCCGGGGCGTTCTTGCGCTCGCGGCGGTCGCCGGCGGCACGCTGGGCCTGCTCCAGCCCCTGCCGGGCCAGCCCGATCAGGTCCGGGGCGTACTGGTCGGCATCGGCCTGGGTGGCCTTGTCGACCGCCTGCCGGGCCTGGGCCAGTTCCAGGGCGGCGTCCTGCGCCCAGGCGGGGGCAGACAGTGCGAATGCAAACGCCATCACATACAGGCCATGGCGCATTCGTGCGAAGCTAAGTCGTTTCATTGGGGAGGCCGTACCGGTTGTCGGTTCACGGCCATTGTCGTCAAGCCGACACCGTGCTGGCAACGGGCGTCGGCCGTTTCGTTGGGGAAAATTCGCAATGGATATCGGCTACTTCCTGAAGCTGATGACCGAAAAGAACGCTTCGGACATGTTTCTGACCACCGGGGCACCGGTCTACATCAAGATCGAGGGGAAGCTTTATCCGCTGGGCAACACCGGCCTGCCGCCGGGCATGGTCAAGAAGATCGCCTACTCGCTGATGGACGAAGGCCAGGTGCCGCAGTTCGAGCGCGAGCTGGAGCTCAACATGGCCATCGCCCTGCCCGATGCCGGGCGCTTCCGCGTCAACGTGTTCAAGCAGCGGGGCGAGGTCGGCATGGTCATCCGCGCCATCCGCAGCCGCATCCCGAGCATCGAGGAGCTGAACCTTCCGCAGGTGCTGAAGGACGTCATCATGACCCCACGCGGGCTGGTGCTGGTGGTGGGGTCCACCGGTTCCGGCAAGTCCACCTCGCTGGCGTCGATGATCGACCACCGCAACAGCACCACCACCGGTCACATCCTCACCATCGAGGACCCGATCGAGTACCTGCACAAGCACAAGATGTCGATCGTCAACCAGCGCGAGGTCGGGCTGGACACCCATGCCTTCCACAACGCGCTGAAGAACGCGATGCGTGAAGCGCCGGACGTGATCCTGATCGGCGAAATCCTGGATGCGGAAACGATGGAGGCGGCGATCGCCTTCGCCGAAACCGGCCACCTGTGCCTGGCCACCCTGCACTCCAACAACGCCGACCAGACCATCGAGCGCATCCTCAACTTCTTCCCGGAAAGCGCGCACAAGAACGTGCTGATGAACCTGGCACTGAACCTGCGTGCGGTGATCAGCCAGCGCCTGGTGAAGAACAAGGAGGGCCGTCGCCTGCCGGCCACCGAGGTACTGATCAACACGCCGATGATCCGCGACCTGCTGCGTCGCGGCCAGGTGCACGAGATCAAGGCGGCGATGGAAGGCTCGCTGGAAGAAGGCATGGAGAGCTTCGACCAGTGCCTGTTCCGGCTGGCCAAGGCCGGCATCATCGAGCAGGAGGAAGCGCTGCGCGCGGCCGACTCGCGCGATGGCCTGGCCCTGAAGTTCCGCCTGTCCGAAGGCAGCAGCGGCGAGCACGACCCGTACGCCGACTTCTCGGCGGGCGCACCCAGCATCACCCACGGCTTCTGACCGCACGGAAAAGGGGACGGAGGGAATTAAGTCGTATATGCACTTGCGACGTCGCTCCCTCCGCCCCCTCTCCTGAAGCGTTCAGGGGCGGTCTCATCCAATGAGACCCCTCATCCGTAGGTTTCCTCAATGGAAACCATCCGCAAGCTCGCCATCCTGGCCGACGCCGCCAAATACGACGCCTCCTGCGCCTCCAGCGGTTCGGGCAAGCGCGATTCTCGCGCCAGTGGCGGTATCGGCAGCACCGAGGGCATGGGCATCTGCCACAGCTACACACCCGATGGCCGCTGCGTTTCGTTGCTGAAGATCCTGCTGACCAACTTCTGCATCTACGACTGCGCTTATTGCGTGAACCGGGTTTCCAGCAACGTGCCCCGAGCACGTTTCAGCGTGGACGAGGTGGTCGCACTCACCCTGGACTTCTACAAGCGCAACTACATTGAGGGCCTGTTCCTGTCCAGCGGGATCATCCGCAATGCGGACTACACCATGGAACAGATGGTGGAGGTTGCCCGGCAGCTGCGCGAAGAACACCGTTACGCCGGCTACATCCACCTCAAGACCATTCCCGAGGCCTCGCCGGAACTGCTGGCCAGTGCCGGGCGCTATGCCGACCGCCTGTCCATCAACGTGGAACTGCCGACCGAAGCCGGCCTGAGCGCCTTGGCGCCGGAGAAGACGGTGCATTCGATCCGCGGCGCGATGGGCGAACTGCGCTGGCGCATCGAGGAAGCCAAGGAGGCACGCAAGGCCCCCGCCGCGGTGGTGCCGACGGCAAGCCGCAGCGCACGCCCGCGTCCTCCCCGTTTCGCACCAGCCGGGCAGAGCACGCAGATGATCGTCGGCGCGGACGGGGCAAGCGACCAGCAGATCCTGGCAAGCGCCGACAGCCTGTACGGCAACTACCGCATGCGCCGGGTGTATTACTCCGCGTTCAGCCCGATTCCAGACGCCAGCCGGCAGCTGCCACTGCAGCCGCCGCCGTTGCAGCGCGAACACCGCCTTTACCAGGCTGACTGGCTGCTGCGCTTCTACGGGTACGGCGTGGATGAGATTACCGATACCACCCAGGACGGCATGCTCGATCTGGACATCGACCCGAAGATGGCCTGGGCGATCCGCCATCCCGAGCGCTTTCCCGTGGACCTCAACCGCGCACCGAAGGAAATGCTGCTTCGCGTACCCGGGCTGGGCGTGCGCAATGTCAAACGCGTGCTGATGGCGCGCCGCCACGCGCGGCTGCGCGTGGCCGACATCGCGCGCCTGAAGGCACCGATGAGCAAGCTGCTGCCGTTCGTGCAGCTGGCCGACCACCATCCGCGCAGGGCGCTGGACGATCCGGCGGCACTGCGCGCGCAACTGGCCCCGCCTCCGCGACAGGGTTCGCTGTTCGATGCACCGTCCGCGGCCTGACGCGCAGCGCTGGTCGCTGCGGGTGGATCCGCCATGGTCGCTGGAGGCTTGGCGCAACGGTGCGCGTGAAGCCCTGCTGCGCGACGTCGCGCCGGAGCAGCTGGACTGGCTGGAGGGCAGCGACGCATCACTGCTGGATGCGCCCGCGGTCACCTCGGCGCCTGTGCAGGCCGATGCTGGCGCACCGAACGTACCGCGCGACTTCCTGGAGCTGGCGGCCACCTGCCTGTGTCATCGCGACGGGCAGCGCATGGCCCTCCTGTACCGGTTGCTGTGGCGCATCACCCATGGCGAACGCTCGGTGCTGTCAAACCCCGCCGATGCCGACGTACTGCGGGCGATGGCCATGGCCCAGGCGGTCCGCCGTGACACGCACAAGATGAAGGCATTCGTGCGCTTCCGCGAGGTGCCTGGCCAGCCTGATGCGTTCATCGCCTGGTTCGAGCCACAGCACCACATTGTCGATCGGGTCGCGCCGTTCTTCGCGCGCCGCTTCACCGGCATGCGCTGGGCGATCCTAACGCCTTCGCGCAGCGTCGCCTGGGATGGGCAGGCGCTTGCCTTCGGCCCCGGCGCACGGCGCGAGGATGCCCCGGCCGAGGACGCACGCGAGTCGCTGTGGCAGACCTACTACGCGAGCATCTTCAATCCGGCACGGCTCAACACACGGATGATGATGCAGGAGATGCCGGCAAAGTACTGGCGCCACCTGCCTGAAGCACAATTGCTGCCACGCCTGGTGAGGGACGCGTCCGACCGCGTGCAGGAAATGCATGACCGTCCCGCGCAGGCAACGCAACGCCGGATTCCCCTGCGAGCGAACGCTGCGACATCGGCGACCGATGCCAGCAGCCTGGAGAATCTGCGCGGACAGGCCAGCGCCTGCCGCCAGTGCCCGCTCTGGGAGCAGGCCACGCAGACCGTGTTCGGGCAAGGGCCGGCAGGCGCCGAGGTGATGCTGGTCGGAGAACAGCCTGGCGATACCGAGGACCTGCGCGGACAGCCGTTCGCAGGACCTGCCGGCCAGGTGCTGGACCGCGCACTGGCGGAACTGGGAATCGATCGCGCCCAGCTGTACCTCACCAACGCGGTGAAGCACTTCCACCATGAACGGCGCGGCAAGGTGCGGCTGCACAAGCGGCCGGAAAGCCGCCACGTCCAGGCCTGCCGCCCTTGGCTGATGGGTGAGATCGCACGCGTGCGGCCGCAGGTGATCGTGTGCCTCGGCGCGACAGCGGCAGCCTCGGTATTCGGTCGTGATTTCGACCTCTCACGCGACCGCGGACGCTGGCACACCCTCGAGGACGGCACGCGCGGCTACGCCACGGTGCACCCGGCATGGGTGTTGCGGCAGACCGACGATGCGCGCCGCGAGGATGCCTACCGGTTGTTCCGCGATGACCTGGCCCGATTGCAGCAAAAAGGGGACGGAGGGGATTAAGTCGTAAGTGCATTTACGACTTAATCCCCTCCGTTCCCTTTTTCTTTCAGAGGGCGTCGGGCTGGTTTTCCGGGCGTGCGCGGTCGAAGGCGTCCACTGCCTGGCACGCCGCTTCGATACGGCGCAGGGTCGGGTACGGCGCCAGGTCCAGGCCGAAGCGATGCGCGTTGTACAGCTGTGGCAGCAGGCAGATGTCGGCCAGGCCGGGACGGTCGCCGTGGCAGAACGTGCCGGTGTCCGTGCTGTTGGCCAGCAGGGCTTCCATCGCAGCGAAGCCCTCGGCGATCCAGTGCAGGGTCCATTGCGTGCGGGCATCGGCCGGCAGCTGCAGGGTGCGCTCCAGGTACTGCATCACCCGCAGGTTGTTGATCGGGTGGATGTCGCAGGCCACCAGCTGGGCCAGCGCCCGCACCCGCGCGCGGCCGGCGGCGTCGGCCGGCATCAGCGGCACCTGCGGGAAGCGCTCATCCAGGTACTCAAGGATCGCCAGCGACTGGCTAAGCACATGCCCGTCATGCAGCAGGGTGGGCACCAGCTGCTGCGGATTGAGCGCGCGATAGGCGTCCAGGTGCTGTTCGCCGCCCTCGCGCACCAGGTGCACCGGCCGCGCGTCCCAGGCCAGGCCCTTCAGCTCCAGGCCGATGCGCACGCGGTAGGCGGCGCTGGATCGCCAGTAGGTGTACAGCACGATGCCGTCGTCGACCGGGATCTCCATCGCCGCCTCCCTGCTCAGGGCTTGGCCGCCTGTTCGATGCGCTGCTCGATCGCACCGAAGATGCTGTTGCCTGCGGCATCGAGCATCTCGATGCGGACCACATCGCCGAAGGACATGAACGGCGTGCTCGGCTTGCCGTCACGCAGGGTTTCGACCACGCGCTGCTCGGCGAAGCACGATGCGCCCTTGCTGGTGTCCTCGTTGGCGATGGTGCCCGAGCCGACGATGGTGCCGGCGCCCAGCGGACGGGTCTTGGCCGCATGTGCGACCAGCTGGGCGAAGTTGAACTGCATGTCCACGCCCGCTTCCGGTGCACCGAACCACCTCCCGTTGATGTGGGTCAGCAGCGGCAGGTGCACCTTGCTGTCCTGCCATGCGGCGCCCAGCTCATCGGGGGTAACGAACACCGGCGACAGCGCCGAGCGCGGCTTGGACTGCAGGAAGCCGAAGCCCTTGGCCAGCTCGCCGGGGATCAGGTTGCGCAGCGAGACATCGTTGACCAGGCCGACCAGCTGGATATGGCCCGCCGCCTGTTCCGGGGTGGCCGCCATCGGCACGTCGTCGGTGATCACCACGATCTCCGCTTCCAGGTCGATGCCGTAGTCCTCGCTGACCACCTTGACCGCATCGCGCGGGCCGTAGAAGCCTCCGCTGGTGGCCTGGTACATCAGCGGGTCGGTGTAGAAGCTCTCCGGCACCTCGGCACCACGGGCACGGCGCACGCGCTCGACATGCGGCAGGTAGGCGCTGCCATCGACGAACTCATAGGCGCGCGGCATCGGCGCGGCCAGTGCCTGCGGGTCGAGGTCGAACACGCCATCGGCATCGCCGGCATTGAGCGATTCGTACAGAGCGTTCAGGCGCGGCGCGATGTGGCTCCAGTCCTCCAGGGCCTGCTGCAGGGTGGCGGCAATGCCGGTGGCGCGCACGCCGTGGCGCAGGTCACGCGAGACGACGATCAGGGTGCCGTCGCGGCCGCCTTCCTTCAAAGAACCAAGCTTCATGGGTGGGTGTCCGGAGTCGTGGGCAAACAAGTTTCAAGTGTAATCAAATCTACGGCGGCGCCAAGCTGCAGCGCGGCATCGGCCCACCCTACCGCAGGAGGGGGTTCGGCAGGGCTTGCAGCCCTGCACCTGCTTCAAGCCAAGGCAACAGCCGACGCAACAGCAACAGCGGACATTCCGTGGGATGGCGGGGTCCTGTGGGCTTGCGGGGACGCCGTAAACCCATCCATGGGGGCTTGGTCGCGGCATCCATGCCGCTCACACCCCGCAAACCCACAGGACCCCGCCTTCGACAGTAGGCCGGTGGCCAGTAGATCCACGCCATGCGTGGATGAAATCTGTCAGATATCGAATGAAACTCCGGGGTCAGATCCGTTTCGGGAGGAAAACGGATCTGACCCCAAGCCGTTCCGACAGATCGCGGAAAACTGTCGAAGGCGGGGTGGGTCCGGTGGCAGGGGCGTGAGCGGCATGGATGCCGCGACCGAGCCTACATGGACGTATTCACGGCGTCCCCTACCACCGGACCCACCCCGCCTACCCACAGGAACCCGGCTTTTGACGTTGCTCTGGCCTTGGCTCCGGCCCCTGCAGGTGCAGGGCGCAGCCCTGCAGAGAGACCCCCCTACCTGAACAGGCCTTTTTGCGTGAAGTCTCAAATATCGTTTAGACTTGCGGGGTCTGCAGCGGCCGTCCGTTTCCCTCCGGGATCGCCGGCGACCTGGGTCCGCCCTCTTCGCCCGCCCCCACTCCGACGCCGTTCGTCACGCATTCCAGCCTGCGCTTCGTGCCGGCTGCACCCAATTCTCGCAGCGCGGTTCACGGGAACGCTCCGAGTCAGCCGATCAGTTTGATCTGCCCCCGTCTGTCCGTTCGGACAGGCGTTTCTTGTACTTGGAGCAAACTCAATGTCTTTTGAATCGCTGGGCCTGGCGCCCTTCCTGCTGCGCGCGCTCGCCGAGCAGGGCTACGAAAACCCGACCCCGATCCAGCAGCAGGCGATCCCGCTGGCGCTGGCCGGTCGCGACCTGCTGGCGGGCGCACAGACCGGCACCGGCAAGACCGCTGCGTTCGGCCTGCCGCTGCTGCAGCACCTGGGCACCGCCTCGCAGGAAGTGCGCGCCGGCCCGCGCAAGCCGCGTGCGCTGATCCTGGCTCCGACCCGCGAGCTGGCGACCCAGGTGCATGACAGCCTGCGTGGCTACAGCAAGTACCTGCGCATCCCCAGCGCCTGCATCTACGGCGGCGTCGGCATGGGCAACCAGCTGGACATCCTGCGCCGTGGCGTGGACCTGCTGGTGGCCTGCCCGGGCCGCCTGATCGACCACCTTGAGCGTCGCAGCGTCGACCTGTCCGGCATCGAAGTGCTGATCCTGGACGAAGCCGACCGCATGCTCGACATGGGCTTCCTGCCGTCGATCAAGCGCATCCTGGCCAAGCTGCCGAAGCAGAACCGCCAGACCCTGCTGTTCTCGGCCACCTTCGAGGACAACATCCGCCAGCTGGCGCTGGAGTTCATGCGCAACCCGGAACAGATCCAGGTGACGCCGAAGAACACCGTGGCCGAGACCATCACCCACCGCGTGCACCCGGTCGATGGCAGCCGCAAGCGCGACCTGCTGCTGCACCTGCTGGCGCAGGACAGCCGCGAGCAGACCCTGGTCTTCGCCCGTACCAAGCACGGCAGCGACAAGCTGGCCACGTTCCTGGAAAAGTCCGGCATCAAGACCGCGGCGATCCACGGCAACAAGAGCCAGGGCCAGCGCCTGCGTGCGCTGGGTGACTTCAAGGCCGGCCGCGTGACCGTGCTGGTGGCCACCGACATCGCCGCGCGCGGCATCGACATCAACGAGCTGCCGAAGGTGATCAACTTCGACCTGCCGATGGTGGCCGAGGACTACGTGCACCGCATCGGCCGCACCGGCCGCAACGGTGCAACCGGCCAGGCGATTTCGCTGGTGGCGCAGGATGAAGTGAAGCTGCTGCGCGCGATCGTGCGCCTGCTGGGCCGCGACATGGACATCCGCGATGTGCCGGGCTTCGAGCTGCAGACGCCGATCCGCTGGGGCAACAGTGCGCCGGGCAAGGCCGAGCACGATACCGGCGAGCGCGCACCGCGCAAGAGCCACGCGCGCCGTCCGCACGGTGATGCGCCGCGCCACGCGCATGCCGGCCCGAAGAAGGCCGGTGGTGGCCGTCGCGAGGGCGGTGGCAATGGCCAGCAGCGTGCAGGTGCAGGCGCCGGTCAGGGCCAGCGTCGTGGCGGTGGTGGTAATGGTGGCGGCCGCGGCCGCGGCCAGGGCGGTAACGGCGGCGGTCGCGCCGGCTGATCCTCCGCACCTGCAACGCACGAAGGGGCGCAGCGCAAGCTGCGCCTTTTTTTTGCGCGTCAGGAATCAGGCACTTCCTGAATGTAGCGATACCCGCTGTCAACGTCGTCACGGGCGGCGTATACGTCGCGTGAAATTTCGCTAGACTCGGCCGGCGACACGACGTCGCAGCCGGGCCACGTCCCTGCACGTCCCGGTCTGGATGGCTATCTGATTAAGGACAAGCATGATGCGCAAGATTTTGCTGGTATCCACGCTGCTGCTCAGCGCTCCACTGACTGCCATGGCCAGCGACGGCATGAGCTACACGTACGTGGAAGGCGGCTGGAACCAGCTCCAGATCAGCTCCAATGCCCTCAACGATCCAAAGGCCGATGGTGGCTATGTACGTGGCTCCTTCGCCATCGCCGAACAGGTCAACGTGTTCGGTGGCTGGTCGCGCGTGACCGATACCACCCGCTACGCCTACTCCAGCGTCAAGACCACGTTCGACCAACCCCACCTGGGCATTGGCTACCACATGCCGATCAGCGAACGGCTGGACTTCACCGCCGACCTGGCATGGAACCGCCGCAGCGGCAAGGACGAAGTCAGCTTCGATGGCGTGACCTACACCAACAAGGCATCCGTCAATACCGCCGTCGGTAACGTCGGTCTTCGCGGCAAGCCTTCGGCAAAGACCGAAGCGTGGATCAAAGCAGGCTACATCGACGGAAACAACAACTTCGACGGCACCTGGACGGGCACCATCGGTGGCCAGGTCAGCTTCAACCGCACCTGGGGCGTGGTTGCCGAAGGCCAGTTCTACGACGACTTCGCCGAGTACCGTCTGGGCGTTCGCGCAAGCTTCTGATCGGAGCCTTTGTTCACCCGGTGACTGCACGGACTGGCGCTGCGGCATGGGCCGGCAATTCACCGCGCTCCCGCTTCACACAAGGACTTGAACGATGCGCAAGATGCTCCTGCCAACCTGCCTGCTGCTGGCGACACCGCTGCTGGCGTCGGCCAGCGATGAGCTCAGCTACACCTATGTGGAGGGTGGCTGGAACCGACTGAAGCTCGATGCCGGTAGCACCGCTGACTTCACCACAGATGGCGGCTATGCCCGCGGTTCGTTCGCGGTCACGCCACAGTTCCATGTAATCGCCGGCGCGTCACGCGTCAGCGGAAGTGACCGCCGGGGCGCTGCGCGGGTGAAAACCACGCTCGACGTTCCGTACCTGGGCTTGGGATATCACGCACCGATCAGCGACCGTCTGGACTTCACCAGCGAGTTTGCCTGGAATCACCGTTCGGCGACGTCGGACTACCGCCTCGGCGATGCACGTTCCCGCCAGACCTCTCGATTCAACGAGGTAGTGGGCATGGTGGGTGTGCGCAGCAGGTTCACCGAGCAGATCGAAGGCTGGCTGAAGGGCGGCTACGCCAATGGCGGTGACGGGCAGGATGCCCGCTGGTACGGCGTGGTGGGCGGACAGCTGAACTTCACCGATAGGTGGGGGGTGGTACTGGAAGGCCAGTTCGACAAGGACACATCCGAGTACAGGGCGGGCGTACGCGCCAGCTTCTAGTTGCTGCCCGCTGTGCGGGGGCGTGGCCTAGGAACGTTGTCTACGCCTCGCCCCTCTTTTGCCAGTTTTCCGCATGGTCCTGGAGTGAACGGTTGACGCGGCGCAGGCGCAGGGGTGTGGAGCCTGCGCCAAACGCCTCACCCCCGCGCCTTACTCGGATTCACCAGATTCCCGAAGAAGATCGCGTTGATCAGCAACCGATCCGTCCCGTGCCAGTACTTGCGATGCGCCGGGTCATCGGCAAACAGCACCACGTTGCCCTGCCCCTGCGCCGACACCAGCAGCCACGCGCTGCCCGCCACCCGCGTGCGATTGCGCTCGGACAGATAGCCATTCACCCGCGGTGGCGTGTCGATGCGTACCACCGTCGAGAACGGGTTCGCGCTTGGCTGCAGCGTCACCGTGTTCTCCTTGTTGATCGCCAGCTGCCGGCGTGGCACGCCAAATGCCAGCGGATGGCTGGTATCCACGTCGGCACTGAGGATGTTGCCGCTGACCCGCTCGATCGCGGCGATGTCGCGCTGGTCGCCGAACGCACGGCGGCTCTCGTCAGCTGCATCTTCTTCCTTGCCGAGCTTCTCGCCGTCGGCCAGCTTCTGTTCGATCGCCCACTTCGAGGCACTGCCGTAGGTCACCAGTGAACCACCGGCCTGCACCCAGCGCTTCAGTGCAGCCACCGCCGTGGCATCGACGCCGGTGTAGGTGCCACCGGACAGCACGATCGTGGTGTAGCGGTCCAGCGGCGCCTTGCCCAGCTGCAAGGGATCCAGCTTGCTGGCCGGCAACCGCAGCTGCTGGTCCAACAGGAACCAGGCCGAGCCGATCTCGGTGGCGGCCACGCCCTCACCCATCACCAGCGCAACCGCGGGTTTGCGCAGCGCTTTGACGCCATCACTGCCGAGGTCGATGCCCTCGCGGCTGCGGCCGCTGGACAGCGCGTGCACCTGCACGCCGGCAGCACGCGCGGCGGACGTCACTGCTTCAAGCAACGCCGTGCCCTGCAGTGGTTGCCCGGCCACCGGAATCACCAGGCTGCCGGCGGCGAAGCTGACCTCGCCCTGCGTGGTCGCGGTGGTGAACGGCTGGAATGCCGCGCGTGCAATCACGCCCTTGCCTTGCAGCGCGGCCAGCGCGCGCCCGGCGTTGTAGTCGCGCCAGTCGATCGCGTACGCGAATCCAGCCTGGCCACCCAGCACCGCGCCCTGTTCCGCCGGCAGCGCGGCCACGCGTGCGCCGCCATCGATACGGCTGCGGCTACCGGCGAAGGCCACGCCGTAGGCCGGTGCGATCGCGTAGCTGGTGCTGCCGTAGAACACATCGCCCTTGATCGGCGGCGTCTCGGCAAAGATCGAATGCACCAGGCGGAACTGCGCCTGCTGCACCGGCACCACGTAGGCACTGCCGGCATCGAAACGCTGGCCATCGACAGTGACGGCACGATCCAGCGCGCGCACCTCGATGCGATGCAGCAGCAACAGTTCCAGCAGGCGGCGGGTCAGTGCCGGATCATGCGCATCGCCAAACACGAAGCTCTTCACCGGCTGCTGTGCGGCCTGCTTCAGCGCGCTCTGGAAGAACTGCTTCTGCAGATCGAACAGGCCGCTGCGCTCGGTCACTGCACCACGCACCGTGCCCAGCCCGGTTGCGACCTGGTTGCGGATGGTGAACGGGAAGGTCAGCAGGCCATTCACCGATTCCTGCACGCGGCCGCGCGAGCTGGCCTGCTCGACGGTAACGCCGACAGCGCCATGGAAGTCCGGGTAGGTGGAGCCGTAGACCGGCGAGAAGTTGTCGAAGTTCTCGCCGGTGTAGTACAGCGAGCCCAGCGCATCCAACGCCTGCGCGTGGTACTTGGCCAGGGTCTTGTTGAATTCATACGACGCCGCCGGAATCAGCGGGCTGTGCATGCTCTTCGGCGACGGTTCGAAGTAGTAGGTGCTGTCCTTTCCCATCTCGTGGAAATCGATCTGCACGTTCGGGTACCACTGGTGGAACACCTCCACCTTCGGCCGCGAGTCCTGCTGGGTCAGGGCCAGCCAGTCGCGGTTGAGATCGGTGAAGTAGTGGTTGGTGCGGCCCTGCGGGAACGGCTCGACGTGTTCCTTGTCGGCCGGGTCGGCCGAGGCCGGATCGGAGGCCCACGCGTTGTGCCAGTTGGTGGCGCGATCGCGGCCGTCCGGGTTCTGCGCCGGGTCGAACAGCACCACCGCCTGCTGCAGCCACTGCTGGGTTTCGGCGCTGCGGTTGGCTACCAGATAGTACGCCGTCAGCATCGCCGCCTCGGCACTGGAGGTCTCGTTGCCGTGCACGCTGTAGCCCAGCCACACCACCACCGGGCTGTCGCCCGCCGCGCTGCGCGGCTGTGCCGGATCGGCCAGGGTCGCGTGCTGCTGGCGGATCTGCTCCAGCCGCGCATGATTGCCCGCAGCAGTGACGGTGGCGATCAGCAGCGGACGGCCTTCATAGCTGCGGCCGATCTCGCGCACGCTGATCTTGTCCGAGCGTTTCGCCAGTTCCTGGAAGTACGCCACCAGCTGGTCGTGCCGGGTGTAACGGCTGCCGATCGGATAGCCGAGGAACTGTTCCGGCGTGGGCACGGCGGTATCGAACGCCGCTGCGTCGGCCACCTGCGGAAAGAAGTAGGCGCTCTGTGCCTGCACCGGCTGCGATGGAAACAGTGCGGTGGCGGCGGCGATCAGCAGCGGAAGAACGGCACGACGATGCAAGGACACGGTGACTCCCCTGGAACACAACGGCAGGCGGTCGCGCGGCCGGCCCCCTGGGGAGGCCGGCCGCAGCGGGTGGATCAGAAGCGGTAGTCGAAGCCGAGCGTGAAGTAGCGGCCACGCAGGTCGTACTGGCTGAAGTCGTACGGCGCGCGGATGCCCGGGAACGAGGCGTCGTACGGCGGCGTCTTGTCGGCCAGGTTCTGCACCTTGGCATACACGGTCAGCTTGTCGATGCCGGTGTAGGCCAGGTACAGGTCGTACTGGCTGTAGCTGCCGACGCGCTGCTGCACGGCCTTGGCGGCGGTGCTGGCTTCCTGGCGGTAGCCGCTGGTGTAGTACCAGGTCACCGCTGCGTTGAAGTCGCCGTACTTCCAGTCCAGCGTGGTGGTGGCCTTGTCCTTGGGCAGGGTCGCACCGAGGTTGCTGCCGGCGTAGTCGACCAGCGGGCCGCCGACCACGGTCGGGCGACGGTAGTCGCGCACGTGGGTGTAGGCCGAGGACACGGTGAAGTCGCCCAGCGCAGCGGTCGGGATGCGCTGGCGCAGCTCGACGTCGATGCCCGAGGTCTTCAGCTCGCTCAGGTTCTGGTAGCGGTTGTAGACCGCCTGCAGCTTGCCGCGCTCGTCGCGCTGCACGGCGCCGGCCACGTTGTCGTTGACCAGGGTCTGGGTGTTGTTGGTGCCGACCAGGTTGTCCAGCTGGATGCGGTAGTAGTCCACGCTCAGGTTGGTGTTGGCCCACGGCGACAGCACCACGCCGAAGTTCACGCTCCTGGTGCGCTCGGGCTTCAGTTCGTTGTTGCCAACGATGAAGAAGGTCGGGTTCTGGCGCGAGCCCGGCACATCCGGATCACGCGGATCGACCACGCTGCCGTAGGCGATGCTGGTGCTGTTGGAGTTTTCCGACAGCGACGGTGCGCGGAAGCCCTTCGACGCCGAGGCACGCACCAGCAGGAAGTCGAGCGGCTGCCAGCGAAGGCCGATCTTCGGCGAGAACGCATCGCCGAAATCATCGTAGTGATCGGCACGCGCGGCGGCGGACAGCTCCAGGGTCGACGCCAGCGGCACGTTCACTTCGGCGTAGGCGGCGCTGACCTGGCGCTGGCCATGTACTTCGGCGATGGCCGGGCGCACCTGCAGGCCGGCATCGATCTGCCACGGGTTGTTGGAATCGAGCTTCTCGCGGCGCCACTCGGCACCAGCGGCGAAACCAATTTCGCCGGCCCAGATGTGGCCGAGGCTTCCGGAAATCTTCGCGTCGACGCCCTGCAGCTTGGACTCGGCCGGGCGCAGCGTGGCGATGTTGATCGAATCACGTACCGACTGCGGCGTGGCCGCCGGGTTCAGCAGGTTGTAGCTGCCGGTGGCCAGTGCGTTGGCCAGCGCCCAGCGGTTGGCGAAGCCGCCGGACACACTCTCGCGCTCGCTGCTGGCGCGCACCGAATGCGGCCACTTCCCAGTCCCAGTTGGCAGTGGTGCCGCGCAGGCCGAACACGCCGCGATAGGCGGTGGAGCGGTTGGTCTTGATCGTGCCGCCGAGGTCGAAGAAGGTGTATTCGATCGGGATCGCGCGACCGTACGGGTTGTACGGATTGTTGGCCGGCAGCAGCGATGACACCGGCTCGGCCAGGCCGCTGTCTGCGTTCAAGGCGAAGCGGCCACTTTCCAGGGTGAAGAACGGGCTGCTGCCGAACCACGCGGCGCTCTTGATCTGGCTGTACAGCACTTCGCCGAAGGCTTCGACATTGTCGTTCAGGCGGAAGGTGCCGTTGGCATAGGCCTGGTAGCGCTTGGTCGAGGGGATCAGCGTGGTGAACAGGTGCCTGGTTGAAACCACAGGTGTCGCCGGCCAGGCCGTCGATCGGCGCGCTGGCGACGCGGGTGGTACCGGTCGGGCAGTTGCCGTTGGCGTCGAGCATCGGCACCGACACGCCGTTGACCAGATAGCGCGCGCCCTTGGCCGACCAGCCGTTCCAGCGGCCACCCGGCGCATCGGTGTAGATGCCGCTCTTGGTCAGGTTGCGCTCGTCCTGGTCCAGGCGCTCGCGGTTGTAGCCCTGCAGGCTGAAGAGGATGTTGTAGCCATCGGTATCGAGATCACCGAGGCCGCCGACGAACTTCAGGTTCTGCTCGTGCAGGCCGCCCTGGTCGGCACCGCCGAAGCTGCCGCCGATCTCGGCGCCTTCGAAGTTCTGCCGGGTGATGATGTTGACCACGCCGGCCACGGCGTCGGAGCCGTACACCGCGGAGGCGCCGTCCTTGAGCACTTCGATGCGCTCGACCGCAACCAGCGGCAGCGCGTTGAGATCGACGAAGGTGTCGGACAGGCCACCGGCCGGGAAGCCGTAGTTGGCCAGGCGGCGGCCGTTGAGCAGCACCAGCGTGTTCTTCTGCGACAGGCCACGCAGGCCGATGCCGGCCGAGCCGGAGGCCCAACCGTTGTTGGTGGTTTCGTTGCTTGCGTTGCCGGTGTTGGCCGAGATCGAACGCAGCACATCGGCCACGGTGGCCTTGCCGGTCTGTTCCAGCTGCTGGCGACCGATCACCTGCACCGGGTTGGAGGCCTCGGTATCGGTGCGCTTGATGTTGGAACCGGTGACGCGCACGGCGGCCAGGGTGCTGGCTTCGCCACTGGCGTCGGCGGAGGTTTCGGCGGCGGCGGACAAAGGCGCGGCCAGAGCGACGGCCAGGGCCGCCACGAGCAGGGTGTGCTTGGGCATGACGATGTGGGGGAGGTGGTAAGGGCGACGAAGTTCCGCAGTAGTCCATGCCTGGCCGTGGTCCGGCCAATAACATCTCTTCATACGGATATAAGAGAAGCTATCATCTCTTCATCCGGATGAAAAGACTTTCTTCACGAAAGCCCAACCTCCGCTCAGGCTGCCCGGCGGCCTGCGGCGTACAATCGCGGCATGGAAATCTTCAAAGTCTTCATGCTCGAGGCGGCGCACCGCCTCCCCAACGTGCCGCCGGGGCACAAGTGCGCGCGCCTGCACGGCCACTCGTTCCGGGTGGAACTGAAGGTTCGAGGGCGAACCCGGCGCGCAGACCGGCTGGATCATGGACTTCGGTGACGTGAAGGCGGCCTTCCAGCCGATCTACGACCGCCTGGACCATCACTACCTCAATGACATCCCCGGCCTGGAGAACCCGACCAGCGAGAACCTGGCGGTGTGGATCTGGAACGAGCTCAAGCCGAGCCTGCCGGCGCTGAGCGAGATCACCGTGCACGAAACCTGCACGTCGGGGTGCCGTTACCGCGGCCCGGCGGCCTGATCAACCCATTGATCTGAAAGGTTTTTCAAAGGCGTCTTGGGCGCCTTTGTTATTTTTGTTGCATTGCCGCATCAAGGGCGTATGCTGCATTGCATCAAGCCACTCCCTGATGCCCCATGGCCGCCGCCTTCAGCGATCGCTTCAGTGATGCCACCCGCCAGCTCGCCGCCGCGGCAACGCGTGCGAACCGGTTGGCGTTGGAGAACGCGGAAAGCATGTTCGGCGTGCAGCTGAAGGTGATGGAGCGCAACCTGACCGCGACCGGCGGTTGGCTGGGTGAACTGGCCCGCGGCGAGGATGCGGCCGGGACGCTCTCCAAGGGTGCGCAGCTGTGGCAGGACAACCTGCAGCGGCTGGGCCAGGCCCAGCAGGACGTGGTCGGTCTCGGCCTGCAGGCCAGCAAGGCCTGGTCCGAACTGGTGCAGGGCTACAACGAATCAACGGCGGACGCGAACAACCACTGACGCGACGCAACGCTCATTGCGTGGGTCCCTCCCCCCACGCAATCCGGACCCGGCAGATCCCTCCCTCTGCCGGGTCTTTTTTTGCCTGGCGTCTGGATTGAGGAGCGCTTCTTCGTCTGGACTCTCTGCGAACTGATGGGCCCCGCCGGGGTGGGCAGGGGTCTGGGCAAATGTCCCCCGGCGCCGGCCGTTGGCCGTCACCTCCTCCTTTACTTTGCCCAGACCCCTGCCCACCCCGACGAGGCTCGGCGTGCGGTGAGGAGAGCGCAACGCGCGCGGGCGACTTTCAAGGAGGCGCCGACGAACTCCGAACGCAGGGCGGAGGCCCTTGCGTACGAAGTAAAGGGGGAGGTGACGGCCAACGGCCGGCGCCGGAGGACATTCGTACGCAAGGGCCTCCGCCCGGCGCCACGCAGAACACACCGCCACAAGCGCGTCTTCGACCGGGTTCGCCGCGAACTGATGGGCCCCGCCGGGGTGGGCAGGGGCCTGGGCAAATGTCCCCCGGCGCCGGCCGTTGGCCGTCACCTCCTCCTTTACTTTGCCCAGACCCCTGCCCGCCCCGACGAGGCTCGGCTTGCGGTGAGGAGAGCGCAACGCGCGCGGGCGACTTTCAACGAGGCGCCGACGAACTCCGAACGCAGGGCGGAGGCCCTTGCGTACGAAGTAAAGGGGGAGGCGACGGCCAACGGCCGGCGCCGGAGGACATTCGTACGCAAGGGCATCCGCCCTGCGCCACGCAGAATGAACCCGCCGCACGCGATGCAGGAACGGCTCAGCGCCCGCGACCACCGTGCCAATGCTGGTGCCACGCCTGGAACATCAGCACGTTCCACAGGTGCGTGTGCCACTTGCGCTCGCCACGCAGGAACGCCTCCCAGATGCCACGCACGCGCGCCACATCGAAGCAGCCCTGGTTGCGCAGCAGCTGCGGGTCCAGCAGCGCCTCCGCCCAGTCGCGCAGCGGACCGGCCAGCCAGCGCGCCATCGGCGGACCGAAACCGCGCTTGGGGCGATACACCAGCGGTTCCGGCAGGTAGCGCGCCAGCAGGTGCTTCAGAATCCGCTTGTGCTCGCCATCGTGGTACTTCAGGTGCTGCGGCAGCCGCCAGGCCAGGCGCACCACCTCCATGTCCAGCAGCGGCGCACGGGTTTCAACGCCCGCCGCCATGCCCGCGCGATCAACCTTGGCCAGGATGCCCTCGGCCAGGTCCATGCGGAAATCCAACAGCTGGATGCGCGCCTCGGCCGGCAGCGCCGTGTCCTGCTGCTGGAAGATCGTCACCGGCTCACGCGCGCCCAGCACCACCTGCGCCGGTTGCCGCCAGCGGGTCACGCGCTGCAGGTAATGACCTTCCACATCGTTGGCAGCCACCTCGGCCACCAGTGCGCGCCAGCCACCGAGGCGGCCGCGTTCGACATTCATGCGGTTGCCGCTGCGCCGCGCCAGGTCGCGTACCCAGTCCGGCAGGCCACCACACAGGCGCGCATTGCGCAGCGCGCGGCCATAGCTGGGGTGGCCGAAGAACAGTTCATCGCCACCGTCACCGGTCAGTGCAACCGGCTTGCGCGCCCCCAGCAGTTCACTGGCCAGCAGCGTCGGCAGCTGCCAGGCGTCGGCGAAGGGCTCGCACCAGACTTGCGGCAGGCGCTGCAGCAGGTCCAGGCCCTGGCGCGCGTCCATCCGGTGCAGGTGGTGCTGCACACCCAGGTGGCGCGCGACCTGCGACGCCCAGTCGCTCTCGTCATGCCCCGGATCGTCGAAGCCGACCGTCCACGCCTCGATCGGCAGGGTCGATTGTGCCTGCATCATCGCCGTCACCAGCGAGGAGTCGGTGCCGCCGGAAAGGAACGCGCCGCACGCCAGGGGCGAGTGCATGCGTGAAGCGATGGCCTTCTGCAGTACCGCTTCGAGCTGGTCGGTGGCCTGTTCCAGGCTCGGCGCCGGCTGCAGCGGCTCCTGCAGTGCACTCTGCATCGCGTCGCGTGCGCACCAGTAGCGCGTCCCCCCCTGCGCGGCCTGGCTGGAGCAACCCGCGGCATGGTCGCTGAGATCGATGCGCAGCATCGCGCCCGCCACCAGCTTGTGGATGCCACGGGTAGATGGTGTGCGGCGCCGGCACATAGTCATGGCGCAGCAGCAGGCTCAGCGCATCCTGGCTGATGCTCGGCGCGAAACCGGCGAAGGCCTGCAGCGCCTTCAACTCGGAGGCGAACAGGAACTGGCCCTGGTACCAGCCGTAATGCAGTGGACGCTCGCCCACCGGATCACGGGCCAGCCACAGCACGCGCCGACTCGCGGTCCCAGACACTGAAGCCGAACGCACCTTCGATACGGGACAGTGCCCGCTGCACGCCCCGATTCGACGATCGCCTGCAGCAGCAGCCGTGAATCGCTGCAGCTGCGGGGCAGATCGCGCAGCTGCGCCTGCAGGTCGCTGCGGTTGTACAGGCGGCCGTCCAGGCACAGCACGTAGCGACCGCAGTCCGAGCTCAGCGGCTGCAACGGCGTATCGGTCGCGCCCGGCAATGGCCCAGCGCGAGGCCGGCCTCGGCGTCGGTCCAGTAGCCGATGCGGCCACGCCCACGCTGCTGCAGGGCGCGCAGCATCGGGGCCAGCTGCTGCAGCAGCTGCTCGTCCTCGGCGGGCGGCAGCCAGGCCCCGACCACGCCGCTCATCGGAAGCCTCCGCACTGGCAGCGGCGGGACGGGTTCGGCAGGCAGGGGGCGGCGGGCGACATGGGGACGGCACGCGGAGCGGAGGAGACTCCATGCTCGGCCCCGGGCTGCGCGGCGTCAGTCGCTTTGCTGTCAGCGATCGTCACCAGCCGTATCACGAAGGTAACGTTTTGTAACAGCAACAGGCTATGCTGGACGCCAAGTTGTTGCCGGGACTGAGACCCGGCCCGTGCGCCAGCAAC
Source organism: Stenotrophomonas sp. C9D9 (assembly GCF_056491205.1). NCBI lineage: Bacteria > Pseudomonadati > Pseudomonadota > Gammaproteobacteria > Lysobacterales > Lysobacteraceae > Stenotrophomonas > Stenotrophomonas sp. C9D9. The sequence continues at coordinate 874,541 of NZ_JBSZIF010000004.1, forward strand.
CCCGGCTGAATGGCGCCCGCCCCCGGGACCCGGGCGGCCCGAAGGCTGGGATAGCATCGCCGCGCTCGTGCCGTGGCGGTACGTTTGCGCCCACGGAGGCCTTGGAAATGCTGGATATCGTACTGGTCGAAGACGATGCCCGCCTGGGAACGATGGTCAGCGACTACCTGCAACGGCATGGCTACCAGGTGGCCCACGAGCGCAGCGGCGAGCGCGCAGTGGCCCGGATCCTGGCCGAAAAGCCGGCCCTGGTGCTGCTCGATGTCGGCCTGCCCGACCAGGATGGTTTCGAAGTGTGTCGGCAGATCCGGCCCCACTATGACGGCATCATCTGCGTGCTGACCGCCCGCACCGACAACATCGACCAGGTGCTGGGCCTGGAACTGGGGGCCGACGATTACATCGGCAAACCCATCGAACCGCGGGTGCTGCTGGCCCGGCTGCGTGCCCACCTGCGCCGCCATCGCCGGGTCGAGCCGCGTGACGGCAGCCTGCGCTTCGGCGAGCTGAACATCGACCCGTCCACCCGTAACGTGCACCTGCAGGGCGGCCTGCTGGAGCTGACCACCGCCGAGTTCGACCTGCTGTTCCTGCTGGCCAGCAACGCCGGCCAGATCCTGGACCGCGACGCGCTGCTGCGCGGCCTGCGTGGCATCGCCTTCGACGGCCTGGACCGTTCGATCGACGCCCGCATCTCGCGCCTGCGCCGCAAGCTGGGCGACAACCCCGAGCAGCCGGAACGGATCAAGACCGTCCGTGGCCGCGGCTACCTGTTCAGCCGCTCGGCATGGGGATGAAGCGCACGCCTTCGGCGATGCGCGGCCACGCCTTCCACTTCCTGCGCTACGGCATCGGTTTCCTGGTCGCCCACCTGTTGTTGATCGTGCTGGGCCTGTGGGCCTGGGACGCCTTGCTGGAAGACCGCACGGAAGCCGGTCTGCAGGCCGAGATGCGCGGCACCCATGCGCTGCTGCAGCACCGCTTCGCCGAAACCCCGCGCGAGCAGTGGCCGGCACTGGCGCGCGAACTCGACGCCGATTTCGCCTACGCGCTGCGCATGGTGCCGCTGGCCGAGGCGGTGAAGGAGCTGCCGGCCAGCCAGCGCCCGCCGTTCAACAACGGCCGCGTGCAGATCGACCTGGAGCACATGCGCAGCCTGCAGCGGATCGGCGACAGCGACTACGCCGTGATGCTGGGCCCGTTGGACGAAGCGCTGCCGGATGAAGGCTGGCAGGACAGCGAAGTGTCCGGCGTGGCGATCCTGCTGCTGATCCTGATGGTGGCGGTGGCACTGCCGATGTACGTGATGGTCTACGGCTGTGGCGCGACGTCTCGCAGCTGGCCCAGGCGGCGCGGCAGATGCGCGACGGCCAGCTGGATACCCGCGCGCCGCGCGCCGGTACCGCGCTGGTGCGGCCGTTGGCCAACGCCTTCAACCACATGGCCGAGCAGCTGCAGCAGCTGCTGGAAAGCCAGCGCGTGCTGGCCCAGGCGGTGGCGCACGAGGTGCGCACGCCGTTGGCACGGATGCGTTTCGGCCTGGCCGACCTGGAAGACACCGCGCTCGACGATGTGCAGCGCGATGCGCTGGGCGGGCTGCGCACCGATGTCGATCGGCTGCAGCACCTGACCGATGCCGGCGTCGAATACGCCGCACTGGGCCGCTGCCATCAGCTGACCCGCCAGCGCCTGCAGCTGGCGGCGCTGGTGCGCGGCGTGGTGGCCCAGTTCGCACCGTTGCCGATGCCGGTGCAACAGGTGCTGTCGCCGGTGGGCCTGGTCAACGTCAACCGGCACATGCTGGAGCTGGCGCTGCGCAACCTGCTCGGCAATGCACTGCGTTACGCACGCCGGCAGATCCGTATTGCCAGCACGGTCAATGACGGCTGGCTGTGCGTGCAGGTGGAGGACGACGGCCCCGGCATCGCGCCGGAACTGCGCGGCCAGGTACTGCAGCCCTATGTCCGGCTGGACCCGGGCAGCCCCGGTTTCGGCCTTGGCCTGGCGCTGGTGCAGGTGGTCGCCGACAAGCATGGTGGCCACGTCGAGGTGACCGATTCGGAGTTGGGCGGTGCCTGTATCCGCCTGCACCTGCCGCTGGAATCCGGCGGCACCGTCGAGTGCGAAGCGGCCTGCTAGGCCGCCGGTTCCGCACGCGGCAAGGCAAACACGAACAGCGCGCCACGCTCGCTGTCGCGCAGTTCGATGTGGCGGCCGTGCAGCTGCACGATGCGCTGCACGATCAACAGGCCCAAGCCACCGTTCTCCCCGCGCCGAGCCCCCAGCGCGGCCGGTGCCTGGAACAGCTGGGTACGCAGCGCTGGCGCCACGCCGGGGCCGTCATCGGCCACGCTGACCTCCACGCTGTCGGGGGTCGCGCGCAGGCGCACCTCGATCTGGCCACCGTCGGGCGCATGCCGCAGCGCGTTGTCGAGCAGATTGGTCAGTACCCGCTCGACCAGGCCCAGGTCGGCGCGGACCAGCGGCAGGCCGGGCGGAAACGCCGCGTGCAGCTGCTGGCCGCGCGCCTGTGCCGCCAGTTCGAACTTCTGCAGCACGTCCTGCAGCAGCTCCGGCAGCGCGAACACCTCCCACTCCAGCCGCACTTCGCCGTGCTCCAGCCGCGCCAGCTCGAACAGCGCGCGTGCCAGCCGGCCGACCTTGGCGCTCTGCGCCAGCGCAATGCCGAGATAGCGGCGGCGCTCGTCCGGTGACAGCGTGGCGTCCTTCAACGCCAGCGTTTCCAGGTAGCCATGCAGCGACGACAACGGCGTGCGCAGGTCGTGCGAGATGTTGGCGACCAGCTCACGGCGCTGCAGGTCCTGCTGGCGCAGCTGCTGCCACTGCTCGCCCAGCCGCTGCGCCATCTGCGCGTGCGCATGTTCGAGGATCACCAGTTCGTCGCGCTCACCGGGGCGCAGCGGCTCCGGCGGCGGCAGTGGCGTGGGCGCATCGATGTCGAAGGCCTGGATCCGCCGGGTCAGCCGCCGCAACGGGCGCGTCACCCAGTAGAACGCCACCAGCCCGGCAAACAGGCCGAGGCCGCCGACCAGCACCACCGACCACAGCGTGGTGTTCCACTGGCTGCCGGCGGCAAGATCATCGGAGAGCATCTGCCGGTGCTCGCCGACCAGCACCACGTATACATAGCCAGCCGGCCGGCCCTGCACGATCAATGGTGCGGCGCTGAACACCTTGCGGCCGTCCGCGCTGCGCGGGTCATCGCCGAGGATCGGCAGCGGCGCACCGGCCAGCAGGCGTCGCAACGGCGCCACGTCCACCCGGTTGCGCACCAGATGTCCACTGGGTGCATCGTGGCCGAGGATGCGGCCCTGGTCGTCCAGCAGGTAGACCTCGACGCTGGGGTTGACCGCCATCAGCTGGCCGAACAGTGCGCGCACCGCGGCATCGCGCATGCCGCTGGTGTCCATCAGCTCGCTGCGCTGGGCGATGTGCTCGGCCAGGCCCAGCGACAACCGCTGTACCACCTCCTGCTCGTGGCGGGTGTTGGCACGCATCTGCAGTGCCAGCAGCGCCATGCAGCACATCAGCATCAGCGCGGCGGTCACCACCGCCAGCTTCTGCCACAGGTTGGGCTTGATCATGCCGCCGCCCCGGCCGGGTCGACCAGCTTGTAGCCGCGGCCCCACACCGTCAGCAGCCGCCGTGGGTTGGCCGGGTCGGGTTCGATCTTGCTGCGCAGGCGGTTGATGTGGGTGTTGACCGTGTGCTCGTAGCCATCGTGCTGGTAGCCCCAGACCTGGTTGAGCAGTTCCATGCGCGCGAACACCTGGTCCGGATGACGGGCGAAGAACAACAGCAGATCGAACTCGCGCGGGGTCAGCTCCAGCGCGTTGCCATCCACCGAGGCCGTGCGCGCGACCGGATCGAGCTGCAGCCCACCCAGCTCGATCGCGCCGGCATCGATGCGTGCGCTCTGCGCCATCGCCTCGGCGCGTCGCAGCAGCGCGCGCACCCGTGCCACCAGTTCCGGCATCGAGAAGGGTTTTGCCAGGTAATCGTCCGCGCCCAGTTCCAGGCCGACGATGCGCTGCGTTTCGCTGCCGCGCGCGCTGATGATGATGATCGGTACATAGCGCGCCATCGCGCGTGCACGCTGGCACACCTGCAGCCCATCCACGCCGGGCAGCATCACGTCCAGCACCAGCGCATCCCACGGGCCGTCCTGCTCGAGCAGGCGCAGGCCGGCATCGCCGCTGGCGGCATGGGCGACGTCGTAACCCTCATCGCCCAGATGCATGCGCAGCAGGTCGGCGATGTGGGCATCGTCTTCAACGATCAGCACGCGTTTGGTGGACATCGGCAGCTCGGGGCCAGTGGGGAGGCTGGCTGCATTGTGGCGCGGGACGGCCGCCGATACCTCACGAAAAATTGAATCCTGCGTGAGGATTCGTTGACCCGGGCGGGCGCAGCATGGCCCCGTCGCCCCTTCCCGGAGTCCGCCATGTCCCTCTCCCGCCGCCATCTGCTGGGCCTGGGCGGTGTTGCCACCGCCGCCGGGCTGCTCGGCCTGGGGGCGTGCAGCCGCGCCGCCCCGGCCGCCGCCGAAGCGCGTCCGTCGCGACAGTTCGAGGTCATGCACAGTGATGCCGAGTGGCGCCAGCGCCTGACCCCGGCGCAGTACGCGGTGCTGCGCCAGCAGGCCACCGAACGGCCGTGGAGCAGCCCGCTCAACAAGGAACACCGGCAGGGCACCTTTGCCTGCGCCGGCTGTGCACTGCCGCTGTTCTCCTCCTCCACCAAGTTCGAGAGCGGCACCGGCTGGCCCAGCTTCTGGGCGCCGCTCCACAACGCCATCGGCGAAGACCGCGACGTCACCTTCGGGATGCTGCGGGTGGAGGTGCATTGCCGCCGCTGCGGCGGCCATCTCGGCCATGTGTTCAACGATGGGCCACGCCCGACCGGGCTGCGCTACTGCATGAACGGTGCGGCGATGGTGTTCGTTCCCGGTGCCACTGATGGCACTGCCGAGGGCTGGCGGGTACCGGTCGGTTCTTCCACTGCTTCCGGAGCCTGACCATGCTGCTGTTGCTGCTTGCCTACCTCGGGGGCGCACTGACCCTGCTCAGCCCCTGCATCCTGCCGGTGCTGCCGTTCGTGTTCGCGCGTGCCGACCGTCCGTTCCTGCGCAGCACGCTGCCGCTGCTGCTGGGCATGGCGCTCACCTTCACCGTGGTCGCCAGCCTGGCCGCGGTGGGCAGCCAATGGGTGGCGCAGGCCAACCAGGTGGGACGCTGGATCGCCCTGCTGCTGATGGCGCTGTTCGCGATCGCCCTGCTCTGGCCACGGCTGGCCGACCACCTGATGGCACCGTTCCAGCGCGTGGGTGCCCGCCTGAGCGCACGCGCCGATGCGGCGGATGCCGCGGGGCACGGCGGCGCGTGGACCTCGCTGCTGATCGGCATCGCCACGGGTCTGCTGTGGGCACCGTGCGCCGGGCCGATCCTTGGCCTGGTGCTGACCGGCGCCGCCCTGCATGGCGCCAGCGTCGGCACCACTGCGCTGCTGCTGGCCTATGCGCTGGGTGCGATCACCGCACTGGCGCTGGCGGTATGGATCGGCGGCCGCGTGTTCCGCGCGATGCAGGCGCGGCTCGGCCTCGGCGATGTCCTGCGCAAGGTACTGGGTGTGGCCGCGCTGCTGGCCGTGGTGGCGATCGGCCTCGGCTGGGATACCGGCCTGCTGACCCGCTTGTCCACGGTCAGCACCGCGCGAATCGAGCAAAGCCTGCTGGATGCGGTACCCGGCGCGCAGCCGGCGGCACCGCCGATGATGATGATGGCTGGCGCCAATGCCGGTGCCGATGCACCGCTGCCGGTGGAGGGCACCCTGCCCGCGCTGGACGGCGCCACTGGCTGGCTCAACAGCCCGCCGCTGAGTGCACAGCAGCTGCGCGGCAAGGTGGTGCTGGTCGATTTCTGGACTTATTCCTGCATCAACTGCCTGCGCGCGATGCCGTTCGTGCACGAATGGGAGCGACGCTACCGCGACCACGGCCTGGTGGTGGTCGGCGTGCACACGCCGGAGTTCGCCTTCGAGCGCGACCCACGCAACGTGATGAAGGCGGTGCAGCAGCTGAAGGTCGAGTACCCGGTGGCGCTCGACAACCAGTACACGATCTGGCGCGCCTTCAACAACCGCTACTGGCCGGCACAATACTTCGTCGACGCGCAGGGCAACATCCGCGGCCACCAGTTCGGCGAGGGCAACTATGCGCGCTCGGAACAGATGATCCGTCGCCTGCTGGCCGAAGCCGGGCAGACGAATCTGCCGCCACCGGCCGATCCCGCTGCCGCCGACCTGAAGGGCGTGGCCGTGCAGGCCGACATGGGCAACCTGCGTTCGCCGGAAACCTACCTGGGCCACGCCCGCGCCGAGCAGTTCGCCTCGCCCGGCGGGCAGCGCAGCGACGCCGCGTTCGACTACACGCTGCCGGCCACCCTGGCGTTGAACCAATGGGGACTGTCCGGGCGCTGGACCGTCACCGACGAGGCCGCACAGCTGCACCAAGCCGGTGGCCGCATCGCCTTCCAGTTCCACGCACGCGACCTGCACCTGGTGCTGGCACCGAGCGAGGACGGCAAGCCGGTGCGCTTCCGCGTCTGGCTGGACGGCAAGCCGCTGCCCGTCGCTGATGCCGGCAGTGATGTCGGCACCGATGGCAGCGGCGTGGTCGACGAGCACCGCCTGTACCAGCTGGTCCGCCAGCGCGGCACGGTCGGCCCGCACCGCTTCGAGATCGAATTCCTCGATGCGGGCGTGCAGGCCTATGCCTTCACCTTCGGTTGAACCGGGAGGACACCATGAAACTCTCCTTTGAACAGGGCATCGCCGCCGGTGTCGCCGGATTGGTGGCTGCCGCATTGATCACCGGCGTGCTGCTGGTCGACCACAGCGCGGTCGCGGCACCGGTCGAGGCCAGCGCGCAGGTCAAGACGCTACCTGCGCCCAGCGGCGACGCCGCGTTCCGCGATGACGCCACCCATGCCAGCGTGGTGTTCGCCGGTGGTTGCTTCTGGGGCGTGCAGGGCGTGTTCCAGCACGTCAAGGGCGTGAGCAATGCGGTGTCCGGCTACATCGGTGGCAGCGCTGCCAATGCGCGCTACGAGCGTGTCAGCAGCGGCCAGACTGGTCATGCCGAAGCGGTGAAGATCGACTACGACCCGCGCCAGGTCAGCTACGGCCAGCTGATGCAGGTGTTCTTCTCGGTGGTGCACGACCCGACCCAGCTCGATCGGCAGGGCCCGGACCACGGCAGCCAGTACCGCTCGGCGATCTTCAGTGACGATGTACGCCAGCAGGCGGCCAGCCGCGCCTACATCGCCCAGCTCGGCCAGGCCGGCAGCTACCGCGCACCGATCGTCACCCAGCTGGTCAGCGGCCAGCGCTTCTACCCGGCCGAGAGCTACCACCAGAACTACATGAGCAACTACCCGCAGGCGGCCTACATCCGCTACTACGACGCACCGAAGCTGGCCGCGCTGGGCAAGCAGTTCCCGGCGCTGTACCGGCGCGACGCGGCGCTGGTGCCGATGCGCTGACGCCCGGGTGGTGCCGGCCGTTGGCCGGCAACCGCGCCGTTCCGGATCTGGGGATTGCCGGCCAGCGGCCGGCACTACCTGAAAAAAAGACGCACGGCCATCCAGCCGTGCGCTTGGGAAGTATCGGCCGTGCCCCGATCAGGCCCGGCCGACAACGACATGCTAGGCTCGCCATCATCATGGGTACAGCACCAGATGGCGGGAACTTCGATGGATACAGATGACCAGAGCGCGATGATCCCACCCCGCTACCAACGGCTGTCCGACGAACTGGCCGAGGCCATCCACGGCGGACGCCTTCCGGTCGGCAGCCGCCTGCCTTCGCTGCGGCAGATGGCCCTGCAGCGCAGGCTCAGCCTGAACACGGTGATTGCCGCCTATCGCCAGCTGGAGGACGCCGGCCTGGTCATTCCGCGGCCCAAAGCCGGCTTCGAGGTGGCGCCGCGATTGTCGGTGCCGGAGCGTTCGCTGCGTGATACCCCGTCCGCACCCACCGCGCCGCTGCAGCAGGTGTTGATGGCGCGCGTGCTGGAGGCACAACGTCGCCCCGGAGTGATCGACCTGGCCTTCGCCGGTCCGCGCGGGCGCCAGTTCTATCCGGGCGCGCAGCTGGCCCGGCATACCGCGCAGGTGCTGCGCCACGGCCAGCAGACGGTGGAGACCTACGCGCGCCCCAACGGCTCGCCACGGCTGCTGGCACAGATCGTGCGGCGTGGGCCACGCATGGGCCTGCATACCCACAGCGAACGCCTGCTGCTGACCCATGGTGCGATGGAGGCCCTGCAGCTGGCGCTGCGCGCGGTCACCCAGCCCGGTGATGCGGTGGGCATCGAGGCGCCGTCTTACTTCAACCTGTACCCCCTGCTCGCCAACCTCGGCCTGCAGGCCATCGAGCTGCCCACCCATCCGCAGCACGGCCTGGATGTGGATGCGCTGGATGCGCTGCTGGAACACACGCCGCTGGCCGCGCTGGTGGTGATGCCGACCGTGCACAACCCGCTGGGCTGCACCATGCCGACCGCCGCCAAGCAGCGCCTGGCCGAGCTGGTCAACGCACGGCAACTGCCGCTGATCGAGGATGCGGTGTACGCCGAGCTGCAGTTCTGCGAACCGCCGGCGCCGTTGCTGAAAGCCTTCGATCGCGACGGCTGGGTGATGGTGGTCGGAGGTTTCTCGAAGACACTGGCACCGGACTACCGCATCGGCTGGCTGGATGGCGGCCGCTTCGCCGAGCGCATCGCGCTGCTGAAATTCCAGTCCACCGGTGGCGAGCCTCAACTGCTCGGCGATGCGGTGGCGGCGTATCTGGAAGCTGGCAGCTACGAGCACCACCTGCACCGCATGCGCCGGCTGTATCGCGAACAGGTGGGACGGCTGCGCCAGCTGGTGGCCGAACACTTCCCGATAGGCACCCGCGCCACCGAACCGCAGGGCGGCTTCCTGCTGTGGCTGGAACTGCCCGGCGTGGATACACGCGAGCTGTTCGAGCGTGCATTGCAGGAGGACATCGTGTTCATGCCCGGCCAGGTGTATTCACGTGGCGCGCGCTACCGCCACTGCCTGCGGCTGTCGTGCTGCCAGACGCTGGATGCGCGCTTCATCGGCGCGGTGGAGCGGCTGGGTGCGATCGCGCGGGAGCTGGCAGCTGCAGAACGGTAGTGCCGGCCGCTGGCCGGCAATCCCGGGATCGCCGGGTGGATGCAGTTGCCGGCCAGCGGCCGGCACTACCCAGGATCACTCAAGCAGGTGCACGCCCAGCGCCGCGTGTATTCGCGCGGCGCGCGCTACCGCCACTGCCTGCGGCTGTCGTGCTGCCAGACGCTGGATGCGCGCTTCATCGGCGCGGTGGAGCGGCTGGGTGCGATCGCGCGGGAGCTGGCGGCTGCAGCACGGTAGTGCCGGCCGCTGGCCGGCAATCTTGGGAGCGCCGGGTGGATGCAGTTGCCGGCCAGCGGCCGGCACTACCCAGGATCAATCGAGCAGATGCGCCGACAGCGCTTCGCCTTTCGCACCCGGCAGATGCGGCAGCCGTCCCCAGCACGGCATCGGCAGGCGCTGCTGCAACGTGGCGATGTTCTCGTCCTGGCGCTGCATCGCCGGGTCGATGTGGTTGCCGATCCAGCCCAGGCACTCCACGCCGCTTGCCTGCAGCGACTGCGCAGTCAGCCGTGCGTGGTTGACGCAGCCCAGCCGCATGCCCACCACCAGCAGCACCGGCAGCCGCAGTGCACGTACCAGGTCCAGCTGGTCCAGCGTGGCCGAGACCGGCGCCAGCCAGCCGCCAACGCCCTCCACCACCACGACATCGGCCTGCGCGCGCATTCGTGCGAACGCGGCCACGATCGGCGCCAGCTCCACCTGCACGCCATCCTCGGCAGCGGCCAGCTCCGGTGCCAGCGGCTGCCGCAGCGCATACGGGTTCAGGTCGGCATAGTCCGGCACCGGCCAGCTGGCGGCCTGCAGGGCCAGCGCGTCTTCGTTGCGCAGGCCCTGCCCCAGGTCTTCGCTGCCGCTGGCCACCGGCTTCATGCCCACCGCGCGCAGGCCGCGCCGGCGCAGCGCATGCAGCAGCGCGGTGCTGGCCGCGGTCTTGCCGATCTCGGTATCGGTGCCGGTGACGAACAGGGCGGGCGGCAGCGTAGCGGGCAATGGCATCGATGGGCTCCAACGGGACGACAGAGCGTGCATTATCGCCGGCCCGGCGTGCTTGCTAGACTGCGGGCATGTTCGCCAATGCCTCGCTCACCGGCAGCAAGCCGGAACAATACGCCCAGCTGCTGGAACAGGCCCGTGGCCTGGTCTACGCCGAGTCCGACCGCATCGCCAACGCGGCCAACCTCTCCGCACTGGTCTACCACGCCCTGCCCGACCTGAACTGGGTGGGCTTCTACCTGTATGACGGCAAGGAGCTGGTGGTCGGCCCGTTCCAGGGCCTGCCGGCCTGCGTGCGCATCCCGCTGGACAAGGGCGTGTGCGGTGCCGCCGCCAGCCAGCGCGTGACCCAGCGCGTGGACGACGTCGATGCCTTCCCCGGCCATATCGCTTGCGATTCGGCCTCGCGTTCGGAACTGGTGGTGCCGCTGCTGCGCGGCGATGAACTGATCGGCGTATTCGACATCGACAGCCCGAAGGTCGGCCGCTTCGACGCCGACGACCAGGCCGGCCTGGAAGCCATCGCCCGCGTGTTCGTCGAGGCACTTGGATGAGCGCGCCGAAGCTGCGCAACATCGGCCCCAAGAGTGCAGCCTGGCTGCGCCAGGTCGGCCTGCGCAGCCGCGAGGACCTGGTTGCGATCGGCGCGGTCGGCGCCTTCGTCAAGGTCAAGCGCGCGGGCTTCAAGCCCAGCCTGAACCTGTTGTACTCGCTGGAAGGCGCGCTGCTGGACTGCCACTGGCAGGAACTGAGCGAGCCGCAGCGTGAGGCGCTGGTGCAGGATTACGAAGCACGCATCGCCGCGCACCCTCTGAAGGCGGCCGGCCCCGCTTCGGGTCCGGTGCATGAGCAGCGTTTCGATGCCGACGATGACGCGGAAGACAGCGTGGCCGAGCACACCGACGAGGATTGAGGCACCCGCGTTCCTGGGCATGCCGGCCAGCGGCCGGCACTACCGTCGGGTCAGGGCTGCTGCAGCTCCAGCAGCTCGCCCACCAGCCCGACCTCGCCGCGCTCCAGCCACACCCGCAGACGGGTGCCGTGGTCGATGCGCAATGCCCAGCACAGCGACATCGGCAGGCCACAGACCTGCGACAGCACCATGCGCAGCGGGCCGCCATGACTGACCACCAGCGTCGGCACCGGATCATCATCATCGAGCAGGCGATCCAGCGCGCGCGCGATGCGCCGCTCGAAGTGGCCCCAGCTTTCACCGTTCGGCGGCGGGAATGCATGCGGATCGGCATGGAAGGCCGCCAGTGCGTCCTCCGGCAGGTCGAACAGCGACTGCCCGTCCCAATCGCCGAAATCCAGCTCTTCCCATTCCTCGTCCGCTTCCACGTCCAGCCCACGCGGGGTAGCCAGGGCCATCGCCGTGTGCAGCGAGCGGAGCCGTGGCGAACTGATCACCCGCTCCCACGGCTGCGCGGCGTAGGCATCGACCAGTTCCTGCGGCAGGCGGGCCAGCTGCGGTGGATCGCTGCGGCCATCGAGGAACTCATCGCGACCGTTGCCGGCGTGGCGGACCAGGTCGAGGATCATGCGTGCGTCCTGTACAGGCAACGCGGGAACAGCGGAAAACGGGCGGACATCGGCAACGGCACCACGGGATCGAGGGACCATTCTAAGGGCACAGCAAAGGCAGTCGAGCAGGCTCGACGCTACGGGCCGCCTGTGATGCCGTAGACTGCGCGCACTTCCAGGTGACCTGCGGCCACGGCCGGCAGGTTGAAACGGGAAGCCGGTGACGCGTGATGCCACGCCAGGCCGGCGCTGCCCCCGCAACGGTAAGCACGTCAGTTCCAGGCAACAACGCCACTGTGCCGCAGGCATGGGAAGGCGCCTGGACGGTGGCCTCGCGCCACCCGGCGGCAAGCCCGGAGACCGGCCAGGAAGCCTCAGGTCGCGATGCGGTGGGCATGGCGCTGGATGACCGCAGCCTGCGCTGCGGCGTCGGCGCATGCCTGCCTTCGCGGCTCCTCCCCTTCGCCACGCGGGCGTGCGTGGCACCTGGAGTCCCCCATGAAGCTGCAGTCCCGAATGCTGTCCCTGGCCGTGCTGGCCGCCCTGCCCGCGCTGGCCCAGGCCGCCGATGACACCACCGCGCTCGACCAGATCCTGGTCACCGCCACCCGCACCCCGATCGCCCTGCAGGACAGCATCGCGCCGGCGCAGGTGATCGACCGCGCGCAGATCGAATCCAGCCAGGCCACCTCGCTGCAGGAGCTGCTGCGCGGCCGTGCCGGCATCAACCTGACCAATGCCGGCGGCCTCGGCAAGCAGAGCTCGCTGTTCCTGCGCGGCACCAACTCGGGCCACACCGTGGTGCTGGTCGATGGCGTGCGCATCAACAGTGCCGACCTCGGCCTGGCCATGTACCAGGACCTGCCGCTGGCGCAGATCGAACGCGTGGAAATCGTGCGTGGCCCGCAGTCCAGCCTGTACGGCGCCGACGCCATCGGTGGCGTGATCCAGATCTTCATCCGCCGCAACCAGGGCGATTTTGCTCCGCACGTCCAGCTCGGTGGCGGCAGCAACGGCCTGCGCGAAGCCAGCGGCGGCATCGGTGGTGGCACCGAACGCGGCTGGTTCGGCGCCGACATCGCCTACCAGCATTCCGATGGCATCGATGCCTGCCGTGGCTCGGCGACGCTGTTCGCCGGCTGCTTCGCCGATGAACCCGACCGCGACGGCTACCGCAACCTGTCCAAGAGCCTGCGTGGCGGCTACACCTTCAACGACCAGTGGACCGTGGAAGGCAGCGCGCTGCGCGCCGACGGCAAGAACCACTACGACGGCTATTACAACTACTCCGAGACCCGCCAGCAGGTGCTGGCCGGCAAGGTGCGCTACACCCCGTCCGAGCGCCTGGCGTTCACCGCCAACGTCGGCCGCAGCGACAACGAGTCGGACAACTTCGGCGACTTCGGCGCACGCGGCAGCGCACAGACCCACCGCGACAGCGCCTCGCTGCAGGGTGACTTCACCTTGGCCGAAGGCCAGCTGCTGAGCACCGGCGTGGACTGGAGCGAAGACAACCTGGATGGCAGCAGCGCGGGCTACCTCGTCGACAGCCGCCGCAACACCGGTGTGTTCGTGCAGTACCAGGGCCGCTTCGGCCACCACCAGCTGCAGGCCAGCGCACGCAACGACGACAACCAGCAGTTCGGCAACCACGCCACCGGCAGTCTCGGCTGGGCGATGCAGCTGGACCACGGCCTGCGCCTCAACGCCAGCTACGGCACCGCGTTCAAGGCGCCGACCTTCAGCGACCTGTACGACCCGTGGAGCGGCGTGCCGACGTTGAAGCCGGAGAAGTCCAAGAGCGCCAACCTCGGTGTTTCGCAGCAGGGCCAGGGCTGGCATTGGGGCCTGGACGTCTATGAGACCCGCATCGATGACCTGATCACCTACGACGCGGCAACCTTCAAGATGCAGCAGGTGGAGAAGGCACGCATCCGCGGTGCCGAGCTGACCGGTGGCGTGCTGCTGGCCGGCTTCGACATCAACGCGCAGCTGAGCTACACCGACCCGCGCAACCGCACCCACGGCAGCACCCAGTTCGACAACTGGCTGCCGCGCCGTGCACAGCAGACCGCACGCCTGGACGTCGACCGCCGCTTCGGCGATTTCCGCGCCGGCCTGACCGTGCAGGGTGCGGGCAAGCGCTATGACGATGCGGCCAACGCAGTGAAGGTCGGCGGCTACGGCACGCTGGACCTGCGCGCCGAGTACGCGCTGACGCCGGAGTGGTCGCTGCTGGCACGTGCTGCCAACGTGTTCGATCGCCACTACGAGACGGTGGCGTGGTTCAACCAGCCCGGCCGCGAGTACCAGCTGAGCGTGCGTTACCAGCCGAAGTGAGCGCGACGGTCATGGTAGTGCCGGCCGCTGGCCGGCAACATCATGATCTTCGGCAGCGCATCCCGGGTTGCCGGCCGGCGGCCGGCACTACCCATTGCGTCGGCCCGGGTTACCGCCTGGCGACCAGGGATGTCCGTTGCATCAGCCCTGCAACCCCGGCAACTCACGCAGGTCGTCAATCACTGCCACGGCGTGCGCGGTGGCCAGGTCCAGGCCACGCGGGTAGCCGTAACGCACCAGTGCGATCGGCATGCCCGCATCTTCGGCGGCGCGGTAGTCGGTCAGCGAATCACCCACCATCAGGCAGGCATCGGCCGGCAGCCCGAAGTGCGCAGCGATATGCCGCAGCGGCTCACCGCTGGGCTTGCGCTGCGGCAGCGAATCACCACCCAGCACCAGCGCGAACGCATCACCGATGCCCAGGTGCTGCAGCAGCGGCGGCACCAGCGCTTCGGGCTTGTTGGTGCAGATCGCCAGCGGCACATGGCGTGCACGCAGCTGCGTCAGCGCGTCGGCCACGCCATCGAACAAGCGCGGGCTGCGCAGCAGGCACTCACGGTAGTGCACCATGAACACCGGCATCACTTCGGCCAGGTCGACCTCGCGATCGGCGGCATGCACGGCCTGCTCGACCAGGCGGCGCACGCCATCGCCGATCCAGCCCAGCACCGTGGCTTCCGGCACGCGTGCTACACCGATGTCCTCCAGCGTGCGGTTCAGCGCTTCAGCGATATCAGCCGCGCTGTCGACCAGCGTGCCATCGAGGTCGAACACGACCAGCGGATAGGGATACGACAAGGGACGGCACCTAGGGAACGTGGGGCCGTCCATTGTACGCCGCCGCTTTTTCCGCAGATCCTCCTGCCGCTGAGCCTCAGCCGATCCTGCGTGCGCGGGTGGCGAGGAAGGTGGGCAGATAGCGGTCGATCAGGAAGCGCGGCTGCGGCTGCCAGTCTTCCATGAAGCGGTCGATGACGAAGCCGGCATCCAGCTGCCCACCGATCAGTTCGGTCAGGCTGTGGCCGAAGGTCAGCGCATCGCCGCGGGCCAGCTTTGCCTCGCGCTCGGCCGGCGCGAGGTCTTCCAGGTCCGAATAGGGAATGGCGTACTGCGGCCGGATCAGACCCTGTGCATCCAGCTGCGGATCACGCGCACCGACGAACAGCACCGGGTTGTAGAAGCTCGCCATCAGCATCCCGTCGCGTGCCAGCACACGGCGGCATTCGGTCCACACCGGGCGCACATCAGGCACATACAGGTTCGAGATCGGGTGGAACACCACATCGAAACTGTCGTTGGCGAATACGTGCAGATCGCGCATGTCGCCCTGCACCGTGCGCAGCTGCAGGCCATCGCGCGCAGCGACCTGGCGGTCCTGCTCCAGCTGCCCGTCGGACAGGTCGAACACGGTGACGTCGGCGCCGGCCGCCGCAAGCACTGGTGCCTGCTGGCCACCGCCCGAGGCCAGGCACAGGATGCGGCGGCCGCGCACGTCGCCCAGCCAATCCAGTGGCAGCGCACGTGGGGTCAGATGCACCTGCCAGCGGCCTTCGCGCGCGGCGGCAATGGTTGAACTTTCCACCGGGCGCGACCATTCGCGCACTTCGCTGGCCTGGCGGTCCCAGGCAGCACGGTTGTGGTCGATCAAGGCCTGTCCATGGTTCATGTGTTCTCCTTGCCCGGTGGGCGCCAATCCAGATCCTGGAAGGCCGGGCTGGCGAAACACTCGGCCAGGTAGTCCAGGAATCGGCGCATGATAGCGGGCTGCTGGCGCCGTGATGCGTACACGGCATGAATGCCGAGTTCGTCCAGACTGAATCCGGGCAGCAGTTCGATCAGCTCGCCACTGCGCAGCAGCGGCGCCACCTGGTAGGTCGGCAGCATGGCGATGCCGGCACCGGCGCGCACCGCCTCCAGCAGCAGCGAGGCCTCGTTGGCACTGATGTTGCCGCCTACCGCCACCGACAGCGAACGACCGTCGCGGTGCAGCTGCCACAGGCTCTTGCCGACGTAGTGATGGGTCAGGCAGTTGTGCGCGGCCAGGTGCTCGGGAGCGGTCGGCGTGCCGCGTGCCTGCAGGTAGGACGGCGTCGCGCACAGCACCGAGCGGCAGGTGGCCAGCCGCCGTGCGATCAGGCTGGGGTCAATCTGGCGCGCGATACGCACCGCCAGGTCCACCCGCTCCTCCACCAGGTTCACCGTGCGGTCGACCAGCAGCAGTTCGATGCGTGCCGCCGGATGACGCGCAACAAAGCCGGCCACCGCCCGCGCCAGGTGGCTCTGCCCGAACGAGACGCTGGCAGTCACGCGCAGCGTGCCGTGTGGCTCGGGATCATCGCTGGCCAGCTCGCCCTGCAGTTCTTCGCCGATTGCCAGCATCTGCCGGAAGCGCGCCAATGCCGCTTCGCCCGGACCGGTCAGGCTGACCCGGCGCGTGGTCCGGTGCAGCAGCCGTGCACCCAGCCAGCCCTCGACCTCGGCCAGGTAACGGCTGACCATCGCCCGCGACATGTCCAGCACCTCGGCGGCGGCGGTGAGGCTGCCGCGCTCGGCGACCTCGACGAACACGGTCATGGCGGTCAATCGGTCCATATGCTCGATCCATGCAACAAACAAGCGCGTTATACGCTGTTTTTCGAGCGACTGTAGCGGCCTAGAGTGGCCCCATTCCCACCCCAAACCGCCCCACGGAGTCCTGCCATGAAGATCGCCCTCGTTGGTTCCACCGGCAACATCGGCCGCCAGATCGCCCGCCACGCGCTGGCCCGCGGCCACGAACTCACCGTCATCGTGCGCAGCGCACAGGACCTTCCGGCTGAACTGGCCGGTGCCCATCCGGTGATCGCCTCGCTGGATGACCCGGACGCGCTGGTCGCCGCCATCGCCGGCCACGACGTGCTGGCCAGCGCCTACGGCCCGCGCCCGGGCGATGACATCGGCCGCGTCGGCGAGGTCGCCGCACAGCTGGCCGCCGCCGCACGCAAGGCCGGTGTGCCGCGCCTGGTCGTGGTCGGTGGCGCCGGCAGCCTGGAAGTCGCGCCCGGCGTGCAGCTGGTCGATACCCCCACCTTCCCGGAGGCCTACAAGCCGTACGCACTGGCCCACCGTGAGGCGTTCAACCGCCTGCAGGCGGTGGATGACCTGGACTGGACCTTCTTCTCGCCGGCCGCCGAGATCGGCCCGGGCGAAGAGCGCGGCCAGTACCGCGTGCAGCCCAAGGCGTTCCTGGCCGATGCCAGCGGCCACAGCCGCATCAGCTACGCCGACTACGGCGCGGCGTTCGTCGCCGAGCTGGAAGCGCACGCGTATCCGAAGCAGATCATCACCGCGGCGTATTGATCCACGTGCGTCCCTTGTAGCGCCGAGCCCGCGCCCGGCGCTACGCGAACCTGCAGCCGGGCATTGGCTCGGCTCTACACAAGGAATTCCGATGCGTACCGCTGCCCTGCTGCTTCCCCTCGCCCTGGCCGCCAGCTTCACCAGTGCGCCGCTGCTGGCCGCGCCGGCCACCGCGGCGCCGGCCACGGCGACGAAATCCCAGCTGCACCTGCAGGCTTTCCATCCCGGCCCGCAGGCGATGTTCTCGGTGTCCTCGGTGCTGATCGAAGGCCGCCACGACGCGATCCTGGTCAATGCGCAGTTTGGTGCCAGTGACGCGCGCAAGCTGGTCGAGCTGATCCGCGCCAGCGGCAAGCAGCTGACCACGATCTACATCAGCCACGGCGATCCGGATTACTACTTCGGCCTGGCCACCGTGCAGGACGCGTTCCCGCAGGCACGCATCGTCGCCACCGCGCAGACCGTCGCCCACATCCAGCAGACCCAGGCCGGCAAGCTGGCCTACTGGGGACCGAAGATGGGTGCCGACGTGCCCGCGCGCATCGTGGTGCCGCAGGTGCTGGACGGCGATGCCCTGCAGCTGGAAGGCCAGCGCCTGCCGCTGATCGGCCTGGATGGGCCGACGCCGGACCGTACGGTGCTGTGGGTGCCGTCGCTGCGCGCGATCGTCGGTGGCATTCCGGTGGTGGCGGGCGAGCACGTGTGGATGGCCGACACGCAGACGCCGAAGTCACATGCCGACTGGCTGCAGACCCTGCAACGGCTGCAGGCGCTGAAGCCGAAGGTGGTGGTGCCGGGGCATTACGCGCCGGGTGCGGCGCTGGATGCCAGTGCGTTGCGCTTCACCGCGGACTACATCCGCGCGTTCGATGTCGAGACGGCAAAGGCCAAGGACAGTGCGGCGCTGGTGAAGGCGATGCAGGCGCGCTACCCGAAGCTGGACGGCGTGGCATCGCTGGAGCTGAGTGCGAAGGTGGCCAAGGGCGAGATGCAGTGGCCCTGAGGTAGGGAGTTTTCTTTTGCAGGGCTGCGCCCTGCATCTGCTCAATGCAACGGCAACAGCCGAAGCAACAGCTGGCTATCCGTGGGATGGCGAGGTGGGTCCGGTTGCGGGGGACGCCGTGAATCCGTCCATGGAGGCTCGGTCGCGCCATCCATGGCGCTCACGCCCCCGCAACCGGACCCACCTCGCCTTCGACAGTTCTCTGCGATCTGTCTGGATGGCATGTCTGCGCAACCTGTCTGGATGGCATGACCCGCTCTTGGTGGGTGTCGACCTTGGTCGACACGAAGATCAGCCAGGTGGGGACTCGTTCGGCCCGTGCTCGAACAACTCCCCCTGCACCACCGGCTCCTTTTCGCGGAAGCCACCGAGTCCGACACCCACCAGCCGGTAGCGGGTCTCCGCCGGCAAGTCGACGCGGGCGCGCAGGGCCAGGGCGATGTCGCGCAGTTCTTCCATCGACTCGGGCGGGCGCTCGGGGGTGAAACTGCGGGTGAGGATGCGGAACTGCGCGGTCTTCAGCTTCAGCACCACGGTGTGGCCGACGCGCTCGGTCTTGCGCGTGGCATTCCAGGTCTTCTCCGCCAGCTGCACGATCGCCTCGCCCAGGTCTTCCAACGGCAGGTCCTCGGCGAAGGTGTCCTCCGAGGAGATCGACTGCACCTGCTGGTCCGGTTCCACCGGGCGCTCGTCGATGCCGCGTGCGCGGTTGTACAGGCTGCGGCCGAAACTGCCGAACGCCTCTTCCAGGTCGATCAGTGCCCACTGCCGCAGGTCGCCGCAGGTGACGATGCCGCGCGCGGCCAGCTTGCCTTCCATCACCTTGCCGACGCCGGGTACCCGGTTCACCGGCAGTGGCAGCAGGAAGGCGTCCACCCGCTGCGGCGGAATCACGAACTGGCCGTCGGGCTTGCGCCAGTCCGAGGCGATCTTGGCCAGGAACTTGTTCGGCGCGATCCCGGCTGAAGCGGTCAGGTGGGTTTCCTCACGGATCTGGGTGCGGATCGTGCGGGCGATGTCGGTGGCCAGTTCGATGCCGCTCTTCGGCTCGGTCACGTCCAGGTAGGCCTCATCCAGCGACAACGGCTCGACCAGGTCGGTATGGCGCAGGAAGATCTCGCGTACCTGGCGTGACACCGCCTTGTAACGTGCGAAGTCCGGCGGCACGAAGATCGCATCCGGACACAGGCGTTCGGCACGCAGCGCCGGCATCGCCGAACGCACGCCGAACACGCGTGCCTCGTACGACGCCGCGCACACCACCGAACGCGCACCACGCCATGCCACAACCACCGGCTTGCCGCGCAGTGACGGATCGTCGCGCTGCTCCACCGACGCGTAGAACGCGTCCATGTCGACGTGGATGATCTTGCGCAGTCGGGTCATGTCAGGCGGAAAGGGCGGGGGCGGGCCGGGCGGGCCACACGCCGAAGTATGGTCGTTGCACATCAACAGGATGCGCGTATTCCCTTGAAAACACTACGGTTGCGTACGGTTGAAATGTTTGATCGGGGCAGTTTCCACGGGCATCCTCGAGCGCTTGTTTCCCGTTTCCCCGCTTCCAGGATTGTGCTTCATGACCCGTCTCCACGCGTTCAACCGCGAACAGCTGCTGGCCAGCGCACGCGGTGAACTGTTCGGCACCGCTGCCGGCCGTTTGCCCAACGATCCGATGCTGATGTTCGACCGCATCACCGACATCCACGAGGACGGCGGACCGCACGGCAAGGGCATGGTACGCGCCGAGCTGGATATCCGCCCGGATCTGTGGTTCTTCGGCTGCCACTTCATCGGCGACCCGGTGATGCCCGGCTGCCTGGGCCTGGACGCCATGTGGCAGCTGACCGGCTTCTTCCTGACCTGGCTGGGTGCCCCCGGCAAGGGCCGCGCACTGGGCTGCGGCGAGGTAAAGTTCACCGGCCAGGTACTGCCGGACGCCAAGCTCGTGCGCTACGAGATCGACATCAGCCGGGTCATCAACCGCAAGCTGGTGATGGCCCAGTCGGACGCCCGCATGTACGTGGATGACCGCGAAATCTACAGCGCGCGCGACCTGCGCGTCGGCCTGTTCACTGAAACCGGGAGCTTCTGATGCGTCGCGTTGTCATCACCGGCATGGGCATCACGTCCTGCCTCGGCAATGATCTGGATACCGTTTCGACCGCGCTGCGTGAAGGGCGCTCGGGCATCACCCTGCTGGCCGACCATGCCGATGCCGGGCTGCGCAGCCAGGTTGGCGGCCGTGTCGACCTCGACCTGGACGCATTGATCGATCGCAAGCAGAAGCGCTTCATGAGCGATGCGGCAGCCTTCGCCTACCTGTCCATGCGCGATGCCATCGCCGACGCCGGGCTCAGCCCCGAGCAGGTCAGCAACCTGCGTACCGGCCTGATCGCCGGTTCCGGTGGCGGCTCCAGCGAGTGGCAGATTGGTGCGGTCGACCTGCTGCGCGAACGTGGCGTACGCAAGGTCGGCCCGTACATGGTGCCGCGCACGATGTGCTCGACGGTCTCGGCCTGCCTGGCCACGGCCTACCAGATCAAGGGCGTCAGCTACTCGCTGTCCGCCGCCTGCGCCACCTCGGCGCACTGCATCGGCGCCGCCGCGGACATGATCCGCCACGGTGCGCAGGACATCATGTTCGCCGGTGGTGGCGAAGACCTGCACTGGTCGATGAGCGTGATGTTCGACGCGATGGGCGCACTGTCGACCAGCTTCAACGAAACCCCGGCCAGCGCCTCGCGCCCGTACGACAAGGACCGCGACGGCTTCGTCATCGCCGGTGGCGGCGGCATGCTGGTGCTGGAGGATTACGACCACGCCGTCGCGCGCGGTGCGCACATCCATGCCGAGCTGATCGGCTATGGCGTGACCTCCGATGGCGCCGACATGGTCGCCCCGTCCGGTGAAGGCGCGGTGCGCTGCATGAAGATGGCGCTGCAGGGCGTCGATCGCCCGCTGGACTATCTCAACACCCACGGCACCTCGACCCCGCTGGGCGACGTCACCGAGCTCAACGCGATCCGCGAAGTGTTCGGCGACGCGGTGCCGCCGCTGTCCTCGACCAAGGCGCTGTCCGGCCATTCACTGGGTGCGGCCAGCGTGCACGAGGCGATCTACTGCCTGCTGATGATGCGCGATGGCTTCGTCGCCGGTTCGGCCAACATCGGTGAGCTGGACCCGAAGGTGGTGGATTTCCCGATCCTGCGCGAGAGCCGCGAGCAGAAGCTGGACACCGTGATGTCCAACAGCTTCGGCTTCGGTGGCACCAACGCCGCGCTGGTGTTCGGGCGCGTGTGACTGGGCAGGTGTGCCGACCAACGGTCGGCACCCACCTTATTTCGGCAGCAGCGGCAACAGCAGCGCGTGCGCGTCCACCAGCGAGCCGACGATGCGGTGGCCCAGTGCGCGCAGCTCTTCATCCGGATGCACCAGGTCCGGCACCTGGATCACGGTCATGCCTGCGGCCAGCGCTGCACGCGTACCGGCCGGTGAATCCTCCAGCGCCAGGCAGCGCTCGGGCGCCTGGCCCAGCCGCTGCGCGGCCAGCAGGTAGATGTCCGGCGCCGGTTTCGGCCGCGCCACGTCGCCACTGGTGATCACGGCATCGAAGTACGGCAGCAGGCCGGCAGCGGCCAGCTTGCGATTGGCGCGCGGCTGCCCCGTGGTGGTCGCCACCGCACGCGGTACCGCATGCGCCTTCAGCAGCTCCAGCAGCTCCAGGATGCCCGGCCGCAACGGCAGCCCGGTCTGCGTGCGTGCTTCGTACAGTTCATGGCATCGTGCCGCCACCGCGTCGATCACGCTGTCCTCGATGCCCTGCGCGCGCAGCAACGCATGCGTATCGCGGTCGCCGAGGCCGACCATGCGCAGGAACACCGCCTCGTCCAGGCCCAGCCCGAATTCGTCGGCGGCCTCGCTCCAGCAGGCCAGCGAGACCCGCTCGCTGTCGATCATCAGGCCGTCCATGTCGAAGATGACGGCGTCGGGGAGGAACGGCAGCGCAGCGATGGTGGTCATGGAGCGAACAGCGTGTCCAGGTCGGTGGAAGTGAGCTGCCGCCATTGCCCTTCGTCCAGTCCCTGCAGGTCCAGCCCGCCGACGCGGCTGCGGTGCAGGGCCTGCACGTGGTTGCCGGTGGCGGCGAACATGCGGCGTACCTGATGGTAGCGGCCTTCATGCAGTACCAGGCGCGCACGACGCGTATCCAGCACTTCGAGTTCAGCCGGCAGCAGGGGGGTCTTCTCGGACTCCAGCATCAGCGTGCCGCTGGCGAACAGCGCCACTTCGTCGCCGCGCAGGTCGTCGCTCAGTTCCACTTCGTAGACCTTGGGCAGCTTCGACTTCGGCGAGATGATCCGGTGCAGCAGGCCGCCATCGTCGGTCAGCAGCAACAGGCCGCTGGTCTCGCGGTCGAGGCGACCCACGGTGGACAGCACCGGATCACGGTCGCGGAAGCGCGGCGGCAGCAGGTCGTAGATCAGGCGGCCGGTGTCCTTGGTCGAACAGGTGTAGCCGGCGGGCTTGTGCAGCGCGATCGAGAGCCCCACCGGCGGGTCCAGCGGCTCGCCATCGACGCGGATCGCCTCGTGCGGCACCTGGTCATCGGCGTACAGCACTTCGCCGTCGGCGTCGGTGACGCGGCCTTCGCGGAACATCCACTGCACCTGCTTGCGGCTGCCATAGCCCAGGTTGGCGATGAGCTTGACCAGCTTCACTTGCCCTTCCCCTTCACTGCTTCAACCAGCTTGAAACCGTCGCGCTCGGCAACCACGCGCACCGCACCGAAGCTGTCGTTGAGGGTGTGCTCGTACGGCAGGTGGCGATTGGCCACCACGTACAGGCGCCCGCCCGGGCGCAGCGCCTGCGCGGCCACGGCGATGAAGCGCTGGCCGATGTCCGGGCGGTCGGCACGCGACGGCGTGTGGAACGGCGGGTTGCTGATGATGACGTCGTAGCCCGGCTCGATGCCGGCGGTGACGTCCTGCCACAGGAAGCGCAGCGGCAGCGCGCGCGGCGGCGGCGCCAGATTCAGTTCGGCCAGGGCCAGCGCGCGCTGCTCGGCCTCGTACAGATCCAGCGCGGTGATCTTCGGGCAGCGTTCCAGCAGCTCGCGCGACAGATAGCCGTAGCCGGCGCCAAGGTCGGCGGCGCGGCCGGCCAGGTCGGCCGGCAGGTGCTCGGCCAGCAACGCCGATGCCGGATCGATGCGGTCCCAGGCGAACACGCCCGGGCGGCTGAGGAAGCGGCCGCCCATGATCGGGCGCACCGCATCCAGCGCCGACCAGCGCTTGGCCAGGTCGGCGTCGTGCTGGCCCTGCAGCGGGGCGGTCCAGTACACGCGGCAGTGGTTCTTGGTCAGGCAGCCACCGAGGCCGGTCAGCTGCTTGAGGTCGCCCTCACCGGAGCGCGCGCCTTCGTTGTTGGACTGGCAGGCAACGATAGGGCCGCCTTCGGCGACCAGCGCCAGCGCGCGGGCGAACAGCGCACGGGCTTCTTCACGCTGGCGCGGCGGCAGCACCAGCACCAGCGGGTAACGGCCCTTGCCGGCCACATCGTCCAGCTGGCCGCTGACGGTCCAGCCGGCGGCCTGCTGCAGCGGCTGCGCGAACGGGGCGAAGCTCTGTTCGCAGTGCACTTCGCGGTTGCCGGCCGCTTCGCGCAACGGCCAGCCATCGCGGGCACGCAGGAAGGCCACCGGGCCCTCCGGCCAGCGCAGGGCGCCTTGGGAGAACGGCAGGAGCAGGGTCTGCAGGGGGGCGTCGTCGCTGGAGGCCATCGGCGCGGGTACTTCAAGCGTGAGGGCCGTCCATTGTACCGGCTTGGCCGGGCCGGCCCCGGCAGGCCGCTTTGCGAAACCCGAACGGGGCCTTGATCCGCCAGAAACATTGAAACGGTCAGGGTAGAGGCTCCCCCGGAAACCCAGGAGAACCTGCATGCGAGCCTTGTTCGTCGGTGGCGTGGTCGACAACAGTGAAATGGACCTGGAAGGCAGCCATCCGCCCGTGCATTACCCAGAGGACACCGGCGGCGGCCACTCGCGTTACCGGCTGCACCAGGTCGGCCATGGCGCCGATGGCAGTGTGGCCTACGCGGTATACGGCGCGCCGGACCTGGCCGATGACGAGGTGGCCCGGGTCGCTGAAGAACGCGCCTACGCGCGCCGGTTCGAGGCGACGCCGACGTTGTTCGAGCACTGATCCCAACAGCCACGCATGGCGTGGCTCTACTGCAACCCCTGGAAAATCCACGCCATGCGTGGATGGCATGAGGCCAGGCCGATGACGAGGTCACGCACATCCATGCGTGGCCCTTTCCAGTAGATCCACGCCATGCGTGGATGGGGTTGGCAGGTTGCCGTCAGACCCTGGGCGGCAACCTGCGGATGCTGGCGATCTCGTCCAGCCACACGTGGTGCTGCTGCACCGGCGTGTCGTAGTCATCCAGCCGCAACTGGCCGTTGCTGCCTTCGTCGCCAACCTCGTTGCGGTACTGCTGCACTGTCGGTTTCACCGCGACGGTGCCGAGCAGGCGGCGACCATCGTGCAGGGTCAGTTCCACCTGCGTTTCGCCTTCCAGCTGCGGCAGCAGGGCTTCCAGGCGCGCAATCTGCGCCGGATCGGTATGGATACGGGGAGCTATGCGGGACATCGGCGACCTCCTGCATGCAGGGTCGCCGATCGGCCGTGAATGCTCAGTGCAGCGCGCTGTCCGCGCGGGGTACCTGCACCTTGCGCACCGCAGCCACCAGCTGCGCCACCGAGTACGGCTTGGCCACGTGCTCCTGGAAGCCCGATGCCAGCGCACGGCGGCGGTCATCGGCACGCGCCAGCGCGGTCACGGCTACCGCGGGCAGGGTCATGGCATCCACGCCCATGTCCTCGCGCAGCGTGCGCACCAGGCCATAACCGTCCATGCCCGGCATGCCGATGTCGGTCAGCATCACGTGGTACTGCAGATGGCCGGTGTCGGCCAGCAACGCCAGTGCCTCGCCGGCCGAACTGGCCGCGGACACGCTGGCGCCCTGCTCTTCCAGCATGCGCCGCAGGTACTCCAGCACTTCCGGCTGGTCTTCAACCGCCAGCACGTGCATGCCACGCAGCGGATAGGGCTCGACGATCACCGGCTCCAGGATCGGCCCGCTGATCACTTCGCGCAGCGGGCGCCGCTCGGCATCGGGAATGTGCTGCGGCAGGCGCACGGTGAACGTAGCGCCATGGCCGTGGCCCTCGCTGGCGGCGGTGACCGTACCGCCATGCAGTTCGACCAGCTGCTGCACGATCGCCAGGCCCAGGCCCAGGCCGCCATGGCGTCGGGTGGTGGTGCCATCGGCCTGGCGGAAGCGGCTGAACAGATGATTGAGGAATTCGGGCGCGATGCCATCACCGGTATCGCGCACGGTGATCTCCCAGTGGTTGCCGTCGGCCCGCAGCTGCAGGTCGATGCGGCCTTCAGCCGGGGTGAACTTGATCGCGTTCGAGAGCAGGTTCCAGAACACCTGCTGCAGGCGCGTGGCATCGCCCAGCACCAGGCTCGGTTGTTCGGGCAGCTGCAGGTGCACGTCCAGCGCCTTGCCTTCGGCCACCAGCTCCTGCGCGCCGATGGCCTCGCCCAGCAGCGTGCTCAGGTCCAGCACTTCCACCTCCAGCTGCACCTTGCCCAGCAGCATGCTGCTGAGGTCGAGCATGTCCGAGATCAGCCGCTTCTGCGCACCGGCGCTGTTGGCGATCACGTTCAGGCCCTTGTACAGCGGGCTGGTGTTGTCCACGCGCTGCAGCAGCAGCTCGCTCCAGCCGAGAATGGTGGTCAACGGCGTACGCAGCTCATGCGACAGCGTGGCCAGGAACTCATCCTTCAGCCGCGCCATGTTTTCCGCAGCACTGCGCGCAGCACGCTCGGACTGCAGCAGTTCCTCGCGGGCCAGTTCGATCTCGCGGCGTTCGGTCACGTCCGGGCTGCTGCCGGCCAGGCCGATGAAGCGCCCCATGCGCGAGAAGCGCGGGCGGGCGTTCATCTCCAGCCAGCGCCACTGGCCATCAGCACGGCGCGCACGCACCAGCGCATGCATCGAGCGCTGCGCCTTCAGCGCTTCCTGCAGTTCGTACTCGAATACCGACGCATCATCCGGATGCACCAGGCCACGCCAGACGTCTTCCGGCACACGCGTCTCGTCACCGCCGAAGAACTCGCTGAAAGCGCTGTTGACGAAGCGGGCATGGCCGCGCTCGTCGAGCACCCACACCGGCATCGGCAGGCCATCGGCCAGCGCACTGAAGCGGGCTTCGCTCTCGCCCAGCTCCACTTCCATCTGCTTGCGCGCGGTGATGTCGAAGAACAGGATGCCGACCTTGTCCTCGCCCGGCCGGCCCACGCGCACCGCGTCAACCGCGAACGAGCGGCCCAGCGCGCGCGCTTCCATCTCGAACTGGGCGGGGCGACCGCTGCGTGCGACCTCGCCGTAGATGCGGAACCAGTCTTCCTCGTGGTGCGGCTCCAGCAGGCTCATGCGCTGGCCGCGCGCATCCTTCAGGCCGGTGTGGCGCTCGAAGGCGTCGTTGACCTCGATGAAACGATAGTCGACCGCACGGTCGCCCTCGAACAGCACCTGGATCACGCAGAAACCGGCGTTGATGCGCTCAAGCACGCCATGATGCAGGTCGGGTTCGGGCGCCGGCACCATCATCGGTGGGCGCTCCACGAGGGGCGGCAGTGTGGACAAGGGCGTCTGTGCAGGCCGGGTTGGAGGCACAGCATCTTCCAAAGGGCGTATTCACAGCGTCAAGCGCCGTCAGTCATGGTTGACGACGATGAATTGGCGGCAACCACTCTTGCGGATGTCGCAATCGGCCGTTGCGGCCACGGGAAAGCGGGATCACACTCGATCTGTAAACCGCATCGTCCCCATCGAAGGGGCGCAGGAGACCGTCATGAACCGCTCATTGGCCACTGCCCTGCTGCTGGCAGGCGCCCTCATGGCGGGCAGCGCGAACGCCGCGCCGCGCGCCGTCACCGATCCGGATGCGCCCCGTGCGCTGCAGGCCAATGGCCCGGTCAGCGTGAAGTGGGACGATCCGGCCAAATTCACCGAAATCCGCCAGAGCACCAACCGCTTCGAGGCCGAACGCGGCAACTGGGTGCAACAGCTGGCCAGCTACGTGCAGACCACGGCGGCCAAGCCGCTGCAGCCGGGGCAGACGCTGGACGTGACCCTGGTCGACATCAAGCGCGCCGGCGACTACGAGCCCTGGCACGGCCCGCGCGGCAGCGACATCCGGATCATGCGCGACATCTATCCGCCGCGGATCACCCTGCAGTACACGCTGAAGGACGCCAGTGGCCGCATCGTCGATGAGGGCGAAGCCAAGCTCAGCGACACCGGCTACCTGCACAACCTGGGGCTGAAGAGCGACAGCGACCCGCTGCGCTACGAGAAGCGCCTGATCGACGACTGGGTGAAGCGGCAGCTGACAACGCAGGCCACTGCTGCACGCTGATCCCGGGCGGCGCCACCCACCGGTAGGTGTCGACCAGTCCCTACCGGTAGGTGTCGACCTTGGTCGACACGCATTCAGAGCGCCGACCAAGGTCGGCGGCTACCAGAGCCGAGCGTGGGCTCGGCGCTACACGTACACCTTCGCCACGCGCTTGACCGCACAGGGCAGCTGGTAGGCGCTGACGCCACAGCGCGGCGCCAGTTCCGACAGCGTCGGCGCAGAACCCCACAGCTCCACCACGCTGCCGATGCCGGCCTGCGCATGCGCGGTCAGGTCCACGGTCAGCATGTCCATCGACACGCGCCCGATCAGTCCACCCGGCTGGCCGTCGATCAGCACCGGCGTGCCATTCGGTGCGAACTGCGGATAGCCGTCGGCATAGCCGAGCGCGACCACGCCTACGCGGGTGCGCGCCTTGGCCACGAAGCGGGCGCCATAGCCCACCGGCTCACCGGCCTCGATCCAGCGCTCGGCGATCACCTTGGACTGCATCGTCATCACCGGGCGCAGGCGCTCGGTCAACGCGGTGTTGTCCGGCAGCGGGTTGGCTCCGTACAGCATCAGGCCCGGGCGGACCCAGTCGCTGCGCACATCCGGCCAGCCCAGCAGTGCCGGCGAGTTGCACACGCTGGTCTCGCCGTGCAGGCCGTCGATGGCCTGCGCGAAGGTCGCCGCCTGCTCGTGCGTGCGTTCGCTGTCCAGCTCGTCGGCGCGCGCCAGGTGGGTCATCAGCACGATGCGCTCGACCTGCGGCAGCGCCGACAGGCGTGCATGCGCCGCGCGGAAGCTGTCCACGTCCAGGCCGAGGCGATGCATGCCGCTGTCCAGCTTCAGCCACACCGTCAGCGGGCGCGGGCTGTCGAACGCGACCAGCGCTTCCAGCTGCCACGGCGAGCCCACCGCGAACCAGAAATCGTGTTCGGCCACCAGCGCCATGTCACTGGGTTCGAAGATGCCTTCCAGCAGCAGGATCGGCGCACGGATGCCGGCCTGGCGCAGTTCCAGCGCCTCTTCGATGGTGGCCACGCCGAAACCATCGGCCTCGCCTTCCAGCGCCTGTGCACAGCGCACCGCGCCATGGCCATAGGCATCGGCCTTGATGATCGCCAGGGCCTTGCCACCGCCCAGTTCACGGGCGAGCCGGTAGTTGCTGCGCAGGGCGCCCAGATCGATCAGCGCGCGGGCAGGACGCATGTGCGGTTCTCATGTTGCGGGGCGTGACCGTACTGGCCGTAGCGGAAAATATCCAGGCCTTCGGTGCTGATCTGCGGCTGGCGCGCGCTCATCAGGTCGGCCAGGTAGCGACCGGAGCCGCAGGCCATGGTCCAGCCCAGGGTGCCGTGGCCGGTATTGAGGTACAGGTTGCGGAACGGCGTGGCGCCGATCACCGGCGTGCCGTCTGGCGTGGCCGGGCGCAGGCCGGTCCAGAACTGCGCGCGCGACAGGTCGCCGCCCTTCGGGTAGAGGTCGCTGACCACCAGTTCCAGGGTCTCGCGGCGGCGCTGCGACAGCGACAGGTCGAAGCCGGCCACTTCGGCCATGCCACCGACGCGGATGCGGTCGTCGAAGCGGGTCACCGCCACCTTGTAGCTCTCGTCAAGGATGGTCGAGGTCGGCGCCATCGCCGGGTCGGTGATCGGCAGGGTCAGCGAGTAGCCCTTCAGCGGGTACACCGGCAGGCGCATGCCCAGCGGTGCAACCAGCGCCGGCGAATAGCTGCCCAGCGCGACCACGAAGCGGTCGGCGGTTTCCAGCTTGCCGTCGATGCGCACGCCGGTGATGCGGTCGCCATCGAACTCCAGGCCAGTGATGTCCTGGTCGAAGCGGAATTCGACGCCGGCATCCACGCACATCTGCGCCAGGCGGCGGGTGAACAGCTGGCAGTCGCCGGTCTGGTCACGCGGCAGGCGCAGCGCGCCGACCAGGCCATCGACATGGGCCAGGGCCGGTTCGGCCTGGATGATGCCGGCGCGGTCCAGCACCTCGTACGGCACGCCGTACTGGGCCAGGATCTCGATGTCCTGCGCCGACGCATCCAGCTGCTGCTGGGTGCGGAACAGCTGGGTGGTACCCAGGTCGCGGCCTTCGAACTCGATGCCGATCTGCGCGCGCAGCTCGTTCAGGCAGTCGCGGCTGTACTCGGACATGCGCACCATGCGCGCCTTGTTGATCGCGTAGCGCTCGTGGGTGCAGTTGCGCAGCATCTGCCACAGCCAGCGGTACTGGGCCAGGTCCATGCCCGGCTTGATCGCCAGCGGCGCGTGCTTCTCGAACAGCCAGCCGATGGCCTTCTTCGGCACGCCCGGGGCCGCCCACGGCGAGGTGTAGCCGAACGACAGCTGGCCGGCATTGGCGAAGCTGGTCTCCAGCGCCGGGCCGGGTTGGCGGTCGATGACCGTGACTTCAAACCCGGCCTGTCGCAGGTACCAGGCACTGGTGGTGCCGATCACGCCGCTGCCGAGAACTAGGACTCGCATGAGACTTCTCCAACCCGATCATTCCCTGCACTGGAGCGTGCCGGGACCATAATTGGGGAAGTATAGACAGCCAATACCAGTTGATTTGCCTGATTTGAAATCAACCGGCAGGATGTTCTCCTGCAATTCATTCCCCAAGGTTGACGGCCATGGCCACCCGTACCCGCGAACTGGACAAGATCGACCGCAAGATCCTGCGCATCCTGCAGGCCGAGGGCCGTATTTCCTTCACCGAATTGGGTGAGCGGGTCGGCCTGTCGACCACCCCGTGCACCGAGCGCGTGCGCCGGCTCGAGCGCGAAGCGGTGATCACCGGCTACCACGCCCACCTGGACCCGGCGGCGGTGAAGGCCAGCCTGCTGGTGTTCGTGGAGATCAGCCTGGCCTACAAGTCCGGTGACATCTTCGAGGAGTTCCGGCGCGCCGCCCTTAAGCTGCCCAACGTGCTGGAGTGCCATCTGGTCTCGGGCGACTTCGATTACCTGCTGAAGGCGCGGATCAGCGAGATGGCCTCCTACCGCAAGCTGCTCGGCAGCACCTTGCTGACACTGCCGCATGTGCGTGAGTCGAAGAGCTACATCGTGATGGAAGAGGTGAAGGAGACGCTGAGCCTGCCGATTCCGGATTGAGACCGGAAAGGGTTGGGGTCAGATCCCGCAACGCGGCCTCTGACCCCGATTCCGTCAGCGCTGCTGCGGGTGCTTCTGCGAGCGCTGTTCCTGCTGCTTGCCACCCTTGTGCGGCTGCTGCGGCTCCATCTGCTGCTGTTGCTGCTGTTGCTGCTGTTGCTGCTGTTGCTGCTGCGGGTTGCGGCCCTGCGGTTCCTTGCCGGGATGACGGTTCTGCTGGTTTTTCATGATCGCGATCCAGTGGACGAAGGACATGCGGCGGCGGGATGCCGGCGCAGGGCCACGGTGGTCCCGGAACGGTTAATCGCAGGCGAAAAAGCAGTGATTGGCAGGAAGCCGTTTTCGTGCGTTCAGCCCGCACGGCGCGCAGTCGCTGCCAACCTTGCCTGGCACCCGAGGTCAGCGCTTGATCTGCTGGCCGTCGCCGGCCGGCACGCTGTCGTAATAGCGGCCGGTGCGTGAATCGAACACGCGGTTGGGGCCGGCCGGGCGCACGCCAGGCACGATGCGGCCATTGCGGTCATAGACCTTGTCGGCCGGCTTCGGTACCGACGCCGGCGCGACCTGGGCAGGACCGGTGGACCTGATCGGCTGCGCCGGCTGCGGCGACGGCAACACCTGCGGCTGCGGGCGGGCGGCCTGCGGCGGCGGTACCACCGGCGCCGGTGCCACGGTGGTCGCACTGCGGGTGGCGGTGGGGTCGGCGGTAGGCACCTGGGCCAGCGCCAATGCGGGCAACAGGGCCATCAACAGCAGGGGAAGGGTCGGTTTCATGGCACGCTCCGGCGTGGATCACATTCACCTTGCGCCTGTACCTGTGTGCCGCCCATGAACGGCCGTCACACTTGCAAGCGCGCGCCGGCACCCCCACGTTTTCCGGCATCCCCAGGCCATCGACCCCACGGAGAGCCGGCATGACTGCCTTCGACCTGACGCCCCCCACCGCCACCCAGACCGAGGCGCTGATTGCCGGCCTCAGGAGCGAAGAGCGCCGCGTGCTGCTGCAGCACGGCACCGAAGCGCCATTCTGCGGGGTGTTCCTCGACAACAAGCGCGAGGGCGTCTACTGCTGCCGGCTGTGTGCGCTGCCGCTGTTCCGCTCCAGCACCAAGTTCGATTCCGGTACCGGCTGGCCCAGCTTCTTCGCCCCGTTCGACCCGGCGCACGTGCGCGAGATCCGCGATACCAGCCATGGCATGGTGCGCACCGAGATCACCTGCGCGCGCTGCGGCAGCCACCTGGGCCACGTGTTCCCGGACGGCCCGCCGCCCACCTACGAGCGCCACTGCCTGAACTCCGTCTCACTTTCGTTCACCGGCAATGGCGAGCCCTGGCCCGACCCGTTGCAGCGTGGCGGCGCAGAAAGCGGCGTGGCGGGCTGAAACACCCCGCTGACCGATTTCACAGAATTCCCTCTTCAGAAAACCGGGGGACGGGCCGACAAGGAGATATCCCCTCTCCTTGCGTTGCCCCATGCTCATCATCGTTGGATTCCTGGTCGTCATCATCAGCGTGATCGGGGGCTACCTCGGTGCCCACGGCCGCCTGGGTGCCCTCTGGCAGCCCTACGAACTGGTCATCATCGGCGGCGCCGCACTCGGCGCCTTCCTGGTCGGCACCCCGGCCAAGACGGTCAAGCAGACCCTGCAGGCCATGGTCGGCGTGTTCAAGGGCCCGCGCTACAAGCAGCAGGACTACATCGATGTGCTCAGCCTGCTCTATGAACTGCTCAACAAGGCCCGCCGCGAAGGCTTCATGGCGCTGGAAGACCATGTGGAGCGCCCGGCCGAGAGCGCGCTGTTCGGCAACTACCCCAAGGTGCAGGCCGATCACCACCTGATCGACTTCATCACCGACTGCCTGCGCCTGATGATCGGCAGCAACATCGAGCCGCACGAGCTGGAGCCGCTGCTGGAACTGGAGCTGGAAAAGCACCATGCCGAGGCGATGGCACCGTCGCAGGTACTGACCAAGGTCGCCGACGGACTGCCCGGTTTCGGCATCGTCGCGGCGGTGCTCGGCATCGTCATCACCATGGGCTCGATCGGCGGCGACATCGTCGAGGTCGGCGGCCACGTGGCCGGCGCGCTGGTCGGCACCTTCCTCGGCATCCTGCTGGGTTACGGCTTCGTCGGCCCGATGGCCGCCGCCATGGAAGCGCGCGCCGAGCAGGACAGCCGCATCTACGAATCGGTGAAGACCGCCCTGCTGGCCTGCCTGCGTGGCTACAACCCGAAGATCGCGCTGGAATTCGCCCGCAAGACGCTGCCGTCGAACGTGCGTCCGGCCTTCTCCGATTTCGAGCAGCACCTGAAGACGGTCAAGTAAGCCATGGCCGAGACCAAGCCCACCGTCATCGTCCGCCGGGTCAAGAAGACCGGCCACGCCGCCCATCATGGCGGCTCGTGGAAGGTGGCCTATGCCGACTTCGTGACCGCGATGATGGCGTTCTTCCTGGTGCTGTGGCTGATGGCCACGACCAACAAGAACGACCGTGCGGCCATTTCCGAGTACTTCCGCAACCCCAGCCCGCTGAGCGGGCAGAACGCCACGCCGGCGCCCGGCATGGCCGGCCCGGGCGGCGCCAGCACCTCGATGATCAAGCTGGGTGGTGCCACCGACATCTCGCGGGGCAGCAGCAACGATCCCTTCCAGAACCAGAAGGAAGCGGTGCCGCAGCCGGTGGACCAGCAGCAGCGCGACAAGC
This sequence comes from Stenotrophomonas sp. C9D9, assembly GCF_056491205.1. Taxonomy (NCBI): domain Bacteria; kingdom Pseudomonadati; phylum Pseudomonadota; class Gammaproteobacteria; order Lysobacterales; family Lysobacteraceae; genus Stenotrophomonas; species Stenotrophomonas sp. C9D9. The sequence continues at coordinate 908,268 of NZ_JBSZIF010000004.1, forward strand.
AGCAGCTGGAAGCACTGATGAAGGAACTGCAGGAAGCGATCAGCAAGAGCCAGGCACTGGAGCCGTTCAAGGACCAGCTGCTGCTGGACCTGACCCCGGAAGGCCTGCGCATCCAGATCGTGGACAAGCAGAACCGGCCGATGTTCGACCTCGGCAGCGCCACGCTGAAGCCGTACACGCAGCAGATCCTGCACGAGCTGGCCAACTACCTGAACCACGTGCCGAACCGGATCAGCCTGACCGGCCACACCGACATCACCGCCTATTCGGCTGCGCGCGGCTACGGCAACTGGGAACTGAGCGCCGATCGTGCCAACGCCGCACGCCGCGCGCTGGTGGACGGCGGCCTGGAGGACAGCAAGATTACCCGCGTGGTCGGCCTGTCGTCGTCGGTGCTGTTCGACAAGGCCGACCCGCAGAACCCGATCAACCGCCGCATCAGCATCGTGGTGATGACCCAGGCCGCCGAAGCAGCCGCCCTGGCCGGTGCCGGCCCGCAGGTGGGGCTGTCGGCCCCCGCCGCCGACCCGGACGTGCAGGCCGCGCAGGGGCCGGCGCGCTGAATCGGGGTCAGATCCCTTTCCATGGGAAAGGGATCTGACCCCGCCTGCACGCGGCCGCTACAATGGCGGTCTTTCCGTTTCCAGGTGACCCCACCCCATGTCCCAGAACTCCAAGGCCAAGCGCGACAAGCGCAAGAAGCAGCAGGCCAAGCGCCCGTTCCTCCGCCTGAACGCCCAGCAGCAGGTGCAGAACCATGCCGTGCTGACCAACGAAGACGGCCAGGTGGTTGCGGCCATCGGCCTGCAGGGCCGTGAGTGGCTGCTGGCCATCGGCGGCCAGACCATGGGCAACGCCGAGAATCCGGTGCCGATGCTGGCCATGCTCAAGCACCTGGCCAACGTGCAGGAGAAGGAAGGCCGCAAGGTCAACCTGGAATACTCCGAACTGCTGCAGAAGCTGCTGGACACCCTGGCCGCCGAATCCGAGCAGACCGCTGACGAGTACCTGGACAAGCTGGTCGCCGAGTTCGAAGGCGTCGACGCTGCAGAGGGCGAGGAAGGCGAAGCCGCCGAGGGCGACGTGGCCGAAGACGCCGCTGCCGAGGCCACCCCGGCCGCTGACAGCGACAGCAAGCCGCAGGCCTGAACCGGCCGCGGCGGTGACGGTCTACGTCGATGACGCGGTGCATCCCTGGCGCGGACAGCGCTGGGCGCACCTGATGGCCGACACCCTGGCCGAGCTGCACGCGATGGCGGCGCAGCTCGGCATTCCCCCGCGGGCCTTCCAGAACAAGGCCAGCGGCGCCCACTACGATGTCACCGCCGAGCTGCGCGCGCAGGCGATCGCGCTCGGTGCGCGGGCGATTTCCCGGCACGCCGACCGCGAGCTGGTCAAAGCAGTGATCGCCAACGCCAGGGCGCAATACCGGCCGTAGGCAGGCGTGGGTGGCTACCGCTTGCTGTGCTGGGTGGGGCTACCACTTGCTGTGGTGGGTGCGGACCTTGGTCCGCACATCAGGCACAGGGCATGCCGAGCAAGGTTGGCATCCCCCATAGGCGGGCTCCGCACCCACCTGCCCTGCTCAGAACGGGTCGCTGCCCAGCCGGATTTCCACGTTCAGCAGCGAGCACAGCGCCAGCATCGCGTCGTCGTCGCGGGTCAGCGCCATCACGCCGGTGAAGCCGTCGCTGCCGGCATCCACGCTCCACAGCGTGTAGTTGTGCTCGCGCAGGCGGTCGAAGGCGGTGGACATCAGCTGCACGCCGTCCAGGTCTTCGGTGAAGTCCTCGTCGTCCAGGTCGCCGCCCCAGTCCAGCTGCAGGTTGAAGCGTGCCGACAGCTCGTTCACCGCCGACTGCAGCGATTCCAGGTCGTCACGCTCGACCTCGAAACCGGACTGCCAGGCAATGGCCGTGAACAGCGCCGGCAGCCAGTCGCTGTCCGCTTCCAGCGGCTGCCCGTCCTCGGACAGGTGCTCGCGCCAGCGGTTGAACTGCTGCAGGGCCAGCTCTTCGTCGCCCGGGTTGATCAGCACCAGCAGGTTCCAGACCCGCGCCTCGAAGCCCTCCTCGTCGAAGTCGTGGATGTCTTCCTCGAAGTCGAAATAGTCGCTGTTGTCGGGCATGGCGGAACTTCCTCTGGGGCAGGCCGGCATTCTACGGTTTATCCTGTGCCGCTGAAGCCGGCCTTGGTGGCCGTCACTGTGAATGAAGCGATGAGCGATACCCCTCCCGACCACCTGGCGATCAACCCGGCCAGCCCCTTCCATGATGCGCAGGCGCTGGAGCGCGGCGTCGGTGTGCGTTTCAACGACGTCGAGCGCGACAACGTCGAGGAATACTCGGTCAGCGAAGGCTGGATCCGCGTGCAGGCCGGCAAGGCCCGCGACCGCCGCGGCAACCCGATGACCATCAAGGTCAAGGGCAAGGTCGAGGCGTATTTCCTGGAAACGAAGCCGGAATAAGCACGGCTCCCGGATCCTGGGGTCAGCTCCCTTTCCTGCGGAAAGGGAGCTGACCCCGATCAACGGTACCCGACCACAGCGTCATTCGCGCTTGCGCGATTCCAGCAGGTCCAGGTTGCGGATCAGGCGCCGCGAGATCTCGTCGGAGATCACTCCGCGCCGGGTCAGCCGGAACAGTTCTTCGCGCTCGGCATTCAGGCCTGCGCTGCGCAGCTGGCGGTAACCCAGCTCCATGCGCCGCACTTTCTCCGGGTCCACGTCGGGCCCGTCGTTGTCCTTCTCCAGATGCCGCTGGTACAGCAGGCTCACCCGCGAGGCGGCGTCGTTGTACAGCTGCACGTTCTCGGTGTTCTGGTTCATCACCAGCTGCTGGCGCATGCGTTCGACCCCGGCCAGCGCGGCCTTGGAGGACAGCTTGCGTGCCAGGTCCTCTTCCTTGCGCTCGCCCGAATCGGCTGGCAGCTGCAGGCCCTTCAGCAGCTGCGGCAGCGCCACGCTGGCGCCGATCAGCGAGAACAGGATCACCGCCGCCGCCAGGAAGATCACCAGGTCGCGCGCCGGGAACGCACTGCCATCGGGCAGGAACAGCGGCAGCGTCAACACACCGGCCAGGGTGATCGCGCCGCGCACGCCGGCCACCGAGGTCGCCACCACGATGCGCCAGTTCGGTGCCTCGCCCCGCTCCAGGCCGCGGCGGCGCGCGCGCAACAGGTTCCAGCGCAGCGACAGCCATACCCACAGCAGGCGCAAGGTGATCAACGCCAGGTTGATCACCACCACGTACACCACCAGCCACCACGCACTCTGGTGGCCGGACTCGTTCATGGTGGTGGTGGCGCGCTCGACGATGCCCGGCAACTGCTCGCCCAGCAGCACGAACATGATGCCGTTGAAGCTGAACTGCAGCATGTTCCAGACCCCCGCACGCTGCACGCGCATGCTGCCGGAAACACGGCCGGTCAGCTCGACGTAGCTCATCGCGATACCGGCGGCGACCGCGGCGAGGATGCCCGAGGCATGGATTTCTTCGGCCAGCAGATAGGCCGCGAACGGGATCAGCAGGTTGACCAGCATCGCGGCACCCGGCTCTTCGCCGAAGCGGCGCCACAACCAGCGCTGGAACGTGGACACGCCGAGGGTGACCGCCACGCCCACGGCAAGGCCGGCCACCGCCACCCACAGGAAGGTCAGCGAGGCCGTGGCCAGCGAGAAGGAGCCGGTCATCACCGCCGCCACTGCGAAGCGGAAGCAGACCAGGCCGGACGCATCATTGAGCAGCGACTCGCCTTCCAGGATGTGCATCAGTCGCTTCGGGATCGGTGCCTTGGAGGCGATTGCCCCGACCGCCACCGGGTCGGTCGGCGAGACGATGGCCGCCAGCGCGAAGCACACCGCCAGCGGCATCACCGGAATCATCCAGTGGATCAGCAGGCCGGCGCCGATCACGGTGAACACCACCAGGCCGAACGCCAGTTCGAGGATCGCGCCCTTGTCGCGGAACAGGCCCTGCTTGGGGATGCGCCAGCCATCCAGGAACAGCAGCGGTGGCAGGAACAGCAGGAAGAACACCTCCGGCTCCAGCGCATGGCCGCGGTTGAACACGCCGGCGATCACCGCGCCCAGGCCGATCTGCACCAGCGGCAGCGGCAACGAGAACGGGAGGACGCGAACCAGATAGCCGCTGGCGACAACGGCCACCAGCATCGCCAGGACGACTTCAATGGTATGCATGCTTCTTCCAGGAAGCGGCGCGCGGGGAGGCTCGAGGGCCAGCGCCGGAAACCCGGAAAAAACTACCACATGCGGCCATGACCGCGACGGCCGGGGCCGCCGCGCGTCAGCCCCGGCTCATGCCCCGTCGAAGCGGTACAGATCCATGGCGAGGAAGCCAGCATCGATACCGGCGTCGATGCGGCGTGCACCGAAGCCGCCCTCGCCGGCCGCGCCCATCGCGAAGAACAGCGGCAGCAGGTGCTCGTCGGTCGGGTGCGCACGTTCGGCGAACGGTGCCTGCCGGCGGTAATCCAGCAGGGCCTGGCGGTCATCGGCGGCCAGGCGCTGCTCCACCCACTCGATGAAGGGCCGCACGTACGGCGCTTCCTTGCCGTCCTGGTAGTCGCCCCAGTCGTGCAGGTTGTGGGTGATGCTGCCCGAGCCGACCAGCAGCACGCCCTGCTCGCGCAGCGGTGCCAGCGCGCGGCCGAGCGCGAACTGGTGCTCGGGGCCGAGCATCGGCTGGATCGACACCGGCACCACCGGGATGTCGGCCTGCGGGCGCAGCAGCCGCAGCGGCACCCAGGCACCGTGGTCGAGGCCACGCTGCGGGTCGAGTGCCACCGGCAGGCCAGCGGCGGCGATGCGGCCGGCCACCTCTTCGGCCAGCGCCGGATCGCCCGGCGCCGGGTACTGCAGTTCGAACAGCGCGCGCGGGAAGCCGCCGAAGTCGTGGATCGTCGGTGGCTGCGGATGCGCGCCGACCAGCGGCTGCCGGCCCAGCCAGTGCGCCGAGGCCATCACGATGGCGCGCGGCGTCGGCAGGTCGCGCGCCAGCTCGGCCAGGCGCACGCCGACCTGGCCCGGATGCAGGGCGGTCATCGGCGAACCATGGGAGATGTACAGCGAAGGCAGGCGGGACATGGAATCCTCCAGTTGCAGGGTCAGGCGGCGATCAGCGCGAACGCAGGGTCCACTTGCCGTCGCCGACCAGGAACAGCACCACCAGCGCCAGTGCCCAGAACGCCGGGTATTCCCAGCCGCCGCCGGCATTGGCGAAACCGAAGCCGTTGGCACCATGCACGGTGACGATGGTGCCCAGCAGCAGCGGCACGCCGACCAGGCCCACCCAGCGCGCGTAAATGCCCAGCAGCAGCGCGACGGTGATCACCAGCTCGACGCCGATGGTGAGGTAGCCGAGCACACCGGGCAGGCCCAGAGACTCGAAGAACGCCGCCGTACCGGCCGGGGTGAATACCAGCAGCTTGGTCAGCGCATGGACAAGGAACAGCACACCCAGGGCCAGGCGCAGCAGGGTGGCGCCGTACGGGGCCAGCGGCGAAACAGGAGCGGTCGTGGTGTGCATGGGGAAACACCTTGAAGGGAGTGGGCACAGGTTATTGCGCCTTCGCGAGCCAATAAATACGATGGATTGACCGTATTTATTTCAAAAGGCGCAACAATGGACACCCTCGAGGCGATGCGCGTGTTCGTGACGGTGGTCGAGCGCAACGGCTTCAGTGCCGCCGCCCAGGCCCTGGACATGTCCACCGCCGGCGTCACCCGCCAGGTCGCCGCGCTGGAAAAGCGCCTGTCCACACGCCTGCTCCACCGCACCACGCGGCGGGTCAGCCCTACCAGTGCCGGCGCGGCCTACTACGCCCAGTGCGTGCGCCTGCTGGCCGAGTTCGATGCACTGGAGGCCAGCATCGGTGCGCAGGCGCTGGAGCCCTCCGGCACGTTACGCATCAACGCACCGGTCAGCTGGGGCATCGCCCGCCTCGGCCCGTTGCTGGCCAGCTACCGCGAACGCTACCCGCAGGTGGAATTGGACCTGGCCCTGTCCGACCGACTGGTGGACATGGTCGAGGAAGGCTACGACGTGGCCATCCGCATCACCCGCGAGCCCGGGCCGACGTTGATCGCGCGCCGCCTGGGCGAATCGCGGGTGAGCCTGTGCGCCGCGCCGGCCTACCTGGCCGCACGCGGTACGCCACAGACGCCGCAGGAGCTGCAGGCCCACGCCTGCCTGAGCTACAGCTACTGGGCCGCCGGTGACCATTGGCCGCTGCAGGGGCCGGGCGGCGAAGTAAAGGTCTCGGTGAGCAGCCTGCTGCACGCCAACAACGGCGACGTGCTGCGCGAAGCGGCGATCGCCGGCATGGGCGTGATCCTGCAGCCCGACTTCCTGCTGGAAGACGCGCTGGCCGATGGCCGCCTGGTGCGCGTGCTACCGGAATGGGAGGCCTCGCCGATCGGCATCTTCGCGGTCTATACCAGCCGCAGCCACCTGGCACCGAAGGTGCGCAGTTTCATCGACCATCTGGTGGAAGCCGGGGTATAGCCGAGTCTGGCGTCTGCCGGTAGTGCCGGCCGCTGGCCGGCAATGCGACACATCCCGGTCCTGGGCGAATGCCGGCCAGCGGCCGGCACTACCACTTAGGCGGCCACTTCATCCAGCGCGTCGATGATCCGTTCCAGCGGCGCCGGCCGCCCCAACAGATAGCCCTGCACCTGGTCACAGCCGTGCGCAGCCAGCCAGTCCAGCTGCCCCGGCGTTTCCACGCCCTCGGCGATGATGGTCAGGCCCATGCTGTGGCCCAGTGACAGCAGTGCGCGGCAGATCGAGGCATTGCGTGGATTGGTTTCCACGTCGGCGACGAAGCTGCGGTCGATCTTCAGGATGTCCAGCGGCAGGTGCTGCAGGTACGACATGCTGGAATAGCCGGTACCGAAATCATCCAGCGACACGCTGATGCCCTGCTCGTGCAGGCGCTGCATGGTCTGCATCGCCTGCGCCGGCTTGCGCATCAGGCTGCTCTCGGTCAGCTCCACGTGCAGCGCACCGCGGGCCAGCCCGAACTCCTGCTGGGCACGGGTGAACTCGGCCACCAGGTCGCTGTTGAAGAACTGCACCGCCGATACATTGACCGCGATCGGCAGCTCACCCCAACCGGCCTCGACCAGTCGGCGCTGCGCCTTCGCCGCCGCGCGGATCACCCAGCGGCCCAGCGCCAGGATCAGCCCGGTGTCCTCGCACAGCTGGATGAACTCGTTGGGCGGAATGAAGCTGCCGTCGGCCTGCGGCCAGCGCAGCAGGGCCTCCAGCGCCGCCGGGCTGCCATCGCTGGCATGCCGGATCGGCTGGAAGTACAGCTGGAACTCGTTGTCGATGGCGGCGTGGATGCGCCCGGCCAGGCGCAGGCGGTCGGCCAACCGCGTGGTCACCGCCGCGTCGAACCAGACCACCACGTTGCCTTCGGCGCGCGCCGCGTGCGCGGCCTGTGCAGCCATGCCGATCACCTGCTCGGCGCTGTGGCCGTCACCGGCGATGTGCACGGCCACGCCGATGCGTGGCTCGAACTGGTGCAGCGAATCCTTGCCGCGCATCGGCGCCGACACGATCTGCAGCAGGTCGTCCAGCACGCGCTGGGTATCGTGCTCGGCACCGATGGCGAACACGAAGTCTTCCGCCGGCTGGAATGCCAGCGTGCCGCAGCGCGCGCCCAGGCCACCGAGCCGGGTCGCCATCGACTGCAGCACCGCATCGCCGATCTCGCGGCCCAGCGTATCGGCCACCAGCTGCAGGCCGCGCAGCTGCACGAAGGCGATGGTGTAGCCCTCCTGCTGCTCGTCCAGCTGTTCGGTCAGGGCGCGCACGTTGAGTAGGCCGGTGGCCGGGTTGTGCCGCGCCTGGTAGGCCAGGTCACGCTCGTAGGCCAACCGTTCGCTGACATCCTCGGCCAGCACCAGGCATGCGGGCTGTCCGTCGAAATCGAGCCTGGACAGGTGGGCGCGCACTTCGAACACGCTGCCGTCCTTGCGCCGGTGCAGGCGCACGGTGGCGTCCTGCAGCTCGCCGACGCGGGCCTTGGCGATCGCGCCCTTCACCTCATCCCAGCCTTCGCGCGGGCGGATGTCGAGGATGCTCATCGCCAGGAACTCGTCGCGGCTGTAGCCGTACTGGCGCACCGCCGCATCGTTGACCTCGATGAAGCGCAGCGTATCCGGGTCGAACACCCAGAACGGCGCCGGGTTGCGGTCGAACAACAGGCGGAAGCGGCGTTCCACCTCGCTCACCTGTTCGCGCGCCTGGTAGCGCTCGCTCAGGTCGGTCAGCGCACCGATCATGCGCCGCTCGCTGTCGGCCACTTCCACCCGCTGCCCACGCGCGCCCACCCAGCGCACCTCGCCCCCGGGCAGTACCAGGCGGAACACCTGGTCGAGCACGGCGCTGCCGGCGAAGGCCTGGTCAAAGGCCTGCTGCAGGCGCGCGGCATCATCGCGATGCACGCGTGCAAAGAAATCGGCAACCGGCAGGGCATCGGTCTGCACCCCGAAGATCTCGCGCGCCAGCGGTGACCAGCGCAGCAGTGCGGCGTCCTCGTCAACGTACCAGGTACAGACGCGCCCGACCTGGTGTGCAAGGCGCAGCTCGGCGTGGCCTGCCTTCAGCTCCTCGGCCATCGCCTGCTGGCTGCGGGTGCTGCGGCGCACCGCGTACAGCAGCACCAGCAACACCGCGATGTAGGCCAGTACGATCGCCACTGACGCCTGCAGGTACGGCCACCACGGCGCCAGTACGTCTTCGTCGGCCAAGCCGACCTGCACCGCCAGCGGGCTGCGTTCCAGCGTGCTGATGGTGATGATGCGCGGCACGCCGTCGACGGCGCCGGGCAGGCTGCCCAGCTCGACCACCGCCTGCTTGCCGAGCAGGTCACGGCGCGGCAGATCATAGCGGCGACCCACCGTGCCGTGCGGATCGGGCACGCGGGCCAGCATGTAGCCCTCGGCATCGCTGATCGAGACCAGTCCGTTGGGGCCGACATCGAGGCCACCGACGATGCGCTGCAGTTCGCCACAGCGCAGCCGCGCCAGCAGCCAGCGGTCGCCGGCCATCGGCAACGCCAGCGGGACCACCCAGCCGCCATCACTGGCCCGCTGCGGCGGGCCGATATACAGCGCGCTGCCCTGGCCGCGGCGCTGCGGGTCGGTCCACAGCGGCAGCTGCAGGTCGCCCTTGCCGGCCGTCAGCGGTCGGCCATAGCTGTCGAGCACGACGATGCTGTGCAGCTCGGCATGCCGGCGCAGCACGCCGCCGATGGAGGCATCCAGCAAGGCCGGCGCCTGTGCCGGCACGCTGCGGAACAGTTCGGCGGCGTCGGCGGCGATGCCGGACATGGCCCGTTCCAGGTTGCGCAGCTCCAGCGCCAGCAGGCGCTCGCTGCCCACCGCCAGCGCACGGCTCTGCCGCTGCGCCGCTTCCAGGCGGCGGTGGTGGTCATTGACCAGCATGGTGGTCAGGCCGGCCACCAGCAGCACGCCCAGCAGCACGCCGCCCCAGGTGATGGCGCGCAGCGGCCGGGCCAACGCCCGTTTCAGCGCGGGCATCGGTTGATCTTCCTTGTGCAGTCGGCTGGCTTCATGCGCGAACGAATCCTCCACGTCCCCGACCTCAACGGCCGGCGGACGCCATTCTTGACGCCTGACCCCGTCCTGCATGGCCACCTCCCCGTGTCCGCGCAGGGCTCCAGGGTCCAGCATGCACCACCCCGGTGACGGCGTGAAGATCGCGTCTGCGCGTTCAGCCAGATCCTGCACAGGGCGGGCCGCCCAGGGGGGCGGCCAGTGGCGCTGGAGCGGATTAGACTTGGGGTTTTCCGCTGCAAGAGAAGTCCATGTCCAAGCTGCGCCGTCCCACCCTGGCGCTGGCCATCGTTGCCAGCCTGTCCCTGGCCGCCTGTGACCGCCCGGCCGACCCGGCCGCCGGTGCCACCGCGCCGGCCGATGCCGCCCCCGCTGCGGCCAAGCCGATGCTGGGCAGTTTCGGCTTCGATGCCAGCGGCATGGACCGCAGCATCGCCGCCGGCGATGATTTCTTCGGCTTCGCCAACGGCACCTGGGTGAAGAACACCGAGATTCCGGCCGATCGTTCGCGCTTCGGCAGCTTCAACGTCATCGCCGAGAAGACCCTGGCCGATACCCGCGCGATCCTCGAAGGCGCCGCCGGCAACACCCAGGCCAGCGGTGACGACAAGCTGATCGGCGATTACTACGCCGCCTACATGGACGAAGCCGGCATCGAGCAGCACGGTCTTGCGCCGGTGCAGCCGCAGCTGAAGGCCATCGATGCGATCGCCGACAAGGCCGGGCTGGCCCGTGCCCTGGGTGGCGACCTGCGCGCCGACGTCGACCTGCTCAACGCCACCAACTTCTACACCGACCGCCTGTTCGGCCTGTGGGTGTCGGTGGACATGCTGCAGCCGGACCGCACCGCGCCGTACCTGGTGCAGGGCGGCCTGGGCATGCCCGATCGTGATTTCTACCTGGGCGATGGCCGCATGGCCGAACTGCGCAAGCAGTACCAGGCCTACATCGCGCAGATGCTGCAGCTGGCCGGCGTCGCCGATCCGGCGGGCAAGGCGCAACGCATCCTCGCGCTGGAAACGAAGATCGCGCAGGCGCACGCCACCCAGGAAGAAACCAACGACGTGACCAAGGGTGCCAATCCGTGGACCCAGGCCGACTTCGCTGCGAAGGCACCGGGCATGGACTGGAACGCTTTCCTCGACGCAGCCGCGCTGGGTAACCAGCAGGACTTCATCGTGTGGCAGCCCAAGGCCGTGGCCGGCCTGTCCAGGCTGGTCGCCACCGAGCCGCTGGACGCCTGGAAGGACTACCTGGCCTTCCACGCGCTGGATCGTGCCGCCGCCTACCTGCCGAAGAAGTTCGCCGATGCCCGCTTCGCCTTCCACGGCACCGCGCTGAGCGGCACGCCGCAGCAGAGCGACCGCTGGAAGCGCGCGGTGGACGATGCCAACCATGCGGTCGGCGAAGCGATCGGCAAGCGCTACGTCGAGAAGCACTTCGATGCGAAGACCAAGGAGCGTGCGGACGAGATGGCGAAGAACATCATCGCCGCCTTCGCCAAGCGCATCGATGCACTGTCGTGGATGTCGCCGCAGACCAAGGCGCATGCCAAGGCCAAGGTCAACGGCCTGACCGTGGGCATGGGCTATCCGGAAAAGTGGCGCGACTACACCGGCCTTGAGATCCGCCGTGATGATCCGCTGGGCAATGCACAGCGCGCCGAGCTGTTCGAGTACCAGCGCAACATCGCCAAGCTGGGCAAGCCGGTCGACCACAGCGAGTGGGCGATGCTGCCGCAGACCATCAATGCGATGAACGTGCCGCTGGAAAACCGCCTGGTGTTCCCGGCTGCGATCCTGCAGCCGCCGTTCTTCGACGGTGCGGCCGACGACGCGGTGAACTACGGTGCGATCGGCGCGGTGATCGGCCACGAGATCAGCCACGGCTTCGACAACGCCGGCGCCCTGTTCGACGAGACCGGCAAGCTGCACAACTGGTGGACTGCCGAGGACCTGAAGCAGTTCAATGCTGCCGGTGATGCGCTGGCCGCGCAGTTCAGCAGCTACGAGCCGTTCCCCGGCGTGCACGTGAACGGCAAGCTGACCCTGGGCGAGAACATCGCCGACGTGGCCGGCCTGGGTACCGCCTACGACGCTTACCAGCTGTCGCTGCAGGGCAAGCCGGGCCAGACCCTGGAAGGCTTCACCCCGGATCAGCGCTTCTTCCTCGGCTTCGCCCAGGCGTGGCGCAGCAAGAGCCGCGAGCAGGCGCTGCGCAATTCGCTGCTGACCGATGTGCATGCACCCGGCCAGTTCCGCGCATTGACCGTGCGCAACATCGACGCCTGGTACCCGGCGTTCGAAGTGAAGGAAGGCCAGAAGCTGTACCTGGCCCCGGACAAGCGGGTCAAGGTGTGGTGATGTAACCGGAACGGGCGCCGCAAGGCGCCCGCTTCATTTCCGGGTAGCGGCCAACCTTGGTTGGCACTGCGTGGATCTACCGACGCGTTGTGGCAATCACCAGCGTGGCGACCATGGCAAGCCCGGCCGCTGCCCACAGATTCGCATGCTGGCCCACGCCATCGAGCAGCCGGCCACCGCCCCATGCACCCAGTGCGATGCCGATGTTGAACACCGCGACATACAACGCCGTGGCGATCTCCACGGCCTGCGGCGCCGCCTTCATCATCCAGCTCATCAGGCCCACCGATACGCCGCCGTAGGCCAGGCCCCACAGCAACAGCACCGCAATGCCACCGGCCGGCGTGCCACCCAGCCACAGGAACAACAGCGGCGTCAGCAGCAGGCCCGATGCGATCGCCAGCAACGTGCCACGTGGATGCCGCGCGGCCATCGGCCCGGCAATGAAGTTGCCAGCGATGCCGGCCAGGCCATAGGCGAACAGCAATGCACCGATCCACGACGCATCCACGCTGGAGGCGGATGTCAGCAACGGCCGCACATAGGTGAAGGCGATGAAGTGCCCGGCCACCAGCAGCAGGGTCAGCCACAGGCCCCGCTGCAGGCTGCGATGTCCGAGCTGCTGCACGAACTGGCCTGGCCGCACCGACGAGGTGACCGGCAACGCCGGAACAGCGCGCAGATGCAGCAGCATCACGGCCGCGCTGAACAGCGCCATCGCCGCAAACGCGCAGCGCCAGCCCAGTGCATCGCCGATCAGCGCGCCCATGGGCACGCCCAGCACGGATGCCGCCGCCACGCCACCGAAGATGATCGAGGTGGCCAGGCCGATACGGTGCGCAGGTACCAGCCGCGCTGCCAGCCCACCGGCGATGGCCCAGATGCCGCCCATGCAGAACCCCACCAGTACGCGCGCGGCCAGCAACCAGCCGATGCCCGGTGCCAGCGCCGAAGCGATATTGGCGACCAGCAGCAGGCCCAGCAGCGTGCACAGGATGCGACGGCGATCGATGCCACCGGCCGCGATCACCACCAGCGGTGCGAACAGCGCCGCCAGCAGGGCCGGCAGCGAGATCATCAGCCCGGCGGTGCCGTTGGAGGCGCCGAGATCGTCGGCGATAGGGGTCAGCAGGCCCACCGGCAGCATTTCGGTGGTGACCACCGAGAACGTGGCGAGGCCGACAGCGGACACCGCCCACCAAGAATGGCGGGGCACAGGCGCGGCATGCGCAGGCGATGAAGCGCTCACGGGATGATTCCTTCAGGGGATGTGGATGCAGCAGACGGGTGCAGTGCACGTTGCGCGAGCACGGCGAACAGCAGCACGCCACCGCCTGCCACCAGCGCAACGACAAAGCCGCTGCGCACGCCACCGGCGTCGATGCTCTGTCCGGACAGCGCAGCCCCCAGCGCCACACCGATGTTCAGTCCGGCCAACAACCAGGTCATGCCTTCGGTAAGACGCGTTTCGGGCACGCGCTGTTCGACCAGCGACATCGCCACGATCATCGTCGGCGCGAAGAACGCCCCGGCCAGCAGCACCGCCACGGCCAGCGCCGGCAGGCTGCCGACCCACAGCAGCGGCAGCGTGGTCAGCGCGGTGGCTGCAGCGCCCAGCAGCAACAGCCGCTGCAACGGCACCTGCAGCTTCAGCGCACCGAACAGCAGGCCCGCCGCACAGCTGCCCAGCGCATAGGCCGACAGCACGACGCTGGCGGCAAGCGGCTGCCCCCGCTGTTCGGCGAAGGCCACGCTGGTGATGTCGACAGTGCCGACGATCACGCCCATTGCCAGCATCAGCAACGCGAGCAGCCGGATCTCCGCTTGCCGCAGCAGTGAGCGCGAGGGCGTTGAACCTTCGCCGTTCTGCAGCGGCGGTTCGGTGCCACGCTGCAGCACCAGCGCAGCCACGCCTACCACCAGCAGCAGGGCGGCCGCCAGCACGCCGGCCTGCGGCCATACCGCCACCGACAACCCGACCGACAACGGCGGGCCGGCAATGAAGGTGACCTCGTCGAACACGGTCTCCAGCGAGTACGCGGTCTGCAGTTGCGGGCGACCGCGGTGGATCGCGGTCCAGCGCGCGCGCACCATCGCCGACACGCTGGGCATGCAGCCGGCCAACATCGCTGCGACGAACAGCATCCAGTCCGGCGCGGCCAGCAGCGTGCACGCGAGCAGCAACAGCAGGCCGGCCGCACTGGCCGCCGTGGCCCACGGCAGCACCCTGCGCTGCCCGCGCCGGTCGACCCAGCGCGATACCTGCGGCGACAGCAGTGCGTAGGTCAGCACGAAGGTGGCCGACACCGCACCAGCCAACGCGTAGCTGCCGCGCAACTGCGACAGCAGGGTGATGATGCCGATGCCGGTCATCGGCAGCGGCAGGCGTGCCAACAGGCCCGCGAGGGCAAGGCCCGCGGTGCCGGGGGCGGCGAACAGGTCGCGGTAGGGGGTAGCCATCGAATTCTCCAGGGCAGCGGCTTGCCTGGCGCACGCGGCGCCACGACAATACATACAGAGCGTATGAATAAGAGGCTACATTCATACGCGCCGTATGTAAATAATCATGCATCGCGTATGTAAGGAGCTCCGGATGGTCCGCCGCACCCGCGCCGAGATGGAAGAAACCCGCGCCAGCCTGCTAACCACCGCCCGCCGGGTGTTCGGCGAGCATGGCTATGCCGCGACCTCGATGGACGACCTGACCGCCCAGGCCGGTCTGACCCGGGGTGCGCTCTACCACCACTTCGGCGACAAGAAGGGCCTGCTGGCGGCCGTGGTCGCGCAGCTCGACGCCGAGATCGACCTGCGCCTGCAGGCGATCAGCGACGGCGCAGACGATGCCTGGGACGGCTTCGTGCAACGCTGCCGCACCTACCTGGAATTGGCGCTGGAACCGGAGATCCAGCGCATCGTGCTGCGCGACGCGCGCGCGGTGCTCGGTGGCGCCTCACCGGAATCGCAGCGCCACTGCGTGCACTCGATGCAGCAGTTGATCGAACAGTTGATCGCGCAGGGCGTGGTGGCAGCGGTGGATGCGCAGGCACTGGCGTCGCTGATCTACGGCAGCCTGGCCGAAGCCGCGTTCTGGATCGCCGAGGGCGAAGACGGTGGTGCGCGCCTGCGGCAGGCGACGGCAGCGCTGGAGATGTTGTTGCGTGGGTTGAAGGTCGCCGGGTAACGCCCATCCACGCATGGCGTGGATCTACTGCGGAATCCGCTCTGGTAGATGCCAACCCTGGTTGGCGCTTCTGTGGCATCGCGAAGTGCGTGCCAACCAAGGTTGGCACCTACCAGGCAACCGCGGGCCACTCGCGCAACACCGCCACCGGCACGCCCATGCGCGCGCAGGCGCGGCTGGCCAGGCCATCGGGCAGCGCGCGACGGAACAGCGGCGCCATGCCCTGCATCAGCTTCGCCGACGCCGCCGCCTGCGCGCGTTGGCGCGCACTGCGTTCAAGCATGCCTTCGGCCCAGTCCGGCAGCAGTGCCGCGCCCGCACCCAGGAACACTTCGCGCGACAGCCCCGGCACCGGTACCGGCAGGCGCACCCCGGACAGCACCTCCAGCACCTCGCGCGAGCGTTCGTCGACGCGCAGCTCCGGCTGCCGCGCACAGAAGTACGCCGCTACTTCCGCTTCGCTGCGCGGCACGTCCACCGCGCCCAGCGCCTCGGCCACGCAGCGGTACTCGTCGTAGTAGCGATCGGCGATGTGCGCCGGCACCTCGCGTCCGTAGCGGCGGAAGCCCTGCAGGAACCCGAACGCCTCGGTCACATGCACCCAGGTCAGCAGCTGCGGATCATCGGCGGCGTAGGGTTCGCCCTGCGCGGTCTGCCCGAGGATCTGCGCATGGATGCGGCGCACCTTGGCCACCAGCGCCTCCACCTCGCCGCTGGGCGCATAGCTGGTGCCGGCCACGAAGGCCGTGGTGCGGCGCAGGCGACCCACCAGGTCCTGGCGGAAATTGGAGTGGTCATAGACCCCGGCCAGCGCGCGCGGGTGCAGGGTCTGCAGCATCAGCGCGCAGAGGCCACCGGCGAGCATCGAGGGGAATTCGGCATGCAGCCGCCAGGTGACGCTGTCCGGGCCGAACCAGCCCGGATCGCCCTGCGGATGGTCGTAGTCGATGCCGCTCTGGCCACGCGGGAAGGCCTCCAGTACCCAGCGCCGGATCGGCGCGGTGACGGGGCGGGAGAGTCGCTGCAGCAGAGCCGGCATCGCAGGTCCAGGAAAGGTGGAAGAACGGCCGCAGGTTGCGCGGTCGCCCCCGATTCTGGGCGATCACGACGGCGGCGGCGAGTCTCCGCGCTCAGCCACGGTTCCATGTGCGGCCGCAGCACGTTTCACCCTGCGACATCCTGTCGCAGGCTGCGACCACGATGCTGCGCCGCACCAAGATTCACCCATTCAGACAAAACCCTTACGCCGCTTGGCATTGCGCCCATTGCACGGCTCGCTGGAAGTGCTAGAACTGAACCCGCCACACCGTCCAACGCTGATCGACGCACGTTCCACAAGGAGCCAGCCATGATTGCTTTGTTCAAGGGTTTGGGACTACTGCTTCGCGACAACGAGCTCTACAGCAGCCCGTTCGAAAAACAGGTCGCGCACTGGCGCAGCCTCAGCGAGCAGCAGATCCGCGATGAAGTGGCTGTGCTGGCCCAGGCCAAGTGCCAATGGCTGATCGCCTCGATCGTCGGCTGGCAGGCGGCCTCGCTGCTGATCCTCGGCCTGATCACCAACTACCTGTGGCGCGACGACTACCACATCACCTTCACCCGCGTGGTCGTGGTGTTCGGTTCGTGGATCTCGATCCTGTTCGTGATCTGGTTCATGGCCAACATGTTCGACCGCACCGCCGGTTTCGAGCGCTGGATGAAGGCCTTCAACAGCCGCGCCCGCATCAGCTCCAAGGCTGACAGCGTCGAGCACGTGGCCGAGGCGCTGGACCTGGCCGAGCACTACCCGGAAGTGCTGGACTACAAGCAGGCGGTTACCGCCAAGCGCGAACTGCGCCACGAGGACATCCGCATCATGACCGAGATCGGGCGGATGAAGCAGCACTCCGAACTGGTCGGCCGCCTCAACCATGTGGGCGAGACCGAACACCACCATGACCTGACGCTGCAACCTGCCTACTGACCCTTCAGGGAAGCGGGGGGACCCACAATGCCACCGTGATCACTCACGGTGGCATTGTTCTCTCGGGTCCTGGCTGACGCACTGGCGGAAGCCGTTGGGCAGGCCACGCATGGCCTCGGTCTTTCCCACCGCCACTGCGAACCGGCGCAGCGGCGGCGTGGCACACGCGGCGTCGGGGCTGCAGGCCGGATCAAGCACCAGGTAGTGGCAGGCGCCACTGCTGCTGGCAATGCACTGGAAGCGTGCCTCGCCATCGACGACGGTGCCCTTGCTGTACAGCGTATCCACGCCGTTGGCCTGGGTGCGGGTGATCGAGGTGTTGCGGGATTTTTCGCAGCCGGCCAGCGCCAGCACGACGACGCACGCAATCAACAATCGGGGCATGTTCGTTCCTCGGTGCAAGGGCGATGCTGCTGCGGCTACATGCCGCGGAACAGGCTCATGAACGGCTGGCTGACCACCAGTGTTTCCGTGCGCCCGCGCAGGCGCAGCACGCCGCGCCCGGTATCGTCGCGGCTCACCGCCGCCACCGCCTTCATGTTGACGATGGTGGAGCGATGGATCTGGCGGAAGTGCTGCGGATCGAGCACTTCCAGCAGCTCACGCAGCGGTGTGCGCAGCAGGCTTTCGCCGGCGGCGGTGACCACGGTGGTGTACTTGTTATCGGCGCGGAAGTAGGCCACGTCCTCCAGCATGATCAGCTGCGTCTCGCGGCCGTTGCTGGCGGTGATCCAGGCCAGCGGTGGACGCTCCGCTGCGCCCTGCGATGGGCCCAGCCGCTGCAGCAGGCGCTCCAGCACGGCATCGTCCTGGCGCGTCGATGGCAGCCGCGACAGGATGCGCTCGCGGGTGGCCAGCAGGCGCTCGTCGCTGACCGGCTTCAACAGGTAATCCATCGCGCCCTGCTCGAACGCATCGATGGCGTACTGGTCGTAGGCGGTGACGAACACCACCTGGGTGCGCGGGCTCAGTTCGGACAGCGAGCGCGCGACCTCGATGCCGCTGATGCCGGGCATGCGGATGTCGAGGAAGGCGATGTCCGGCTGTTTCTCGGCCAGCTGCTCCAGCGCGCTGGCACCGTCCTCGCACTCGGCCACCAGTTTGAGGTCCGGCCACAGCCGGCCCAGCTGCTCCACCAGTGACTGCCGCAGCAGTTCTTCGTCTTCGGCGATCAGGGCTTCAAGCGGCATGGCTGCGCTCCTTGTGCGACTGCGGCAGGGTCATGGTCGCGGCCACGCCGCTGGGAAAGTTGGCAACGATTGCCACGCCGGCCTGCTCGCCGCAGGTCAGGCGCAGGCGTTCGCGCAGGTTCTTCAGGCCGATGCCGGTTCCGCTGGTGCCCTGGCCGAAGCCGAGCCCATCGTCGGCCACGGTCACGGTTACATGGTCATCGAAGCCGCGCGCCAGGATCCAGATCGTGCCACCGCCGGGCTTGGGTTCCAGGCCGTGCTTGATCGCGTTTTCCACCAGCGTCTGCAGTGCCATCGCCGGCAGGTGCACGCCGTGCAGTTCGTTCGGCACCTGCACTTCCACCGCCAGCCGTGCGCCCATGCGGATGCGCAGGATTTCCAGGTAGGCACGGGTGCGGTCCAGCTCCACGCCCAGCGTGGATACCGATTCGTCCACCTGCGGCAACGAGCTGCGCAGGTACTGGATGAGGTGGCCGAGCATCTGCTCGGCACGGGCCGGATCGGTGCGGGTCAGCACCTGTGCGTTGGCCAGCGTGTTGTAGAGGAAGTGCGGTTCCACCTGCGCGTGCAGCAGGTTCAAGCGCGCCACCGACAGCTCCTTTTCCACCTGTGTCTGTTCGGCGGCGGCCTGTTCGTCGCGGCGCTGGTCGGCGACACGGCGGCTGATGGCACGGGTGACCGCTTCAGCGTTCTCGAAGTTGCTGCCCTCGTCCAGCGCCAGCAGGTCGGCCCACCAGCCGGCATCGGGTTCGAACAGCAGGGTGACGGTGCTGGTGCCCTGCCCCGGCGTGACCGTGGCCAGCACGCTGTTGCGCTTGATCGCCAGCCGCGCCGGCAGGTTCCAGCGCGACGGCTGGCGGCCGTTCCAGAGGTCGACCCGGCGAACATAGGCGCGCACCTGCAGGCTGCCGGCCGAGCTTTCCACATCCTCGACGCGTGGCAGTTCGGCGATTGCCGCTTCCACCACGGCGTAGGCCTGGCCGGCATCCATCGGCAGTTCCACCTGGCGGCGCTGGCGCCCGGACAAGGTGGTCGAATCCAGCCGTCCGGCGACCAGCCAGACCCGGCGTACATGGGTGATCGCGCTACCCAGCGCGGAGATCATCAGGAACATCGCCAGCAGGCCGAAGACCCAGCCGGGGCCATCGTTCATGCCGCTGAAGATGCCGCTCCAGACCATGCCGGCGACAACCAGCGCGGCAGCCCAGGCCAGCAGGTGGCGGATCAGGAGAGAGAGGCTGGCGAACACGGCGGCGCCTTGGAGGAAGGGGGTGAGCCGAGCATAGGGCGGCCCGCCGGGCAAACAAGCGGGCTGCGACGAAGGCCGGGAAAGTGGGGATGGAAGGCCATCTGGTAGTGCCGGCCGCTGGCCGGCTCCCCATGACCTCCGCAAGCATCACAAGGTTGCCGGCCAGCGGCCGGCACTACCCGGGAGGCGCCGGGCGAACCCGGCGCATTCCCTTACTTGCGCTGGTCGGCGCTGGCATCACGCACGGCGCGGAACGACTCGTCCTTGCTCCAGTTCGGCCAGCTGCGCGAGTTGGCCAGCTGGTTGCCCAGCGTGTACAGCACTTCCAGGTCGCGGGCGGCACCGGCGAACACCCAGTCCGGCTGCCACTCGTCGCCCTGCTGGTGGTAGCGCTTGGCGGTGTAGTCCTCGGAGGCCTTCTTGCCTGCGGCCACGCCACCGTCCACCCAGTCCTGGCCGGCCGACCAGGACAGCGCCGGCACGCCACGCTTGGCGAACGGGAAGTGGTCGGAGCGGAAGAACAGGCCCGCTTCAGGCTTCGGGTCCGGCGTGTAGCGGATATCCCAACCCTTGGCCACGTCCTTCAGCTGGTCCAGCAGCTCGAAGCGCGCGGCACCGTAGATGCCGAAGTCACGCGATGGGCCGAACGGCGCCATGCCATCCATGTTGATCACCGCCACGGTCTTTTCCAGCGGGTACAGCGGATGGGTGGCGTAGTACTCCGAACCCAGCAGGCCCTTCTCCTCGGCGGTGACCGCCAGGAACAGCAGCGAGCGCTGCGGGCGCTTTTCCTTGGCAAAGCCACGGGCCAGTTCGATCAGCGAGGCAGTACCGCTGGCATTGTCCAGTGCGCCGTTGAAGATGCGGTCACCGCGCGCGTCCGGCTCGCCCACGCCGATGTGGTCCCAGTGCGCGCTGTAGATGATCGTCTCGTCCGGGTGGCGGCTGCCTTCCAGGCGCGCGGCCACGTTGTGCGAGGTGATCACTTCGGTCTTCACCGCGTACTTCGCGTCCAGGCTGGCGCCGGTCAGCGGCACCGGGGTGAAGTCGCGCTGCTGCGCCTTCTTCTTCAGCGCCTCGAAGTCCTGCCCGGCGGAGCGGAACAGTTCCACCGCCAGGTCACGCTGGATCCAGCCTTCCAGCAGCGGATGGCTCTCGGCCGGGTTGTCGCGTACCACGTCGAACATGGTGTTGGTGTTGGAGCCGGCCACGGTGGCCCAGCCATACGACGCCGGCGCGGTCTCGTGCACGATCAGCACGCCCAGCGCACCCTGGCGGGCGCCTTCCTCGTACTTGTAGGTCCAACGGCCGTAATAGGTCATGCCCTTGCCGTCGAAATCACCCTGTCCGGTTTCGAAGTCCGGGTCGTTGATCAGCACGACAGCGATCTTGCCCTTCAGGTCCACGCCCTTGAAGTCGTCCCAGTTGCGCTCCGGGGCTTTCACGCCGTAGCCGAGGAACACCAGCGGGGCCTTGCTGATGTCGACGTTGCTGGCGCCGTTCATGGCGGCGCGCACGGCGATCTGCTTGCCCTGCTCCAGCGGCACGGTCTTGCCACCCTGGTGCAGTGCCAGCCGCGGTGCGCCGACGATGTCGCCCTTGCGCAGCGGCACGGCCTGGGTCCACAGGCGCTTGCCGTCCTTGAGATCGCCGCCCGGCTGCAGGCCGGCGTCGGCAAACTGCTTGCTGAGGTAGGCGATGGTCTTCTCTTCGCCGGCAGTGGCCGGCGAGCGGCCTTCGTAGGCGTCGGAGGCCAGTTCCTTGACGTCGGCGGAGATCCGCGCGCCATCGAATTTCGGGGTGGCCGCCATCAGTGCGCTCGACACCGACAGGGCCAGCACGCCCAGTACCACTCGTTTCATTGCTCTCTCCAGCAGGGAAATCCTTCTGGAGTGTAAGGGGTTCGGCAGGGCTGCGCCCTGCACCTGCAGAAGCCAGGGCAACAGCAACAGCCGAAGCAACAGCGGGAGCTGGCTTCCTGAAGGTAGGCGGGGTGGGTCCGGTTGCGGGGGACGCCGTAAACCCTTCCTTGGGGGCTTGGCCGCGGCATCCATGCCGCGGACACCCCCGCAACCGGACCCACCCCGCCTTCGACAGTTTCCCGCTGCTGTTGGTGATTGTCGACCTTGGTCGACACGAACGGAAACAGGAAGGGGTCAGACCCCTTTCCCGGCGGGAAAGGGCTCTGACCCCATCTGTGTGTTGCTTGAGCCTGTTACCAGTTCGGGTCTTCGGCCGGGGCGGCCGCAGCCTTGGGCTTCGGCTTGGCCGCCGGGCGCGCGGCGGCGGCCGGTGCTGCCGAGGCCGTTGCGCCAGCAGCGGCGGCAGCCGGCTTGCTGCCCAGCTTCTGGCGCAGTTCGATCTGGCCCGGACGGAAGCCGCCGCGCATCGCGTCGACACCGTCTTCGATGGTGCCGTACGAGGTCTGTGCAGCGACGCGGTCGATACGGATGGTGCAGCACGGGTGTTCACTGCGGCCCAGCGAGCGGCCGGTCTGCGGGTCCTTCAGTTCCTCGCCCAGGCGCACGGCCTGCCAGCGCTGGCCGGCCTGCAGGGTTTCGCCCCCCTGGCTCAGCACCACCTGGTCACCGTCCACCGACACCACCGACACCGGGAACAGCGTGGTGACGATGGTGGTGCCGATCTGGCCGGACAGCGATTCCATCATCGCCGCGGCCATGTTGCGGCCGTTGACCACGCGCGGCAGGGTGCTCGGGCCGGTCGAGGCCAGCTGGTGATCGAAGCTGTCGGACATCACCACCTGGCCGGTGGTGGCGTTGATCAGGCGCAGGGTGATGCGGCCGCCACCGGAGTACGAGGTCACCTGGCGGTCGGACATGCGCAGGTTGCGTACGCTGCGCGGGTACTCGAAGCGTTCGATGGTCGGGATCAGGATCAGGTCGGTCGCCAGCTGCTGGCCGACGCGTGCGGTGTCCTGCAGGCGTACGTTACCGCTGTTGATGTGGTCGATCTCGGCCTGCAGTTCGTCGCCGAACTCGCGGTCCAGCACGATGAAGCGCTGGGTCTGGGTCAGCGTGTCGGACAGGCGCGCGCGGATCGCGTCGGCCACTTCATCGGCACTCACGCGGCCATCGCCCACGGCATAGCTGCCGGACTTGGTGCGCGGCAGCGCGACCACGATCTTCGGCTTGCCCTGCTCGTCCGGTGCGCGGTACTGGGCAATCTGTGCACGCACGCGCACCTTCCAGTAGCTGCGCATGCTGCGATGGGTCACGTCGGAGTCGAACGAGCTGGCGCCACGCTTGGCATCGACACTGACCTTCTCGTCGTAGCTTTCCCTGACGCTGGCCGAGCCGCCGGCGCCCTTGGCGGTGGCTTCGCCGGAAGCGCTGGCGGATGCCGAGCCCTTGAAGCTCCAGCCTTCATCGCTGGCGCGCACGCGCGCGATGGTTTCCTCGTCCAGCTGCCGCACTTCGTCCTGCGACAGGATTTCATAGCCCAGCACCGCGCCCTGCGAGCCGGCGATCATCTGCTGGGTGAACGCGTCGGCGCGGATATCGCCGACGTGTTCGTCATCCACATCCACATGCAGGCCTGCACGCAGGCTCTGCATCTGGCTGGCCACGCGTACGCCGTTGACCTGCGCCACCGCCGACTGCAACGCCGCCAGCACCGCCAGTTCCGGGGTGCTGCCGATGCCGTCGGCCTCGCGCGCGACCTGGGTGGTGCCGCCGAAATCCGGCGTGCCACGCAGGGGCGCTGCTTCCACTGGCGCATTGCTGGCCAGTGCACTGGTTGCCTTGTCCTTGGCGGGTGCGGGCGCTTCGGCCGGGGTGTCCTGCTTGCCACAGGCTGCAAGCAGCGCGGCAGCCAGGCCCAGGCCGATCAAACGGGAGGTCGTACGCATGGGGATTCGCCTCGGATCAGTTCATCTTGTCCAGCTGGCCCAGCATCGAGTCGGCGTTGGACGGCACCTTGACCTTGCTCTTCTTGGCGAAGGTCACGGCCGACTTGGTCGAACCGTACAGGCCCTGGATGAAGCCCGGCGATTCCTTGGCCACCCATGCACCAGCGGCCAGCTTGCGGCCGACGGTCGCCATCTGGGTGGCGCCCAGGTTCTTCATGCCGGCGGTGAAGTTGCTGGCTTCGCCACCCAGCTTCTGCGCTTCGGCCGCCGAGGACAGCAGCGAGACCAGGCCTTCGGCGTAGTGCTGCTTGGATTCAGCGTTCAGCTCCGGCTGCGCGGCCTGGCGCTCGTCGATCGCGGCCTGGGCGGCTTCGCTGACCGACACCGACTTCTTCATCGCATCGACGCTGACCGAACCCGACGACAGCGCCTGGCGCTCGGCTTCCAGCAGCTGCACCTGCTCGGCCAGGCCGAAGGCACGGGCGAACGAAGTCTGGGCCTGCAGCGAGTGCGACTGCGAGCTGACGAAACGACGCACCAGTGCTTCCTGCGCAGCTTCGTTCGGGGCGGCGGCGCTGGAGGTGCTGCTGGAGGTGCCGGTGGAGGCGCCCGTCAGGTCCTTCAGCTTGCCCAGGCCTGCATGGGCCGGCATCGACAGGGTGGCGGCCGCGATGGCCAGGACAAGAGCGGTATTGCGGATCATGTGAGAGTCCTTTGGGAGAGACGGCCGCGGTGCGGCACGTGGGGAATCGGTAACCCCGGGCGATGCCGAGCAAGCTCGGCACCCACCGGGGTGGCGGATCAGCGGACCGCCTTGACGTTCAGTTCGTTGATCATCTGCTGGGCGGCCTTTTCGGCAGCCAGCTGCAGGGCATTGGTACGGGCCACGGTTTCATTCGGGCCGGTGCCGGAGAACTGCACCGGGCCGACCGACGACACGGTGCGCGGGAAACGACCGGTCACGTCCAGCACCTTGCCGGTGACAGTGACGAACACGCGGGTGTTGCCGCTGGCCGGATCGCGATCGCGCATGCCGACGTCGAGGGTGCCGACGGCGATGTACGGGATGTTGGCCGCGCGGATGCCGTTGGCGGTGTCGCGCAGGGTGGCCGGGGCCAGGTCGTTGCCGGTGCTGAAGTCCTTGCGGATGCGCTCGATGCTGAGCAGGCCGCGCGACTCGCCTTCCACGTATTCGGCTTCAACCACTTCGTAACCGGCGGCGCTGAAGGCACCGGTCATCGCGGTGTTGACCTCGGCGGCGTTGGCCACCTTCCAGGTGATGTTGTCGGCGCGGGCGGTGGTGCTGCCGCCGCTGGTGACCGACACCGAACCGTTCTGCTTGATGCTGCCGTTGGTGCTGACCGAGTTGCCGCGGAAGCTGTCGCCCTCACGGGTGTTCTCGCTGTAGCTGCTGCTGGCGTCGACGCGGCGGTATTCCTTGTCCTGGAACGACTGCACGGTGTCCTGCGAGCGCGCCATGAACAGGAAGGTCAGCAGCGAGCGCTGCGCGGCGGTGGCACCGGCCACGGCCGAACCGGCGTCCAGCTTGGTCTGCAGCAGGGTGGTGTTGATCTCGGCGCGGACGGTGACGCTGTAGGTCTTGGCCTTCTTGTCTTCGGTGTCCGACAGCTGCACCGCGCTGAGCACGTAGCGGTCGATCTCGCCGATGAACTCGGCGCGGCGTGCTTCGAACAGGCGCAGCTTGGCCGCACCGGTTTCGGCGATGTACGCCTCCAGGGCATTGACCTTGGCCTTGTTCAGGGCCTGGGCGCGGGTGTCGGCACTCAGGCGCAGGCCGTAGCTGGCCGAGCCGGTACCGCGCGAACTCGCGGTCTGCGCAGCGACCGGCGAGGCCACCACCAGCGCGATGAGGATGAGCAGGATGGTACGCATCAACGACATGACTTGATCAACTCCTGGAGGGCTTGGGTCTGCTGCTGCAACGGGCGGCCGCCCGGCTTCTGTTCGTCCAGCCAGGCGCGCGAGTCGGCACGCTTGGCGGCGGCGCCGGCGAAGGCGTCGAAGCCGGCCAGCAGGGTTTCGTAGCTGGCCGACCACTGGTCGACCTGCCACTGCGTGACCGGCACCACCTTGGTGGCCCCCTTGCGCAGCGGCTGTTCGAAATAGACCTTGCCCGAGAACGGCTCGGTCACCTTGGCGGTGAAGAAGGCGCCGAACAGCATCGTCTTCATTGCCGGGGTTTCCTCGATCACGCCGTTCTTCAGTGCATCGACCTGCAGGTTGATGACGTAGTCGGGTTCGGGAATCTTCAGCTGGTAGACCTTGCCGTCGGCAAAGCGGGCGGCCATCGCACCACCGATCGCCTGGCCCGAGGCCGGCGGCAGCAGGCCGACGCCGGTGTTGGACGACAGCGTCTTGGACAGCTCATGGGCCAGGGTGGCGCGCAGCGGCGCATCCCACTTCGGGTCGGGCAGCTTGGCGCGCACCGCGTCGGACAGGGTCACCGCACCCACCTGCAGGCGACGCACAGCGGCGTCGGGCAGCCGGGCCTGCGCCAGGCTGGCCGCCAGTACCTGCGACAGGCTGGTATCGGCGCCGCCGTACAGCAGATCGGCGACGATCGCGTCGATATCGTCGTTGTCCGGACGGTAGTCCTGCACGTCGATGCGCTGCAGGGTGAGCGGATAGGAGGCGATCACCTGGCGCTCGCGGAAGTCGAAGAACAGCGCCTGCAGCGCCACTTCCACCAGCACCTTGTACTGGTCGCCGATCGGTTCGACCGAGACCAGCTCGCGGTCCAGCGCAGCGGCCAGCACGGTGGCGCTGGTGGTGCCGTCGAGCATCGCCACCGGCTGGTCGATCAGCTCCAGGTGGGCCGGTGCGCGGCGCTTGAGCGACTGCGCCAGCGTCTGGTTCAGCGGGACCAGGCCACGCCGTTCCAGCACCGCATGCGCATGCGGCGTGGTCGCCTGCACGGCGGCGGCGTCAGCGGTATAGGCAAAACCGGCCCAATAGGCCTGCTGTGATTTGTCCGCGGCCTGCACGGCCATCGGCCATACGGCCAGGCACAGGGCACAGGCAAGCAGGCGCGCAAAAGCGCGCGATGCGCTCTTCGTCCTTGAATACATCCAACCGCTCCTCGGTCAATACGCACGGATCGCGGACGCTCATGCGTCCGCTGGGCGCGAAACATAGCCGCTCACGGGCCCGCCGACAAGTGCTGCCTTTGTCGGTTCACTCCGTGGGAGGCAGGCCCGCCCGTTGCCGCAGCAGTCCGCGCTCGGCCTGGTTCTGGCTGAGCCGGGCGGCTTCGGCAAATGCATCGCGCGCGTCCTGCTCCCGTCCCAGTGCCTGCAGCAGCTCGCCGCGCACTACCTGCAGCGGCGCGTAGTCGCGCAGGCGCGGATCGACCAGCAGTGGCTGCAGTTGCGCCCATGCGGCGAAGGCACCATCGCTGCGCAGGATCGCCACCACCCGGTTCAATGCCACCACCGGCGAAGGTTGCACCTGCAGCAGCTGTGTATAGAGCGCAGCAATACGCGGCCAATCGGTGGCGTCAGCGCGACGCGCAGCCGCATGGCAGGCCGCGATGCGCGCTTGCAGCACATAGGGGTCCTGGTCGCCACCCATGGCCAACGCGCGCGCCAGCACCTGCTGCCCGCGGTCGATCTGCAGCCAGTCCCAACGCGCACGGTTCTGCTGGTCCAGCAGCACCGGTGCACCCTGCGCATCCACGCGCGCCGCTGCGCGCGAGGCCTGCAGTTCCATCAATGCCAGCAGGCCCAGCACCGGCGGCACCGGCAACCGATGCGCCAGGATGCGGGCCAGCCGCAGTGCTTCCTCGCACAGCGCCGGGCGCATCCAGTCATCACCGGCACTGGCCGCATAGCCTTCGTTGAACACCAGATAGATCACCTCCAGCACCGAGGCCAGGCGCTCCGGCATCGCCTCCGCGCGTGGCACTTCATAGGGCACCTGCTTCTGCGCCAGGGTGCGCTTGGCGCGCACGATGCGCTGGGCGATGGTCGGCTCCGGCTGCAGGAACGCACGCGCGATCTCGATGGTGGTCAGGCCACCGAGCAGGCGCAGGGTGAGTGCCACGCGCGCATCGGCCGGCAGCACGGGATGGCAGGCCACGAACATCAACCGCAGCAGGTCATCGCCCAGGTCATCCTCCAGCGCCTGGCTGTCATCGGGTGCCGGCAGCGCGGCCGGATGCAGTTCCTCGCCCCATTGCGCGTGCTGCTGCGCCACCCGCTGGTGCTGGCGCAGCACATCGATGGCACGGTTGCGCGCGGTGGTCATCAGCCAGGCTCCGGGGTTGTCCGGGATGCCCTGCTCCGGCCAACGCTCCAGCGCGGCCAGCCAGGTGTCCTGGGCCAGTTCCTCGGCACGGCCGACATCGCCACCGAGCAGCCGCGCCAGGCGCGCGATCAGCACTGGCGACTCCATCCGCCAGAGGGTTTCCAGACGCTGCGTCAGTGCGGGCTCGAGCATGCGCCGATCACAGCACGCACGCCCGGCCCGCACAAGCGCCGCAGCTCACGCTTCAACAATCGGCTTGAAGCCGCCCCAGAACATGCGCCGGGTATCGAACGGCATGTCCTTCGGGCCCAGCGACGCCAGCCGCGGGTCGGCCATCACCTTTGCGTTGATGCGGTCGCGTGCCGCGCGCGAGCGGAACACCACGAAGGCGACGATCACCGTCTCGCCCGGTTTCGCCTTGACGGCGCGCGGGAACGAGGTGCTCTTGCCCGGTTCCACATCGTCGGCTACGCATTCCATGTACTGCAGCGCGCCATGGTCCTTCCACACCGCGCCGGCCTTGCGGGCAAGGCGGCGGTAGGCCGCCACCTTGTCCTGCGGGCACGGCAGCACGTAAGCATCCACGTAAGCCATGCGGGTTCTCCCTGCGGCGGCCGTCAGCCCGGCTCGCCGTCCATGTGTGCGATTTCCCAGAGATGGCCATCCAGATCCTGGAAGCCACGCTGGTACATGAAACCGTAGTCGCGCGCGGGCTGCGGTTCGCTGGCGCCGGCCGCCAGTGCCTTGTCCACCATCACGTCCACGGCCTTGCGGCTGTCGGCCGACAGGCAGGTGATCACCTCGGTCTGCTGATGCGCGTCTGCAATCGACTTGGTGGTGAACTGCTTGAAGAACGGCTGGGTCAGCAGCATCACGAAGATGCTCTCGCTGATCACCATGCAGGCCGCATCGTCATTGGTGAAGGTCGGGTTGAAGCTGTAGCCCAACGCGGCGAAGAAGGCCTTGGACGCGTTCAGATCCTGCACGGGCAGGTTGACGAAGATCATCTGCGGTTGCGGTGCACTCATCGGTAAAGCTCCTGGGTGGATCAAAGAGACGGGATCAGGGCTGCTTCATGCAGTTGACCATCCACGGCTTGCCGTAGCGGTCGATCAGCATGCCCCAGCGGTGTGCCCAGAACGTTTCGGCGATCGGCATCTGCACCTGGCCACCCTCGGCCAGCGCGGCGAACACGCGTTCGGCTTCTTCAATGCTGTCGACGTCGACATTGATGGTGGTCGAGCCACCCTCGCCGCCGCCGGGGCCGTCGGCCGCCATCATGATGGCGTTGCCGATCTCCAGCTGGCTGTGCGCAACGTGGTCCAGGGTCTGCGCCGGCATCTCGTTGCAGCCGGGCATGCCATCGGACGGCGGCATGTCGCGGTACTTCATTTCCGAGGTGACCTGGCCACCGAGTGCCTTGGCGTAGAACGCCATCGCGTCGTGGGCCTGGCCGCTGAAGCCGAGGAAGGGAATCAGTCTCATGGCAATACTCCGTGGTGTGGTTCAGGGTGGTAGTGCCGGGTCGAGCCCGGCAGGGAGATGAATCGGATCAACCTTCCAGCTGTGCACGCAGACGCTGTTCCTGCTGCTGTAATTCGGGGGTGAAGGCTTCGCCGAAGTCTTCAGCGGAGATCAAGGGACGCAGTTCGAGGGTGTCGCCACTGCCGAACGGCGCACGGCTGGCCCACTCGACGGCCTCGTCCAGCGACCGCACCTCCCACAGCCAGAAGCCGGCGATCTGTTCACTGGCAGGACCGAACGGACCGGCCTCGACCATGGGTGCCGCGCCGCCGAAGTGAATGCGGCGGCCGCGCTGGGTGGCGTGCAGCCCTTCACCGGCCAGCATGATGCCGGCGGCCACGAGTTGTTCGTTGAAGGTGCCCATTTCGGACAGTTCCTGTTCGCTGGGCATGCGGCCGGCTTCGGAGTCGGCGTTGGCCTTCACGATCACCATCACTTTCATTGTGGTCTCCCGTGGGGACGCGTGGTGCGTGCCCTTCACTGGGTACAACGAACCAGGGGGCTGGGAATCGACACGTCTTCTGAAAATTATTTCTTCCGTGGAAAGCGCGCCTTCGGCGGCGATCGGCGAACGGCGGAGCCCCTCCGTGGTGGGGGTGGGTTGGTCGCTGAAAAGCTCGGGTTCATGGGTTTGGCCGGGTGGGTAGGCGGGTCGGGGGACGCCGTAAACCCGTCCCTGGGGGCTTGGCCGCGGCATCCATGCCGCGGACACCCCCGCCCCGCCTACCCACCCGGCCTTGGACAAGTTCCTGTCTCCGTTCCACCACGGGAAGATCAAGAAAAAAAACAAAAGCAACAGCAACGGCGGTTGGCTGGCGGCCTCGGCTTTGCGAGCGAAGCGACCCGCTTTCGCTCTTGTTGTTGATTTCCCGTGGTGGTTCGGCGACCGGAATCTGTCAGGGGTCGGGCGGGTGGGATTGGCGGGGTATCCGCGCCATGGATGGCGCGGCTAAGCCTCCACGGACGGATTCACGGCGTCCCCGCCAATCCCACCCGCCCGGCCCACCCGCAGAAACCCAGCTTTCAGCGACCAACCCACCCCACCACGGAGGGGCTCCGCCGTTCGCCGTTCGCCCGCCGCAGGCGGCTTTTCGCGCTGCAGCATGCCGGCAGACAAACCTGCGCCATCATGGGCACCCCGCCCCCGCCAGGACCGTGCCATGCAGCAGTACCTGCTTCTGATCTATATCGAGCCTGCCCTGCTGCAGGCGCTGCCCACCGAAGAATTCAACGCGCTGATGCGCGACTGCCTCGCCCACGCCGACAAGCTGCAGGCCGAAGGCACGCTGCTGGCCGCGCAGAAGCTGCAGCCGGTCGACACCGCGCAGACCCTGCGTGTGCGCGATGGCCACAGCCGTGTGCTCGATGGCCCGTTCGCCGAAACCCGCGAACTGCTGGCCGGCTTCAACCTGATCGTCGCCCGCGACCGCGACGAAGCCATGCGCATCGCCCGCGACTTCCCCTGGGCGCGCTTCGGCAGCATCGAGGTGCGGCCGCTGGAGGACATGGACGCCGAACGCGAACGCTGCGGCGCCCCGGCTGCCGCTATGGCAGCAGCCGTACTCTGATCTCGCGCGGGCCGACGCCTTCGTTGCCGCTGTAGTCGCGCACGCTGGCGCGCACGATGTACTCGCCCGGCGGCAGCGCCGCCGGCTGCCAGCGCCCGGTCTCCATCAGGCCGTCACGCACGGTGTTGGTGGCCAGGTAGCGGAAACGGGTGACCGCGCTGCCATGCACGGTGATGCCGCTGTCCGATGCGTAGGCCACGCGCACCGCTTCCTTCTGCGGCGGCATGCGGTTGAACACGATGTTCCAGCGCGGCTGCTCGTAGCCCTGCAGCGGCTGTCCAGCGGCATCGAGGATCTGGTAGCCCACCTGGTACATGCCCAGGCGGCGACGCGGCAGGTTGTTGTCGACCTGGTCCCAGGCCTCGATCACGATCTGCACGCCGCGGCCCTGGCGCGCCACCATCACTACGCCGTCGCTGCCCGCCGCCATCGGCTGGTCGTTGTCGTCCAGCAGGGCCACATCGGTGATGCGCGGCGCGAAGTGGTCGGCGTAGTTGTGGAAGCCCAGCGCCACCGCGTTGGTCTCGAAACCGCCGGTACCCACCGCCAGATGCACGTGCGCCTGGTTGTTGATGCTGCCCAGGCGGTCACCGACCTGGATGCGCATGCCACGGCGCACGCGCATCCGTTCCAGCTTGCCCTGCTCGTCATACAACGCCTGCCAGCGCGCATCGAACGGCTGGTCGCGCGGACTGCGGCCGACCCGCATGTGGATGTACTTGAGACGATCCACGGCCAGGCCCTCGGCCTGCTCGCCCAGGTTCCAGGCCGCCACCGGGCTGCTGATCTTGCCGTCGGCGATCGCCAGCACGGTCTGTCCCACATCACCGCGTACATCGAAGCCGCCGTGCAGGTGGTGGCGGCTCTCGCCGCTGAAGTTGCCACGCACTTCGCCCAGCGTACCGACCACTTCGTGCCAGCCCTCCTGCGGTGCCAGCGGCCAACGGCCCCCGGTCTTCGGCAACGCGGCATCAGCGGCCGGGCCGACCAGCGCCGGCGCCGGCAGGTCACCCACCGGCAACGGGCGCAGGCGGTGCAGGCGGTAGCTGGCGGCGTCGGCCACCAGCACGCTGCCATCGGCATCCATCGCCAGGCCACTGGGGCGGGCCAGGCGCGGCAGGCGGCCATTGCCGACCAGCGCGATCTGGTGGCCCTGCGGCGTCACCTGCACGATGCGGCCATCCAGGTCACCCACGTACAGCACGCCATCGTGGGTGGTAGCCAGCGACAGCGGCCCATTGATCACGCCACCGGCGGCGACCACCGTGCTGACCGTGCCATCGGCCGCCACCCGGCGCACCGCGTTGTTGAACAGATCGGCCACCAGCAACGCACCCTGCGCGTCGAAGGCCAGCGCCACCGGCGTATCGAAACGCGCAGCGGCGCCCACGCCATCGGCAAGGCCCGGCCGATCACCACCGGCCAGGGTGCGCACGCTGCCATCGGTGCCGATCACCCGGATGCGATCATTGAACGTATCGGCCACGTAGACCTGGCCCTGCGCATCCACTGCGATGCCCATCGGCGCATCGAAGCGGGCCTGCGCGCCGGGGCCATCTGCATGGCCCTGTTCGCCACCGGCCAGCGTGGTCACCTGGCCATCGGTGCCGATGCGGCGGATCGCGTGGTTGCCGGTGTCGGCCACATACAGGTTGCCCTGCGCGTCGGCGGCAATGCCCGAGGGGGTATTGAAACTGGCCTGCAGTGCCGGGCCGTCGACGCGTCCCTCGCCCTGCCCGGCCACGGTTTCGATGCGGCCATCGGGCAGTCGGCGACGGATGCGGTTGTTGTCGCCGGCATCGGTGAAGTAGATGCTGCCATCGGCACCGCGCAGCAGCGCGTAGGGATCGGCGAAACGCGCCTGCGCGGATCCACCGTCCCGGTCACCGGGATGGCCGTCACCGGCCAACGGCTCGATCTGTGCGGTCCAGGCCAATGGCGTGGGCGCCGGGCCCGCAGGCTCGGCCAGCGTGTGCAGCGGCGTCTCCCACCAGGTCGCTGCCAATGCCACCGCCGTTGCAGACGCCACCCCTGCCACCATCCATTGCCACCGTGCCATCGTGCTGCGCTGCTCCTGCCTGAAGAGGCACCGACAATAGACGGTGAAGGTGCGATCCGCCACGGCCAATCGTACGGGGGAACAGCAGAGTTCCATGCGCCCTGCTTGTTCTCACTGGCTGCAGCAGGTTCAATGCGGTTCCCACGGATGGAGATCCTCCATGCCCCGCATCATCCCCCTGGCCGCCCTGCTGCTGGCCGCATTGGCCAGCGCGTCCGCCTCCGCCTCGATCACGGTGGCCCCGCAGAAGCCCTCCGCCACCGCCGATGCAGTACACGCGGCGTACGCCACGCGCTGGGATGAAGCGATCCAGCAGGCACGCAGCGGCAATACGCTGGGCGCACTGATCAGCATGGAGCGGCTGATGGAGGATCCGCTGCTGGACGACTTCGATGCCGAGCATCGTGGCCGCGCCGCGCAGGTGGCCGGCTGGACCGCGCTGATGCAGAAGAAGCCGGACCAGGCCCGCCGCTACCTGCAGCGGGCGCAGGAGGCCCTGCCGGAGGATGCCCAGGTCCTGCTCACCCAGGTGTCGGTGGAACTGTCGGACAACCAGCCGGCCGCAGCCACCACCTTCCTGGTGAAGGCACTGCAGCATGCCGACGCACCGCTGCCGGTCGATCACCACGCCATCAACTACCTGCAGTACCGCCTGCGTGACCAGCCACAGAAGCGCATGGACCTGCTGCAGGCGCTGTTCGACAACGGCTGGAAGAGTGGCGGCCTGGAACCCACCGGGCTGTGGCTGGCGCTGGCCACGCTGCAGGCCGACAACGGGCGTGGTGACGGCATCCCAGCCACGCTGGCGCGCATCGACAGCCCGGCCGAGATCATCCGCCTGCGCAGCGACAAGCGCTTCGACCGCTATGTCGATCGCGGCGATGCGCGCTTCGATCCGGTGCAGGCGGCACAGCGCCACCTCGATCAACTGCGCGTCTCCGGCCTGCTCGACCGCGCACTGGATGCGCGCATGGCCGAGTTCAGCACCACCCTGCTGATGCTGGACCGCAACGAGGAAGTGCTGTCGTTGACCGAGGGCATGGCCGGTGCGGCGAGCAACGGCGAATCACCTTCCGCCGCCGAAGCGGAATGGGTGGCCTGGCTGCTCAACAGCCGGCTCACCGCGCTGCGCCGGCTGGGCCGCACCGATGAGGCACTAGCCACTGCAAAGCAGGCCGCACGCATCGGCGTGCTCGGCCCGGATGGTGTCGAGCACCAGATGAATGTCGGTTTCGTGTTCAGTTCGCTGGGCCGCATGCAGGACGCTGCGCAGGCCGTGAATGACATGCCGGGCCTCGCCGGCTACGGCAAGGCCGCGCAGGCGCTGCTGCAGTTCGCCGCCGCCCGCGAGCGTGGCGATGCCAAGGCACGCGATGCGGCGCGCGCGGTGATCCTGGCCCAGCGCGATGATGCCCGCCTGTTCCATCGCGAAATGCTGCTGGAGGAAGGCAACCTGGACGGGGCCGCCGCCGTGCTGATCGAACAGCTGCGCTCGCCGGTTGAACGCGGTGAAACCCTGGCCAGCCTGCAGGACATGCGTACCTATCCGTCACTGCCGGGCGACGTACGCATCGATGCCGCCTGGCGCGCACTCAAGCAGCGCGCGGATGTACAGGCCGAGGTGGCACGTGTCGGCCGCATCGAACGCTACGACCTGGTCAGCACTTCCACCTCGCGCTGAGTGCCTGCTAGCGCGCCGGCACCTCGGTACGGATGCCCATCGCTTCACGGTAGCGCGCGTACAGCGCCATCACCTTGTCCACGTAGGCCAGGGTTTCGGCGTAGGGCGGCACGCCCTTGTAGCGGGTGACCGCACCGATGCCCGCGTTGTAGGCGGCCGCCGCCAACGGGCGGTCGCCGTTGTAGCGGCGCAACAGCGCGCGCATGTAGCGCGCGCCGCCCTCGATCGACTGCTGCGGCGAGAACGGATCGCTTACCCCGTATTCCAGCGCGGTATCGGGCATCAGCTGCATCACCCCCTGCGCGCCCTTGCTGGATACCGCCAGCGCATCGAAATTGCTTTCGGCGTGGGCGATCGCACGCAGCCAGGCATCATCGACGCCGGTGGCCTTGGCCGCGGCCTTGAACTGCCTGGCGTGCTGCGCCAGCTGCGGTTTGCCGACCTTGCCCAGGCCTTCGTGCGCCGGCTCGCCCGGCGGCGTGGCCACGGTGAACTTCAGGAACACCCGCGAGCCGGGCAGGTTGCGCGTGGAGTAGACCAGCGCCCCGTCCTGTTCGCGCTCGTACAGCACGCCGCTGAACACGCCCATGTTGCCCCACAGGTTCGGGGTCTGGATGGCGTTGTCGTCGATCTCCCTGGCGGTACAGCGCGAGCCCGGTTCCGGAGCGGTGGCCAGGCTGACAGTGTTGCCCTGCACGCAGCGATAGACGGTGCGCGCGGCGGCCAGCCCGGGCCACAGGCTGGGCAGCAGCAACAGCGCGAGCAGGAGGGGGCGACGGGACATGGCGGCCGGATGATCCGGCCGCGTCCGCTAATGTTGGGTGAATGGGGGTCGGCAGGGCTGCGCCCTGCACCTGCGGTAGTGCCGGCCGCTGGCCGGCAACCTCAACAGCAACAGCCGTTTTCCTGCGAGGAGGCGGGGTGGGTCCGGTTGTGGGGGACGCTGCAAGTACGTCCATGTAAGCTCGGTCGCCGCATCCATGCGGCTCACGCCCCCACAACCGGACCCACCCCGCCTTCGACAGTTCCCAGCGGCGGGCAGTAGATCCACGCCATGCGTGGATGAAACGTCCGGAGACAGTGGATCAATCAATGGAACGAAAACGCCGGGTTACTTCGCAGCCCTCCGCCGCACCCAATACCCCACGCCCAGCAGCACGAACCACGCGGGGCTGGCGATCAGCGCCTGGCGGGTATCGCCCTGCAGGCTCAGCAGCACCAGCACGCCGGCGAAGAACACCAGGCAGGCCCAGCACATCGCAACGCCGCCGGGCATCTTGAAGATCGATGCAGCATGGCGCTCCGGGTAGCGGCGGCGATAGGCCATGTAGGCCACCAGGATCAGCGACCAGACGAAGATGAACAGCACCGTCGCCAGCGTCGTCACCAGGGTGAAGGCGGTCACCAGGTTGGGAATCAGGTAGATCAGCAGCGTGCCGCCCAGCAGGCACAGGCATGAGAACAGCAGGCCGCGGGCCGGCACCGCGGCGCGTGACAGCTTCGACAGCCCGCGCGGGGCGTGGCCCTCTTCGGCCAGGCCGTACAGCATGCGGCTGGTGGAGAAGATGCCGCTGTTGGCGGAGGACGTGGCCGAGGTCAGCACCACGAAGTTGATCAGGCTGGCGGCGGCGGGAATGCCAGCCAGTACGAACAACTGCACGAACGGGCTCTTGTCCGGCACCACCTGGCGCCACGGTGTCACCGCCATGATCGCGATCAGCGCCAGCACGTAGAAGATGATGATGCGCACCGGGATCGAGTTGATCGCCTTGGGCAGGTTGCGCTCGGGGTCGGCGGTTTCGGCGGCGGTGGTGCCCACCAGCTCGATGCCGACGAAGGCGAACACCGCAATCTGGAAACCGGCGAAGAAGCCGACCAGTCCCATCGGGAACATGCCACCGTCATTCCACAGGTTCGACAGCGATGCGGTGTGACCACTGGGCGAGGTGAAGCCCCACGCCACCAGCCCGGCGCCGGTGATGATCAACGCGCAGATTGCCACGATCTTGATCAGCGCGAACCAGAATTCCATTTCACCGAACAGCTTCACCGTCACCAGGTTCAACGCCAGCAGCAGCATCACGCAGGCCAGCGCCGGTTTCCAGGCTTCAAGCCCGGGGAACCAGAACTGCGCATAGGCGGCGATCGCGATCACGTCGGCAATGGCGGTGACGATCCAGCAGAACCAGTAGGTCCATCCACAGAAGAACCCGGCCCACGGGCCGAGCAGGTCAGTGGAGAAATCGATGAAGGATTTGTACTGCAGGTTGGACAGCAGCAGCTCGCCCATCGCGCGCATCACGAAGAACAGCATCGCGCCGATGATCAGGTAGACGAAGACGATGGACGGGCCGGCCAGGCTGATGGTCTTGCCCGACCCCATGAACAGGCCGGTGCCGATGGCACCGCCGATGGCGATCAGTTGCAGGTGGCGGTTGGACAGGCTGCGGCGCAGGTGCTCGGGGGGCGTTGCGGGCTCGGTCATGGGCGCGGGCTAAGGGACGGGCGAAGCATCCGACGGTAGTCCTCCACGGCGCCAAGCGCCAGCGCCGGACGGACCTATTACGTCAAAGTCGGCCGCTTTCACCACAATGTGACCGAATACCGTATTGATCCCATTCCGCCCGGCCCGGCGCCATGCTCAGATAGCCGCACCTGCCCAAGGACCGGCCCGACCATGCGCCCTGCCCCGCCCGCCCCGCTGGAGCCCCGGCCATGAGCCGCCTGCGCGTCATCATCGGCGGCACCGCGCTGGCGCTGCTGGCCGCTGCGGTGCCGATCGCGGTCATGGCCTATGCCACCTGGGACCGCGCGATCAGCGTCGAACAGCAGCGCCTGCGCGACATCGCCGACCGTACCCTGCGCCGCTCCGACCTGTCCTACCAGGAAGCGCTGGCGGCACTGAAATCGGCCGAGGCCGGTGGCTACGTGCCCTGCAGTCCCGAGCACATCCGGCGCCTGCAGACCCTGGTGATGACCACCCCATCGATCGACCAGATGGGCTACTTCGAAGGCGGCAAGCTGCGCTGCACCTCCTGGGGACCGTTCCTGTCCGACGTGGATCAGCCCACGCCGGACCACGTCACCAGCGATGGCGCCGGCATCGCGGTGGATGTGCGCCCTGAAAACAGCGGGCGCCGCCAGGTGCTGGCGGTCCTGTATGGGTCCTACGACGCACTGGTGGACCCGCGCCGCTTCGTCGATGTCATTGCCGACCCGAACGTGCGGCTGGCGCTGGCCAGCCCCGATGGACGTCTGTTGGCCAAACAGCCAGGCCTGGATCCGGACCTGCTGCAGGCACTGCTGCGCGACCCCGGCGAAGGCCTGGATCACAGCACCCTGTTCGCCACCGCGCGCAACGAGGAATGGCTGGCCATCGCCACCACGCCGCGCACCGCGCTGGCCGCGGCGTTCCGCCAGCAGGCGTGGCTGTACGTGCCGGTGGGCCTGCTGCTGGCCGCCGCCGGTGCCGGCCTGGTGATCTGGCTGTCGCGGCGCCGCCTGTCGCTGCGCGGTGAACTGGCCACCGCCATCCGCCGCCGCGAGCTGTACCTGCATTACCAGCCGATCATCGAACTGGACACCGGCATCTGCGTCGGCGCCGAGGCACTGGTGCGCTGGCAACGCCCGGATGGCACCCAGGTGCGGCCCGACCTGTTCATTCCGCTGGCCGAAGAGGCCGGCATGATCGCCGACGTCACCGACCTGGTGATCGAGAACGTGGTGCGCGACATGCGCGAGCTGCTGGTGGCCGACCGCAGCGCGCACATCGCGATCAACCTCGCCGCCGAGGACATCAGCAGCGGCCGCGCCCTGAAGATGATTGCCCGGCACATGGCCGGCAGCGGCATCCTGCCGCAGCAGATCTGGATGGAGGCCACCGAACGCGGCTTCCTCGACCTGGACCGCGCACGCACCATGCTCGCCGCCGCCCGCCGCGCCGGCCACAGCGTGGCCATCGACGATTTCGGCGTCGGCTTCTCCAGCCTGCAGTACCTGGAGCAGCTGCCACTGGACGCGCTGAAGATCGACAAGTCGTTCATCGATGCGATCGGTACCGAAAGCGCGACCAGCCCGGTCACGCCGCACATCATCGACATGGCCAAGGAGCTGGGCCTGTGGGTGGTGGCCGAGGGCGTGGAAACCGAAGCGCAGCTGGCCTACCTGCACAGCCGGCACGTGGAATTCGGTCAGGGCTGGCTGTTCTCGCGGCCGCTGCCGCGTGATGAATTCGTCGCTTTCCATCACAAGCGGCAGCAGCAGTACGGTGCTGCACGCGAGCACATGCAGAACCCGCGCAGCGTGCCGATCGAGCGTGAGGGGATCGAGTAGGACGGCCAACGGCAGAGCCCCTCGTGGTGGGTCGCGTACAGCTATCCCGGAGTTGGCCGGGGCGGTCGGGTTCGCGGGGGACGCCGTAAACCCATCCATGGGGGCTTGGCCGCGGCATCCATGCCGCGGACACCCCCGCGAACCCGACCGCCCCGGCCTCTGACAGGTTCCGGCTGCGTCCCACCACGGAATCAACAGAAGAAAGCAAAAGCAAACGCGGGTCGCTGCGCTCGGTAGTTCCACGCCATGCGTGGATGGCGCGGACCACGGTAGTGCCGGCCGCTGGCCGGCTCCACGTGACACTGATCGGCCGCTACGCCCACGCCTTCGGCCGTGCCAGCAGCCACGCCACGGTCACCGCCAGCAACAGCAACGGCAGCCATCCCAGCTGGCGTGGGCCGCTGGCCTGCAGCAGCACCCCGCCCGCTACACCGCCGGCGGCTATGGCCAGGTTCCAGCCGGTCACCAGCATCGACTGCGCCAGGTCTGCGGCGGCACCCGCACGGCGTGCCAGTGCGGTCTGGAACAGCGTCGGCACCGCGCCGAACGCCACGCCCCACAGGATCGTCGCCAGCAGCAGCGCGCTGGCCACGCCCGGCCATACCAGCAACGTCAGTACCGGCACGATGAAGCCGATCACCGCCGCCCACACCAGCGCACGCAGGTGGCGATCCACGCCCCAGCCAGCAATCCCGATGCCGGCAATCGCCGCCACGCCAAACGCCAGCAGCAGCCGGTCCAGCCACGCACCGGCACCCGCATCGACCGCCAGCGGCTCGATGTAGGTGTACAGCACGTTGTGCGCCAGCACGTACACCATCATCACCAGCAGCGTGCTGCGCACGCCGGGCATCCGCCAGACCGTAGCCAACGAGGTGCGCTGGCCGGCACCGGCCGCCGGCAGCGCCGGCAGTGTCCAGCGCGCGTATGCCAGCAGACCCACGCCCAGCACGCTCATCAATGCGAACGCCCAGCGCCAGCCGATCTGCTGGCCGAGCAGCGTACCGGCCGGCACTCCCAGTGACAGCGCCAACGGCGAACCCACCATCGCCACCGCGATGGCCCGCCCCTGCAACGACGGCACCACCATGCGCGCGGCGTAACCGGCCACCAGCGACCACAGCAGGCCACCGCTCACGCCGGCCAGGAAGCGCGCGGCGAGGATCAGCGCGTAACTGCTGCTCAGCGCGGTCAGCGTGTTGACCACCACGAAACCGGCAATGGCGGCCAGCAACAGCGGACGCCGCGGCAGGCGCTGGGTCAGCGCGGTCATCGGCAGCGCGGCCATCACCGAGCCCAGCGCATACACGCTCACCAGCTGGCCGACCGCCGCATCACTCACCCCCAGGCTGTCGCCCATCGGACGCAGTACACCGGCCGGCAGCGTCTCGGTGAGCAGGGTGATGAAGCCACCGCCGGCCAACGCCAGCAGGCCCGCCCATGGCAGACGCGTGGCCTCACCGGCCGGGCTGGCCGCATCGATGGCATGGCCGCTCATCGCACGGTCTCCAGATCGGCATACACCGCATCGCGCAGCTCATCGACGAAGGCCCCATCCATGCCTTCGTACAGGGTGTTGGTCAGTGCCACCACGCTCAGTCCACGCGATGGGTCGACGAACCAGCTGTGGCCATAGGCACCGCCCCAGCGCCAGGTCCCTTCGCGCTGCGGCGTGCCACTGGCGGCAGCATCGCGCAACACTGCAAAGCCCAGCCCGAAGCCCCAGCCGGCCGGTTCCGGCGGCCCCTGCTCGCCCACCTGCGGGCTGGCCATCTCCGCCGCCAGCGCGGGCGGCAGCAGGCCGGAGCGCTGCACATCGCGCAGCGCCTCCAGCACCGACATCACTTCATCGGCGGTACCCACCAGGCCGGCGCCCGCCGAAGCGTACTGGCTGGCGTCGGTGGCACGCGCGAGGCTGTACTCGATGCCGACCGTACCTTCGAACGGCGCGACCACTTCCCCTTCCTGCAGGCGATGCGGCTGCGGCGTGTCGCTCACATAGGGCGTGGCGAGCCGCGCACCCTCGCGCGTGGCGAACGCGGTATCACGCAGGCCCAAGGGGGCGGCCAGCAAACGCTCGAACAGCACCTGCAGCGTTTCACCGGTCGCCGCTTCGGCAACCGCACCGGCCACATCCACGCCCAACGAGTACAGCCATTGGCTGCCCGGCTCGAACAGCAGCGGTGCCTGCGCGATCCGGCGTACGTTCTCGGTCAGGGAAAGCGGGTTCGCATCCAGGCCATCGCTGACCCCAACGCGCGCATAGGGGCCCTCCGCATCGGCTTCCAGGAAGCGGTAGCCCAGCCCGCTGCTGTGGCTGAGCAGCTGGCGCAGGCTGATCGGCGGCATGCGGCCATCGGCCAGCGCCGGGCGGAAGTCCGGCAACCAACGCTGCACCGGCGCATCGAGGTCGAGCACGCCCTCGGCCACCAGGCGCAGGATCACCGTGGTCAGCAGCGGCTTGCTGACCGATGACAGCCGGAACAGCTGGTCGCGCCGCATCGGCATCGCCGACTCGCGATCAGCCAGCCCGGTCGCGCTGGCATGGCGCAGCACGCCGTGCTCACGCACCAGCACCACCGCGCCGACCAGGCGCAGCGGGTGGACCTGCTGCAGCAGCCGCTGCACCGAAGGCAGCGTCGGCGCGGGTTCAAGGGAAAGAACGGCATTCATCGCGGTGATCCGTGGGGAGAGGCCCGCCACGTTAGGCAGCACAGCACGGCGCAAAAAGCCGGTTGCCGCTCCGGGCATCGTGGACCGTGGAGTCCGCAATCGGCATCATGCCCGGAACTGCAAGGCCGCAACGGCCGGCGACCCGCCTCGCACCACAGTGTTGCGGTGGCGGCGCTGCCCGTCGCGATCGCGCACCCCTACCCTGCCGCTTTCATCACCCGCACACCCATGTCAGTCCTGGACAACCTCGCCAACCTGCAGACTTTCGTCCACGCCTCCGACACCCGCAGCTTCGTCGAGACCGGGCGCCTGCAGGGCATCTCCGCCTCGGCCGCCGGCAAGTGCGTTGCCCGGCTGGAGCATGCACTGGGCGTGCGCCTGTTCCATCGCAGCACGCGCAGCATCACCCTCACCGCCGAGGGCCAACTGTTCCTGGCGCGCTGCCGGCGCATCCTCGACGAGCGCGATGCCGCGCGCACCGAACTGGCACAGCCGCACGCCACGCCTCGCGGCACGCTGCGCATCGGCCTGCCGTTGGTGGGCGACCTCACCCTGCCGTTGATGGCCGAATTCATGGCGGCGTATCCGGACATCCGCCTCGACCTGGATTTCAGCGACCGGCTGGTCGACGTCATCGAGGAGGGTTTCGACGCCGTGCTGCGTGTCGGCGAGCCCAGCGATTCACGCATGAACGCACGTCGCCTGGGCGTCTTTCCACGCCGCATCGTTGCCTCGCCGGCGTACCTGCAGCGCCGCGGCACGCCACGCACGCCGGCCGACCTGTTGCAGCACACGTTGCTGCACTACCGCTTCCCCAGTACCGGCAAGCTGGAACTGTGGCCGATCCACTGGCCCGATGAGGAAACCCCGCAGGAGCTGCCGGTACACATGGTGGCCAACACCATCGAGGCGCGGGTGGCGCTGGCGTTGCGCCACGTCGGCCTGGCCTTCGTACCGGTGCACTCGGTGCGCGATGCGCTGGCCGACGGTCGCCTGGTCACCGTGTTGGACGAACACGTGCATTCCTGCGGCATCTTCCACCTGCTGTGGCCCTCGGGCCGCCACGTACTGCCGAAGCTGCGGGTGTTCATCGATTTCGTCAGCGCCCGCCTGGAAACCGTGCCCTAGTCGCGGTCCCCCCATGTCCGGCCCACAGTAGATCCACGCCATGCGTGCCTCGTGCAGTAGATCCACGCCATGCGTGGATGCCTTGTAGCGTCGGCCATGCCTGGCGGTGCCACACCCGACCATTCAGCCAGCCCCGCTATACTGCCCGCTCATTCCTCCAAGAGGCTCGCGACCAATGCGCCATTGATGCCGCCGTCTTCCCACTAGACGGCCTGACTCTTCCCGCCCCTGCGCGCAGGGGAGAACCCGGCATCCATGGAGGTCGCATGACCACACATTCCCTCACGCTCGATCGCGTGTCGTATCGGCTGGCCGACGGCCGCCCGCTGTTTTCCGATCTGTCGTTTTCCTTCGAACCGGTCGCCACCGGCCTGGTGGGTGCCAATGGCACCGGCAAGAGCGTGCTCGCACGCCTGTTGGCCGGTCGGGTGCAGCCAGAGAACGGGCAGGTGCGCAGCAGCGGCCGCGTGTTCCTGTTGCCGACGCCCGGCTATCCCCCCGCCGGCACGGTCGGTGAACTGGCCGGCGTCGGCGCGGAACTGGCCGCACTGCAACGCATCGAAGCCGGCAGCGTGGACGAGAACGACTTCGCCTGCGTCGGTGAACGTTGGGATCTGCGCGAGCGCCTGCAGCAGCAATGGCAAGCGCTACGGCTGCCCGACGATCTCGATCCCGCCCAACCCGCCGCGCGCCTCAGTGGCGGCCAGGCCATGCAGGTGGCGCTGTCCGGCGCCTGGGCCAGCGGCGCCGATTGGCTGATCCTGGACGAGCCCAGCAACCACCTCGATGCACGCCATCGCCAGCAGCTGTACCAACAGCTGCAGCAGTGGCGCGGTGGCCTGCTGGTGATCAGCCATGATCGCGAGCTGCTGGCGCAGATGCAGCAGATCGTTGAGCTCGACGCGCGCGGGCTGCATCGCTATGGCGGGCCGTGGCAGCACTACGCCGACGCGCGTGCCGCCGAACGCGAAGCCGCTGCTGCACAGCTCGACCATGCGCGCGCCCAGCACCGGCAGCAGCAACGCAGCGCGCGCGAACAACACGAACGCCAGCAGCAACGCCAGGCACGTGGCAACCGCGATGCAAAGCAGGCCAACCAGGCACCGATCCTGCTTGGCCGGCAGAAGCAGCGTGCCGAGGCCAGCCACGGCCGCGCGCAGCAGGTACAGGCCGAACGCCTGCAGGTCAGCGCCGATCAGCTGCGCGCTGCAGCCTCGGCGGTTCAGGCCGCGCCGGAACTGGCACTGTTTGCCGGTGAGGGTGAACGCGGCAGCGCACGCCTTC
Organism: Stenotrophomonas sp. C9D9; assembly: GCF_056491205.1. NCBI lineage: Bacteria > Pseudomonadati > Pseudomonadota > Gammaproteobacteria > Lysobacterales > Lysobacteraceae > Stenotrophomonas > Stenotrophomonas sp. C9D9. The sequence continues at coordinate 952,204 of NZ_JBSZIF010000004.1, forward strand.
TGCAGGTGGACTCGCTGGTTTTGCCGCATGGCTGCAGTGCACCGTTGCAGCTGGAGATCCGTCGAGGGCAGCGCATCGCCGTGGTCGGTGACAACGGCAGTGGCAAGTCCACGCTGCTGCGCGTGCTGGCCGGCCAGCTGCCTGCACGCAGCGGCACCGTGCAACGCCATGCACCGCTGGCGCTGCTCGACCAGCAGCTGCTGGGGTTGTCCGGCGAGTGCAGCATTCTCGACACCGTGCAGGCCGCCAACCCGGCGGCTGATGCGGGTGAACTGCGCACACGGCTGGCCCTGCTCGGGCTGGACGCGCAGCGCATCCAGCGTGCAGCCCATAGCCTCAGCGATGGCGAACGGGTGAAAGGCGCGCTGGCCAGCGTGCTGTATGCCGACCCCGCACCGCAGCTGCTGCTGCTGGACGAGCCCGGCAACGCACTGGACCTGAGCGCGTTGCAGGCACTGGAAGAACTGCTGGCGGCATGGCCGGGTGCCCTGATGATGGTCAGCCACGACCGGCACCTGCTGCAGGCGCTGCAGCCGACGCAGGTGTTGCAGGTCGGTGCCGATGGCTGGCAGTGGCGCGACGCCTTGTAGATCCACGCCATGCGTGGATGGATGCATGGCGGGCAGTGCCGGCCGCTGGCCGGCACACCCCGCACCCTCAACGCCCGCTCAGCGCTTCCACACCGGGAACGCCTGCGGCAGCTGATGCCATAGCAACGGGCCGGCGCGCAGCTCCTGTTCGTTGAGCAGGCAGGCATCCAGTTCCGCGCGCACCGCGCGCTCATCCATGTGCACGCCGATCACCACCAGCTCTTGGCGGCGATCCCCCCACAACGGGTGCCACAGCCGCTGCATCGCCGAATGCGCGGCCGCATCCGGGAATTCTTCCAGCCCCGGCAACGGCGCGCTCCAGCAGTCGGCCTGCTGCCGCGCCCACCCCAGGTCGCTGTAAGGCAGCGGCGTCGGCGGCAGCAACGGCGCGGTGTCTTCCAGCCCGGCGCGCACGCGATCGCGCGCGGCGTACCAGAATCCCGCCGCCTGCGTCCGCGTCGCGGCACCCACGGTGTTCAGCTCGCCCACCCAGTCCATGCGGTTGGCCAGCCAGAACCAGCCCTTGCTGCGGATCACGCCGGGCATGCCCGACTGCAGCGCGCGGGCGAAGCGCGCAGGATGGAACGGTCGCCGCGAGCGGTAGACGAAACTGGCGATGCCGTACTCCTCGGTTTCGGGTGTGTGCTCGCCACGCAGTTCCTTCACCCAACCCGGCGCACGTTGCGCACGCTCGTAATCGAAGCGGCCGGTGTCCAGCAACTCGGCCAGCGGCACATCACCGAAGCTGGACAGCAACAGCTTCGCGTCGCGGTTCAAGCCACGCAGCACGGCCAGCGTGTCCTGCAGCACTTCGTCATCCACCTGGTCGACCTTGCTGACCACGATCACATCGGCGAACTCCACCTGCTCGCACAGCAGGTCGACCACGCCGCGATCGTCGTCTGGCCCGGCCTGTTGCCCGCGCTCGGCCAGGCGCAGCGTCGAACCGAAGTCGGCCAGGAACGCGCTGCCATCCACCACCGTCACCATCGTGTCCAGGCGCGCGATGTCACTCAGGCTGAAGCCCTGCTCGTCGCGTACCGCAAAGGTGGCCGCCACCGGCATCGGTTCACCGATTCCGGTCGACTCGATCAGCAGGTAGTCGTAGCGACCGGCATCGGCCAGCCGCCGCACTTCCTGCAGCAGGTCGTCGCGCAGCGTGCAGCAGATGCAGCCATTGCTGAATTCCACCAGCGTCTCTTCGGTGCGGCGCAGTTCGGCGCCACCCTCGCGCACCAGCTGCGCATCGATGTTGACCTCGCTCATGTCGTTGACGATGACCGCCACGCGCAGGCCCTCGCGGTTGCGCAGGATCTGGTTGAGCAGGGTGGTCTTGCCGGCCCCGAGGAAGCCGGACAGCACAGTGACCGGAAGGCGACGGTCGGCGCGGGAAACAGTGTTCATGTCGGAGCGGGTTGGCTGCGGAACGGAAATGTTACTGTATAACAATTGTCGCGCAAGGAACCTCCCCCGATGAAGTCGCCTTCTGCCGCCCTGCTCGATGCCGGCGCGGTCGCCCTGTCCAGCCTGTGCCTGCTGCACTGCCTGGCGCTGCCCCTGCTTGCCGCCGCGCTGCCACTGCTTGGCACCTGGGCCGAAGCGGAGTGGGTGCACCTGCTGTTCGTGGCCATCGCCCTGCCACTGACCGGCTACGCGCTGTGGCGGGCCGAGCGCCGCCACCCACTGCCCGTGCTGGCCTGGGCCACCGCCGGCACCGGGCTCGGCCTGCTGCTGGCCGGCGCGCTGGCGCTGCCCTCGCACGATTGGGAAACGCCGATGACCGTCACCGGCAGCCTGCTGCTGGCCGCCACGCACATCTGGAACGCGCGGCACCGGCACGGGTAGTGCCCGCCGCTGGCCGGCAACCCCATGAACGCCGCACGCAACCTGCTGGTGCCGGCCAGCGGCCGGCACTACCCGGTCATTTGCCGTAGCGACGAAGCAGCTCCACCAGCACCGCGGCCTCGTCCGCCCGCTGCTGCGGATCTTCGGCGCCCACCACGTGTTCCTGCAGGTGCTCGTGCAGCAGCTCCATCAGCAGGCTGTGGGCGGCACCGCGCACGGCGGCAACCTGCACCAGCACGTCCGCACAGTCGCCGGCCTCACCCTCCGGCCTGTCCAGCGCCTGCTCCAATGCCGCCACCTGGCCGCCGATACGGCGTACCCGGGTCAGCAGCTGCTTTCGATTCTTGTGTACATGGGCCATGGATGGATCGTATACCCTATGGGGGTATCCTTCCACCCTCTGGTCTTCCCATGCACCTGGACGCCCTTGCCGCCGCCCGTCGCCACGAACACCGCTTCGACGACGGCAATCCGCTGGCCGAACGCAACACCCGCCGCGCCCTGTGGCTGACCGTCAGCATGATGCTGGTGGAGATCGTCGGCGGATGGTGGTTCAACTCCATGGCCGTGCTCGCCGACGGCTGGCACATGAGTTCGCACGCGCTGGCGCTGGGCCTCTCGGTGTTCGCCTACCGCTGTGCGCGCCGCTACGCGCACGACCCGCGCTTCGCCTTCGGCACCTGGAAGATCGAGATCCTGGCCGGCTATACCAGCGCCATCGCCCTGCTCGGCGTCGCCGCGCTGATGGCCGTGCAATCGCTGGAACGGCTGTGGGTGCCGGCGCCGATCCACTACAACGAAGCCATCGCCATCGCGGCAGTCGGGCTGGGCGTGAACCTGCTGTGCGCCTGGTGGCTGCACGACAGCCCCGGACACGCGCATCATCATCACGGTCATACCCATGGCCATGGCCATGACCACGGGCATGGCCACGATCACCACGACCACAGCCACGCACACGGCCACGACCTCAACCTGCGCTCGGCCTACGTGCACGTGCTGGCCGACGCCGCCACCTCGGTGCTGGCCATCGTCGCCCTGCTCGGCGGCAAGCTGCTGGGCCTGACCTGGCTGGACCCGGTGATGGGCCTGGTCGGCGCCGTGCTGGTGACGGTCTGGGCGATCGGCCTGCTGCGCGACAGCGGCCGCATCCTGCTCGACGCGCAGATGGACGCGCCGGTGGTGGCCGAAGTGCGCGAAGTGATCGAACAGGGCCCGTGGCCGGCACGCCTGGCCGACCTGCACGTCTGGCAGGTGGGTCGCGGCAAGTACGCGGTCAGCGCCAGCGTGGTCACCAGCGACGCCAGCCTCGATGCCGATACCGTGCGCAACGCGCTGGCCATCCACGAAGAGCTGGTGCATGTAACCGTGGAGATCCACCGCAGCGCGTGAATCACATCGGGTAGTGCCGGCCGCTGGCCGGCATGGCATGCGCCGGCCGCCGCTGCCCAGTAGAGCCAGGCCATGCCTGGCTGGTCCTATCCATGAGTCGAGCATGGCTCGACTCTACCGCTACAGCTTCAGCATCATCCGCAGCAGGTACATCAGCAGCGGCAGCGCGCTCAGCACTGCGCCAGCAATGCCGATCCACGGCCAGCGCTCACCGCGCACGCGCGCGGCCACCGCCAGGCCGCAGCCCACCAGCGCCGCACCCAGCACGCCCACGCCCAGCCCTGCGGCCATGCCATTGCCGCCTGCAGCCACCGCTGCCTGCGCTGCCACGGTGCCTGCACCCCACCCCACAGCGATCCCCAGCCAACTGCCCACGCCGCACCACGGTGCCTTGCCCTGCGCCATCCGAAAACCCCTGTGTTCTTGCCGAATTTCTGTACGGGCCGCGCCCGCGTGCTGCCTACACTAGCCGCACCTGCCCTGTAGGGACATCCCATGCGCACGCTCCGCCTGCTGCTGCCCGGTGCCCTCCTGCTGCTGACCACCGCCTGCAGCGGTGACGCCGGGCTTCCCTTCTCCGCCGACCCATTGCAGGGCTGCTTCGCCACCAGCGCGCGCAAACCCGCTGACTTCCGCATCGACAAGGAAGGTGGCCAGTACTTCGTCTCCTTCAGCCGTGGCGAGCAATGGCAGCGCGAGCCCAATGCCCTGCACAAAGCCAGCCGCAGCGAGATCAGCCGCTACTTCCGTGATGATGCCGATCAGATCGACAGTGCCCTGATCCGCATGGCCGGCGGCTTCGGTATCTTCCACTTCAACAAGGGCGCGACGCTGAAGGGCAAGGCCAGCGACAGCGACTACATGGCGCTGATGCTGATCGGGGCTGGGCCGGTGTATGCGGTGAAGTGCGATTAGCGACAGCAATTTTTGAGGAATGTTTGAAATCCCAACAACTGCGTGATGCTACCCAGTGCACCACTGGGTAAGTAGAGAAGATGGAGCCTCACCCAGATTGGAGAGGTCCAGATGAAATCGCAGCTAGCCGCTCTCATGTTCATCGTCTCAGCATCCATGCAGGCGGCAGATGGAATGCCGGCTGAAGGACAGACCGGTGACGAAGCGAAGTCCCCAGCGAGAATTGTTCGCAGCGCAGAATGGCCTGACTCCATCGGGGGAACGGTCAGTGTGGAGCAGTCCCTCACCCGCAACTCGAAGGGTCAGTATGTATATCGCTACGATGATCAATCGGAAGCAACGAAGCGGTACCACGAGGCTTCCTGCGCAGATATCGGGATGAATCCCGCCAAGGGAGAGTCAATCACGGTGGGGCCAGGAAGCGCTGCATGGCATTGCTCAAGCATCGAGTCGAACGGTGCTATTGACGCAAAGAGTACTGACTATGTATTCGCCTATGCACCAAATGGACAGGTATCAGCCGGCCAGAACTTCGTTTCCTACGGAACCGTGAGATTCAACAGCTCTGTCAGCGGGAATATCCAAGGTAGCGCGCAAATCGACAACGGAAGGTGCCAAACCTTCTATAGCGAGTACTACCCACCGAATACCGTGGGAAACCACACCGCAAGAGTACTCTGCTTCGCTCATACTCCGCAGACCATGAATACGTTGATGGAGGGGTGCGTACCGCGCGCCTGCGCAAGCGATCGCGGTTCCATCAGGGCCGACTGATACCAGGCTCCTGCCACGGAGGAAAGGGCGCCAAGGCGCCCTCTCCTGCTCGGGCTTAATGATTCGGCTTCAATCATCACTGACATCATTCAGTTCATGATTTCACCAGCTGGCCCTTGGCTTTCGGGCGGTCTACGCATCGACAAGGAAAGCGGCCAGTACTTCGTCTCCTTCGGTCGCGATGGCCAGTGGCAGCGCGGCCCGAGAGCCCTGCACAAGGCCAGCGACAGCGACTACATGGCGCTGATGCTGATCGGGGCCGGGCTGGTGTATGCGGTGAAGTGCGATTGAACTGTAGAGCCGAGCCCACGCTCGGCTACGTTTGCAGTAGATCCACGCCATGCGTGGATGCAGGCATGGTGGAGCCATGGGAAGACTCGGCTCTGCAACAGCTGCGGTACCATGCCCTCCCCCGAACCGCCCCGGTACCCGCCGTGCCCCATTACACCGGCCCCCTGCTGACCCGCGACAGCGCCGATACCCTGCGCCGTGCCCATGACAAGGGCGCCGCCGAATGGCAGGGCTCGCTCGACCTCGGCCGCAGCCAGGACACCGTGGTACTGCACACCGACGGCTTCCACTTCCGTGGCCAGCCCTACCCGTGGCCGGGCAAGCTGAAGGACCGCACGCTGTACTACTGGGATGGCGATGCGTTCGAGCCGATCTCGCGCTACAGCGGCTCACTGATCAAGCTGGTACCGACCGAATGGGGCGCACCGACCTTCGAGATCGACGGTATCAAGATGCTGCCGACCTCGAAGCTGTCGCCGTTCGAGGATGCGCGCCGCAAGGTGGAGCTGGTCGCCCCGGCGGGCAAGGTCATCCTCGATACCTGCGGCGGCCTGGGCTACTTCGCCGCGTGCGCGCTGGAGGCCGGTGTCGGCCAGATCCGCTCGTTCGAGAAGAACGCCGATGTGATGTGGCTGCGCACGCTCAACCCATGGTCGCCGGATCCGGACTCGGCTGCCGCCGGTGGCCGCCTGCAGTTCAGCCACGGCGACGTCTCGCAGCAGATCGAACAGGTGGCCAGCAACAGCGTCGACGCGATCCTGCACGACCCGCCGCGCTTCGGCATCGCCGGCGAGCTGTACTCGCAGGTGTTCTACGACCACCTCGCCCGCGTCATCCGCAAAGGTGGCCGCCTGTTCCATTACACCGGTGCGCCGAACAAGCTGACCAGCGGCCGCGACGTCCCGCGTGAAGTCGCCAAGCGGTTGGAGAAGGCCGGTTTCAAGGCCGAGCTGGCGCTGGACGGCGTGCTGGCCGTCAAGCGCTGAGCCTTACTCCGAATCGACCTTTGCCAGTTTCATCACCCACGCCGGCACCTCGGGTTCGCCGGCGTAGAAGTCCTTCGGCTTTTTCTCCGCCATCGCCCAACGGTGCAGCCAGCTCGGGCCGTAGCGGCCGTTGTAACCCTCGGCACCGCGTGCGTAGGCCGGGTCACGCATCGCCTCGTCCAGTGAAATGAAGCGATAGCCTCGGCGCCTGGTAGCCGCCACCAGTTCGGCGAACGTCGCCGCATTGAGCTCGTTGGCGTGCATCAACCACACCTGCGGCAGCGCGTAACCCAGCAACGCCTGTGACTGGTTCTCGTAGTAGTCCAGCTTGTTCAGCATGTACGGCACGTAGCCCTTGCGCAGCTGCGCCAGCGTCGCTTCGCGTGCAGGTGAGTCCGCCTGCTCGTTCATCACGTTGGCATAGGCGAACGCCCACACCCACTCGCCGTTGTCCACCGTCACCGGCGCCACGCGGTAGCCGTGCTGCTTGAAGAACGCGTCCATCTGCGCACGCTCATCCGGGGTGCGCCCGGCGCGCAGGTAGGGATGGCGCATCCACTGCGGCGCCTGCCCCTTCTCGGCCAGCAGCGGCCGCAGCACCGTTTCGCCGCGCAGGAAATCCTGCTGGAACGCCGGCACGCCCTTCGCATTCAGATCCATGTGCGAGTACGTGTGGTTGCCCAGCACATAGCCCGCATCGCGCCAGTCGCGCAGCATCTGTACCCGCGCCGGCTGCGCCTGCCCGTCCACCTCAAGCTTGTTCTCGTTGACGAAGCCGACCACCGGCACGCCCGCCTGATGCAGCTGGGCCATCAACGCCGCATGCCGCGCCTGCAGGTCCGGCGGCGTAATCTGGTCCAGCCGTGCCCATGGCAGGTCATCGATGGTCACCGCAATCCGGCGGTCCACCTCGGCGGCATGTACCGCCAGCGAACACAGCAGCAACGGCAACGCACGCAGCAAGCATCGCATCGGGTCTTCCCTGGAGTGGCGAGGCGTCGACTGTAGCGCGATTGCCGCGCGCCGCCGAGCGTGTGCTCAGCCGGCGATGTACTGCGGCGGCACGTGCGCGGTCAGCCACACGCCATTGGCCGAACGGTGGAACACATGACCATCGGCATGCATGCGCCCGGCATTCACGCTGAGGATGACCGGCGCACCGCGGCGTGCGCCCACCTGCTGCGCGGTCTGGCGATCCAGCGACAGGTGCACGTGCTGGCGCTCGCCAGGCCGCAGGCCCTGCTCACGGATGGCACCGACGAAGCGAGCCACCGTGCCGTGGTACAGCCATGCCGGCGGCTGCAGCGCCTCCAGGCCCAGATCCACCTGGATCGAATGCCCCTGGCTGGCGCGGATGCGCAGACCGTCGTCGCTCAGCGCGAAGCGCTGCTTGTCATTGGTCTCGACCACCGCCTGCAGGGTGTGCCGGTCCAGCGCCACGCCATGATCGGCCATCCGCTGCAGCAGATCATCGACATCGGCCCAGCCCTGCGCATCCAGCTGCAGGCCGATCTTCTCTGGTTCGTGGCGCAACACCAGGCTCATGAACTTGCTGGCCTGCTTGTGTGAAGTATCCGTACTCATCGGCATAGGCTGCCGCAGATCACCGCCGGATGCCAGTTACGCCCCTGCCGATCGTGCCGCCCGGGCCCGTGCGATCGCGCGCCACAGGGCCACGCCGCCGGCCATCGCGGCCAACAACAGCACCGCCAGCACCAGCGCCAGATCATCCGGGTTGCGCAGCAAAGGAGCGTTCACCCGCGTCAGGATGTGGAATACCACGCGCTGCGACTGCTCCAGCGGTACATCGCCCTCCGACACCAGCTCCACCAGGCACGCCGTGGGTGACAGCCGAGCCACATTGCGCCACGCATTCTCGTACAGGTGCAGCACCCATCCGGCCAAGGCCAGTGCGCCACCGTGCAGCAGCATCAGCGCCAGGTTCGCCGTGCGTAGCCGATCGCGCAGCCACAGCGCGCGGCTCGCGCATACCGCCATGGCCCCCAGCAACGCCAGCACGATGCCTGCCACCGGAATCCAGCTCAGGGGTTGCCAGTCATCCAATGCGCCGGCACGTGCCATCACCTGTTCGGCCACCTGCAACCGTGCCTGCTCATCCGGGCCACCGCAGGCTGCGTTGATCGGCTCCAGCAGCAGGTCGACCCGATAGTGGAAGAAGCCCGCTGCCAACGCGACGGACAGCAGCGCGACCAGTTGCAGCATCATCAGGATCGGGCCCTGCCCAAAGATGCGGCGGATTCGGGACGTGGCAGGGCTCATCGGTTCATCCATGACAGCAAAGAGCCATCCTAACCAAGCGCCCCGTGCGTGTCGGCTGGCGGATGCGACACGCACCACGCAGCACCGTTACGATGGCACGGTTGTTTGGATCCGAAATTTCCCTGGTAATCCTGATGGTGATGCTGTATCTGGTCGTGCGGACGCTGCTGCCACTGCTGGCGTTCGTGCTCGCGTGGTGGCTGCTGTCGCGCCTGATCAAGGCCCGCGTCGCCCGGCTGCCACGCGTCCCGTTGAACCTGCCCGAGCACAGCAGCAGCCCCCGCAGGAAGGATCGCCGCATCTACGCACGCAAACTGCGGCGCAAGCCAGGCCTGCGCACGGCGAGCCGCGCGGCCACCGCACCCCGCAGCTGGCACTTCGCTTCGGCTGTCCTCTCGCTGATGGTGCTGATCGCCACCGTGATCGCCGTGCCCGATGGCGCACGCTTCCAGGTAATGGTGGGCAATCTCATCGGTTATCCGGGAACCGTCGTCGAGGTGCAGGTTCCCGTAGCCGCACAGTCCGTCGTGCTGCAGGCATGGCAACCCGCGCTCGCACAGCTGGGGCGGCCCACGGCGATGCGCTACCCGATCGCTCGCACCGGCGGCGAGCATGAAGCCCATGCCGTCGTTCCCGTGCAGGTACGACTGCTGGGCGATCGCATGCAGGTGGCCATCGCGCGACCGGTGGACGCTGAAATGCTGCGTGCAGAACTGGCACGACTGGCAGGGTTGCCGGTCGAGGCAATCAACGTGCAGCAGCGCGACATAGCGCCGTGGAGGGAGGCAGGCTGGCAGCCACTGTCTCGCCTGTAGCGTCGAGCCATGCTCGACTCAATGAAAATCACGCCCCACGCGGCAGCTTCGACGCCCACATACTTCGGCAGTAGATCCACGCCATGCGTGGATGAACGCATGGCGAAACCGTGCAGTGCGGAGTCCACGCTCAGCTCAGGAAGAATCACGCACCACGCGGCAGCTTCGACGCCCACACACCGCGGCAGTAGATCCACGCCATGCGTGGATGAACGCATGGCGAAATCGCGTAGTGCGGAACCCACGCTCATCTCAGGATGCATCACGCACCACGCGGCAGCTTCGACGCCCACATGTTGTCCACCAGGTTCGGATAGCGCCGCCCGTTCTCCTCCGCCCGCTGCCGCGCCGCTGCCTTCTGTGCATCGGACAGCGGCTGCGGCGCCTGCCCCTTGGGCTTGGGCTTCTTCCACGGAGGTGTATTGGTCTGGCGCATCGCAGCAGCTTACCGCTTCAGGAAGTTCAGCAGCGCCAGATTGAAATGATCCGCGTGGCTGGTGTTGCAGCCATGCGGCGCGCCTTCCAGGATCACCACCTCGCTGCCCGCAATCGCCTCATGGGTGCGCTGGCCGGAGCCCTCGAACGGCACGATGGCGTCACTGTCGCCGTGCAGGATCAAGGTCGGCACCGTGATCTTCTTCAGGTCATCGCGGAAATCGGTGGTGGCGAACGCCTTCATGCAGCCCAACGCCGCCGCCTGGTCGGATTGATGGCACAGCGCGATCGCCGCCTGACGCGTCTCTTCAGTCACCATCAACTGGCCGTTGGCGCTGAAGAAATCGCGGGTAAAGCCGTCGAAGAAGGCTTCGCGGTCCTTCTCCAGCCCACTGCGCATGTCATCGGCCTTGTCCTGCGTCAACGGGCCGTCCGGATTGTCGTCGCTGCGCAGCAGGAACGGCGGCACCGCCGCGGCGAACACAACACTTTGCAGGCGCTCCTGGCCGTGGTTGGCCACGTAGCGCGCCACCTCGCCGCCGCCCATCGAGAAACCGACCAGGGTGACGTCACGCAGGTCACGTTCCTCGATCAACCCCGCCAGGTCCGCCGCCAGCGTGTCGTAGTCATAGCCTTCGGCCGGCTTGTCGGAGCGGCCGAAACCGCGCCGGTCGTAGCTGATCACCCGGTGCTGGGCATCGCGCAGGATCGACACCTGTGGTTTCCAGGCATCGGCGGACAGCGGCCAACCGTGGATGAGGATCACCGGGCGGCCGTCGCCACCACTGTCTTCAATATGCAGGCGGATGCGGGAAGCAGGCATGGGAGCTCCTGTGGAAGGGGAGGATTGCAGGCTAGCGGCCACGCCCTATGCCAGCCGTGAGGGAATCGCGCCCGCCCGTGACATCGCCTGCACACGCCTCCGCACAGCGCCGCACCGGCATTCCCGGCCTTCGCACCGCGCCTTCCCGGTTTCGTCGCAGCGCCGTACCGCCGTGGTCACCGGCATGCCAGCCTGCGCACATCATTCCCGGGAGTTTCGCCATGTTGCTGCTCACCCTGCCCCTGCTGGCTGCCGGCCTCGCTGCCGCACCGTCGCCCGCCGATGACCTGCGCGAACAGATCCGCCAGGCCGATACCCAGCTGTTTGCTGTGGCCTTCGAGGCCTGCGATGCCGACAAGGCCGCCGCGATGACCACCGAAGACATGGAGTTCTTCCATGACAAGGACGGCAAGTCGGCCAGCAACCGCGAGGACTTCCGCCGCAGCGTGGCCAGCATGTGCGACAACGCGCGCAAGGGCGGCTGGCACCTGCGCCGCGAGCTGGTGGAGCCCTCGCTGCAGGTGTTCCCGCTGCACGATGAGCGGGCGCTGGAAATCGGCGACCACCGCTTCCACGAGCGCGGCAAGGACGGCGTGGAGCACTGGGTCGGCCAGGCCCGTTTCATCCAGGTCTGGCGCCGCGTGGACGGGCGCTGGCTGGCCGAACGGGTGATCAGCTACGACCATCACGCAGCGGACTGACCCATCGGGCGTGCTTCACGGGTCGGATCTATACTGGCGGGGTCCACCACGACCCACCGCTACCGTTCGATCGCCATGGCAGAGATCACCCCCAACCATCCCGAGTACGGCCTCAACCAGCAGATCCGCCAGGGCGTGGCCGCACTGGACGCCCAGCATGGCCGTCCGTTCGACCAGACCAGCGAGCGCCTGACCGCCAGCCTGACCGTGCTCGCCCGCGAGCAGGGCCTGCAGCAGGTCGACCATGTGCTGGTCAGCAATGCGACGGCCCAGCGCCCGGCCGGGCACAACGTCTTCGTGGTGCAGGGCGACCCGGCCAACCCCGCGCACCTGCGCGCGATGATGCCGACCGCTGTGGCGGTACAGACGCCGGTGGAGCAGTCCATGCAGAAACTGGGGCTGGGTGTACAGCCGCCGGTGCAGGCCGAGCAGCAGACGCTGGATGCACAGGCGCAGGACCCGCAGCAGAATCCCGTGCATCGCCTGGGGTGAATGCCACCAGGCGTCGATGCCATCGACGCCTGTGGAAAACCCTGTATCAGCCCATTCGCGGCTGAGCGTGCTGCGTCTGCTGCTGCAGCTGATCGTCCTGCGCGACGCGGCTGGCCTCGCGGCCCTGATGCTGCACGCTGGCGAGCTGGTACACCTCTTCAACCGTGCCCTGCTGGGCATCGGCCAGCGAAAGGCGCTGGCGGTTCGCCGCCGGATCCGGTGATGCGGTCTCGCCCGTGCGCTGCAGAAAGACATAGCCCGGCGAATCCGCCGCACCGCCACTGCTGAAGGCCACCTGCAAGGTGTCGCGCTCGGTGTAGCCTCCCTGCACCGCCAAGCGCGTCAGGTGGCCCGCCAGCAGTTCGGGCTGCTGTCCCGGCGGCAGCCCCTGCCGATCGGCGGCCTCACCCAGCGCCGCACGCACGCGCTGGTCCAGCGGATGCAACGCATCACCCGGCGCACGTGCGTCGTTGGCCAACCGCTCACCACTACGCTCACCCAAGTCGTCGTTCTCGCTCAGCAGGTGCTGCTTCCACGTGCGATCGGGCATCGGGTTGGTTTTCGTACGGTTGAGCTCGCTGTCGGGGAACGGCGGATCGATGCTTTCGACGCCGTGGATGTTGCGCAGCGGACGATAAGCGTCCTTGCCTTCGCCCTTCATGCCCAGGGGAATGCGCACATCCGGAAGAAGCTGCGCGGCAGGACCGACCAGCCCGTTCACGTCGATACTTCTCTTCCGCTCGATGCCGGCGTGGTTCAGTGCTTCCCAGGTGAAGTCCACGCAGTTGTGGCGCACGTCCTTGTATTGCAGATCGAAGCCGTACTTGTCCGGGTGCGCGCCGAACGCCTCAAGCTTTTTGTACTGTTGCTCGCTGATCTCGAGCGTGCGGCTGTAATGGGGGTTCCTGTACTCGGCCGCGTCGGTCTTCATGACCTCGCCCGGCCCGTTCATGCTTCCATGCTCGGAAGGCGCGAAGCCGAAACTCCGCGTGGTCTTGTCCGGCCCATGGAGCACGTAGAACATGTGCCCGGGCCCGGATGTCTGCGGAACCCCGTCCACAACTTTCTGTACACCTCTCTCGTCCACCAACGGCGTACCAGGTGCAGCAATGACGATTTCTACGGTGTAGCGCGGCTTATCCATAAGAAGAATCCTTCAGTTCCTTCCAGCGGTGGGATGTCGACTATTTTCCAGAGAGTGGGTCTGCATGAACCCGCAGCTGTGCCGGGTAATGCTGGAGCGCAGCGGTGGGCTGCACCGTGCGCACATCCAGGCGGTAGCGGGCACCCGTTTCCAGCGGCAGCGGGACGATGCTCAACCTGTATCGGTTGGCGTCCATCGATACCTGCTGCGCGTAGCGCCAGTCTGCCGATGCATGCCATTCGGGGAGCGGCTCCCCCAGATTGCGCGCCCTTGCCTGATGGACATCAGAGGTTGCAACGTCCTGCCAGGCACCTGCGACCCAGCGCTGCAGGGACAGCTGGAAGGGAACATGAACACTGTCCATGTCTGGCTCACTGCCGGGCCCGGGTCCATGTCGCTGCACTTCAAGATCCAGCACATAGGGTCGACCGGGATAGAAGTTGCGGGCATTCGTCTCGAACTCGAACCGCACCGCCTGGCCGGGTTCGGCCACGTCGATCGGCTTGACCAGATCCAGCGGCTCCGGCGCGTCCGGTACGCGATTGCTGCAGGCGCCGAGTGCGCTCGCCAGCGTGAAGAACAGGCCGGCGCGCAGCCAGCGATGGATACCCAGCATGATTCAGACCCTTTGGCTCCCTGCCATGGGCTTCAACCCTAGCGGGCGGCCTCCGGCACTGCAACCGGACAAAGAAGAAGGCAGGGTCTTCACCCTGCCTCCTTCACGCGTCACGTCGGCGGGCGGGGCCCGGCGTCAGCGCCTTACAGCTGGATGCGCGCCACGCTCTCGTCAGCGCCCTTGTCATCCTTCTCGCCGTTCTTGATGCTCACGAACAACACGTTGTTCTTCGCATCCAGCGCCAGGCTGTTCGGGTGGGTCGGCACCGTGTAGGTCGCCACCTTCTGGTAGCTGTCACTGTTGTAGGCGGTCACCGCGCCCGCCTCGCGGTTGGTCACGTACAGGCGCTTGCGCGGTGCATCCAGCAGGATGCCCAGCGGGCCGGCGTCGGTCGGGATGCTGGCCAGTTCCTTGCCGGTGCTGCGGTCGAGCACCAGCACGCGCTGGCCCGGATGCTTGCTGACCAGGCCGCTGCTCTTGGCCTGGTAGCCACGCAGGAATTCCGAGCCCTGGTCGGTCACGAACAGGCGCTTGCCGGCCGGGTCCAGCGCGATGTTCATCGGCTGCTCGGCGGCGATCTTATGCTGCGCCACCACCTTGTTCGAATCGGTGCCCACCACCACCAAATCAGCCAGCAGGTTGCTGGTGTAGACGCGCTTATTGGCCGCATCCAGCGCCAGGCCCGGTGCCTTGGCATTGCCCAGGCCATCGATGGTGTTGATCACCTTCAGCGTGGTGGTATCGATCACGAACAGCACGCTGCTCACGTCCGGCTGGCTGCTGTGGCCGGTCACGTACAGGCGGTTGGCCGCGCTGTCGACCACCAGCTCGCGCAGGTCGTGGGTGTAGGCAGCCTTGCCGTCCTTGCCGGTCTTCTTCTCCATCAGCTGGATGGTGCCGACCGCCTTGTTCTGCGCGGTGTCGACCACCGTCACCGACAGGTCCACGGTGTTGCCCACGTACAGGCGGTTGTGGGCGTCATCCAGCACCACGCCGAACGCCTTGCGCTCCAGCGGGATGCGGGTTTCCACGGCCAGCGTGGCCGGGTTCAGGCGCAGCACCTGGGCCGGGCCGGCGTCATCGCCGAAGCCACCGGACGAGGCCACGAACACGGCGTTCTGCTTCGGGCTGTAGGCCAGCTCGTAGAGGCCCTTGGCCACGGCCTGGCGCTGCACGGCGGTGGTGGCGCTGGCGGCAGGCGCGTTGTCGGCGAACGCCGAAGGCACGCCGAGGCTGAGCGACACAGCGAGGGCCAGGGCGGCCGAACGGAAGAGAGGATTACGGAACATGCGAGCGTCCTTGAATGGGCACGGGAAGGTGTCCTGGCTCGCTGGGCCGTACTGCGACGGCCCGACCTGCATCTGTCTGCGCGGGTGGGCTGGCTGGGGTTGCCGGGGAATGGTAGCAGGTGGGGGGCGTGGCGTGCGTCTGCCCGCGTATGGCAGACGCGCGGATTACTGCTCCTTCAACCGCAGCGAATCAGCCACATCGGTCTTGGCCGCCACCTCGGTAGCGATGCTGGCGCGGCGGTGCCCCGGATCGTTGCGGTCGCCCTGCACGATGAAAATGCTCTCGGCCGCATGGCTGTTTTTGGTCGGCTGGCTGAGCAGCACGTGGTCCACGCGCGAGAGATTGTTCTGCTTGGCCAGCACCAGCAGGCTGGCACTGATGCGCTGGCTGGCCGCATCGAACGGGCGCCCGTGCGCGGCGTCCAGCTCGGCCACTTTCTGGATCAGCTGAGAGAACAGGCGATGGTCTGGATGCGAAGGGTCAAGCAGCGTGCCCGCCACTTCGATCGGCGTCGGCGGCGGCTCATCGCTGGCACGGTCACCCTGGCGATGATGCTCGGCCTCGCGCTCGGGCATCGCATGATGGGTTTCGGCATTCAGATCGCTGCCCGGGAACGGCGCGGCAATGCACTGGATTTCCGGCAGGTTGAACAGCACCGCGAACTCGCCCAGGTTGCTGCCGCCATCCAGTGGCGCCGGCAGCGGATGCAGGCCGGCGTAGTGCAGGGCGGCCCAGACGAAATCGCTGCAACGGTTGATGGTGGCCGGGCGATCCACATCGAATTCGAACTCGGCCGGTTCCTCGGCGAAATCACGCAGGCAGCCGTAGTGCTCCTCGGTGATTTCCAGGGTGCGGCTGTAGTACGGGTCCAGATGCTGGTCGGCATCGTCGTGGCGCACCTGCGCGTACTGCACGCCGGTGCGGGTTTCACCCGGCGCCTGGCGCGGTGGTGCGAAGCCGTAGCTGTGGGCCTCGTCGCCTGCCGCCACCTGCAGGTACATATGGCCGCGCGGCGAGATGCCTCCACTTTTCAGCGGGGTGCCGGGGGCGGCCAGATAAAGCGTTGCCGTGTAGCGTGTTGCCTGCTCCATGCCTGTTCAGCCTTGATGGGTACTGCGGTCCTGGGCGGATGATGGCATAGGTGGGATGGGGGGCAGGTGGAGGAATAGAGGAGGCCGATCGCGGCTTGCTGAATTTGTGAGCCAGCGTGCAGTAATGGGCCCAGGCGTGAGCGGCATTCCGGCAGCGACTGGAGCTTGCCATTCCACCGTTCTATAGTCGTTTCGATCATGCAAGGGAATCGCCCATGAGCAGAGCACCGGCTTGCCGGCTTGCCTACTTCGTCCTGGTGGCCGTGCTCAGCACCACCGCCTGCGCGAAGGCCCCATCCACGGAAAAGGACCCGAACGGAACCCCCATGTCCGAAACCGCAACCAGCCCACGTACGGTGGGCGGACAGACCTACACGACGCAGCCGGTGGAAGCTCGGCTTGGCCCGCACCGCTTCATGTTCCCGGCCAACCTCTACTACAACCAGACGGGCCCCCTGGCTGATGGGGGCGTCATGCTCACGGTGTTCTGGCCTGATTTCGATGCAGCGCCTCCCGGTGATCGCCCGGTGCGCAGCACGCAGGACAGCCGGCGGCAGGTGCTGGTCGAGCTTAGGTACATCGATCGCGTTCCCATCCAGAACTATCTGGCACGTCGGTCCAGTAGTGAGGCCACCAGCGCGCCGGGATCACTGGAGCGAAGGGACCCGGTAGAGAACCTTGCGCTGCGCGTTGCACAACCCGAGCGCTGGGGTCTGACGCCGTATGCGATCGACCCATCGTTGATGGCAGCCTATGCAAAGGACTCGGAGGCTGCGCTGGGGAGGCCTTACGTGCACAACCCGGGGATGGAGCCAGACTGGTATGTGGCCCGCTCGGCGGAGGGCCAACTGACAACGTTCATCAGCTGCGACCCGGCAGACCGCATTCCTGACGGACTTGTAGTTCAGGGAAAGACACTTGAACGCGCCGGAGAAGGCCAGATCGCAATGTGCCGCCATTCCATCGTGGATGTGGGCGACAGCATCGCCATCGAGATGAACTATGCACGCGTCATGCTGAGCGACTGGCAGCGCCTGGAAACCACCGTGCTTAATCTTGTGAGCCGCTATCGCGTTCAGCCGTAAACCGCATCTCAAGGATGAATCATGAGCGGACTTACCGATAAGGATATTCGTGTCCTGTCCTCCTACGCGAAGGAGGGAAATCGCGAGCTGTATTGGAACTATCTCGCGCAGCTTCCCGACAATGATGGCTATGGACTGCTGGCATTGGGTGTTGTGCGCAACGACAGTCTCCCTGGCCGGGTGGCCAACAGCTTTGCAACCGCCGTTGCCGAGCAACAGGCTACGCTGTTCGGCAACGAGAAGAACGTAGCGTTCACCGAAAGCAGGCAAGAAACCTTCGGCCAGGATCTGATCAGGAACGACCTGGCGGAGCGCAGAAGTTGGGTGGAGGCCGGCAGGCCCGATCTTGCTCTCAACCTGCCCTATACGAGCACGCTCAAGTCCCACGATGTTTCCTTCGAAGCTAACAACCTCAATGTGAACTGCTGGACGCCGCGCTTGCTGCTGGTATCCACGGAGCATAAACGCGGCGAGCAGGCAGCCGAGAAAGTCTGGCAGAACATGCTGGACAACAGCGCTGCCGGCGCATTCCGTGCTGGCAAGACGGCCGTCAGCGTGCACCTGGATATGCCGCAGCCCGCTGGGCATTTCTACTTCGTTGAGCTGAGCAAGTTCGAGGGCGCAGCGCTCCTGCAGCGCGACGCCGTAGATCCGAACGTGATTGGTACCAAGTTCGACTATCACAGCTACGACGCCAAAGACGGCAGCTGGAACCGCACAGTGGGCGTTCCCCCGCTCGATAGAACAACCAAAGAGACCGATCCCGCCGAGATTTCCGCGTTGAACGAGACCCGCGAGGTTCGCCTGGAACGCGAGGTCAAGGCGAAGCAGTTTCATCCTGAAGATCCCTACAGAGAGATCGCCAAGAGCCCGCGCGTGGTGTCTACGCAAGAGCCCGAGCCTCTCTTTACGGAAGGACGCCGAATCGCGGCGATAGAGCCAGGCAGCCCGGACTATGCCCTCCATCAGCAGATTCGCCAAGGCGTCGCTGCACTGGACGAAAAGCACGGCCGCCCCTTCGACGCGACCAGTGAGAACCTCGCCGCCAGCCTGACAGTGAGGGCACGCGAGCAGGGTCTGGAACAGGTGGACCATGTGGTGCTGAGCAACGCCACAGCCAATCAGGCGGCGGGTCACACCATCTTTGTTGTACAAGGCGACCTATCTGACCCTGCCCACCTGCGTGCAGGCATGCCCACTGCCGTGGCTGCACAAACGCCGGTGGCTGAATCGCTGCAGCAACTGGCTGTGGTGGGCGATCAGCACGAGCTCGCCCGCCAGAATGCGCAGCAGGCGCTGGATGCACGGACGCAGGAACAGCAGAGCCACGCCATGCGCATGGGCTGAGCGCCCAGATTGAGGCGGCCTCCCTCGGGGGCAGAGATCGCAGCCCCTGAGACCTCCTCAGGTCATCCTCACCTGCGTCGGGAGGATGACCATGGCCAAGATCGACCCTGACTGGCTGGAAGCCTTCGACAGGGAACTTCTCTACCTGTTCGCCATCGACCACAGCGACCCCGGCATGGATGAATACCTGCTGGGCTACTACGCAGACCTTCCTCCACGCGAAGCAGCACTGGCGTTCGGCAGCGACTACGACCTGGAGCCCGACGATGCTCTGTGGCCACGTCCGGGCGGGGTGCAACGTTAAGCCGTGTCGCAATTGGCACGCTTCGGATCTCAGACCTGCAGACGGATTGTCGCTTTTGAGACCCCGATCATCTGCAAACCGTGCTTTTCAATGCGCATTCGGGCGGTAACTTAACACCGGCCGAAACCACTGCACCGCAAGGATTCTGCCACGCGTGCGCCATGCAACAATGCCGTAAGCGTCAGCATTTGTGGCCTCTACGGCCTACGGTTTCTTGGCATCTCGCAGCCATGCGAGTACACCTTGGCGGGCCACCGGAAAAGGGTGGCGCGGGGTTCGAAAGCCCGCTCAGTAACCTTGTGTTTTGCGCTTGTCAGCCGGCGTCACCTTTTGTGTGGCGCCGGCTGGCAATCCGTTCGCGTTCCATGGCGGGCGGTGCGTGGGGGTCTTCGGACCCACCGGCTTGGTTACTGTCCGGCTTTCGAACCACGCACCGTCCGCCGCCTTTATCGGTGGCGCTGCTATCTGTCCTGTACGGAGCATTGCCATGAACACATCGGACTTCCGTTCCCTGCACGCGCAGTACGATCCGGACAACGCCGAGCCCGAGCGCGAACCGTCCGTCGATCCCAACGCCTTCGTCGCCACGCTACGCCGCATCGGAACTGGTGCGGCTGCGGATGGCCAGCCTTGGCCGGAGCGGCGTCAACTGCCTGGGCGGTGTCTTCAACTGGCGGATGCGGATTGCGCGTTGGCCGGGCTGCGTGTGGTGGCGGAGCTGATGCTGGCTGCAGAGCGGACTCGGCAGAATGGCGCGCCCGAGGAGTACCTGGGAGATCGGGTTATGGAAGGGTTGAAGATGGCGTGTGTGGCGTTGACTGCGCAGGCTATTGAGCGGTTGCAGGTTCGGGAGTAGATGCGACCAACGACAGGTCTGAGCGCCAAGCGTCCCTATCCCCCTCCCCAGCGTGGCTTTCTGCTCCAATCTCGGCTGCGCAAGGAAGGCATGCAGTTGATCCGATGCTGATGTAGCCCCGCCTCTGGCGCGGCTAAAGATGTCACATACGACATCATCTGACGCTATCCTGTTCCAAAAGTGGCAGGAATTTCAGCGTATGAAGGACGAAACTCCATGGGGTCCATTCAGCTCACTGGACCAATCCAGCTTGGAACTAGCACATGAAATTCTGAAGCGGGATAAGCATCAGATTGTTGAAGGCATGGTCGTGGAACGTGCATTCGACCAGATGCTGGAGCACGTCGCCTCCGAATCGAATGGCGCACTCCAGCTTCTTGATCTGGAGACATTCATCGTCCAATCACCGAAGGATGCATCACGTCTTATCGCGTTCGTGTGGTTCCGAGGCAGGCAGGCGGGACAGAAACGGTACCTGGATGCGCTCGCGCAAGTGTGCACGGTGTATCACTTGGAGCTCATCAACAATGATTTCCATGCCAGCCAATGGACCACAAAGCACTCAACTCCACGCAAACTTTTGTCAAAGCTCGTGCGTGAAATTGGCGGCGCGCCCCGCTACGGCAGAGTGTCTGCTGAAGTTCGAGACGAACAGCGGCAGAACACGGCGATCTGGGGCTTTCTAGGCGCATCCCTGAGCACGGAGGAATTCTGGCAGCAGCTGGTTATCCCCAGACTCCTGGTCAACTTCCTTCTTCAGCCGTTCTTCGTTGGAACATGGAACATCGACAGGATTTGTCTTCACGAGAACGAGCTCTGGATGCTTGAACTGAAGCACAAATTTCCGATGCATCCAGGAAGCCATTTCGGTCTGAATGATGGTGAGCTTCGAATGATGAAGCTGATGCTGCGCGCCGGTATCAGGGCTGCGCACATGATCATTGTGAAGCCCATTCGCGACAAGTCCGTCAAGCCAATGTATCTCTTTAACAACAGACGTTTGAGAGAACGTGCCGCCGTGATCGGATTTGAGGTGACGCAACAGGCGGCGCAGTTCATCCAACAGCAGTCGCTGCATAGATCCGGCGCGCACACCACCATCAGCGGCAGCGGTTCGATTGGCTATCGCAATCTGCCCGTATCCATGTTCCGCAAACTGGGAACATACGGTGATGAAGGACAGAAAATCTCACCCGAGATCCTGAAGCTTCTGTCTGGAAAGCAAGCAGAGGAGGCGTCCGCCGAATGGCTGGCGACGCTAATGGAGCCGTTGGGGACCGCAGCCCGCTGACCTGCAGTCTCAGTTGATGAGACCAAAGGGCTGGAAGATGCCGTTCCAAGCCCGGGACGGCTGGCTATCGGGTGAACCGTCGAGATCTTCGAGACTTCCCACTCCTTCCAGTGCTGCAGCATGTACTGTTGCCCGCCCCCTACTTCTCCCACGGGAAGAAATTGGACATAATGTCCCCCGAATTCCCGGAGCACCCATGAACGCGTACGAACTGATCGACCTCTCCCTGCAGCGCTTCAGTCCCAAGGAGGTCGCCCAGGCATTGGGAGTTGATCCGAAGACGGTCCGGCGGTGGCAGCTGCGCGAGACAGAACCCAAGCCCTACATCGCCGATGCGATCCGCCAGCGCCTTCTGCCCTTCGGCGAGCCGCCGTCCGGCGAGGGCCAGTTCAGATTCATCGATCTGTTCGCCGGCATCGGTGGCATCCGTACCGCGTTCGAGAAGCAGGGCGGCCGCTGTGTTTTCACCAGCGAATGGGATCCTTACGCCGTAAAGACCTACAAGGCTAACTTCCACGACGGCCCCGACCACGTTTTCGCTTCGGACATCACCAAGGTCCACGAGAACGACGTGCCGGACCACGATGTGCTGCTGGCCGGCTTCCCTTGCCAGCCCTTCTCCATTGCCGGTGTGTCCAAGAAGAACTCCCTTGGACGTCCGCACGGCTTCTCCGACAAGACCCAGGGCACGTTGTTCTTTGATGTGGCCCGGATCATCGACGCGAAACGCCCGCGCGCGTTCCTGCTGGAGAACGTCAAGAACCTGATGAGCCACGACAAGGGCCGCACGTTCTCGACCATCATCGATGTTCTCCAGAACGAACTCGGGTACCACGTGCATTACCGGGTCATCAACGGCAAGCACTTCGGCCCGCAGCATCGTGAACGAATCATCATTGTTGGCTTCCGCGAAGAGACTCCGTTTACGTGGGAAGAACTTGAGCTGCCTGATTTCGGTATCTCCCCGCGCATGGGCTCGGTCCTGCACAAGCAGGATGGCAGCGAAGGAGAGGACCAGCCGTACATCGGCGGCCCCAAAGGCAAAGTACTCGACAAGTACACCTTGTCGGACAAGCTGTGGGACTACCTGCAGAACTATGCTGCTAAGCATCGAGACAAGGGCAATGGCTTCGGCTTCGGCCTGGTGACCCCCGAAAGTACGTGCCGCACGCTGTCGGCGCGCTACTACAAAGACGGTTCAGAGATCCTCATTTCCCAAGGTCCGAAGAAGAATCCGCGCCGCCTGACGCCGCGCGAGTGCGCGCGCCTGATGGGCTTTGATGACAACTTTCGCATTCCGGTTTCCGACACTCGTGCCTACAAGCAGTTCGGCAACTCGGTCGTGGTCCCTGTCATCGGAGAAGTCGCCCGCATCATGGTGCCGCATCTGATTCAGGAAGCTGCTTCGAAGCCGGCCAAGCCGGCCAAGAAGAAGGCTAAGGGCTGACCTTGGTTGACAGCCTCACCCCGGAGCAACGGTCCGCGCAGATGTCGCGGATACGTGGTTCGAATACAAAGCTGGAGGTGCTTGTACGCAAGGGCCTCCATGCCCGAGGCCTGAGGTATCGGTTGGGTGGTGCGAAGCTGCCCGGCAGGCCGGATATCGTGCTTCCAAAGTACCGTACGGTTGTATTCGTGCATGGATGCTTCTGGCATGGGCATGATTGCCCGTTGTACAGGCTGCCGAAGACCCGCCCAGAGTTCTGGACAGATAAGATCGGCAAGAACAGGTCGCGGGATGGTCGTGTGGTCAAGGAACTCGAATCCTCAGGCTGGCAGGTCGTGACCGTCTGGGAGTGCTCTCTGCGTGGCAAGTCCATCGCAGAGCAAGCTTCATTTCTTGATGGATTGGCCGACACTTTAAGGCGAACTGTTCAGTAAGGAGGAACGGGTGGAAATGGCTTTCCCGGAGCAGAACCCGGACCAGTGGTCTCTGATCGAAGCGTTCGTCGCTCGCAGTGGGACGTTGTTCCTGAAGAAACTCTCTCGCAACGACGCCTCGTGGGCGGATGAAGGCGGAGGACACCAGTCCGGCTTTTATGTGCCGCGCGACGTGCGCGAGTCCGGCTTCTTTCCAGAGCTTCACGCCAGAAAAGACATCCCCCACATTCTCGAAGCCATATGTCCCTCCTTCTGGCCTCAAACCGGAGAGCTCCGGATCGACTCCGGCATCAAGTTCTACAGCAACAAGCGCTCTGAGTGTCATTTCACCAGAATCCCCGGCGAGCTGTTCGCGGGACTGAATCCTGCATCGTGGTTGCTGGGGGGCACGCTTCTGGAGCCGGAGGGGACCGCGCACCATTGGTTCATGGTGCTGGACTCAACGTCCGTGGAAGCAGAGATGCTCGAGAGCCATCTCGATATCCAAGCCGAGTTCCACTTCGGCCTGTTCAGTCCAACCGATTTCAAGAAGGCGTCTTCCATCGAGATTGATGAAGCAGCCGAACTGATTGACGAGATTGATACGGCACTTCGAAAAGGCACCATTGCGGCTCTGGTAGCCAAGTACTCCAAGCTTCCCAGCCCCGATGTACTCGCGAGCGAGGCGCGGGCGGACTTTCTCAAGTCGATTCAGGAGAGGGAATTCGATCCATGGTCGATCAAAAGGCCTGGCGACGCACTTATGAGTGTCAGCCGGGATATCGAATTCTCGATCTACCGCAGATACGAGCTCCGTATGAGGGCAGTCGAGGTCGCTCAAGTTCTGGCAGGTCATGACCGCACTGCCACAGCCGCCGTGCGCGGCTTCCCGTCGATGAACTCGATTTTCCTGTCTGCAAGTCAGCAGCGGAAGAGCCGTGCAGGCAAATCATTCGAAGCGCACTTGGCTGCGATGCTGACGGCCGGAGGCGTGAAGTTTGAAGCGCAGGCAATTCTTGGTCAGCGGCGCCCTGACTTTGTTCTTCCAAACCAGGCGACGGTCGCTCTGGACAAGAGCCGACGCTATGAGGACGCAGCCGTTCTTTCCGCTAAGACCACGCTGCGCGAGCGCTGGAAGCAGATCACTCACGAGCGGTTCAACTGCGCCATATTCTTGGCTACCGTAGATGATCGAGTATCAAAGGAGGCATTAGATGAATTGCGCAGCTCAGAAATTACATTGGTGGTTCCCGAATCTCTGAAGATGAAGACTAACGAGTCCTTCTATTACAATGATCAGAACGTGATTTCTTTCCGGGAATTTTTCGATGAAGAACTGGCCAGCAAGCGACCAAATCTTTTGCTAAGCACGCGCATTTAACGTGACCTGCGCCTGGAACGGAATCCAAGTGCACACTAATCATGCCGTCTTCTTCCTGAAGTTCCTCTGCCGGAATTTCATTCGACGAAGTGCGATGACCACTCATCGTTCCGCAACGCGTGTCGCGACAATTAATGATCCGAAGCGGCATCCAAGTTCAAATTGCGGTTGTCATTTTCGCCGTTATTGAGTAAATATGAGCTTGCGCCACGCAATTTCTGCGAAGCGCCATCGGAAAGTCAATTCTTTGACGAAGTGCATTCCCCGATTGCTTGTGCCAAAAATTCCAAAAAGGTAAACCAAGGATGAAAGCAAAAAAGATTCTTTCTCTTGTCGAGGCGAGCCCTGCCGCATCAAATCAGCATGAACTTAATGGAGTGGCAGGACTCAAGGCGGTCTTCGGGAATGATGAATTCCGTGGTCCCGCCCACTTCTTCTATGACGGCGGAAAGGTGACTGCAACCGCCAATATCACCTGGTATGATTCAAGGGAGGCGCATCCAACTCGATCCGAATATCGCCTTTATTTTCAGTCGAATCCAGTAATGGATGCAGCAAAGGCTGGCGACGAAGTAATTGTATCCCGAAATACCGACGATTCGATTCGCGTCGATGTGATTCCCGCTTGAAAACACTTGAAGGCCAAGGGTGTTTACCCCCTTGGCCTTCATCTAAGTGGCCACGCACTCAGTTATTTAAACCAATCTCCAGCGAGCTCTTCTGCCCCGAGCACATAGCCTGCAGTAAGGCCAACATCTTTCAACTTTTCCTTGACCTGTTGATTTTTCTGGAGAGCATCCCTTACGGCGCGCGTCTTCGAAGTCGCCTCGAAATTGTGGTGCCATATGGGATGTTGAACCAATCTATTGACCGATGAGCTAATCTTCGTCCATTTTTCATCGTCGAATTCCGCCTCGATGAACTCCATTCGCTCATCCGTGGTGCAATAATTATTGACGATTCGTCGAAGCATCTCCGAGACAAACTTCAATGCACCTTGATAGACAATTCTCCGTTGAACCTCTTCCTGCTCAACAGTGAATACATCCCCTCCGTTGGGCGCCTCAAAGACCTGAGTGTAGAGGTGATTAAGAAGCTTTACGATGTTATCGGCCTCTTTTTTCCGTTTCTGCTCCCCACGCTCCCCTTGGTCCTCTAACGCCTTTGAGTGTAGAAGTTCCTGAAGTACTTTTATCTTAAAGGTAGCCTCCGGAATCGACCCTTCTGCATTCCCTTGTCTTCTGATCAACTGCAGAAGATGAAGATCATCACGATCCAAGAGTTGGCGAATTCGTCCTTCTCTGAAAGCTTGAAGACCACGCGCCCGGTCCACTGAATCGAGCCAACGGATGAAGCCTGCCTCAGACGCCACTTCGGCAGTCACTTCCTCTTCATACGCTGTCCACCTATTTCTCCATTCATCGCCCAACTTTGCTGCCACTTCAAATGGAGAAAGTGGCAATTTTTTTATTTTCGCCTGGATTGAATTGACTAAGGTCGTTGCTTGTTGCT
This sequence comes from Stenotrophomonas sp. C9D9, assembly GCF_056491205.1. Taxonomy (NCBI): domain Bacteria; kingdom Pseudomonadati; phylum Pseudomonadota; class Gammaproteobacteria; order Lysobacterales; family Lysobacteraceae; genus Stenotrophomonas; species Stenotrophomonas sp. C9D9. The sequence goes on from NZ_JBSZIF010000004.1 coordinate 978,320, forward strand.
GAGTTAAATTAATGTAGACCTTGACGACAATGTTCTCGTAACCAGACATCCAAGACGCCACTGTCTTATGCTGTCCGTCGAACATTAGTAATCTGTACTCGTCACCAGCCACATGATCCAGACGGCACGCGGGCGGCTCATGCAGAGGATTTCGCTGAAGATCGTTATATATCGCCCACGCTTGAGCGGGCTTGATATTCCTAGGTTGACATTCATCATCATTATAGATTGCACTTCTAGGAACACTCAGATAGCAGTGCTCAAATTTTGCAGCCCTGTTCTGCTGAGCATAAACTTCACTGACCACACGCTTTCCACCAGGAAGCTCAAACTCCATCTCAGAGTTTGAGCGCCGAGTCATATGGACATTGGCTGGCGCAATATTGAATAGCTTCGCGCATTCCCCATATCTCACAGGGCCGCTACCGCTCGACTCCTGAATGAAGACGATGAGCTTCAGATACGGCCGGACATCGATTGTGGGGCTTGCGCGCTTGGTTGCATTGCAAACCTTGTGCGCGAGCTTGAGATTTTCCAGAATCGTCGCCCCGCCTTCTGATTCCGGGACGTCATGATCCGCTTCAATTACGTCCGACGACCTATTCATCTCACGCCCACATAGGTGGCAGATCCCACCTGAAAGTGTCCAGAGATTATCTTTTACGTCCGTTCTCTGCCCCTCTGGCAGCTTTGCAATCAGAGCCTTTGCAATCTTTATCCCTGCCACGTCCATCCCCTTGCGCTGAGCGCGTTTCGTCCTTATCCCAAATGAAACGCATCAAGACTTATTAGTCAATAGCCGGAACGCTCTCGGGCTTCGACAAGAAAAAGGGCGGCCAATGGCCGCCCTTTTTCGCGTCAATTAATTGACCCAATCAAACCCCAACAGGATTAGCCTTCTCCGGATCAATCTTGTACTGCTTGATCGCCCGAGCCACATCCTTCGCGGTCATCTTCCCTTCCTTCGCCAGCGCCGCAATCGCCGCATGCGCGATGTAGTAGCGATCCACCTCAAAGAACCGACGCAGGTTCGCACGCGTATCCGAACGGCCGAAACCATCCGTACCCAACACCGTGTAAGACATCGGCACGAACGCGCGGATCTGGTCCGCATACGCACGCACGTAGTCGGTGGCGGCGATCGCCGGGCCCTGGCGGCCTTCCAGCAGCTCGGTCACGTAGGCCTTGCGCTGCTCACCTTCCGGATGCAGACGGTTGGCACGTTCCACGTCGAAACCATCGCGACGCAGTTCGTTGAAGCTCGGGCAGCTCCAGATGTCGGCGGTCACACCGAAGTCCTTGTCCAGCAGCTCGGCCGCGGCAATGGCTTCGCGCAGGATGGTGCCCGAACCCAGCAGCTGCACGCGCAGCTCGCCCTTCTTCGGCTTGCCGGCGTCGGTCAGCAGGTACATGCCCTTGACGATGCCTTCGGCCGCACCTTCCGGCATTTCCGGATGGGTGTAGTTCTCGTTCATCAGGGTGACGTAGTAATACTCGTCCACCTGGTCTTCCATCATGCGCTTGGTGCCGTGCTGCAGGATTACCGTCACTTCGAAGCCGAAGGTCGGGTCGTAGCTGCGCACGTTCGGGATGCCACCGGCCACCAGATGGCTGAAGCCATCCTCGTGCTGCAGGCCTTCACCGTTCAGCGTGGTGCGGCCGGCGGTGCCACCCAGCAGGAAGCCGCGGGTACGCATGTCGGCGGCCTGCCAGGCGATGTCGCCCACGCGCTGGAAGCCGAACATGCTGTAGTAGATGTAGAACGGCAGCATCGGCACGTTGCTGACCGAGTAGCTGGTACCGGCGGCCATCCACGAGCTGATCGCACCCGGCTCGCTGATGCCCTGCTGCAGCACCTGGCCGCTCTGGTCTTCGCGGTAGAACATCAGCTGGTCGGCGTCGACCGGCTTGTACTTCTGGCCGAACGGCGCGTAGATGCCGATCTGGCGGAACAGGCCTTCCATACCGAAGGTACGGGCTTCGTCGGCCACGATCGGCACGATGTGCGGGCCCAGTTCCTTGTCGCGCAGGGTGATGTTCAGGCTCTGCACGAAGGCCATGGTGGTGGAGTAGCTGCGCTCGCCACTGCTCTTCAGCAGGCGGTCGTAGGCTTCCAGCTTCGGCGCCACGAAGGTCTTGTCGGCCTTGCGGCGGCGCTGCGGCAGGTAACCGCCCAGCGCGGCACGGCGTTCCTGCAGGTACTGCACTTCCGGCGAATCCGGGCCCGGGTGGTAGAACGGCACCTGGCCGTCGGCCAGCTGCGCGTCGGTCACCGGAATGTTGAAGCGGTCGCGGAAGTGGCGCACCGCTTCGTCGTCCAGCTTCTTGGTCTGGTGGGTCGGGTTCAGCGCTTCACCGGCGCTGCCCATGCCGTAACCCTTCACGGTCTTGGCCAGGATGACCGTCGGCATGCCCTTGGTGTTCACGGCCTGGTGGTAGGCGGCGTACACCTTGTGCGGGTCGTGGCCACCACGGTTCAGGCGCCAGATGTCGTCGTCGCTCAGGCCGGCGACCATCGCAGCGGTTTCCGGGTACTTGCCGAAGAAATGCTCGCGGGTATACGCGCCACCGAAGGCCTTGCAGTTCTGGTACTCGCCGTCGACGGTTTCCATCATCAGCTTCTTCAGGACGCCGTTGGTGTCCTTGGCCAGCAGGGCATCCCAGTAACCGCCCCACAGCAGCTTGATCACGTTCCAGCCGCCGCCACGGAACACGCCTTCCAGTTCCTGGATGATCTTGCCGTTGCCGCGCACCGGGCCGTCCAGGCGCTGCAGGTTGCAGTTCACCACGAAGATCAGGTTGTCCAGGCCTTCACGGCCGGCCAGGGCGATGGCACCCAGGGTTTCCGGCTCGTCGCTCTCGCCGTCGCCGATGAAGCACCACACCTTGCGGTCGGACTTCTCGATCAGGCCACGGTTTTCCAGGTAGCGCATGAACTGCGCCTGGTAGATGGCGGCCAGCGGGCCCAGGCCCATCGACACGGTCGGGGTCTGCCAGTACTCCGGCATCAGCCACGGGTGCGGGTACGAGGACAGGCCACCGCCGTCCACTTCCATGCGGAACTTGTCCAGCTGCTCTTCGCTGATGCGGCCTTCCAGGAAGGAGCGCGCGTAGATGCCCGGGGCGCTGTGGCCCTGGATGAACAGCAGGTCGCCCGGGTGGTTTTCGCTCGGGGCGCGCCAGAAGTGGTTGAAGCCCACGTCGTACAGGGTGGCGCCGGAGGCGAACGAGGCGATGTGGCCGCCCAGGTCACCCGGCTTGCGATTGGCGCGCACCACGGTGGCCATCGCATTCCAGCGGATGATCGAACGGATGCGCCATTCCAGCTCGGCATTGCCCGGGCTCTTGGCCTCGAGCTGCGGCTCGATGGTGTTGACGTACTCGGTGGTGGGAGAGAACGGCAGGTAGGCGCCCGAACGACGGGTCAGTTCCACCATGCCTTCCAGCAGCTGATGCGCGCGCTCGGAGCCCTCGACATCAATAACGGCCTTCAACGACTCGATCCACTCCTGGGTTTCCACAGGATTCGGGTCGTTGTTCAGCACCTCGTTCAACCAGTTCATTAGCGCTCCCATAACCGCACGCACGCGCGCGACTGTTGTATAGATTTCTAGACCGCAAAGTGTAGCGCACCAAGGGCTTTCGTCACTTGGCTACGCAGGCGTATGGATGCAACCGGCCAGTGTCCGCAAGGGGCTTGCCGGGCCCGCTGACGGCCCTGCGGCGGGCCTTGGCGGCTGCGCGGGCTGTCGCTTGCGGGCCGCTGCGCCCATGTGCAGGACGCAGTGTTACCGCTGCCGATGACGGTTGTAGGGCAACTCCGGCACCGCCATAGGTGCGCCCCGGGCGGGTGTACTGAACCGGCGACAACATGTCGCATCTGCCTCTGGATCGATGCCGCCAGCGGGTCCAGCGTGGGCCGCGAGTGAGGGGCCTGGCGGCCCTGCTCCCTTCCACAGCATCGCCTGGGCGCCCTGCAAGGGGCGCCCCTTTTGCTGTGCGCGCGGCCGGCCGTGGCCCAAACCGGACCTGCTTGTGGCCGGATCGATGATTGCCGGCTTCGATATATCGATATATCGTTTGCACACTCGTTTACCGATATATCGAAATGAGCCGTACCGCTTCTCCCAGAGCCCGTTCCACCGATCCGGCGGTGCCGCGCCGCAACGGCCAACCGCGGGTGCTCAGCCGCGGCGACCTGCGCCTGCTGGTGCTGGCCCTGATCGGCGAGCAGCCGCGCCATGGCTACGAGCTGATGCAGCTGATCAGCAACCAGTTCATGCAGGCCTATACGCCCAGCGCCGGCACCATGTACCCGTTGCTGGCCAGCTTCGAGCAGGCCGGCTGGATCGAGGCCGAGGAAGTGGACGGCAAGCGGATCTTCCGCATCACCGCCGCCGGCGAGTTCGAGCTGAAGGTGCAGCGCACCCAGGTACGCCTGGCGCAGCGACGTGCCTTCGACCGTGCCCGCGAGATCACCAAGGCCTCGCTGCCGCCGCCGCTGGCCACGGCCCTGCGCGAGTTCAAGCGGGCGCTGGTGCATCACCACGGCCGCTGGGCCGAGGGCGAGGCGGACGAGGTGGCGGCGCTGCTGACGCGGGCCTCGGCCCTGCTGAACGGTACCGCCGGTAGCGAGGCATCACCACTTTCAACGACCCAGCCAGACTGAATCCAGCCAGGTCCTCCCCTACGCCGCGCGCCCCCGCGCGACACCTTTGCAGGTATCCCCATGACCGAACACAACAACACGCGCCTGCGCCTGGATGTGCGCTTCCGTGAACTGACCGTGCTGCGCACCGGAGACGTCACCCCGCACATGCGCCGCGTGGTGCTGGGCGGCGACGATCTGGCCGGCTTCGATTCGCCCGGCGCCGACGACCACATCAAGCTGTTCTTCCCCAACGCCAGCGGCGAGATGGTGCTGCCGGTGCTGACCGCCGAAGGCCGCAGCTACCCGGCCGGCAAGGAGCCCTCGCCGTCGCGCGACTACACCCCGCGCTGGTGGGACCACGAAACCGGCGAGCTGGCCATCGACTTCGTGCTGCACGACCAGGGCATTGCCGGACCGTGGGCCGAGCAGGCGCAGGCGGGCGACGTGCTGGTGATCGGCGGCCCGCGCGGCTCGTTCGTGGTGGCCGACAGTTACGACGCCTATGTGCTGATCGGCGATGAAACCGCGCTGCCGGCCATCGCCCGCTGGCTGGACGTGCTACCGGACGGCGCCGAAGTGCAGGCCTTCATCGAAGTGAGCGACGAAGCCGAGCGCCAGGAGCTACCGCAGTACGAGAACGTGCGCATCCACTGGCTGGAGCGCAATGGCTTCCCGGCGGCCAGCAGCACCCTGCTGGAAGACATGCTGACCGACTTCGAAGCGCCGGACGGCGATGTCTTCTACTGGATCGCCACCGAATCGCGCCGCGCACGGATGATGCGCAAGTTCATCGAAGGCCACCTGGGCGTGCCGCGCGACTGGATCCGCTCGACCGGCTACTGGAAGGCCCACCCCGACGAAACCGACGGCGATTGAACAAAAGACGGTAGGTGCGGACCGTTAGTCCGCACGCCTTCGAATGGGTAGTGCCGGCCGCTGGCCGGCAACCTCATGAACCTTCGGCAGGAACCTGCAGCTGCCGGCTAGCGGCCGGCACTACCACGCTGGATGCCACCTGCCGCGTCCACCCGAACCGGTGCGCGGCCCAGATCTCCAGCGCCACCAGCAGCGCGATGATCAGCAGCGGCATCAGCAGCCCGAAGTACACGCCGGGCATCATGCCGTTGATCTGCGCTTTCACCAGCCGCAGCACGCCACGGGTGTGCAGCAGCTCATCGACGTGCATCGTCAGCGCCTCGCGCACCACCTTGGGCTCCAGGCCAATCGTGCCGGCCTTGTCCACCAGCGTGTCTTCCACCATGCCGCGCAGCAGGCCTTCGCGCACCTTGCCGATCACCCAGCCGGTGCCGCGTGCCAGCGGGCCGTTGCCCAGACGTTCGAGGCCGGGCAACGGATGTTCGCTGAGGTAGGCCGAGGCGATGGTGTCGGCCACATCGCCCACCGTGCCCTGGCTGCGCAATGCCTCGCGCATGCGCGGGTCGTCCAGTGAATCGGTGAAGCCTTCGCTCCAGCCTTCCACCAGGGTCTGCAGGTGCGGCTGGAAATGATCGAGCTGCTTGAACAGCGCGCGGTGAGCACCGGCGGTGAAGCCCAGCTGCAGGCCGAAGAAAGCCGTCACCAGTGGCAACAGCACCACGTAGCTGGCCAGCAACCAGTGATGCCAGCGCTTGCGCCGCTGCAGCCAACCGCGGCGGTGCAGCCGGCGCCAGGCGAAGATGCCCAGCACCAGGCCCAGCAGCGTGCCGAGCAGGCTGCCGCCCAGCAGATCGAGCACGCTCAGGCCCGTCCAGAATTCGTTCAACCAATACTGCGCGTCCTGCATGGATCTTCCTTCCGTGGGTGGTACAGCGGACCATTGTAGAGCCGAGCCCACGCTTGGCTGCGCCATCGACTGGTGGGTGCGGACCGTTGGTCCGCACACTCCCATGCAATTGCCAGCCAGCGGCCGGCATTACCCGGCAAGCAATGCGACAATCGCGCTCCTTTCCTGCAGCAACGAGGCCCACATGGCCAAACTGACCCTGGCCAGCGTGGATGCGCTGCGTACCCGCTTTGCCGATGACGCCGCCTGCGATGCGGCCCTGGCCGCCTTCGCCGACACCGCTGCGCTGCGCGTACCGCTGCGTGAGCTGGTGGAGGCACAGCACCGTTACCTGCAGGCCGAATTCGAAGTGGCGCAGGTAGCCGATGTGCTGCGCCGCGACCAGAAATATGCGCCGGTCGGTCGGCCTTCGATCAACATCGTGCAGCTGCGCAAGCAGCAGGCCGCGACCAAGCAGGCGGCGCTGATCGCACGCCAGGTGGTGGCACAGGCCGCGCAGACCTTCGTGCGCGTGAGCGGGCTGGCGGTGAAGGCCAAGCAGAGCCCGAGCGAAGCGTGTGGGGCGTGGTTGGGCACGTTGCGCTGAGGGATCGTGCGGACCAACGGTCCGCACCCACCAGATGCAGGTCCGCACCCTCCCAATGCAGGTTGGCACCTACCGGGTAGTGCCGGCCGCTGGCCGGCAACCCCATCGGCATCGGGCACCTCGCATGCAGCACCCAAAAAGAAGGCCCGCTTTTCAGCGGGCCTTCTGCCTTCTCACGACGAGTGAGTGGGGTGCATCAAGCGGCCGGCTTTTCGCCGGTGGCTTCGGTGGTGATGCGGATCTTCACTTCATCGCTGACGTTCGGGGCGTAGGCGCCGACGCCGAAATCGCTGCGCTTCAGGGTGGTGGTGGCATCGAAGCCGGCGGCCGGAACCTTGGCCATCGGGTGCTCGCCGCCGCCGTTGACGGTGACGTCCAGGGTGACCGGCTTGGTGATGCCCTTGATGGTCAGGTCGCCGGTGACGGTCAGCTTGTTGGTGCCAGCGGCTTCCACCTTGGTGCTCTTGAAGGTGGCATCGGCGAACTTGGCGGCGTCGAAGAAGTCGGCGCTCTTCAGGTGCTCGTCGAACTTGGCGGTGAAGCTGTTCAGGCCGCTCAGCGGCAGCTTCACTTCCACGGTGGACTTGGTCACGTCTTCGGCGTTGTACACCAGGGTGCCTTCGACGTTGCCGAAGTGCGCGCTCGGGTTGGAGAAGCCGAAGTGGCTCCACTGCGCCAGCACGTCGGTGTGGCTCGGGTCCAGCTTGTAGGTGCCCGAGGCGATCTTGATCGCTTCGGCGGCCGGCGCAGCGGCGGCGGCATCAGCAGCCGGGGTGGCGGCCTGCTCGGTGGTGGCCGGGGCGGCGGCGTCGGCCGCCGGGGCAGCGGTGTCGGCCGGCTTGGAGCAGGCGGCGATGGCCAGGGTCAGGGCCAGCGGCAGCAGCAGTTTACGGGTGGCGCTCATCTCAGGAACTCTCCGGATCGTAGGGTGGGTACAGCAGGGACCGCCAAGGGGGCGGCCCGGAATCGATACAGCGACTTACGCGATGCGCGCCGCTTCGTCGAACGACAGGCGCGGCAGACGCGGGAACAGGCCCGCCGGGTCACCGTAACCCAGGTTGACCAGGAAATTCGACTTGATGGAGGTGCCAGCGAAGAAGGCTTCGTCCACCTTGGCCGCATCGAAGCCGGACATCGGGCCGGCATCCAGGCCCAGCGCGCGTGCGGCCAGGATCAGGTAGGCACCCTGCAGGCTGCCGTTGCGGATGGCGGCTTCGTGACGGCCTTCCTGCGGGCCGTCGAACCAGGCCTTGGCATCGGTGTGCGGGAACAGGTACGGCAGCTTCTCGTGGAAGTCCAGGTCGAAGCCGATGATGGCGGTGACCGGGGCGGCCATGGTCTTGGCCAGGTTGCCTTCGGACAGGGCCGGGGCCAGCTTGTCCTTGGCTTCCTTCGAGGTGACGAAGACGAAGCGGGCCGGCGTGGTGTTGGCCGCGGTCGGGCCCCACTTCACCAGGTCGTACAGTTCCTGCAGCAGGCTGGCCGGGACCGGCTTGTCGAGGAAGGCGTTCTGGGTACGGGCAGTACGGAACAGCTGATCGAGGGCAGCAGCGTCGAGCGCGTGGGACATCGGTGGATCTCCAGGGCGGCGAAAGGAAGTCAGTGCCCGCGGGCGGCGCGGGGCGAATCGACGAGCCGCAGTGTAGAGTGTCGCGACTGTTGCAACACCCAGCAGGGCTGAAACGAATTAATGCCAATGGTGAAACGATCGAGCGCGCCCTGGACGGTCACCGACGGCCGCGCGGGCAATGTCCGCCAGGCGGTCGCGCTGGCCTCGGCGCTGCGCCAGGGCACCCATCAGCCGCTGGTCCTGCAGCCCCGCGCGCCCTGGCGCTGGCTGTCGCCGCGCCGCCTGCCGGGCGATGTGAATGGCTATGGCGAGGCGTTCGCGTCACTGGCCGCCGAGGCCCCGGCGCTGGCGATCGGTTGTGGCCGACAGGCCGCTGGCGCCCTGCGCGTGCTGCGCGCACGTGGCAGCCAGGTGGTGCAGATCCTGGACCCGCGCATCGGCGCGCGTCACTGGGATGTGGTGGTGGTGCCCGAACATGACGCCCTGCGCGGCAGCAACGTGCTGACCCTGCTCGGCAGCCTCAACCCGGTGGACGATGACTGGCTGGCCTGGGGCCGCGCCGCGTTCGCCGGCTTCAGTACCCTGCCCGGCCCGCGCACTGCGCTGCTGGTGGGCGGGCCGACGCCGCTGGCGCCGTGGGATGAGACGGCGATGGTCGGTGTGTTCCAGGCACTGGCCGACCAGATCCGCAGCGAAGGCGGCAGCCTGCTGGCGACCACCTCGCGACGCACGCCACCGGCCTTGGCCGAGATCCTGCGCGCGAAGTTCGCCGACCTGCCGCACGTGATCTGGGGCGATGGTGGCGACGGTACCAATCCCTACGGTGGCCTGCTCGGCTGGGCCAACCGCGTGGTGGTCTCGCCCGATTCGGTGAACCTGCTCTCGGAGGCCTGCGCCACGCGCATGCCGGTGATGGTGGCGCTGGCCGATACCGTGCAGGGGCGGCTGGCGCGCTTCCAGCAACAGCTGCGCGAGCGCGGGCGATTGCAGACGCACTGGCTGGACTGGCAGTACGACCGCATCGAGCCACTGCGCGAAACCGCGCGGATCGCGGCAGAAGTGAAAGCGCGGCTGGCAGCACGGTAGTGCCGGCCGCTGGCCGGCAACGCTGTACGCATTGCCGAACACCTACCGTTGCCGGCCAGCGGCCGGCACTACCCGGGTGCGCAGCGATTTCTGAACATTTCGATCCAGCTGCGCGGGTAGAGTCCAGCTTCCCCCATCACTCTGAACGTCTTCATGCGTACCCTGCTCCTGCTGCCCCTGGCCCTGCTCGCTGCCTGCTCCACCGCGCCCACCGAGCTGGACCCGATCTCGTATCAATGCCAGCAGCAGCTGGACGCCTACCGCGAACAGCCAGCGCTGCGCGATCCGAAGGGCCAGCGCCCGCCATTGCCGGTTGCCCCGATCAGCGACGCCTGCGACAAGGAACTCAAGCGCAAGGGCGTGGATCGCCCGCTGCGCTGAGCAGCGTATGATCGGCGCGCGGGCCTGCCCGCCGTTGAAGGTACCGACATGGATCGTTTTTCCCGCCTGCCCCGCGCCGCGCTGCTGATCGCCAGCCTGCTGGCGACCGCACCTGCATGGGCCAACAGCACCGAGTGCCGCGAGCGCTACCCCAGTGTGGCGTCGCAGGCGGCAATGCTGGACGTGGCCTGGACCACCGCCGAGCGGCTGGACGCGCTGCCCGATGTGGACGTAGTGATCGCCGCGCGCGGTGGCCAGGACCTGAGCCGCTACGGCCTGCGTCACAGCCACCTGGCGTTCCTGCTGCGCGAGGACGACGGCCGCTGGCGCGCGATGCACCTGCTCAACCGCTGCAAGACCGACAGCTCGCAGCTGTACCACGAGGGCCTGGGCAACTTCGTCGGCGAGAGCGGCGGCCATACCGACCTGCGCATCGGCGTGCCATCGGCGCCGTTGCGTGCGGCGTTGAAAGCGATGCTGGTGTCGCCCTCGATCCAGCCCAAGGCGCTGCACGAAACCAGGTACAACGTGGTCGCCTACCCGTTTGCCACCGACTACCAGAACTCCAACCAGTGGGTGCTGGAGGTGCTGGCGGCAGCAATGGCGCAGGCCGAAGGCGCGCCGGCCATCGTCAAGCGCGAACAGGCGCAGCAGTGGCTGCGCCAACAGAAGTACCAGCCCAGCGTGCTGCATATCGGCCTCGGCAAGCGCGTAGGAGCGCGCCTGTTCGTGGCCAACGCCACCACCACCGACCATCCGGCCGGCGAGCGCATCTCCGGCAACTATTCGGTGGTGACGGTGGAATCGGTATTCGACTTCCTGCACCAGCGCAGCCAGCTGCAGCAGGAACTGGTGATCCCCCACGTGCCGGTGGCCGGTGCCGCCGCAGCCTCGCCCTGAATCCCGCAAGGAGAACGACATGCGCGCCCTGCCTGTTTCCCTGATGTCGATGGTGATCGTCGCCGGCCTGGCCTGGTCGACGGCCGCACACGCCGAACGCCGCATCGTGATCATCCATGACCCGGGCCCGCAGGGGCCGAGCCTGGAGATGTCCACGCAGATGGTGGCCTCGGCCCGCGCAGCGGCGGCGCAGGAAGCCCAGGATGCCGCCGAGGCGGGCCAGCCGCTGGCCCGACCGCAGCAGATCAAGCTGCCACAGATGGAGGTGAGCGGGATCGCCACCACCGTCGATGGCCGCCGCGAAGTGCTGCTGCGCGATGCCAACGACCCGCAGAACACCGCATCGATGCAGTACCCGCGCGGCATCGGCGATCCCGCCGTGCAGTTCACCGTGGGCCAGACCGTGAACTTCGAGCCGACCGGCGCCGACCAGGGCTGGCAGCTGAAGGACAACCAGGGCCGTGCGCTGGAATACCTGCCCGAGGCCACCGGCCCGCGCGACATTTTCGATAACCGGCGCTGAGTCGCCGTCCCCACCCTGACCAGGAGGTCTCCATGTTCCGTTGCCTGCGCGTTCCCGCTTCTGCCCTGCTGCTCTCGGCGCTGCTGGTGCCCACCGTCCATGCCGGCGCCGCGCCGCAGTTGAACAGCAGTGAGGCCAGCGTGCTGATCACCTCGCTGATCGTGGTCTCGGTCCCCCTCGCCGCGTCGGCGGGCCTGTCCGAACTGTCGAAGGCGCCGTTCAAGGCCAGCGAACGCAATGCCCGGGCTGCCCGCACCAAGGCGGTACCGCTGCCGCCGATGGAAGTGAAGAAGGTGGAGACCACGCCGGCAGGCGAGCGCCAGGTGCAGCTGCAGGTGCCCGACAAGGCCGACCAGACCGCTACCCTGCGCTGGCCGGCGCGCGTGCACGAAGACCAGACGGCGGCGTTCGTGGTCGGCCAGCAGGTGCATTTCGACCCCACCGAGGCCGGTGCGGGCTGGACCGTGAAGAGCGCACAGGGCCAGGCGCTGGCCTACGTGCCCACCGCCTACGCCGCTGGCGATGTGATGAGCGAAGCGCTGTAAAGCTGAACGACCGGTTTTGGCTTTGCCGCGGGCCGGGCGGATAATGTGGGATTCCCTTTGTCCCCCTGGCTCGCCATGTCCGTGCGTCCTGCCCCTGTGTTTGCCCCGTTGACCGCCCGCGCCCTGGTGCTGGCGGTACTGGCCATGGGCGCGGTGGTGCTGCTGTCCAACGTGCTGGTGCAGTACCCGATCAACGACTGGCTGACCTGGGGTGCCTTCAGTTATCCGGTCGCGTTTCTGGTCAGCAACCTGATCAACCGCCGCTTCGGCCCGGGCCCGGCGCGCCGCGTGGCGTGGATCGGTTTCCTGGTGGCGGTGCTGCTGTCGATCTGGGTGGCCACGCCGCGCATCGCCATTGCCTCGTGCTCGGCCTTCATCGTGGCGCAGCTGCTGGACATCACCGTGTTCGACCGCCTGCGCCGTGGCAGCTGGTGGCGCGCACCGATGGTGGCCACCACCTGCAGTGCGACGGTGGATACCACCATTTTCTGGTCGATCGCGTTTGCCGGTTCCACCCTGCCGTGGGTGAGCTGGGCCGCCGGCGACCTGGCGGTGAAGCTGGCGATCGGCGTCTGCCTGCTGGCCCCGTTCCGCGCCCTGCTGTGGAAGATGGCGCCGCTGCGCGCCACCAGCTGACCGCCGTCGCCCTGGTAGGTGCCAACCTTGGTTGGCACGCTGTTGCCGGGGTCATGAACGCTGATGGGTTGTGCCAACCAAGGTTGGCACCTACCAACAGCAGGTCATCGCCAGGCCATAGCCCTGGTAGGTGCCAACCTTGGTTGGCACGCTGTTGCCGGGTTCATGAACGCTGATGGATTGTGCCAACCAAGATTGGCACCTACCAACAGCAGGACAACGGCCAGATCATTGCTCCGATGGTGCTTTGTGCTGGCTGTCAGGCGAACGGCAGCGCTGCAGCACTACACGCCGCCGTAATCGCGGCACACGCCTCTTCAATCGCGGGCGTGGTCGGTGCCAGTCGCGGACGTCGATCCAGCGTGCAGGCCAGGCCTACCTCCAGCAATGTGGCATGCGCTGCATGCAACGCCTGCGCGGTGTCTTCCGGCAGGAAACCAGCAACCGCCAACGCATCGATCAACGATGGCGTATCGCGCGGCTGCAGCAACGCCACGTGCTGCGCACTGCGCGCGAGCACACCGGTCTGCAGCAGGAACTCCAGGTCCACCACGCCGCCAGCACCCTGCTTCAAGTCCAGCCGCGCGGCATCGCTGCGGTCCAGTTCGGTGCGCATGCGCCCACGCATCTTCAACACGTCGGCATACAGCACACCGGCATCGCGTTCGCGGCCCAGCGTCTGCGCACGCACCTGCTCGAAGTCGGCCAGCAGGCTGGCATCGCCGGCCACGCCACGCGCGCGCACCAGCGCCTGGTGTTCCCAGGTCCACGCCCGTTCGCGCTGGTATTCGGTGTAACTGGCCAGCGAAGACACCAGCGAACCCTTGCCGCCATCCGGGCGCAGGCGCACGTCGATGTCGTACAGGCGGCCGGCGGCGGTAACCGCACCCAGCAGCGCCATCACCTTCTGCGCCAGGCGCGCATACCAGCGCCCCGGCTCCAGCGGACGCGTGCCATCGCTGGCATCCACGCCGGCCGGGTTGTCGTGCAGGAACACCAGGTCCAGGTCGGAACCGAAGCCCAGTTCAAGCCCACCGAGGCTGCCATAGCCGATGATCGCGAAGCGCCCGCCAGGGATCTCACCGTGCGCGGTGCGCATGTCCGCCTCGGCCATCGCCAGCACGGTGACCACCACCGCCTGCGCCAGCTCAGCCAGTTGCCGCGTGCTGTCCACCGCGCCCTGGCGGCCATCCAGCGTGGCCATCGCCATGCGGAAGCTGAGTGCCAGTCGCGTTTCATTGAGCCAGCGCAGTGCGGATTCGGGATCTTCCACCGCCAACACCTGCTGGCACTCGGCCAGCATGCCGGCGGCATCGGGCATCGGCCCGGACACGCGCACGTCCAGCAGTTCGTCCAGCAGCAGCGGGTACGCGGCCAGGCGCTCGGCCAGCAGCGCACTGCGCGCCAGCACATCGACCAGACGCGCCAACGCACTCGGTTGTTCGTCCAGCAGTGCGAGATAGCTGGTCCGGCGCAGCACCGCCTGCAGCAGGCCAAGCACGCGCTTGAGCGCGGCATCGGGCTGTGGCGAGCGCGTGGCCGCATGCAGCAACGCGGGCAGCACGCGATCCAGTCGCGCACGCGCGGCATCGGACAACGACTTCACGCCGGTGCCCTGCGCGAAATCGCGCAGCGACTGGTCGGCGCCATTGGCATCGAGGAAACCGGCTTCGGCCAGCAGCGGCGCATTGCTGCCCTCGGGCAGGCTGCGCCAGTAGTTGGCCAGTGCATCGGGCGCGGCCTGGCCCTTTCGCGGCGCCAGCAGCGCGGCGAATTCGGTACTGACCCGCTGCTGCTGCACGGCCAGTGCCGCGCGCAGCACGTCCCAGTCAGGGTAGCCGAGGCCGACGGCGATGCGCTCGCGGTCCAGCGCATCGCTGGGCAGCACGTGGGTCTGTGCATCGCGCAGCATCTGCAGGCGGTTTTCCAGCCGGCGCAGGAACAGGTAAGCCTCGCGCAGTGCGCTGCCATCCTCGGGCGCGATCTGCCCGGCCGCCACCAGCGCGTCCAGCGCCACCAGCAGCCGACGCTCGCGCAAGGTTGGTTCGCGGCCGCCACGGATCAACTGCAGCGCCTGGCACAGGAATTCGATTTCGCGGATGCCGCCGGCGCCGCGCTTGATGTCCTCATGCAGTTCGCGGCGCGCGACTTCGGCGGTGATCGCCGCCTTCATCTCGCGCAGGCCGTCGAGCGCGGTGAAATCCAGGTAGCGGCGATACACGAACGGGCGCAGGGTCTGCAGCCACGCTTCACCGGCGTCGATATCGCCGGCCACCGCGCGCGCCTTCAGCCACGCATAGCGTTCCCAGTCGCGGCCTTCGCGCTGGAAGTACTGGTCCATCGCCGCGAACGAGAGCGCGACGCGACCAGCGCTGCCGAACGGGCGCAGGCGCAGGTCGACGCGGTGGCTGAAGCCATCGACGGTGGTTTCGTCCAGCAGCTTGGCCAGGCGCTGGCCGAGGCGCGCGAAATACTCCTCGGCAGCCAACGCGCGCGGACCGTCGGATTCGCCGCCGTGCGGGTAGGCGTAGACCAGGTCCACATCGGAACTGAAGTTGAGCTCACCACCGCCGAGCTTGCCGAGGCCGAACACCACCAACTGCTGCGGCGTGCCTTCGCCATCGCGGACCACGCCGTGGCGCTGGGCGAATTCCTGCTGCAAGGCGTCCAGTGCCAGCCGCAGGCAGTCTTCGGCCAAAGCGGTGGCGCCGGCCAGGGTCTGCGCCACGTCGTCCAGACCGGTCAGGTCGCGCCAGATCAGCCGCGTCGACATGGCGGTACGCCAGCGCCGGATCTGCGCCGGCCAGTCGCTGGGCTGCAGCGGATCGAGCACCGGCGCCGGGATCGGCGGGCAGCCGGGCGCGGCCAGCTGCGCCAGCAGCGCCGGTTGCCGCACCAGGGTGTCCAGCGCGAAGTCGCTGGCCACCGCCAGGCGGGTCAGCAGCGGCAGCAGCTCGGCAGGAACGGGCTCGGGCAGGACCTGGGCCAGGCGCGCCAAAGCGCGGTCGACAAGAGGCTGCAGGGACGCGGGAAGGTCGGCGGGGGCGAGGGTCATGCCTCGATTCTCGCGGGGTCGGATCCCTTTGCCAACGGCGAAGGGCTCTGACCCCGGATTGCTGGCACTGCGCGGGTCAGAGCCTTTTGCCCATGGCAAAAGGATCCGACCCGGTGTGTCGCGCGTATTCATACTGGGCGACAGGCAATAAAAAAGCCCGCTTGCAGCGAACTGCCAGCGGGCTCTGCTCCCTCCCCCACGTCGGGATGCAGGGCCATCGTGCGGGCTGCGAAAGCACTTTGCACGCTGCACTGCAAAACAAAACCGGTGGGTATGGGTGACCCCTGCGGGGAAAAGCCATTCCACGAAGGTAGAACCCCCCGTACGGATGAGGATGGCCGATAATCGGAATTCCCCCCAGCAACACGTGTCGTCATGTCTGTTGATCGCATCGCCAACGCGCGTCTCCGTGACCGCGTGGTCTCCGCAGAGGCCGCAGCCGCGCTGATCCAGCCCGGTGAAACCGTGGCCATGAGCGGCTTTACCGGCTCCGGGTATCCCAAGGCCGTTCCCGTCGAACTGGCGCGCCGCATCGAAGCGGTGCATGTCCAGGGCCAGCCCTTCCAGATCAAGCTGATGACCGGCGCCTCCACCGCGCCGGAACTCGATGGCGCGCTGGCCAAGGCCGATGGCATCGCCATGCGCATGCCGTTCCAGAGCGACCCGGATGCGCGCAACCGCATCAACGAGGGCAAGCTGGATTACATCGACATCCACCTCAGCCACGTCGCCCAGCACGTGTGGTTCGGCTTCTACGGCGAGATCGATACCGCCGTGATCGAAGTCTCGGCCATCCGCGAGGATGGCTCGCTGGTGCCCTCTACCTCGGTCGGCAACAACAAGACCTGGCTGGACCTGGCGAAGAAGGTGATCGTCGAGGTCAACGAATGGCAGCCGGCCGGCGTCGACGGCATGCATGACATCTACTACGGCACCGCGCTGCCACCGCACCGCAAGCCGATTCCGCTGGTGAACGCCAACGACCGCATCGGCGACACCGCGCTGCGCTGCGACCCGGACAAGATCGTGGCGGTGGTGCGCACCAACGGCCCGGACCGCAACAGCCCGTTCAGCCCGATCGATGCGACCAGCGAACAGATCGCCTCGCACCTGATCGAATTCCTCAAGCACGAAGTGAAGAAGGGCCGCCTGCCGCCGAACCTGCTGCCGCTGCAGTCGGGCGTGGGCAACATCCCGAACGCGGTGCTGGCCGGCCTGGCCAAGAGCGGTTTCCGCGACCTGGCCGCGTTCACCGAAGTGATTCAGGACGGCATGCTCGACCTGCTGCGCGACGGCGTGCTGAGCTACGCCTCGTGCACCGGCTTCGCGCTGAGCCCGCAGGCCAACGAGACGTTCAAGGAACATATCGATTTCTACCGCGAACGCATCATCATGCGCACGCAGGAAATCTCCAACCATCCGGAACTGGTGCGCCGCCTTGGCTGCATCGGCATGAACGGTATGATCGAGGTGGACATCTACGGCAACGTCAATTCGACGCACGTGATGGGCACGCGGATCATGAACGGCATCGGCGGTTCGGGTGACTTTGCCCGCAACGGCTTCCTGTCCGCGTTCCTGAGCCCGTCCACCGCCAAGAACGGCACCATTTCGGCGATCGTGCCGATGGCCAGCCATGTCGACCACACCGAGCACGACGTGTCGGTGATCGTGACCGAGCAGGGCCTGGCCGACCTGCGTGGCCTGACCCCGCGCAAGCGTGCGCAGGTGCTGATCGACAACTGCGCGCATCCGGATTTCCGCGCGCAGCTGCAGGATTACTTCGACCGTGCCAGCCGCGAGAGCTACGGCAAGCACACCCCGCACTTGCTGCCGGAAGCGCTGTCGTGGCACCAGCGCTGGCTGGATACCGGCACGATGAAGGGCTGACTGTGTTGGGGGTCAGGGCCCTTTTCTACCGAAAAGGGATCTGACCCCGGTCATGCGCAACGTCGGGGTCGGATCCCTTTCCGCAGGAAAGGGCTCTGACCCCAGGCACGGACATCGGGTAGAGCCGGCCGCTGGCCGGCTTCCCAAAACAGCCGGCCAGCGGCCGGCTCTACCTTCACGCGGTGCGCAGGCTCGCCAGCGACTCAGCCTGCAGCCGCTCGTAGATCTCGAACTCGTCATTCACCGCCACACCCAAGGCCTGCTCGAAGGCCTCGCGGTTGGCATGCGCGGCATAGGCACGCTGTTCTTCACCGCCCAGATTCGACTGGAAGATGCCCGCGGCACTGACCGGCAGGAAATCCTCGTAGACGATCGGGTCGGCGGTGGCCAGGCCGGCAGCCACCAGCACTTCGGCCGGCAGATCGGCCACGCGCTCCGGCGCGGCGCGACCGGCGTCGGTCAGCTGGTAGCGGTAATAGCCCAAGCCTTCCTGGCGCAGCGTGTCGTGGTCATCCGGGAAGCTGGCGAACACCGCCTGCAGGCGCTGGCCGTAGTCGCCCCCCGTACTGCCTTCGCCACCGGCATCGCGTGCCTGCGACAGCAGCTGGTCGTACAGCGCGCGGCCCTTCGGGGTCAGCGCAAGGCCACGTTGCTCGATCTCGCCGAAGCGCGCGGTATGGGTACCGGCATCGCCACCCTCGCTGTCCGGGAAATGCACCGCTTCTTCCAGTGCCTTGAAACTGGTCTGGCGCAGCAGGATCGGGCAGGCACGGCGCGGCGGGCCTTCGATCACCGCCTTGGCCGCCATGCCATGCTCGATCATCGCCGCCTGCGCCGCGTCGATATCCAGCGTGCGCGGGGTCAGGTGGTTGATGTGCGGGCCACGGAAGCTGACCACGTCGGCCACCAGGCGATGCGCGTTGTGCAGCGCGTGGTAGGTCGGCAGGTCGACGGTGGCATCGCCGTGCCAGCGGAAGGTTTCCAGTGCTTCATCGACGAAGCGCTCGGCATCGGCCTGCGACAGCCCGCCATCACGCTCGGCCTGGTCGATCAGCGCCAATGCGCCGTCGGTGAAGATGCGACGGCGTTCGAGGATGCGCGCCGATTCGGCACGCAGGGTTTCGTCCTCGATCAGCTCCAGGCGCAGCAGCGAGGTGAACACGCGGAACGGGTTCTGCGCCAGCGCGGCGCCGGTCAGCGGCCGGAACGCGGTGGAGTGCACCGGCACGCCGGCCACCGACAGGTCGTAGTAGCCGACCGGGAACATGCCCATCACCGCGAACAGGCGGCGCAGCGTCGCCAGCTCCTGCACGGTGCCGACGCGGATCGCGCCATGACGCTCCTCGTCCAGGCGCGCACGCTCGTCGTTGCGCAGCAGCTGCGCGGCCAGCGCAGGGTCCTGGTCAAGCACCTGCGCGTTGATCCGCTCCACCAGTTCCACCAGCGTGCCGTACAGCGGCACTTCGGTGCGGTACATGCGGGACATGGCCTGGGCGAACAGGCGGCGGATCACATCGGGCGAAACGAAAGAGGCGCTCATCAGTCACTCGATTACGGGAACGGGGAACAGCTCGAACCCGTATTGTCGCCGGAGCGCGCGGCGGCGGCGATATGCACAGCAACATGAAGGAAACCGGTAGTGCCGGCCGCTGGCCGGCAGCCGCCGGATGCCTGGAAGGGTACCGTTGCCGGCCAGCGGCCGGCACTACCGCTTGAGCTGGCGCTTCAGGGTGGCATCCAGGGTGATCGGCCGGTCCCAGTGCTGGTAGCTGGCCACGATGGCGTGGCGCAGCGCGCGGTAATGCAGGTTCTCCGGCTTGGTCGGCATGCGCTTCACCACCGCCTCCCAGCCGCCGGCCGGGTCCTGGCTGAAGGCGCGCACGCTGTCGCGGCAGGTCTGGCCGCTGGCCTTGGCCCAGAAGCAGGCGAAGTAGATATCCCCGGCCTGCCAGCCATGGGTGGTGAACAGTGCGCTGATGTAGCCGCGCGGTACGTCGGCATAGCGCGACACCTCGTCGAGGAAGGCGTCGGGGTAGCGCTCGGCGTAGTGGTTGATGTCCTGCAGCTGGGCATCGACCCAGCTGTCACCGGTTTCCACCGCGTAGGCCGCCGAACGCTCGGCGGTCTGCTGGGCCAGCACGGTGGCTGGCACCAGCAGCAGGGACAACAACAGCGCGCGCAGTCGGACGTTCATGCCCCGATTCTGCCGCAGCCGCCGCGCCCTGTCAGGCCGCCGCAGCGGCCTTGGCCTCGATCGCCGCCAGTGCAGCCGGCCAGTCGTGGGCGGTATCGGCGGTGACCATGCGCGGTTCATCGTCGGCCACGCCATGCTGGGTCTCGTGGGCCCAGGTCACCGCGTACGGCGTATGCACGCCCCAGCCGCCCAGGGTCACCACCGGCTCGATGTCCGAGCGCAGCGAGTTGCCAACCATCACGAAGCGCTGCATCGGCAGGTCGAATTCGGCCAGCACGCGGGCGTAGGTCTCCGGATCCTTCTCGGAAACGATCTCGATGCGCGGGAACAGCTCGGCCAGGTTGGCCACCTTGATCTTTGCTTCCTGGTGGAACAGGTCGCCCTTGGTGATCAGCACCACCGGGTAGTGCTCGGCGATGGCCGCCACCGCTTCGCGCACGCCGTCGATCAGCTCGACCGGGTGGCGCAGGGTGTCATGGCCGATATCCAGGATGCGCTGGATGTCCTTGGCCTCGATGCGCTGGCCGGTGATGTCGATGGCCGCTTCGATCATCGACAGCGTCATGCTCTTCACGCCGTAGCCGAAGGTGCCCAGGTGGCGCTGCTGCACTTCCAGCAGGTGGCGCGCGGTCTGGGTGTCATGCACGTCGACGTAGCGCGACAGCAGGTCAAGATAATCCTGCTCGGCCTTGCGGTAGTAGTCCTCGCTCTTCCACAGCGTATCGTCACCGTCAAAACCGACCAGGCCGATGGCGCGCGACGGCGCAGGCGTGGGGGTGTTCATCGGCCAAGGATACAGGGGTGGCGATGACGAGAAAAACCCGGGCGGCCGCAGCCGCCCGGGTCCCCATGCACCGGTCTTCCCGAATCAGGTCTGGATCAGCGGCCCTGCGCCGCGCCGGCACCTGCGCCGGCCTGCTGCGCGGCCACGTAGGCCTTGTACTCGTCGGCGCTCAGCTCGCCGTCCTTGTTGGTATCGGCCTGGTCGAACACCTGCGCCAGGCCGGCGTTCACCTGCGCCTCGGTCTTGCTGATGGTGCCGTTGCCATCGGTATCGATGCTGGCCCAGGTCTGGCCACCGCCGTTGGCCTGCGCCGAGGCCGCTGCGGCCGCGTCGGTCGCCTGGTCAGCCGCCTGCCCGGCCTGTGCCGCCGCCTGCTGGGCCTGCGCCGCTTCATTCTGCGCATGCGCGGCCTGCTGCTTGGCCGACTGGGCCATCGCCGGGATGGCCAGCACGCTGCCGGCGGCGACGATCAGGGCGATCAGGGGCTTGCGGTTGCGAATAGTCATCAGGGGTGTCTCCTACCAATTGGGTGGTGTTGCGCGGCCTGTTGTTTCCGCACGGCACCTACCCTGCCACCGCCTTTCTGAATCGATTTTGGGCCGCGACCGGCCTCCACACGCACGATTAACCACTCGCCTCCACGCATGCTTTAGCGCGCTGGTTAGCGTCGAGTGAGCGGCTCATAAGATGCGCATTCAGCGCCTCTGGATTTAACCGGCAGGCAACGAAAAACCTGCGTCAGTCGACGGTTTTTTCCAATGACCGCGAACTGAACAACACCCATCCCAGGGCGACACCGGCGAGCGCCCCGGCGATTTCCAGCACGACACGGCTGCCAAGTTCGTTCGGATCGTGGATGGTGGCCAGGAACAGGCGCGCGTACAGCGGCGACTCCAGCCGCACGATGCCCATGTAAAAGAGCTTCCACGCATCGATGCCGGCGGAGGCCACCACCGAAATGACGCAGGACCAGCCAATCGCATGCCCCACCGTCCAGTGCAGCAGCCGGCACAACCGCGACCACAGGAAGTACACCAGCAGGCCGACCAGCAGCGCGATGGCGCCGGCCTCCAGGGTGCCGAGCAGGCCGAAGTGCAGGGGAAGGTTCATCGGGCGGGCTGGGATGAGAAGGCGGCCAGTGTAAGGGATCTGCCCCGGACCCGATCCGGTGGCCACGGTAGATCCACGCCATGCGTGGATGAATCTCCATCGAGATCGAATATCTCGACGATTGAAAAAAGAGCAGCCGAGCATCGGCTCGGCTTTACAACGGACTCCGCGGGAAACTGTCAGAGGCGGGGCGGTACCGGAGTGCGGGGTGTCAGCCGCATGGATGCGGCTGCCAAGCCTCCATGGACGGATTTACGGCGTCCCCGCACTCCGGCACCGCCCCGCCAACCCACGGAACGCACGCTGTTGCTGTTGATTCGGCCGTTGCCTCTGCAGGTGCAGGGCGCAGCCCTGCCGAAACCCCCTAGAGCACCGGAACGTCGTACGCGGTGCCGGGATCCGGTTCCGGGTGCAGGGTGTAGTGCCACCACTCCTGCGGATAATTGACGAAGCCCCGCCGCGCCATCGCGCGCACCAGCTGCTGGCGATTGGCCTGCTGTGCATCGCTCAACCCGCTGGCCTGCGTATGCGCGCGCGGTCCGAAGAAATCGAAGTCGGTGCCCATGTCCAGCGGCGTACATGCACCGCTGCGGCAATCCAGCAGCCCCAGATCCACCGTGGCGCCGCGACTGTGTCCGGAGCGTTCGGCGATGTAGCCGTCGGCCAGCAGCCGCGGCTTGTCCAGATCCGGGTACTGCAATCCCTTGCGCGAGCGCTCGCGCGGGTCGTTCACCCAGGCCATGAAGGCCTGCACCGAGCGCACCGGGCGGTAGCAGTCGTAGATGCGCAGGCCGAATCCATCCGCGCGCAGGTCCTGTTCCACCTGCGCCAGCGCCTTCGCCACCGGCGCCAGCAGATAGCACGAGGGCGCCTCGTAGCCCGGTACGCGCGCGCCGGTGAAGTTGTTGGCGCCGGCGTAGCGGATATCCATCTCGATGCGTGGCGACAGCGAACGGATCTCGACCAGACCGGCACTGGCGGCGTCGATCGCCGGCGAAACGCGCGGTGGTTCAGCGGCGCTGGCGCTCGCTGCCAGCGCAGTCGCCAGTACGAGTGAAATGCAGGTCCTGGAAGTCATAGCTGAAGTCGATGTCCGGGTCGATGGCACGCAGGTCCAGTGTGGGCGGCGCACCGTCACCGGGCTGCAGCCAGGCCTGTGCGTCTTCGCCCAGCGTATCCCAGCGCAGCAGCCAACGCCCCTGCAACTGCAGCACCGTGGCCTGCAGTCGCGGCGACTTGTCGACGCTGAAACGCAGGCCGTCCGCGCCCGGGCACAGTGAGGCCGGGCCCAGCCACGGATCGCGGTAACGACCCTGCCAGCGTGGCAGATCAGTACGGCTCGTCTCCTGCGCCGCAGCGGTGGATGGCCGCGAATGGCCGGTCGCCGCCCGCGTTGCCTGGTCAGCCTTCAGCTCGCCCAGGTACTCCATCGCCGGCTTCGCATCGTCGCGTGTGGTGAAGCGCTTCAGCGCTGCCTGCATCAGCGCTGTGCGTGCATCCTCGCCTTCACCGTTGATCAGCATCACCACGCCCACTTTCCGGTCAGGCAGCAGCGCCAGCGACGAGTACATGCCCGACAGCGTGCCGGTGTGCGCCACCTTCCACTGCCCATCCATGTCGGACACGCGCCAGCCATAGCCATAACCGTAGAAGTGCGCGTTGTCCCAGCGCTGCTGGCGCTCGCCCAGCGGCATCGGCATGTGCAACGTCCACAGCGTGCGGCGCTGTTCACTGCCCAGCCAGTCCGGCACCACGGCAGGATCCAGCAGTACCTGCATCCAGCGCGTCATGTCGCGCAGCGAGCAACGGATGCCACCGGCCGCCATCGACGGCAGGTCCGGGCTGATATCACCGTCGGCGTTCACCACCTCATTGCGATCACCACGCCATGCATGCGGCTGCGCGACATTGCCCACGCGCTTCAGCGACCACGCGCCCACCTGACAGCGTGACAGGCCCAGCGGCTCGAACACCTGCTCGCGCATCAACTGGTCATAAGGTTTGCCACCGGCCGCAGCGGCCACTTCGCCCGCCACTACATACATCAGGTTGTCGTAGGCGTAGTGGCTGCGGAAACTGCTGACCGGCTTGAGATGCGCCAGCCCGGCGATGATATCGGCGCGGGTGAACGCGTTCGGCTCCGGCCACAGCATCAGGTCGCCGGCACCCAGTCCGAGACCGCTGTTGTGGATCAGCAGGTCACGTACCTGCATCTGCTGGCCCACCCATGCGTCGTACATGCGGAACTCCGGCAGATGGCGCTGCACCGGATCGTCCCAGCGCAGCTTGCCCTGCTGCACCAGCCGCGCCAGCAGCGCGGCGGTCATCGCCTTGCTGTTGGAGGCGATCTTGAACAGCGTGTCCTCGTTGATGCGGCCGCCATCACCACGCGCACCCTCGGCGCGCTGGTAGACCACGCGCCCCTGTTCGACCACGGCCATGGCCAGCCCGGGCAGATGCTCGTGCTGGACCACGGCCGCGACGTCGGCATCGATCGAGGCGGTCGCGCTCGTCTGCGCCGCCGCAACCGGAAAGACCGCCAACGCCGCCATGCAGAAGCAGCGTCGAGCGTGCTGGGCTGGCTTCAGTACGCCCATGTGACGGTCAGCTGCGCATAGCGCGGTGACTGGAAGCCGGTGCCGTAGCGGTACAGCGGATTGGGTGAGCCGATGCCGTTCTGCGGCTCGTAGTCCTGGTCCACGGTCACCACCCGCTGCTGGTTCAGCACGTTGTACACCGCCAGCTTCAGGCGCAGGTCGGTGGGAATCGGCACCTTGTAGGAAACGCTGACATCGAGATCGTAGGTCCACGGCGTGCGCCCATCACCGCCGCGCGGCGAGTGTACGAACACACGTTCGGATGGCACCGTCGCCTGGCAGTTGGACACGCAGACGTAGTAGCTGTGGAAATCGGTCGCATCGAACGGATTGCCGGCACCGAAGCGGGTGATCGGGCTGCCCGACTGCACGCCCAGGGTTGCGGCCACACTCAGGTTCTCGGTCAGCGCATAACTGCCACGGAACTTGAACTGATGGCGGCGATCATTGGCCAGGTAGCCATAGCCCCGGTAGTTCACCCACGGATTGTCGAAGTTCTCGGTGCGACCGGCATCGGCGAAGTCGGTATCGGAGTTGACCGGCCCCTCGGCGTTGCCGCGGCCATAGGCCAGCGTATAGGACGCATTGAAGCCCCACTTTCCGTCCCATGCGCGGTCGACCTGCAGCTCCAGCGCCTTGTAGTCGCGCTTGGGTTTCACCCAGCCGCGCTGGCCGACATAGTTGCCGTTGTCGTCATACAGCGCCCAGCCTTCCTTCGAGGTGTCGATGCTGATCCAGCCATCGTTGCGGCCATCGCAGTCGGTGTCGCCCCACACGGTGTTGGTACGCCCCGGGTTGCCCATGATCCACACGCTGTCGATGGCACCGCACTGCCCGGTGGCGGTGATGTTCATGTCATCGATGGCGTTGTGCAGGCGCCGGTAGGTCACGCTGGCGCCGACCGACCAGGCCTCGTTGATCATCTGCTGGAAGCCCAGGATGGCCTCATCCTGGTAGACCGGGTCCATGTCCCGGTTCACTTCCGCGCGCAGGTCCGGCACGCTGCCGTCGCCCTGCGAGTTGTCCACCGGGCCGATCTGCGCACCCAGGTTGGGGATGTTGTTGGCTGCGCCGGTGTAGCCGAGGAACTCGTACCAGGTGCGCTCGTCGAGGAAGCCACCGGCCTGCTTGATGTTGATGACGTTGGCAACCGGCAGGAAGTAGCGGCCGAGGTTGCCGAACACCTTGGTGGTGCCATCGCCGCGCACGTCCCAGGAGAAGCCGGCACGCGGGGCCAGCATGTTGTCGATCTTGATGTAGCTGTTGCCGTCGCCGCCCTTGTTGTCGAACGCCTCCATGCGCAGGCCGAGGTTGAGCAGCAGGTTCGGCGTGACCTGCCAGTTGTCTTCCAGGTAGTAGGCCGAGTTGATGGTCTTGAACGCACCTTCCACTTCATAGCGGCGGGTGCGCACGACCACGCCGCTGGCCGGCACCACGCCACCGTTCAGCGAACTGCCGGGGGTACGGTAGTAGATGTCGTAGCGGAAGCCGCCCGGGCCAGGGTAGGCGCGGCTGTAGTCGGACGTGTTCTCTTCCCGGTCCAGGCCGAACCGCAGCAGATGGTTGCCCAGGGTCCATTCGAAGTCCGCGCGCGCCGCCTTGCGCGTATCCAGCGCCGACTCCAGCTGCGAGCTGCTGGTGCAGCTGCGGTCGCCCTGCAGCGACGGCGGCACACCCTGGCCGGCCGTGCGGTTGTCGAAGACGCGGTTGCAGTTCTCGTCCATCAACGAGCTCTGCACGCGGTTGCGCTTGTTCTCGCCGTACATCAGCTTCATGGTCAGATCATTGTTGACCTGCCAGCTGTAGGTGCCCGACCAGTTGCGGCCACCCACGGTGTTCATGATCTGGTTGGCACGCTCGCCCACGCTGCTGCCAAGGTCGTAATCGTAGGCATAGACGTCGGTGAGCGTCTTGTTGCGATCGGAGAAGCCGAACAGCGAGAACATCTGGTTATCGGTGATGCGCCAATCGATCTTGCCGCCCCAGAACGGGTCATCGGCTTTGCCCTGGTTGAAGCGGGTGCCGGCGTCGTTGGTCGATGTCGGGCGGTAGTCGCGGGCTTCGTACATGCCGAAGAAGAACAACCGGTCCTGCACCAGCGCACCGGAAGCGAATACGTTCAGCGCGCTGCGGCTGTAGTCGTCGCGGCTGGCGGTGATGTAGCGGCTGCCATTGCCGTCGTAGCGGTCACGTGCCTGCGACTGCCATGCGCGCGGCTCGAACACCAGCTCGGCACCGGCCTTGAAGTCATTGCTGCCCGAGCGGGTCACCGCATTGATGACACCGCCGGTGCTGCGCCCGAACTCCACCGAATAGCCGCCAGTCTTGACCTGGAACTCCTGGTAGAACGAGAACGGCACCGACGAGAAGCCGACCCGGTTGTAGAAGTCGGTGACGTTCAGGCCATTGATGTAGACCGTGTTCTCGGCCACCGACGAACCGCCGAAGGAAATGCCCTGGCCACCCAGCGACCCCTTGCCCTTCACCGCACCCGGCGCCAGCAGCGCCACGGCGGTGATGTCACGGTCCACCGGCAGGCGCGAGAGTTCCTCGCGGGTGATGTTGGTGGCCGACTCGGTGGACTTCACATCGACCATCGACACCACCTGCGGCGCCCGCACTTCCACCGTGCCCAGCGTGCTGACCGCGCCGAGCGGTACGTTCACCGTGGTCGCGCTGCCGAGGCTGACGGTCACCTGGCCAACACGGCTGGCGCCGCCACCGGGCAGGCCGACCTCCATCTCGTAGGTGCCTACCGGCAGCAGTGGAATGCGGTAGCTGCCGTTGGCCTCGGCCTGCACCGAACGGACGAAACCCGTTGCCGGATTGCGTACGGTCACCGTGGCACCGGCCGGCACCTGCCCGGCCTCGCTGACCAACCGGCCAACCACCGAACCATCCTGTGCGAATGCGCTGGGCGCGATCACGCCCAGACACGCCCCGAGGGCGACGCACAACGCCGCCCGCTTGATGCTGTAAGCCTTCATCCCCTGCTCTCTCCTGCAAGAATTGAATGGTGTGGTGTGCGATGTGTCGCGCTAGCGTTGCCTGGCTGGCAGTACCCGCCACTGGAAGTCGTAGCTCCATTGGTCGAAGTACAGGTTGTCGCCTGCCCACTCGGCCTCGCCACGCTGCGAGTCGACCGTTTCCGAGCGGTAATGCTGTTTGGCCGGCACGATGGGCTGGCCGAAATCATCGTTGAAGGCGATGCGGTAGCCGTCGAGGCCACCCAGGTAGAAATCACGCAGTGCAGGCACGTCGCTGGCCAGCGCCCCGGTAGTCACGTCCATTGGCAGCCAACCATACGGCGCCAGGTAGACCTGGCCCCAGTCATGCAGGTTGTTGTAACCACTGCCATCGTCGGAAAACACCATGCCCGACTGCCAGCGCGCGGGAATGCCGTTCAGGCGCAGCAGCGCGATCAGCAGCAGGGTCTGCTGCCCGCAGTCAGCATGGCCGGCACGCAGCGCGTAATCGCTGATGTTGCTGATCGTTGAGTACTCGCGCGCGCCGGCCCAGGGAATGCGGTCAACCGCAGCAAACAGCTTGCGCACCACTTCATACGGGCGCGTCTCGCCCTGCAGCACCTGGTCGGAGAACAGCTTCAGTGCAGGGGTGAAGCGCACATGTGGCAGCTGCTCGGCCAGATACGGCTTCAACGCCGGATCAGCCGGGGTCGGCTGCACCCTGGCCGGATCAATCGCGGTATGCCGGGCGAAGATCGTGACCGCATAGCGGACCTCGAAGCGGGTCGGCTGCCCGGCCACCGCTTTGGCTTCCAGATAGGCCGTGCGCTGCAAGGTGCTGGCCGGTGCCACCCGCGCCTTGCCCGGGCTGCCGCCCAGCCACTGCACCTGCTCCTGCTGGCCCGGGATCTCGCGCGGGTACGGAATCCAGGCGCGTACGGTTTCGCCGGCCGGCACGGCATCGGCCTTCACCGTAAGCGATTGGGTGAATTCGATACGCTGCGGCAGCACCGACGCCTGGCCACTCTGTTCGGCCGCGGCAACCACGCGCGCGTGGTGTGCGTTAAGCACTTCGTTGGGGCCCGGAGACGGCATCGGTGCATCCGCGCGGCGACGTGCACGTGCTTCGTCGCTGAGCAGGAACAGGTTCGATGGTGCGCGCTTGAAGTACCAGCGCTCGCCATCGATATCGAGATGCTCGATCAGGCCAAGCTGGTCCCAGCGCGCGAATTCCTCGTCGGTCAGGTCGGGAATCCAGCGGCGCACGGCCGCCTTCGCGGCTGCCTGGTCCAGGCTGAAATCCAGACGGATGCGGCGCATGCGCTCGAACTGGAAGTCGGCCGGCGGGAAGACGCCTTGCGTGGCAAACGCCATGACCACGCTGTTGAACTGGCCACTGTCGACCCAGTCGATCAGCTGCCATTCCCGCTCACGATCGATCGCCAGATCAAGCGCACTGCAGGGATCCTTTGCCCCCGCCGACCACGCCCACAGCAGCAGCGCGGCACACAGGCCGGCGGTGGCAGGCAGACGCGGTTTGCGAACGGCAGGATCCACAGCGACACTTCCCCAGCGCGGGTGGTAACGGCTGTGTAACACGGGCCGGGATGCCGGTCAATAATTTATTCTTGCTTTCGATGCCAAAAGGAATAAATATTCCAACAGGCATTCGAGGAGGGTGTGCAGCGCATGATCCTGGCTTCCCGCGAACGGCATCGGCATTGGCCACGCCGCTTGACCCTGGCCCTGTGCCTGCTGGCCGCACCGGCCTTTGCACAGGCGGCACCGCTGCCCGACCCGGGCGCGCCGCTGCCCTATGTGATCGGCCTGCACGAGGCCTACCTCACCCCGCAGTACTGGGCCGCGCGCCTGGACAACGCCGACGTGCCGATCCTTGACCGCGGCCAGATCGAGGCACAGAACGTGCGGATGCAGGCGCAGGACAGCCACATCCAGGACATCGCCGCATTGCCAGCCCAGCTTGATGCGGCGACGGTGCGTGCCAGCATCACCGCGCTGTCGAGCTGGCCCAGCCGCACCCTGTACAACGACAAGGGCCAGGCCATCGCGCCGGCAGTGCGCAGCATGATCGAAGCCAACCTCGGCCTCGATGCGATTCCCACGCAGGTGGCACCGCAGTATGGGCTGGTGGTAAAGCGCGCGGCACTGCGCACCTTCCCCACCCGCGAGCGCGTGTTCAGCAGCATCGGCGACACCGACATCGATCGCTTCCAGGAATCGGCGCTGTTCCCCGGCGACAAGGTTGCCGTGGTCCATCGCAGCGCCGACGGCCGCTGGCTGTTCGTGCACAGCGAGCGCTACAGCGCGTGGATCGAAGCCGAGGCCATTGCCAGCGGCGACAAAGCCACCGTGCTCGGTTATGGCGCCAAGGGGCCGTACCGGATCGTCACCGGCTCCACCGCGCAGACCGCCTACACCCCGGAAGAGCCGCGCGTCTCGCGCCTGCAGCTGGACATGGGCGTGCGCTTGCCGGTGCTGGCCGACTGGCCGGCCGCCGAACCGGTGAACGGTCAGCAGGCGCATGCGTCGTGGGTGGTGCAGTTGCCGGTACGCGAAGCCGATGGTCGGTTGAAGCTGGTGCCGGCGCTGCTGCCACGCTCGCAGGACACCGCCGCCGACTACCTGCCGCTGACCCCGCGCCTGCTGCTGCAGCAGGCCTTCAAGTTCCTCGGCGAGCGCTACGGCTGGGGCCACGACTACGACACCCGCGACTGCAGCGGTTTCGTCTCCGAGATCTACCGCAGCTTCGGCGTGCTGCTGCCACGCAATACCAGTGCACAGGCGGTCAGCCCTGCCCTGGATCGCCTGCCGTTCACCGGCAAGGACGGCAAGGCGGTGCGCGACCGCGCCGTCACCGACCTGCAGGTGGGCGACCTGGTCTACATCCCCGGCCACGTGATGATGGCCATCGGCCACGTCGACGGCCGCACCTGGGTCATCCACGATACGGCGGGCGGCAGCTGGTTCGGTGCCGACGGCACGCGCGTGCAGGCCCATCTCAATGGTGTTTCGGTCACGCCGCTGGAACCGATGATGGCCAGCGATACCGTCCGCTACATCGACCGCATCACCAACATCCAGCGCCTGCGCGCCAAGACTCCTGAATGAAGATCACTGCCATCGAACTGGGCATGCTGCGCGTGCCGCTGAAAACGCCGTTCAAGACTGCCCTGCGCACGGTGGAAACCGTGGAGGACGTGGTGGTGCTGATCCGTACCGACACCGGTCACACCGGCTACGGTGAAGCCCCGGCCACTGCAGTGATCACCGGCGATACGCACGGCTCGATCATCGAAGCGATCCGCCACTTCATTGCCCCGCGCCTGATCGGCCAGGAGGTGGTCAACCTCAATCGCCTGTGTGGGCTGGTGCAGACCGCGATGGAGCGCAACACCAGCGCCAAGGCCGCGGTGGAGATCGCGCTGTACGACCTGTGGGCGCAGCTGCACGGTGCACCGCTGTACCAGATGCTCGGCGGTGGCGACCCGGTGATCACCACCGACATCACCATCAGCGTGGACTACATCGACAAGATGGTGGCCGACTCGCTGTCGGCGATCGAACGCGGCTTCGAGTCGCTGAAGATCAAGGTCGGCAAGGACATCGGCCTGGACATCGAACGGGTCAAGGCCATCCACGCCGCGGTGGAAGGCCGCGCCCTGCTGCGGCTGGATGCCAATCAGGGCTGGACCGCCAAGCAGGCAGTACATGCGATGCGCACGCTGGAAGAGGCCGGCGTCGTGCTGGAACTGCTGGAGCAGCCGGTGAAAGCAGCCGACATCAGCGGCCTGAAGTACGTCACCGACCGCGTCAACACGCCGGTGATGGCCGACGAAAGCGTGTTCAGCCCGAGCCAGGTGATGGACCTGATCCAGCAGCGCGCGGCCGACATCATCAACATCAAGCTGATGAAGACCGGCGGCCTGTCCAACGCGATCCGCATCGCCGACATCGCCGGCATCTACGGCGTGCCGTGCATGATCGGCTGCATGATCGAGTCCAGCATCAGCGTGGCTGCGGCCGTGCACCTGGCCGTGGCCAAGAGCGATGTGATCACCAAGGTTGACCTCGACGGCCCCTCGCTGGGCCAGTTCGACCCGGTCAGCGGCGGTGTGCATTTCAACGAATCGGAGATCAGCATCAGCGACGTGCCGGGGCTGGGCATCACCGAAGTGCGTGGGCTGGAGATGCTGGGGTGATCTCTGCCTTGCGGCTGACGCTGCGTGTCACTGACGTTGGGTCGCGCGTTACTTTTCTTTTCGCGAAAAGAAAAGTAACCAAAAGAAACGCTCCGCCATCCGCGAGCCGACGTGCTGCGCACGCCGGTGCCCTGCGCTCCTCGGTCCGTCGAGGACGGCGCGGAACTCGCTGCGCTCAGACACCCGCGCCTCTTCGCCCTCGCCGGACCTGCGGTGCTCGGCTCGCTACAAGACGGACTCAACGTCAAAGGCAACAACTGCACCCCGTGGATCCACGCCATGCGTGGATGCTCCTGCTTCTGCCCTACCTCGTAACCCCTTCGCGGCTGGCACGCGCGCGATCTGTCCGGGGTCGGGCGGGTGGGGCTTGCAGGGGTGTCCGCGCCATGGGCCCGAGGCATGCCTCGGGCGGGTTGGGCAGAACGCCCAACCCCGGTCTTGCCGTTTGCGCAGGACAGCGCAAACGAGCAAGCGCGGCCAAGCCTACACGGACGTACTTGCGGCGTCCCCCGCAAACCCCACCCGCCCGACCCACCCCATAATTCGCTTTACGCTGCCAACCGCAACGCCTTTGCAGACACCCGGACACCCCGCATGCCGCCCCTGCTGAAGATCCGTTCCGAGCGCGGGCAGATGTCGGCCATCGAGCGCCGCATCGCCGACTTCATCCTCGACAATGCCCACCTGCTGCGTGACTACTCGTCCCAGCAGCTGGCCAGCGCACTGGGCATCAGCCAGTCCAGCGTGGTGAAGTTCAGCCAGAAACTCGGCTTCAAGGGCTATCCGGACCTGAAGTACTCGATCGGCCAGGATGTGGCTCGCGCCGGTGCCGATCCACAACAGGCCCCCAGCGAACCCGACAGCGGCGACGACTACCTGCGCCTGGGCGAGGCCCTGCGCCGCAGCAAGGCACAGGCCGAAGAGGAAACACGTCAGGCCAATCCACGCGAGGAGATCGAGCGCATCGTGCAGCTGCTCGACGGTGCGCCCAAACTGTTCGTGTACGGCCTGGGTGACGACGGCCTGTATGCCCGCGAATTCGCCATGCGGCTGTCGCTGCTCGGCCTGCTGGTGGTGCCGCACACCGACCCGGTCCTGATGCTGGCCAACCTCTCGGCCGCACGTCCCGGTGATGCGCTGCTGGTGTTCTCCGAGTTCGGCAATCTGCCGCAGCTTTCGCAGCTGTCACGGCAGTTCCAGGACATGGGTGGCAAGGTGATTTCCATCACCCGCCACACCGCCAACCCGTTGCGCGCGCATGCTGATGCGGCACTGGCGGTCTGCGCGCACGACCGCACGCCGCAGGTCGCGCAGCTGCTGTACCGTAGCGCCATGCACGCCCTGCTCGATTTCCTGTTCGTGCTGCTCTGCCACACCAATCCGGATCGCCAGCAGCAGCTTGCGGTGAACCTGGAGCGGATCGACCACCTGCTGGATTCCTGACCGGAGCGCACGTTGATGAGATCGCTGGTCCGCCTTGCCACTACTGCACTGCTGCTTGCTGCGGCGGTGTCCGTTCACGCAGCGCCGCTGGATGGCGCACGCCAGCTGATCGTGGTCACCAGCGAAGGCTGGGACAGCACCCAGGGGCAGCTGCAGGCCTATGTGCGCGACGGCAAGGGCTGGCACACGCACGGACAGGCGTTCCCGGTTGCGCTCGGTCGAACCGGCAGCGCCTGGGGACTGGGCCTGCATCCGGCACAGGCCGATGGCCCCCAGAAGCAGGAAGGGGACGGTCGCAGCCCGGCCGGCATATTCGCGCTCGGCAGTGCGTTCGGCTATGCCGTCACCCGCCCCGGCACCGCGATGCCCTACCAGCCGATGCTGGACAGCAGCTACTGCATGGACGTGCCCAGCTCGCCGTTCTACAACCGCATCGTGGATGAAAAGAAGGTCGGCAGTGCAGCGGTCAAGGGCTCCACCGAGCCGATGCGGCTGGACCTGCACAACAAGGGCGATGTGCGCTACCGGGAAGGTTTTGTAATTGCCCACAACCCTGGCAACCAGCCCGGCAAGGGCAGCTGCATCTTCGCCCATCTCTGGCGCCAGCCCGGTGAGGCCACCGCTGGCTGTACCGCCATGCCGCAGGCGCGCATGCAGGCGCTGCTGGACTGGCTGCGGCCGCAGGATACGCCGCGCTTCGTGCTGCTGCCGCGCGCCGAGTACACGCGCCTGCAGGCCCAGTGGCAGCTGCCCGCACTGCGCGGAGACGCCCGTTGAGCGCGCAGGACGAACCGCAGCTGCAGCGCGCGGTCAGCCGCTGGCAGATCGTCGGCCTGTCGATCAACGATGTGATCGGCAGTGGCATCTACCTGCTGCCGGCCGCCACCGTCGCTCTGCTCGGCCCGTTCAGCCTGTGGGGCGTGGTCGCCGCTGGCATCGTAGTAGCGCTGCTGGTGCTGTGCTACGCGCAGGCCGCCAGCTATTTCGACGAGCCCGGTGGCAGCTACCTGTATGCACGCGAGGCGTTCGGGCGATTCGCCGGGTTCGAGATTGGCTGGATGATCTGGCTGACCCGCATCAGTTCGGCGGCCGCACTCAGCAATGCGCTGGCCGATGCGGTCGCGCGCTTCTGGCCGTGGGCCGGCGCCGGCATGGGTCGCATCGCGGTGATCGTGGTGTCGCTGGGCTTCCTCACCGGCGTCAACATCATTGGCGTGCGCTCGGCTGCGCGCACCGGCGTGGTGCTGGTGATCGGCAAGATGCTGCCGCTGCTGCTGTTCGTGGCCATCGGTGCGTTCTACATCGATCCACAGCTGGCCTTCTCCGGCCAGCGCCCGGACCCGCACGACCTGCAGCGCATGGGCGAAGCCGCGTTGCTGCTGCTGTACGCCTACGCGGGCTTCGAGAACATCCCGGCCGCCGCCGGCGAGTACCGCAATCCGCGCCGTGATATTCCGTTCGCACTGATCACCATGATCATCACCGTCACCGTCATCTACGGCGCGGTGCAGGTGGTGGCGCAGGGCACGCTGGCCGGCCTGTCCAGCTCGGCGACGCCGCTGGCCGATGCCGCCGCCGGCTTCGGTGGCGAGGCACTGGCACTGATCCTGACCATCGGCGCCACCATCTCCATCCTCGGTACCAACAGCAACACGATGATGATGGGCCCACGTTTCCTGTTCGCACTGGCGCGCGATGGCTACGGGCCGAAGATCCTGGCGCAGGTGCATCCGCGCTTCCACACCCCGGCAGCATCGATCCTGTGCCAGGGCCTGATCGCACTCGGCCTGGCCCTGTCCGGCTCGTTCGTGCAGCTGGCCCTGCTGTCGATGACCACGCGCCTGTTCGCCTACATCGGCACTGCCGCGGCGGTACTGGTACTGGCCAAGCGCTACGCCGACCGCCCCGGTGCGTTGAAGTTGCCGGGTGGCCCGCTGATTCCGGTGCTGGCGCTGCTGCTGTGCCTGGCGCTGTTCGCCAGTGCCAGCTGGCAGAACATCGCTGCTGCACTGGTCGCGTTCGCCATCGGCGCGGTGATCTACAAGCTGCCGCGCAAGGATGCCGACGCTGGGTGAGCGTAGCGCCGGGCCATGCCCGGCGGATTGATCTGGCGATCACGCTGCGGGACCGGGCCGTTAACCGCCACGCAGGCACGATCAGGCTTCGTCCACAACGGAGCCCTTCCATGACCGAGTACCAGATTCCCGGCCGCGTACCGGACGACAGCACACCGCGCGACGCGGTCAGCAACTACTGGCGTGAGCGCTACACGGCCGAGCCTTACTACGACGACCAGTTGTTCTTCGAGGACTACGAGCCGGCCTACCGGATCGGCCACGCAGCGCGTGCGCAGGACATGATCCGCGCCTACGAGGAAGTGGAACGCGAGCTCGAATCACGTTGGGCCAGCGAACGTGGCCGCAGCCGCCTGGACTGGGCGCAGGCACGCAACGCGGCGCGTCGTGGCTGGGAGGAAGCTCAGCTGGCGGATCCGCGGTTGAAGCGATAGCGCCAGGCTGCGGTAGAGTCGAGCCATGCTCGACTGAGCCGAGCATGGCTCGGCTCTACACCGGATCGATCAATCCTGTTCCGGCAGCGGCGGCACGATCGCACTGCGCTTGCTCTCGCCGCCACCGGCGGCGATCAGGTCGCGGGTGTTCTTCTGCACCGCCACCGCACCGAACAGCGACAGCGCGTACGCCATGCCATAGAAGCCCTTCTCGCTCGGCGCCAGCGTGGCATTCCACAGGCCGACCAGCAGCAGCATCAGCGCCGACAGCAGCGCGAACCAGCACAGCGCGTAGTACAGGCCACTGACCGGAATGTCTTCAACGCGGTCGCGCACGCTCTTCTGCAGCGACACCGCCGCGAACAGGCCGAACAGCAGCAGCGTCAGGTAGTAGCCCTTCTCGTTGAGCGCCATCGTGGCGTTGAACAGGCCGATCAGGTAGGCCGCCGCACCCAGCAGCAGGGCCACCCAGGAGGCGGCAATGAAGGCGGTGGACGGCTTGTGGGGCATGGCAGTGTTCATTGCAGATCCTTGGCAGGCAGACGGGCACGCTTTGCCCGGGCGTGCCCACCCTAGACGATCCCGCTGCCGTCGCACAGGGGGGCGCAGGACCTTCGGGCCACGACGGTCACCGCTGCAGTGGTATACAAGGGACAGCCCGGCCATCCGCATCCCCGCCCTGGAGATACCCATGACCCGCACGCCCCTGCTGCTCGCCCTCGGCCTCGTGCCTATCCTCGCCACCTCCGCCTGCAATGCCGCCGATCCCACCGCCAATGGCGCCCAGGCTGCTACGCCGGCAGCCACACCGGCTGACCAGCGCCCGTTCACCGCCACCGAAGTCAGCCGCTTCGACCAGCCCTGGGCGATGACCTTCCTGCCCGACGGCAGCCTGCTGGTCACCGAAAAGCGCGGCAAGCTGCAGCACCTGGACCTGGCCAGCGGCCAGAAACACGAGATCACCGGCGTTCCGAAGGTTGCCTACGGTGGCCAGGGTGGTTTCGGCGACATCATCCTGCACCCGGACTTCGCCCGGAATCATGTCATTTACCTCAGCTACGCCGAGGAAGGCACGCTGGACACCCGCGGTGCCGCCGTGGCCCGCGCCACGCTGGCGCTGGACGCCTCGGGTGCCGGCCAGCTGAAGGACCTGAAGGTGATCTGGCGGCAGAGCCCCAAGGTCAGCGGCGAGGGCCACTACGGCCACCGCCTCGCCTTCGGTCCGGACGGCAAGCTGTGGATCAGCTCCAGCGAGCGGCAGAAGTTCGATCCGGCCCAGGACATGGGCAGCAACCTCGGCAAGATCATCCGCCTCAACGACGATGGCAGCCTGCCCGCCGACAACCCGTTCGCCTCCCAGGGCGGGGTTGCCGCACAGGTGTGGTCGCTGGGCCACCGCAACATCCTTGGCATGGCCTTCGATGCCAACGGCAAGCTGTGGGCGCACGAGATGGGCCCGGCCGGCGGCGACGAACTGAACCTGATCGTGCGCGGCGCCAATTATGGCTACCCGATCGTTTCCAACGGTGACCACTACGACGGTCGACCGATTCCCGATCACGATACCCGGCCGGAATTCGCCGCGCCGAATGTGACCTGGACGCCGGTGATCTCGCCTGCCGGCTTCGTGATCTACAGCGGCAGCCTGTTCCCGCAGTGGAAGGGCAGCGGCTTCATCGGCGGCCTGTCGTCCACGTCGCTGGTGCGCGTAGCCTTCGATGGCGACAGCGCGCGCGAAGCCGAGCGCTTCAACATGGGCGAGCGCATCCGCGAAGTGGAACAGGGCCCGGATGGCGCGCTGTGGCTGCTGGAAGATGGCAGCAAGGCACGCCTGTTGAAGCTCACGCCGAAGACCTGATGCCCCGGTAGTGCCGGCCGCTGGCCGGCATGTTTGCCCGCAACGGCCCCGCACGCGGGGCCGTCCGCATTCACTGGATGGTGATGACCTTCACTTCGGTCTGCGCACAGGCCTTGTCCAGGCACTGCCCGTTCAACCACACCTGGCCATCACCGATCATCACGCCCTGCTGGTTGACGAAGACCTTGCCGAAGTCCTGTTCGGACACCGCCTTGACCACCGCCGGGGTGATGATCTTCTCGTAGTTGCGCTGGAACTCACCGGGGCCGGTGATCTTCTTTCCGCCGCTGATGTTCAACGGGAAGCGCACCTCTTCCACCACCGCAGCGCGATCACCGCCGACCACCGCGGTCTTGAACGCGTTGAAGACCTTTTCATACTGCGCGGCATCACCGAGCACGCTCTCGATTCGCGCACGTGCATCTTCAGCAGGCGCGTCCGCTGCAGGGGTAGCCGGTGCAGCTGCAGCGGGTTCAGCAGCAGGCATCGCCGGTTCAGCCGCAGGCGTCGCAGCAGCACCGACCTTCATCGGCGGCGGCGCATCCACCGCAGGCTCGGCCGGCGGCGCCGGCTGCGAACAGGCCGCCAGCAACAGGGCGGGAATCAACACAGCGATCGTGCGCATGCGGGGCCATCCATCGGTTCAAGAACACCGATGGTAGCGCCGCCGCAGTGAGGACAACAAAAAGGGGACGGAGGGGATTAAGTCGTTTTGGCACAAACGACTTAATCCCCTCCGTCCCCTTTTTGCGTTGGTCAGCCCTTCAGCAGCTCGAACTGCACGGCGTCACCTGCCGCCGACGAGGCGCAGACCCACAGGTCGAAGTGGCCCGGCTCGGCACGCAGCACACCATCGCGGCCGGTGAAGGCCAGCTGCTCGCGGGTCAGGGTGAACACCACCTCAGCCGACTCGCCCGGCTGCAGCGCCACCTTGCGGAAGTCCTTCAGTTCGCGCACCGGACGTACGCGGCTGGCCACGCGGTCATGGATGTACA
Source organism: Stenotrophomonas sp. C9D9 (assembly GCF_056491205.1). Classification (NCBI taxonomy): domain Bacteria; kingdom Pseudomonadati; phylum Pseudomonadota; class Gammaproteobacteria; order Lysobacterales; family Lysobacteraceae; genus Stenotrophomonas; species Stenotrophomonas sp. C9D9. The sequence goes on from NZ_JBSZIF010000004.1 coordinate 1,016,602, forward strand.
GCTGCACCACTTCTTCACCGGCCACGTCACCGCTGTTGGTCAGCGTGGTGGTGACGGTCAGGGTGTCGTCCCAGCCGAGCTGGCCCGCACTCAACTGCGGCACGCCGTAAGCGAAGCTGGTGTAGCCGATGCCGTGGCCGAACGGGTACAGCGGCTCATTCGGGATCTCGCGCCAGCGGGCCTTGAACTCCGACATCGTCGGCAGTTCCGGGCGGCCGGTGCGCGGGTGGTTGTAGAAGTACGGCTGCTGGCCGGACACCTGCGGGAAGCTGACCGGCAGGCGACCGGACGGGCTGTAATCGCCGAACAGCACATCAGCCACCGCATGGCCGGTCTGCGTGCCCAGGTACCAGGTCACCGCCACGGCCTGTGCATTGCGCACCGCCCCCTGCAGTGCCAGCGCACGGCCATTGCGCAGCAGCACCACCAGCGGCTTGCCGGTCATCGCCACGGCCTCGGCCAGCGCCTGCTGTGCCGGCGGCAGGGTGATCTCCACGCGCGACTGCGCTTCACCGCTGTAACGCTGCGGTTCGCCCAGCGCCAGCACCACCACGTCGGCGCGCAGCGCGGCGGCCACGGCCGCTTCGGTGCCGCCCGGAATCGCGGCTTCCAGTTCGCAACCCGGCACGATCTCCAGCAGCGCCTCGTCGCCGATGGCGGCACGCACGCCGGTTTCCAGGTCCACATAGCGCTGCTTGTCGCCGAACAGCGTCCAGCAGCCTTCGATGTTCTCGCGGTCCTGCACGAACGGGCCGATCAGCGCGATCTTCTGCCCGCGCTTCTGCAGCGGCAGCACGTTGTCACGGTTGTTCAGCAACACGATCGAACGGCGCGCGGCATCGCGCGACAGCGCGTCATGTGCGCCGATGTGCGAAGTATCCGCTTCGCGCGCCGGGTCCAGCGAACGGTACGGGTCGTCGAACAGGCCGATGGTTTCCTTCAGCCACAGGATGCGGCGCACGCCTTCATCCAGCACCGCCATCGGCACGTCGCCGCTCTCGACCAGGCCCGGCAGGTGTTCGGCGTAGAAGCCGCTCTGCATGCTCAGGTCCAGGCCGGCGGTGAACGCCTTGGCAGTGGCATCACGGTCATCGGCGGCATAGCCGTGCGCGACCAGCTCCATGTCGGCGGTGTAATCGGAGATCACCACGCCCGGGAACTTCCACTCACCGCGCAGGATGTCGGTCAGCAGCTCGGCATTGGCGCTGGCCGGCACACCATTGATGTCATTGAACGAGGACATCACGGTGATCGCGCCCGCATCGAAGGCGGCCTTGAACGGCGGCAGGTGCACGTCGCGCAGGGTCTGCGGCGAGATGTCCACCATGTTGTATTCCATGCCCGCCATCACCGCGCCGTAGGCGGCGAAGTGCTTCGGCGTGGCCAGCAGCGAATCGGCGGCGCGCAGGTCGCTGCCCTGGAAGCCACGCACGCGGGCGGCGGCGAACGCACACCCCAGCACCACGTCCTCACCGGCACCTTCGGCGCCACGGCCCCAGCGCTGGTCGCGGGCGATGTCCACGGCCGGGGCATAGGTCCAGTGCAGGCCAGCAGCCGTGGCTTCGATGGCGGTGGCGCGCGCAGTGCGCTCGGCCAGCTCCGGCTCGAAACTGGCGGCCTCGCCCAGCGGAATCGGGAACACGGTACGCATGCCGTGGATGACGTCGGCGGCCAGGATCACCGGAATGCCCAGGCGGCTCTCCTCGGTGGCGACCTGCTGGATGCGGCGGCCCAGCTCGGCGCCCACGCCGTTGAACAGGGAACCGACCTTGCCCTCGCGCACCTGCTGCAGCACCTGGTCGGCATTGCGCACGTTGGCTTCCGGGTTCACGTCCGGGGCGAACGGGCGGACCATGTCCGCGAAGACACCCAGCTGGCCGACCTTTTCCTCGACGGTCATCTGGGCAATGAGGGATTCGATGCGATCGGAGGCCACCAGCAGTCCTTGATGAAAACGTTTACAAGCCCGGCATTCTAGCGATCCCGAGCCGTTTGGCGAGAGGTTTCGTCATTCAGTTTCAGCCACCAGCGGGGTCCGTATGGCCCCGCCGGGGGCACCGCAGCTTACTCCGAGCCGGCCAACTGGCGCTGCCCGGCCATCAACATGGCGTCGCTGGAGGCCTGGAACACCCGCAGGCCGAACGCCGGCAGGATCGCCAGCAGGTGGTCGAAGATGTCCGACTGCACCGCCTCGTACTCACCCCAGGCGGTGCTGCGGGTGAAGCAGTAGAGCTCCAGCGGCAGGCCCTCGGTGGTCGGCTGCAGCTGCCGTACCAGCAGGGTCATGTCGGTATGGATGCCCGGATGGCTGCGCAGGTAGCGCTCCACATACGCACGGAAGGTGCCCAGGTTGGTCACCCGGCGGCTGTTGACCTCGGCCACGCCCTGCTCGCGCAGGCGCCCGTTCCACTGCCCCAGTTCCTGCTCCTTGGCCTGCAGGTAGTCACGCAGCAGCGCGAATTCGCCGAGGAAGGCCAGGTCGCCCTCGTCCAGGAAACCGACGCTGTGCTGGTCCAGGTACAGCGCGCGCTTGATCCGGCGGCCCCCGGCCTCCTGCATGCCGCGCCAGTTCTTGAACGACTCGGTCACCAGCTTCTTGGTCGGGATGGTGGTGATGGTCTTGTCGAAGTTCTGCACGGTGATGGTGTGCAACGCGATATCGATGACGTCGCCATCGGCGTTCTGGCTGGGCATCTCGATCCAGTCGCCGATGCGCACGCGGCCATCGCCACTGATCTGCACGCTGGCCACCAGCGACAGGATGGTGTCCTGGAAGATCAGCATCAGCACCGCCGTGGCCGCGCCCAGGCCGGTCACCAGCGGGCCCAGCTTCACCCCCAGCAGGGTGGCGACGATGGACAGGCCGGCGGCCACGAACACCACGATCTTGACCACCTGCAGGTAGCCCTTGATCGGCTTGTTGCGCGCATCGGGCTTGCGCTCGTACAGGCTGTTGGCCGCGTCCAGCGCATGCGAGAACGCCATCGACACCGTCAGTACGGCCCACACGATGCACAGCTTGATGATGACGTTGACCAGGCTGGGCGGCAGGTCGGGGATGAGGGTGATGCCCGAGGCGATCACCTGGCTGGGCACCACGTTGGACAGGCGCGAAATCACCCGCATCAAGTGGCTGCCGCGGCCGGACTCGGCGCCCGGCAGGCGCTGCAGCAGGCGCCGCAGGCCACGCACCAGGATGCGCTTGGTCACCCAGTTGGCCAGGCCCGCTGCGATCAGCAGGGCCGAGATCATCAACGCCAGGTAGGCGCCGGGGTAGGGTTCCAGTGTGTTCTGCAGCCGTTCCAGCCACTGTACCGCCACCACCGCGTCCACCATCCGTTGTCTCCTTGCTTTGTCGTTGTTGTTGGGGTTGCCGGCCAGCGGCCGGCACTACCGGGTCAGTCCCGCGAGCGCTCGATGATCACGCCCACCGCGCGCGCGCCGCGCACCGCGCCCGGCTTGCTCAGCTTCAGGCGCAGCCACTTCACCTCGAATTCGTCCAGCACGATCTGTGCGCAGCGCTCGGCCAGGGTCTCGACCAGACCGAACTCCGATTCGCGCACGAACTGCTCCAGGCGCTTGCTGACCGCCTTGTAGTTCAGGGTGTGGGCGATGTCGTCGGTGGCCGCGGGGCGACGGTTGTCGAAGCCCATTTCCAGGTCGAACACCAGGTCCTGGCGGATCCGTCGTTCCCAATCGTAGATACCGATCAGGGCGTCGATCGTCAGCCCCTCGATGAAGACCTTGTCCATTGCGCTTACCAGCCCGAGTACAGGGGGCCATGGTAACGGCACGGCGGTGAGCCTGCCCGGAACGGGCGGTGGGTGGCCGGCAGGGGCGCGGCTCCAGAAAAGACAAAGGGCCCTGCTAGCGGGGCCCTTTGGTACTACCGTTTGTCCCCGGGGGGAGCTGTTGAACAGCTGCGGGTCCCGGTGGCGCAGGCACGCAGATTAGGCAAGGACCCGATCGCCGGTCAAGGCCAATTCCGACAGGGCAGGTCAGGTAGTCGTCCGAGGCCAAACGCAGAAAATCAGCCGCGCGGACAACGACGTTCCCTGATGGTGGTCGCCGCCCACTCTCGCGAACATCGATTCCTCCTTCACCACCGCACATGACGATGGCTCCATACGATGTACTGCGGCGCGCGTTGTCAGCGGAGCGTCTGTCTACTTACGAGAGAATCGCATCGACCTGCAGCCCCGACGTCACAGCCGAATCCCTGTACCTGTGGAACATGCGGATGTGCAGTGCACTGATGATGCCGGTCCATCTGTGCGAAGTGGTCACCCGCAACGCCGCTGCAGCTGTGCTCGCCCGGCAGCATGGCTCGCGTTGGCCCTGGAATGATGCCTTCCGACGCAGGCTGCCAACCTCGTCCTGTACTTCCGCACGTGCAGCACTGGAACAGGTTGCTGGCCGCACGACCGATACACCCGAAATCGTCGCCAAGCTGCCGATGGTGTTCTGGCAGCAGCTTTTCACCTGTCGCTTCGACGCCACGCTGTGGATACCCGCACTCAACGGAGTTCTGCGGCATGCGCCCTCAGCTCATCCCAGCGTCATCAGAAAAGCCATCCACGCGGACATCGGACGCATCCGCCTCCTGCGCAATCGGATCGCCCACCACGAACCCATCCTGGAACGCGACCTCGGTGCCGACCTGGCGGCGATCGGACGGCTGATCCACGCTCGCTGCCCGCATACGCTGGGCTGGTTGCAACGCCATGAGCGGGCGACGACGGTATTGGCGGCGTCGCCGTTGGCAGGGCGCCCGTAATGCGTCCGCCGGGTATGGCCCGGCGCTACCGGTTCCGGGGCTCACACCGCCGGCAGGGTCGCCATGTCCCAGCGCGGGGTCACATCCACCTTCGGCGGGCTGTGCTGGCCGGCCTGCAGGCGCAGCGCACCGGCGAAGGCGATCATCGCGCCGTTGTCGGTGCACAGTGCCGGCCGCGGGAAGCAGGCACGGCCGCCGAGACGCTCGGCCATCTGCTTCAGGCGCGCACGCAGGCGCGTGTTGGCACCGACGCCACCGGCCACGACGATCACGTTGGTGCCCGCCGCTTCCAGCGCGCGCTCGCACTTGATCGACAGGGTCTCGACCACCGCGTCCTCAAAGCCACGGGCGATGTCGGCACGGGTCTGCTCGCTCTGGTCACTGTCGCGCCAGGCCATCAGGACCTGGGTCTTCAGGCCAGAAAAGCTGAAATCCAGCCCCGGGCGGTCGGTCATCGGCCGCGCGAAGCGGTACGCGCCCGGCGTGCCCTGCTCGGCCAGCCTGGCCAGCTGCGGGCCACCCGGGTACGGCAGGCCCATCAGCTTGGCGGTCTTGTCGAAGGCCTCGCCGGCCGCGTCGTCCAGGGTCTCGCCCAGCAGGCGGTACTGGCCGATGGCGTCCACCGCCACCAGCTGGGTGTGGCCACCCGATACCAGCAGCGCCACGAACGGCGCTTCCGGCGGATCGTCCTCCATCAGCGGGGCCAGCAGGTGGCCCTCCATATGGTGTACGCCCACCGCCGGGACCTCCAGCGCCCAGGCCAGCGAGCGGGCCACACCCGCGCCGACCAGCAGCGCGCCGACCAGGCCGGGGCCGGCGGTGTAGGCCACACCATCGATATCGCCCACGCCCAGGCCGGCGTCAGCCAGGGTCTGGCGTACCAGTGGCAGCAGCTTGCGGACGTGGTCGCGGCTGGCCAGCTCGGGCACCACACCGCCGTATTCGGCGTGCAGGGCGATCTGGCTGTAGACCGCATGGGCGCGCAGGGCCGCGCTGCCGGCCAGGTCGGTGTCATACACCGCCACGCCGGTCTCATCACAGGAAGATTCGATGCCAAGGACTCGCATGCCTGCTATTATGACGCCCCTGCCGCCCCCTCGGGGGACGTGCAGATCTCACTGCTTTCGAACCCCCGGCCCGTATTCAGGGTTGGCCGCTTGCAGTTTGTCGTTTCGCCGCTATAATGTGCGGCTCGCCGGGCGTGACCCGGTTCTACTGTGTCCCGGAGATTCCATGCCCAGCGTCAAAGTCCGCGAGAACGAGCCCTTCGAGTTTGCTCTTCGCCGCTTCAAGCGCACTTGCGAAAAGGCCGGTGTGCTGGCCGAAACCCGCAAGCGCGAGTTCTACGAAAAGCCGACCCAGGAGCGCAAGCGCAAGGCCGCCGCTGCTGTGAAGCGTCAGCTGCGCCGCTCGTCGCGCGACGTCACCAAGCGTCAGCGCCTGTACTGATCGGACGCATCTTCATTGCGACGGGCTTGCCTGTCGCGATGGAGCCGAAGCCGGCACGCGCGAGCGTCGCCGGCTTTTTGCGTTTCCGGGTTCGGGCATCCGCCCCGCCCCACCTACCACCACGAGGTTCCTCATGAGCATGAAGCAGCAGCTCACCGAAGACATGAAGGCCGCCATGAAGGCGGGCGAGAAGCACAAGCTGGGCGTGATCCGCCTGATCAACGCCGCCATCAAGCAGCGCGAAGTGGACGAGCGCATCGAGCTGGATGACACCGCCGTGATCGCCGTGCTCGACAAGATGGTCAAGCAGCGCAAGGACTCGGTCAGCCAGTTCGAAGCCGCCAACCGCGAAGACCTGGCCGAGATCGAGCGCGCCGAGATCGTGGTCATCGAAGCCTACCTGCCGGCCAAGATGGGCGAAGCCGAGATCGTGGCCGCCATCCAGGCCGCCATCGCCGAGACCGGTGCCGCCGGCCCGGCCGACATGGGCAAGCTGATGGGCGCGCTGAAGCCCAAGCTCGCCGGCCAGGCCGACATGGGCCTGGTCTCCAAGCTGGTCAAGCAGCAGCTGGCGTAAGCCATTGCCGGGGTCGGATCCCTTTCGCAACGCGAAAGGGCCCTGACCCCAATGTGGAACTGGCAGGGTCGGATCCCTTTCGCTCGCGAAAGGGCTCTGACCCCATCGATGCACCCGCTTCACCGCCTCTTCGACCCCCGGCTGCTACAACACCCTCATGGTCGAGCAATCGCACTCCCCCGACGACACGCGCCCCCACGGTTTTCCCGCCCGGCTTCGCCACTACGCTGACCGACTGCAGGACAGCTTCCCGATGGCCGTCGCCAAGCGCTTCGTCGAAATCGACGTGCTGACCCAGGCCGCCTCGGTCTCCTTCTACGCCCTGCTGTCGATGGCACCGTTGCTGGTGCTGCTGCTGTGGCTGACCGCCTCGCTGTACCCACCGGCACAGCAGACATTGATCAGCCAGATCGGTTCGGTGGCCGGTAGCAGCGTGGCGAGTGTTGCCGATACCGTGCTGCATAACGCCAACAGCCAGCCCAGCGTCGGTTCGCTGGCCGGGCTGTGGAGCACCCTGCTGCTGTTCGTCGGCGCCACGGCGGTATTCGCCCAGCTGCAGAACGCGCTGAACCGGATCTTCCACACCAGCGGCCAGCGCCTGGAAGGCGTCAAGGCCTGGCTGCGCAAGCGCGTTTTCTCGTTCGGTGTGGTGCTGGCGCTGGGTTTCCTGCTGATCCTGTCGATGACCGCCACCACCGCCCTGCAGGTGGTGTTCGCGCAGCTGCCCTCGGTACTGCCGGCGATCGGCTACCTGACCTCGCTGCTGCTGTATACGCTGGCCTTCGCCTTCCTCTACCACTACCTGCCGGACCGCCGCGTGGCCTGGCGCCAGGCCTTCATCGGCGGCGCCATCACCTCGGTGCTGTTCACCCTCGGCCGCTACGGGATTGGCGTCTACATCGCCACCGTGGCCCCGGGCAGCGCCTACGGTTCGATGGGCGCGCTGGTGATCTCGCTGGTCTGGATCTACTACGCCACTGCCGTGTTCTTCGTCGGTGCGTTGATGACCGCGGTGATCGACGAACGCCAGCACGCACGGACGCAGCTGGCCAGGGCCGGTGTCGACGCCGAACAGGCCAGCCCCGGCACCGCCAGCGAGTAAACTAGGGGGAATCCGCCGCCCCTGCTGCGCGCCCTGGCGGCCGCGCCCTGCCCTGTTGCCCATGGCCCGTATCCCCGACGCTTTCATCGACGATCTGCTGGCCCGCACCGACATCGTCGAGGTGGTGGGCAGCCGCGTGCCGTTGAAGCGCCAGGGCAAGGAGTACGCGGCGCGCTGCCCGTTCCATGATGAGCGCTCGGCCTCGTTCACGGTCTCGCCCACCAAGCAGTTCTATCACTGCTTCGGCTGTGGCGCGCACGGCACCGCGATCAGCTTCCTGATGAACTATGACCGCCTCGAGTTCCTCGACGCGGTGGATGAACTGGCCAAGCGCGCGGGCATGGAAGTGCCGCGCAACGAGAACCCGCGCAGCCCGCAGCAGCAGGACGACAGTCGCGAGCTGTATTCGGCGCTTGAGGCGGCCACCAAGTTCTTCCAGAACAACCTGCAGGGCAGCGACAAGGCCCGCAGCTACCTGGATGGCCGTGGCGTGGATGAAGAGAACCGCGCGCGCTTCCAGATCGGCTACGCACCGGATGGCTACAGCGGCCTGCGCGATGCGCTGGGCAAGGACGAGCGGCGCATGAAGCTGCTCGACCGCGCCGGCCTGTTCTCCAAGAACGATCGCGGCCACGTCTACGACAAGTTCCGCGACCGGGTGATGTTCCCGATCTTCGACCGCCGTGGCCGGGTGATCGCCTTCGGCGGCCGCGTGTTCGAGAAGGACGACGGCCCCAAGTACCTCAACTCGCCCGAGACCGCGCTGTTCCACAAGGGCCGCGAACTGTACGGCCTGTGGCAGGTGCGCCAGGCCAACCAGAAGATCGAGCGGCTGATCGTGGTCGAGGGCTACATGGACGTGGTCTCGCTGTTCCAGTTCGGGGTCACCCAGGCGGTGGCAACGCTGGGTACCGCGACCACGCCGGACCATGCCGAGCTGCTGTTCCGCAACGCACCGGACGTGTTCTTCTGCTTCGACGGCGACGCCGCCGGCCGCCGCGCCGGCTGGAAGGCGCTGGAGTCGGTGCTGCCGCGCATGAAGGATGGCCGCCAGGCCTTCTTCCTGTTCCTGCCCGATGGCGAAGACCCGGACACCATCGTGCGCAAGGAAGGCGCCGAAGCGTTCAACGAGCGCCTGAAGCAGGCCACGCCGCTGTCGCAGTTCTTCTTCGACGAGCTCACCCGTGAGATCAACCTGGGCACGCTGGACGGCAAGGCACGCCTGGCCGAGCGGGCCAAGCCGATGCTGGCGCAGATTCCCGACGGTGCCTTCGGCGACCTGATGAAGCAGCAGCTGGCGCAGCTGACCGGCCTGGGCGGCAATGCCCCGTCAGCGCGCGCACCGATGCCGCAACGGCAGCCGCAGCGGACGATCCAGCCGGTGGCCAAGCGCAGCCTGGTGCGCGGCGCGATCGCCGTACTGCTGCAGCAGCCGTCGCTGGCGCTGACGCTGGGTGGCAAGCACCACTTCCAGGGCCTGCGCCTGCCCGGCGTGGAACTGCTGCTGGAACTGCTGGGCCTGGTCGAACAGCGCCCGGACATCAGCACCGGCGCCCTGCTGGAGCACTTCGACGGGCGCGAGGAACAGACGTCGCTGCACACCCTGGCCGCGCAGACGTTGCCCGGCGACGACGCGATGTGGACCCAGGAACTGCACGATGCCGTGGCCCAGCTGGAGAAACAGCTGCTGGTGCAACGTCTGGAGGAGTTGTTGGCAAAGCAGCGCCAGCAGGGCCTGGACGATACTGACAAGTACGAACTGCGCGAGCTGCTGAAGGCGCGCGCCGGACTGCGCCTGTAGCGGCAGAACGTTTTCACGGAGAGGACCATGCTGCTGCGCCTGACCTGCCTGCTGTTGTTGTCGCTCTGCCTGCCACTGACGGCCCTGGCCGAAGACGCGCCCCTCAACGAAGTCCGCCCCGGCCTGTATGCCGGCGGCCAGCCCAGCGCCGCACAGCTGCAGGCCTTGGCCGCACAGGGCGTGCGCACCGTGATCGACCTGCGCCAGCCCGGCGAGGACCGGGGTTTCGATGAAACCCGTGCCGCCGAATCACTGGGCCTGCGCTACGTGCGCATTCCGGTGGCCGGTGCCGAGGGGCTCGATGCGGCCAACGTACGCGCCGTGCACCAGGCCCTGCAGCAGAGCCAGGGGCCGGTGCTGCTGCACTGCGCGTCCGGCAACCGCGCCGGCGCCGTTCTCGGCCTGGTCAACGCACGCTACGAACACGCCAGCCCCGAACAGGCACTGCAGCTCGGCCAGCGCGCCGGCCTGAAGTCGCTGGAGGCCGCTACCCGCCAGCGCCTGGCCACGCCGGTCACTTCGCCCTGAACCCTCCGCACCAAGGACTCTGCCCACCATGACCCGCTGGTGGTCGCGCCTGCGACCGGACAATTTTACCCTCGCCCTGCTGTGCACCGTCGGTCTGGCCTCGCTACTGCCGATGAAGGGCGCCGCCGCCATCGTCCTCGATGATGTCACCACGGTCGCCATCGCCGCGCTGTTCTTCCTGCATGGCGCACGCCTGCCGCGCGAATCGATCATCGGCGGCATGCTGCACTGGCGGCTGCACCTGACCATCCTGGCCTGCACCTTCATCCTGTTCCCGCTGCTGGGGCTGATGTTCAAGCCACTGTCGGGCTGGCTGCTGACACCGGAGCTGTACCTGGGCGTGCTGTTCCTGTGCACCCTGCCCTCCACCGTGCAGTCGTCCATCGCGTTCACCTCGATGGCACGCGGCAATGTACCCGCAGCGGTGTGCAGCGCCTCGCTGTCGAGCATCCTCGGCGTGTTCCTGACCCCGCTGCTGCTGACCGCATTGGCCGGCACCTCCGGCGGCATCCATGACCCCCTGCATGCAATCGGCGGCATCATGCTGCAGCTGCTGGTGCCGTTCGTGGCCGGCCACCTGCTGCGGCCGTGGATCGCCGGCTGGGTGGAGAAGCAGCGCGCGCTGCTGCGCTACACCGACCAGGCCACCATCCTGCTGGTGGTGTACTCGGCCTTCGGCGAAGCCGTCACCGAGGGCCTGTGGAGCAAGACGCCGCTGCTGTCGCTGCTGGCCGTGGCGGTGGTTGCCGCCGTGCTGCTCGGCATCGCCATGCCGCTGATCACCTTCATCGCGCGTCGCCTGCGTTTCAACCGCGAGGACGAGATCGCCATCGTGTTCTGCGGCTCGAAGAAGAGCCTGGCCACCGGCGTGCCGATCGCCAAGGTGCTGTTCGCCGGCGGCAGTCTCGGCGCGATCGTGCTGCCGGTGATGATCTACCACCAGATCCAGCTGATCGTCTGCGGCGTGATCGCGCAGCGGTATGCGCGGCGCAAGTCCTGACACGACCGGGAAGACATCCACGCATGGCGTGGATCTACTGTGGTGTCGAGTCCATGCATCAGCCGATGCCCGGGTAGATCCACGCCATGCGTGGATGCCTCAGCCCGTCACAACCAGGGCAGGATCCAGTGGTCCACCAGCAGGAAGGCGAACAGCGCCATCAGGTAGACGATGGAGTAATAGAACATCTTCATCGAGAAGAGTTCGTCCGGCGGGTCCAGCATGCGCCAGGCGTACCAGAGGAACACGGCGTTGAGCACGATCGCGCCGCCCAGGTAGAACGCACCGCTCATGCCCACCAGGTAAGGCAGCAGGCAGACCAGCGCCAGCACCACCGAATACACCATGATCTGCTTGCGGGTGTGCACCACGCCGTGGGTCACCGGCAGCATCGGAATTTCCGCCTTGGCGTAATCCTCGCGGCGGAAGATCGCCAGCGCCCAGAAGTGCGGCGGTGTCCAGATGAAGATGATCAGCACCAGCAGCGACGAGTACGCCCAGTCCGACGAACCCTGCATGCCGGTCACTGCAGCCCAGCCCAGCATCGGCGGCATCGCGCCGGCCAGGCCACCGATGACGATGTTCTGCGAGGTCGCACGCTTGAGGTACACGGTGTAGATCACCGCGTAGCCGATCAGCGAGGCAAAGGTCAGCACCGCGGTGATCAGGTTCACCCACAGCACCAGGATGGTCATCGACAGCACGATCAGCACGCCGGCGAACACCAGCACCTGCCACGGCTTGACCTTGCCCACCACCAGCGGGCGCCACGAGGTGCGGGCCATCTGCGCATCGATGTGCGCGTCCAGCAGCTGGTTGATCGCGGCGGCGGCCGAAGCCGCCAGCCAGATACCGAGGAAGCCGAGCACGCCGGCGCGCACCTGCTCCCAGCTGGGCACGCCGGGGATGGCCAGGACCATGCCGACCAGGGCGGTGAAGACAATGAGGGCGACGACCTTGGGCTTGGTCAGGTCCCAGTACTGGCGGTAATTGGAAAACATGGAATCAGTCCGGGGCACGCAGGCGGGCCAGCAGGCTGACCAGCACGAACAACAGGGCAACGGCCACGCCGTTGTGGGCCACCGCCACTTCCAGCGGCAGCGCCAGCTTCACATTGAGGATGCCGAGGGTGACCTGCAGCACCAGCAGCGTGATCAGCGCGCTGGCCCAGCCACGCATGCTCGGCAACCGGAACAGGCGCACGCCCAGCCACAGCAGGTAGACGGCCACCACCACCGCGAACAGGCGGTGCGCCATCTGGATGGCGATGCGCGAGGCGCCATCCAGCACGCCGCCTTCGTAATCCACGCCGATGCCGCGCCACAGGGTGAAGCCTTCGACGAAGTTGTGCTGCGGCCACCACTGGTTGGCGCAACGCGGGAAGTTGTCGAGCGAAGCGCTGCCACCGCCGCAGGCGAGTGCGGCGTAGTTGGCACTGACCCAGCCCCCCAGCGCGATCTGGGTGACCAGCACCGCCACGCCGATGCGCAGCAGCCACTTCAGCTTCGGCGCTTCAGCCAGGGTGATCGGCATGTGCGTCGCGCGCCAGGCCATCCATACCAGCAGGCCGAACATCAGCATGCCACCCAGCAGATGGCCCATCACCACGATGGGTTTGAGCAGCAGGGTCACCGTCCACATGCCCAGCAGGGCCTGGAAGATCACCACGGCCAGTGTCAGCAGCGCCGCACGCGCCAGGTCGATGTTGCTCCAGCGCAGCGCGGCGATCAGCAGGATCGCCTCGCCGATCAGCGCCAGCACGCTGGCCGTGCCATGCCAGCCCATCATGTACAGCGGTATGCCGGCGGCCACCAGCACGCAGGCGGTCACCACCGCCGTGCTTCCGAATCGCCGCTTGCGCGTGGCCAGCAGGGCGAGGGTCAGGATCTCGATGCCCAGCGCGCCGGCCAGGAAGCGGTGCACCTGCTCACGCCAGGCCTTGTGGGTCTCCAGCGGGCGGATCTCCGCCGCCGGATGGCCGATGGTCTCTTCCACGTGCTGCGGCCAGGTGGCCTGGCCATAGCAGGTCGGCCAGTCCGGGCAGCTCAGGCCGGCATCGGACAGGCGCACGAACGCGCCGAACATGATCGTGCTCGCGGTCATGATCATGGCGAACCACGCCAGGCGGTGGAAATTGCGGTGCAGCGCCGGACGCGCGGAAAGGCTCATCAAACGGGACTCACTTCAGTTTCAGCAACGTGGCCATGTCCTTGCGCAGGCCACCGAGGTCGGAACCCGGGGCATGGCGCATGATCACGAAGCCGTTCGGATCGATCACGTAGACCGGCAGTCCCGCCGGATCATCGACGCCCGGCAACGCCGCGCGCAGGGCTGGCGACGGAGCCAGCGGCCGCAGCGCGGGCAGCGAGGCGATCGACGCCGGTGGCGTACCCAGCCACAGGATCTCGACATTATCGGCGTTATGGCCGAACAGCTGCCACACCTTGCCCAGTCCCTGCGACAAAGTGACGCACTGCGCGTCGCAGGCGCCAGGCGGGGCCACCAGCAGGCGCCAGGTGCGGGCCTCGGGGTTCCAGGGATACGGCTGGCCGCTGGCCAGGGTCGGCGCCTGCTGCCGCAGGTCCACCGGCGGCTTCAGCAGCTGGCCGGCATTGCGGTGCCCGGTCGGCTGCCAGCCGGAGAAGCGCAGCACGGCGGCCAGCGCCATCGCCCCGAAGAACACGGCAAACAGCAGCACCAGGGTCCGGCGGCCGGAACCGCGCGCCTGCGGGGACGTAGCAGTGTTCATGCGGGGCATTTTCTCATGGTTGGGAAAGGGATGCCGGTAGTGCCGGCCGCTGGCCGGCATCCAGGATTCCGGGGGTTGCCGGCCAGCGGCCGGCACTAGCGGGCGATGGGGCGTCTCCTGCGCCGCTCCAGCACCACGGCCACCACCAGCACGGTCAGGGCCAGCCCGAACCACTGCACGGCGTAGCCCAGGTGACGCTGCGGCGGCAGCGTGTTCGGCAGCAGGTCCAGGTCGCGCTCATCGCCGAATGGCAGCGCCGGGTCCAGGCGCAGGACGCGGTCGGGTAGCGCCTGCAACCCCAACGCGCGTGCCAGGCCTTCTGCCGGCAACCGGCTGGCCAGCCAGCGCCCGGCCTCACCGGTGGCGGAGAACGCGGGGCCCAGTACCAGTCCCGCCGACGGCGGCGGTGCCAGCAACCCACGCACCGCCACCGGCGAAGGCGGCGCCGGCACATCCGGCAACGTGCGATCTGGCGGCAGCGCACGCCAGCCGAGGTCGACCAATAGCACGCTGCCGTCGTCACTGCGGAAGGGGCGATAGATCTTCACCCCGGCGCGGCCATGCCGGGTCTGGTTGTCCAGCAGCACCACGCCGGGCAGGAAGCGGCCGTGGTCGGCCACGCCGTGCAACGCGCCGGGCGCCGCCAGGGCCTGCGACAGCGGCAACGCCTGTGCCACGGCTGGACCCTGCGCATCCAACATTGCCTGTTTGGCATGCATGCGCTGCAGCTGCCACAACCCCAACGCGCTGAAACCCGCCATCACCAGCACGGCCAGCAGCCATCCGATCACGCGCGTGTGCTGGCGCATCATGACAAGTCCGCGCAAACGCGGTCAGATAGGCACATCCACCCTGCCCTCGAGCCGCGCATGAGTGATTCGCTGAAGACCCTGCTGGTAATCGCGTTTCTGATCGTCATCGTCTGGAACCTGGGCGCCGGCCTGTACTACCTGGTGGTCGACCGCGGCCAGACCAAGCGCACGGTCAACGCACTGACACGTCGCATCTCGGTGTCGGTGGCGTTGATCCTGCTGGTGATCGTGAGCATCTACATGGGCTGGATCAAACCGCACGGCATCGGCGGCTGAAGCCACCGCTGCCTGCGCGGTCAAAGCACGTAGACGAACAGGAACAGCATCAGCCACACCACGTCGACGAAGTGCCAGTACCACGCGGCCGCTTCGAAGGCGAAATGGTTGTCGCGGGTGAAGTGCCCCTTGGCCGAGCGCAGCCACATCACGATCAGCATGATCGTGCCCAGCAGCACATGCGCGCCGTGGAAGCCGGTCAGCATGAAGAACGTCGACCCGTAGATGCCGGAGCCGAGCGTCAGGTTCAGTTCCTTGTAGGCGTGGATGTACTCCTCTGCCTGCAGGGTCAGGAAGCCGAGGCCGAGCACCACGGTCAGGCCCAGCCAGATCAGCAGCTGGCGGCGGTTGCCGGCCTTCAGTGCGTGGTGGGCAATGGTCAGGGTCACGCCGGAGGTCAGCAGGATCAGCGTATTGATCAGCGGCAGGCCCCAGGCCGGGATGGTCTGGAACGCGCCACCGATCGCCGCCGGGCCATTGGTCGGCCATCCCGCGGAATAGCCCTGCCAGAGCAGCTCGTTGGTCATCACCCCGCGGCCTTCGCCACTGAGCCACGACAGGCCCAGGTTGCGGGTGTAGAACAGCGCGCCGAAGAACGCGCCGAAGAACATCACCTCGGAGAAGATGAACCAGATCATCCCCATCCGGAATGATCCGTCGACCTGGTGGTTGTAGTTGCCGGCCTGCGATTCGCGCACCACGTCGCTGAACCACCAGAACAGGGTCAGCACCAGCATCGCGATGCCGATGTAGAACGTCCAGCGTCCCCAGCTGGCATCGTTGAGCCAGCTGGCCACGCCCACCATGGTCACCATCATCGCGATGGAACCCACGAACGGCCATTTGCTCTGGGCCGGGACGAAGTACACGTTGGCGTCGGTCGGTGTCTGGGCCATGTCGGTATCCGGGTCAGGGTGCGGCGTGCGCGCCGTCCGAGGTGGCGGCCGGGGCCAGCCGATCGGACAGCGCGTCGTTGCGGTAGAAGGTGTAGGACAAGGTGATCGTCTTGATCTCCGGCGGCAGGTCCGGATCGACGATGAAGCGCACCGGCATGTCGCGCTTCTCGCCGGCCTGCAGCGTCTGCGCGGTGAAACAGAAACACTCGGTCTTGCTGAAGAAGCCCGACGCACGCGCCGGCGCCACCGAAGGTACCGCGCTGCCGACCACGGCCGCCGCGCTGTCGTTGCGGGCGAAGTACAGCGCCTCGTTGAGTTCGCCGGGCACCACGTCCATGGTCAGCTGCTCAGGATGGAACGACCACGGCAGGCGCGAATTGACGCCGCCATCGAACTCCACGCGCACGGTGCGCTTGCCGGCCGCGGCACCTGCACTGGCTTCGCCACCGGGGCCGCGCTCCAGGCGCACGCCGAACACCTTTTCGCAGGCGATGCGGTACAGCGGCACCAGCGAGAACGTCAGCAGGAACACCGCCACCGCCACGCCGATCAGGCGCGGCAGCCCGGCGCTGCGGGACGGTGTGCTGGCCGGTGCCTCGCTCATCGGCCGATCACCCCGCTGAGGATGAAGCCGACGTAGACCAGCACGGCGATGGCGCCGACCCACATCGCCGTGCGCTTCGCACGCTGGCGCTGCTGCTCGATGCTTCCGCCCTGGTAGAGCCGACCGCTGCTCGGCTGCTTTTCGTCAGTCGAGCCTGGCTCGACGCTACTGATCGGAAGCGGGCTCTCGTTATGCATGCCCCACCTCAATGCGTGATGTCGTCATGCGCCAGATCCCCCGGACGTATGGTCGGCGGCGTGGTGAAGGTATGCGCCGGTGCCGGCGACGGCAGCGTCCACTCCAGGCCACGCGCGCCTTCCCAGGAACGGGCCTCGGCCTTCTCGCCGTTGCGCAGCGAGGACAGCAGGATCGCCGCCATCATGAACGGGGTGACGAACATGCCGAACGCACCGATCGAGCTGATCAGGTTCCAGTCGGCGAAGGCCACGCTGTAATCGGGAATACGGCGCGGCATGCCGGCCAGGCCGAGGAAGTGCTGCGGGAAGAACAGCAGGTTGACGAACACGATCGACCACCAGAAGTGCACCTTGGCCCACTTCTCGCTGTACATCCGCCCGGTCCACTTCGGCCACCAGTAGTACACCGCCGCGATCAGCGCGAACACCGCACCGGTCACCAGCACGTAGTGGAAGTGGGCGACCACGAAGTAGGTGTCGTGGTACTGGAAGTCGGCCGCCACGATGGCCAGCATGAGGCCCGAGAAACCACCGATGGTGAACAGGATGACGAAGGCCACCGACCACAGCATCGGCGCCTCGAACGTCAGCGAGCCACGCCACATGGTGCTGACCCAGTTGAACACCTTCACGCCGGTCGGAATCGAGATCAGCATGGTGGCGAACATGAAGTAGATCTCGCCGCCCAGCGGCATGCCCACGGTGAACATGTGGTGGGCCCAGACGATGAACGACAGGAACGCGATCGCGGCGGTGGCGTACACCATCGCCTGGTAGCCGAACAGCGGCTTGCGGCTGAAGGTCGGGATGATCTCGCTGACCACGCCGAAGGCGGGCAGGATCATGATGTAGACCTCGGGGTGGCCGAAGAACCAGAAGATGTGCTGGAACATCACCGGGTCACCGCCACCGGCGGCGTTGAAGAAGCTGGTGCCGAAGAACTTGTCGGTCAGCAGCATGGTCACCGCACCGGCCAGCACCGGCATCACCGCGATCAGCAGGAAGGCAGTGATCAGCCAGGCCCAGCAGAAGATCGGCATCTTCAGCAGGTCGATGCCCGGCGCACGCATGTTGAGCACGGTGGCGATGATGTTGATCGCGCCCATGATCGAGCTGATGCCGGCCACGTGGATGGCGAACACGGTGAACGCAACGTTGTAGCCGCCCTGCAGCGACAGCGGCGGGTACAGCGTCCAGCCGCCGGCAGGCGCACCGCCAGGCAGCAGGAAGGTCAGCAGCAGCAGGCTGAAGGCCACCGGCAGCAGCCAGAACGACCAGTTGTTCATGCGCGGCAGCGCCATGTCGGGCGCGCCGATCTGCAGCGGGATCATCCAGTTGGCCAGGCCGACGAAGGCCGGCATCACGCCACCGAAGATCATCACCAGTGCATGCACGGTGGTCAGCTGGTTGAACACCTCCGGCCGGATGAACTGGATGCCGGGCTGTGCAAGCTCAAGCCGGATCAGCACGCTCATGAAAGCGCCGATGACGAACATGATGAAGCTGAAACCCAGGTACAGCGTGCCGATGTCCTTGTGGTTGGTCGAGAAGAACCAACGCTCGAAGAAACTCTGCTGGTGATGGTGATCGTCGTGCCCAACTGCCGAGTGCGCCATTGCAAAACACCTCTCAGAATCGGTTGTCACCACGGCCGCGGGCGGCCGCGGGCTTTACATCACGCGCCGCTCGCTGCGGTGGCAGGCGCGCTGCCGGTTTCTGCAGCAGCAGGCGCAGCCGGTGCCTCGCCCGGCGGTGCAGTCGGCTCGGCCGGCGCCGCAGGCGTTGCCAGCGCGGCAGGCGGCGCCGGCTTGCGCTGCGCCAGCCACTGCTTGAACTCTTCCTTGGACACCGCCTCGACCACGATCGGCATGAAGCCGTGGTCCTTGCCGCACAGTTCGGCGCACTGGCCGCGGTACACGCCGGGCTGCTCGATGCTGGTCCAGGCCTCGTTGATGAAGCCCGGGATGGCGTCCTGCTTCCAGCCCAGCGCGGGCACCCACCAGGCGTGGATCACGTCATCGGAAGTGATGACGAAGCGCACCTTGGTATCGACCGGCAGCACCAGCCGGTTGTCGACATCCAGCAGGTAGTGCGGATGGCTTTCGCGGGTCGGCACCTTGCCGCTCTGCCGCATGCGGTCGGACTCGCGGTCCAGGCGGCTGGTGAAGGTGACGTTCTCGCCGAGGTATTCGTACTTCCACATCCACTGGTAGCCGGTGACCTTCACCGTCATCTCGGCATCGCGGGTGTCGTACATCTTGATCAGGTTGGCCGTGGCCGGCCACGCCATCACGATCAGGATGATCACCGGGATCACCGTCCAGATGATCTCGGCCTTGGTGTTGTGGCTGAAGGTGGCGGCGACCGCGCCCTTGGATTTGCGGAACTTGAAGATGGCGTAGGCCATCGCGCCGAACACGATGACGCCGATCACCGTGCAGATGATCAACGAGAGATTGTTCGATTCCCAGGCCAGGCGTGAGGTCTGGGTCACCCCCTTGCCCATGTTCAGCTGCCACGGCTTGGGATCGGCCGCCTGGGCCCAGGCCAACGCCGGCATCAGTCCCTCGGCCACCATGGCGGCGACCGCTGCAACGCACTTCGTGCCCCACCTGCTGCTTTTGCTTCATTGCCTAGACCCTTAGCGTCGTCGGTTGCCGCCATCGCTGGCGGCGAGCAAGCTTTCAAGTGTCTCTGCGAGCGTCTGACGTTCGGCCGGCGCGAGGAAACTCCCCACCTCCACCTGCCGGCCGCTGGATGCCAGCCGGACCCTCTCATCGTCGGTGAGCAGGCGCACCCAGTGGGGGTGGGCCCGGAACACCGGCGATCCACCGGGTACGGGGATGACCTCCACGTACGCCGGCACTACCCGGATCTCCTCCTGCCGTTCACCACTGCGCCACAAGGCACGCAGCGCCGCCGCCAGCACCAGGCTGTACAGCAGCGCGAACAGGGGGGCGAATGCATTGCCGGCCAACCACCCGAAGGCGGACACCAGCCACATCGCACCCGACAACACGGTGAACAACAGGACGAACTGCCGGGCATCGAGCGCCCGTGGGGGACGCAGCCGCAGCTGCGTACCTGACCCATCCGGAGCTGGAAGCACCTCGATCATGTCGCAACCGCGTTCCTGCCGCGGGAAACGTCTCGATGGTAGCCCCGCCCTCTCGCCGGTAGCAAGGGTGCATTCACACTTTTTCCAATGCTGCAACACAGCATGAGGTCGGCGGAACGAATGACGAATTCAGCACAAATATTGCCGGGCTTGCTGAACACGCTGAATCCACCACCGTTAGGGGCTATCAGCCCTTCACGAAGGTGGCTGCGGGGCACTTCCGCAACCCGCAAAAATGATTAAAATCGCCAAGTTTTCCATTGGCCGGACCGGCATGAACGCACCTTCCTCCTCCCCTGCCGCCAGCGACGCCCTGCGTCCCGGCGCGCTGCTGTCGCCGGAACTGCCGGCGCCCCCCAACCCGTTCCGCCAGGCCATCACCGATGCCTGGTTGAAGGACGAGGCCAGCCACGTCCGCGAGCTGCTGGCGCAGGCCCGCCTGCCGGCCGAAGAGCAGGCCAGGGTGCAGGCGCTGGCCGCCGACCTGGTCGGCCGCGTGCGCGTGCGTGCCAAGGACCAGGGCGCGATCGAAGCCTTCATGCGCCAGTACGACCTGGGCAGCGAAGAAGGCGTGCTGCTGATGTGCGTGGCCGAAGCGCTGCTGCGCATTCCGGACCAGGACACCGCCGACAAGCTGATCCGCGACAAGCTGGCCGACGCCGACTGGGAAAAGCACCTGGGCGGCAGCGACTCGGTGCTGGTCAACGCCTCCACCTGGGGCCTGATGCTGACCGGCAAGCTGGTGCAGATGAACGACGCCACCCGCGCCGATGCGCCCAGCGCGTTCAAGCGCCTGGTCGGCCGCGTCGGTGAGCCGGTGGTGCGCCTGGCCGTGCGCCAGGCGATGAAGATCATGGGCCACCAGTTCGTCATGGGCCGCACCATCAGCGAAGCGCTGTCGCGCTCGCACAAGGGCGACAACGCGAACTACCGCTACTCCTTCGACATGCTCGGCGAAGGTGCGCTGACCATGAAGGACGCGCTGCGCTACCTGGAAGACTACCGTCGTGCGATCCACGCCATCGGCGGCGATCACAAGGCACGCGGCGGCCGTCCGGACGGCGACGTCAACAATGCCCCGGGCATCTCGATCAAGCTGTCGGCGCTGTACCCGCGCTACGAGCACGCCAAGCGCGAGCGCGTGCTGAAGGACCTGGTGCCGGGCGTGCTGGAACTGGCGCAGCTGGCCAAGAGCTACGGCATCGGCTGCACCGTCGACGCCGAAGAGTCCGACCGCCTGGAACTGTCGCTGGACATCATCGAGCAGGTGTTCTCCGATGCCTCGCTGGCCGGCTGGGATGGCTTCGGCGTGGTCGTGCAGGCCTACCAGAAGCGCACGCCGTACACGATCGACCACCTGGCCGACATGGCGCGCCGCGCCGGTCGCCGCCTGCAGGTGCGCCTGGTCAAGGGCGCCTACTGGGATGCCGAGATCAAGCGCGCGCAGATCGAAGGCTATCCGGGCTACCCGGTATTCACCCGCAAGCAGAACACCGACGTGTCGTACCTGGCATGCGCGAAGCGCCTGTTCACCCATGCCGACGCGATCTACCCGATGTTCGCCACGCACAACGCGCACACCATCGCCGCTGTGCGCAGCATCGCCAACGGTGGCGTGTACGAGCACCAGAAGCTGCACGGCATGGGCGACGACCTGTACGCCGAAGTGGTGCCAGCCGATCGCCTGGGCCTGCCCTGCCGCGTGTACGCGCCGGTCGGTTCGCATGAAGACCTGCTGCCGTACCTGGTGCGCCGCCTGCTGGAAAACGGCGCCAACTCCAGCTTCGTCAACCGCATCACCGACGAGCGCGTGCCGATCGCCGACCTGATCCGCGATCCGGTCGAGATGGTCGCCTCGTTCGCTTCGATTCCGCATCCCAAGATCCCGCTGCCGGTAGACCTGCTGCGCAGCCAGAACCACGACAGGAAGAACTCCATGGGCGCCAACCTCGCCAACGACAACGAACTGCGCGCCCTGGCCGAGCAGCTCAACGCGGCCGTGAAGCCGTGGCAGGCCGCCCCGCTGGTACCGGGTGCCAACCCGGCCGGCGCCGCGCTGCCGGTGACCAATCCGGCCGACACCCGCGAAGTGGTCGGCCAGTGGCTGGCCGCCGATGCCGCCACCGTGCAGAAGGCCCTGGCCAATGCCGTGGCCGCGCAGCCGGCCTGGAACCGCACCCCGGCCGCCAGCCGCGCCGCCATCCTCGAGCACGCCGCCGACCAGCTGGAAGCGCGCATGCCGGAGTTCATGGCACTGTGCGTGAAGGAAGCCGGCAAGAGCCTGCCCGACAGCATCGCCGAAGTGCGCGAAGCCGTGGACTTCCTGCGCTACTACGCCAAGCAGGCGCGCGAGCAGTTCAGCCACGCCGAGAAGCTGCCGAGCCCGACCGGTGAGTCCAACGAGCTGCAGCTGCATGGCCGCGGCGTGTTCGTCTGCATCAGCCCGTGGAACTTCCCGCTGGCGATCTTCCTGGGCCAGGTCGCTGCTGCACTGGCCGCCGGCAACAGCGTTATCGCCAAGCCGGCCGAGCAGACCAACCTGATCGGCTACTACGCGGTGAAGCTGCTGCACGACGCGGGCGTGCCGGCCGAGGTCGTGCAGTACCTGCCGGGCGACGGCGCCACCGTCGGTGCCGCGCTGACCGCCGACCCGCGCGTGGCCGGCGTGGCCTTCACCGGCTCCACCGACACCGCACGTGCGATCAACCGCGCGATGGCTGCGCGTGACGCCGCCATCGGCGTGCTGATCGCCGAGACCGGCGGCCAGAACGCCTTCATCGCCGACTCCTCGGCGCTGCCGGAACAGCTGGTCAAGGACGCGATCGGTTCGGCCTTCACCTCCGCCGGCCAGCGTTGCTCGGCCGCTCGCGTGCTGTTCGTGCAGGACGACATCGCCGACAAGGTGATGACCATGCTGGCCGGCGCGATGAAGGAACTGAAGGTCGGCAACCCGGGCCTGCTGTCCACCGACGTCGGCCCGGTGATCGACGCCGACGCGCTGAAGATCCTGCAGGACCACGCCGAGCGCATGGACCGCGAAGCGCGCCTGATCGCCGCCGCCGAGCTGTCCGCCGAAGCGGCCAACGGCACCTTCTTCGCGCCGCGTGCGTATGAACTGAAGGACCTGGGCCAGCTGCACAAGGAGATCTTCGGGCCGGTCCTGCACGTGATCCGCTGGAAGGGCGACCAGCTCGACGCGGTGATCGACCAGATCAACGCCACCGGCTACGGCCTGACCCTGGGTGTGCATTCGCGCATCGACGAGACCGTTGATCGCATCAGCAACGGCGTCCACGTCGGCAACGTCTACGTAAACCGCAACCAGATCGGCGCGGTGGTCGGCGTGCAGCCGTTCGGCGGCCAGGGCCTGTCCGGCACCGGCCCGAAGGCCGGCGGCCCGCACTACCTGCTGCGCTTTGCCACCGAAAAGACGGTGACGGTGAACACCACCGCCGCCGGCGGCAACGCCTCGCTGCTGACCCTGGGCGACTGATCGCCTGCGTCATGCGGTGAACGAAAAACCCCGCGAAAGCGGGGTTTTTTGTGCTTTTTATTCCTGTAAAGCCGAGCACAGGCTCGGCTCTATAGCGGCGAGGCGACACTGAACCGGTTGTCCGCCCGCTTCGCCAGCTCGCCCTGCACGCGTGCGATGCGCGTCTCCAGATCGCCTTCCAGCAGCACGTACTCGACACCCTCTGCCTGCAGCTGCGCCAGGTACCACGCATGCTGCTGCGACCGGAAGGCTTCGCCCACGCGCGTGCCATCCTGGTCGAACGGAATATCCGGCGCGCACAGGAACAGCAGGTCGTAGCGTCGTCGTGCCGCCTGCCGCAGTGGCTCCGGCGCCGTGCCGAACATCCAGCCGCTGTACCCCAGCGTTACCCACGGCGTGGTATCGCAGAACAGCCAGCGATGCGCGCGCCGCGCGGCCTCGTCTTCGTGCTGTGGCTGTGTCATTGCAATGCGAAGCAGATCGTCTGGCGTCAGTTCTCCCCCCTGCTGCTCCCACAGGGTGCGGCCATACTCCGGCACCCAGGCGGTCTGCAGGCGCCCGGCCAGCACGCGCGCCAGCGTGGTCTTGCCGCTGGACTCGCCACCGATGAAGGCCACGCGCTGCACATGGTCGGCATACACCTGCGGTGCGAGGCCATGGCGATGCGCATGCGGATCGGTGCGCAGCTGGGTGCCACAGGCCTGCGCGACGTCCAGCGCGCGCTCCAGCCGCTCATGGCGCACCGGTGTGCCGAAGTGCGTGGCCAACGCCTGCGCGAAGCCGTCTCCATAGTCCTCACCGGTGTACACCGCCTGCACCGGCCCACCGAACAGGTTCAGGCACAGCCAGGCGGTGAAGTCGCGCTGCACCTGTTCGTCATCACTGTCCTGCGGCAGCGTGCGCACGGGCAAACCGTGCTGCGTGCACAATGCCGCCAGTCGCGAGTCATCCAACACCGCCACCGTCGCCTGCGGGAAACGCGCACGCAGCCAACGCTCGCGGCGCTCGGCACTGTAGCCGGCAAAGCCCGGCTGCGACCAGCCGATCACCAGCAACTGCTGGCAGCGCGTGGCGGCGAAGTCGATCAATCGTTCATGGCCGAGGTGCAGCGGGCAGAACTTGCCCACCACCAGCCCCCACGCAGCACGCTCAGGCAGCGGCATCGGCCGCCCTGGCCTCGTTGCGCATCAGGTGCCGCCAATGGCGCAGGGCCACCAGCGCGTTGATCCAGAAGCCCACGTACAGGATCGAGGTCAGGTGCAGGCCACGGCTGTAGTACAGCGGCACTGCAACGGTGTTCACCAGCAGCCACACCCACCACGATTCCAGCTTGCGCCGCATCATCAGGATCTGCGCGATCACGCTCAGCACCAGCACCGCCGAATCGATGTACGGCGCATAGGCATTGGTCAGTCGGGTCAGCATCCAGCCGTAGCCGAAGGTGGCCACCACCGCCAGCGGCGCCAGCCAGGCCCATGCCCGCGGCCGCAACGAGGTGATCGGCAGCGGCGCGCCATGGTCGCCGCGCAGCCACTGCCACCAGCCCAGCACACTGATGGCGATGAAGAAGAACTGCAGCACCATGTCCGCGTACAGGTGCGATCGTTCGAACACGGCTGCAAACAAGGCACAGCCGACGATACCAAGCCACCAGGTGTGCACGTTGTTGCGGCCGGCCAGCAGGATCGAGCCGGCGACGGCGATGTTGGCAGCCAGCTCCAGTTGGAAGTTCGGATCGGACAGGTTCATGGCGCTATTGTCGTGGATCCGTGCGCTGCGTGGACAACCCGGCAGATCCACGCCATGCGTGGATGCCCCACATCCCACCCCACAAAAAGAAAGGCCCCGCTCGCGCGGGGCCTCCTTTGTACTGCTTCAGGCAATCGCCCGAATCAGAACTTGTACTGCATCGAAGCAGCCAGCACGTCGCCGCTGACCTTGTACTTGCCGGTCACGGTGTTGCCGGTGGCCGAGGTCGAGGTGATGTTCGGATCCTTGGTGAACAGGTGGGTGTAGCCCACGCTGTATTCCATCTTGTCCGAAGCCGCGTAGGTCAGACCCAGCGACAGCCACTTGCGGGTGGTGTCCGGCACGCGCACGTCGCGGTGGGCGTCGGTGGTCGGGGTCTGGTCGTAGGCGAGACCGCCGCGCAGGGTCAGCTTCTCGTTCATGCGGTACTCGGTACCGATCGACGCGAAGGTGGTGTCGCGGTAGTGGAACGGCAGCACGCTGTCCGGCTGGTTGGAGTCATAGTCGACGGTAACCTGGTCGAACTTGCTCCAGGCGGTACGCGTGACTTCGGCCATGATCTTCCACTGGTCGTCCACGCGGTGGGTGAAGCCGATGGTGGCGCTGGCCGGCAGGGTGATCGAGGCACGACCCTTGCTGTCGATGAAGGTGCCCGGTGCGGCGGCGGCCAGGAAGGTCGCGGCATTGCCCGGAATGGTGAAGTCGGCCTTGCCGTCGTTGATCTTGTGCTTGACCTGCGAACGGTAGCTGAAGGCGATGTTGGTGCCTTCCACCGGGCTGACGGTCATGCCCAGGGTGTAGCCCATCGACACTTCGTCACCCTTGATGCGCAGGTAGCCATCGGCGGTGCCCGGAGCAAAGCCCTGCTGGGCCATGGCCACGGCGGCCTGACGCGAGGCGGCGGCAGCCTGGGCGGCGGTGCCACCGGCGGCCAGAACGGCAGCGGCGGCCTTCTGCTGGGCGCTGGCGTTGATCGCGGTGCCGGTATCGACGGCACTGGTCAGGTCGACGTTCAGGCGCTCGGCGAACACCGAAGCACCGAACGACAGGTACGGGTTGATGTCGTAGGAGAACGCGACGCCCAGGTCGATCGCCTGCAGCTCGGTCTTGACGCCGTTGTAGCGGCCGACCCAGTCACGGTCGTATTCGGTCTTGAAGCCGAACGGCACGGTCAGCGATGCGCCGAAGTGCATGTTGTCGTTCTCGCCGAACGGCAGGTGGAAGTAGGCCGCCGGAACCGGGGCGATCATGCCGGCGTCGCCGCCGTTGCCGCCGGAAATCGGAGCGCCGTTGGCGTACTTGCCCTGGCCACGGAACTTGGCGCCGAAGCTGATGGCGCTGACGTCGCCCTGCAGCATGGTGCCGTCGAGCAGGCGCATGGAGGCCGGGTTGGTGGCGATGACCGAGGCGTCGCCTTCGGTCGAGGTGGAGCCGGCGAACGCACGGCCGAGGCCCTTGGCGCTGTTTTCCTTCAGCTGGAAGGCGGCGGCGTTGGCATCGGCGGCGGCCAGCGCACCGGCAACGCCGACGGCCAGCAGGGTCAGACGGGCAATGGTGGAAGCGGTTTGCATCGTAGTTCTCTCTCCGGTAAGCGGTGATGTTGCTCTGAGTGCGCCTGCGCCCGGCCGGCCCTGGGGCCCTTCGGAGCGCGCCGGATTCCCCTCCCGACATACGACGCCGTATGCGAGTATTACCCAGAGCTGTTAATGAAACAATAACAGCACCTGCGCTTTTTTCGTCTCAAAAGCTGAACAGGACAATCCCCGCCGCAGGCGTCGTCACGCTAGGCTTATGCCCATGTTCGTCTCCCTCCCGTCGCGCAAGAAGGCGGCCCTGCGCTGGGCCACGCCCGTGCTGTTCGCGTCATTGTGGCTGGCATTCCTATGGTCGATCTCGCGCCCGGACGATGCCCGCGGCAGCCTCTGGCTGGACTGGGGCGCCCTGTCCACCGGACTGACCCACCCGCTGGACTGGTGGGCGACCCTGCAGGACGGCAGCGTACTGCGCCTTTTCACCGCGCTGTTCCTGCACGCCGACTGGTCGCACCTGCTGGGCAACCTGGTGTTCCTGCTGATCTTCGGCCTGCCCGCCGAGCGGGTGCTGGGGCCCTGGCGGTTGCTGCTGTTGTTCCTGGTGGGCGGCGCGGTGTCCAACCTGGTGGCGATCTACACCATGGGCAGCCCGGACCAGATCATCATCGGCGCCAGTGGCGCGGTGTCGGCGCTGATCGGCGCCTACCTGGCCCTGTTCCCGGGCGCGCGGCTGGGCGTGGTGATCCCGCTCGGCCTGTTCCTGGAGTTCGTGCGCGCCCCGGCCTACCTGCTCATCGGCGTCTGGGCCGCGCTGCAGGTGGTGTTCGCCCATATCGGCCCCAGCTTCGGCATGGTGGCCTGGTGGGCGCACATCGGCGGCTTCCTGTTCGGCCTGCTGTATGGCGTGTACGTGCGCGCAGCGATCGCGCGCCGGCTGCGCAAGCGCCACGGGTTCTGACCCCTGGTAGTGCCGGCCGCTGGCCGGCTCCACGCTCACCCGCCCGTTCGTGGCGTCGAGCGTGCTCGACTCCTTCATCGATATGGATCCGCTCCGTCCGCGATGACGCCGAATCCGTCACTCGCGACTGACCACCAACGTGTTGTGGTGGGTATCGAACAGCAGCGTAGCGCCGTCATCCAGCACCAAGAAGTACTCAAAGAACGGCAACTCTCCGAGCAAAGGAATCAGTTCACTTGCCTGCAGAGCCCAGATCGGCCACGGCAATGCGCGCTCATCTGACGCTACCAGGCACATTTCGCCGTTCACTTCCGCCAGCAGTTCAGCCAGGCAGGAAAGGCCTTCATCACTGCTGTCGTATTGGATCGTCTGATCAGACGTCGCTTTGCCTGCCCACCAATAGACAAAGCGCGGATCGATTCCATGGCGGACCGCCAGGGATTCCAGCAGGGTGGCGGCCCGGTCAGGTGGCAGCGGATCACGACCAAGCAGTTGGCTGATCGTAGTCGCTAGGTTCGAATCGTCCATGGGCCGATTCTATCGGGCGACGCCTCGGCCGCGTCGCCTTGTGGATGAGCAAGGTGTCCGCCGGGCACAGCCCGGCGCTACCGTCAGGGCTTAGCCGGGACCGGAATGGGCTTCGCTTCCGGCTTCGCTTCCGGCTTCGCTTCCGGCTTCGCTTCCGGCTTCGCCGCAGCGGCCTTCGCGGCCTTGGCCGCATCCGCTTTTGCCGCTTCGGCCTTCAGGCGTGCAGCCACCGAACCCGGGTTCTTCAGCTCGGCCAGCGCGTCGTTGATCGGGCCATCGCCCGGCAGCACCGCACCGGCGTGGTAGCCCTCGGTACCTTCGTCATCACCCCGCAGATGGCCGGGCAGGGTCGCTTCGCTGTAGTCGCTCAGGCTGGCCGGCAGTGCATCCTCGGCCGGCGTGGCGGCGGGCTTCAGTTCGACATCCGGCACGATGCCGGTGGCCTGGATCGACTTGCCGCTGGGCGTGTAATAGCGCGCGGTGGTCAGCTTCACCGAATCACCGTTGTCCAGCGGCAGCACGGTCTGCACCGAGCCCTTGCCGAAGGTGCGGCTGCCGACCACGCGCGCACGCTTGTTGTCGCGCAGCGCACCGGCCAGCACTTCCGATGCGCTGGCCGAACCGGCATCGGCCAGCACGACCACCGGTGCGCCCTTCAGCAGGTCACCCGGGGTCGCGTCGAAACGCGCATCGCTGATGCTGATGCGGCCACGGGTGCTGACGATGTTGCCCTTGTCGAGCAGATCATCGGCCACCTGCACGGCGGCGGTCAGCAGGCCACCCGGATTGCTGCGCAGGTCCAGCACCAGGCCCTTGAGCTGGCCACCGGACTGCTTCTGCAGCTGCTGCACGTGCTTCTGGAAGTCCGAACCGGTATCGGCCTGGAAGGTACTCAGGCGGATGTAGCCGTAGCCCGGTTCCAGCATGCGGCTCTTCACGCTGGTCACGCGGATGGTCTGGCGGGTCAGGTTCACGTCGAACGGCTTCGGCTTGCCTTCGCGCACGATGGTCAGCACCACCTTGCTGCCGGCCGGGCCGCGCAGCGGCTCGCTGGCATCGATCGCACTGATCGGCTTGCCGTCGATGGCGATGATCAGGTCACCGGCGAGGATGCCGGCCTTGGCCGCCGGGGTGTCGTCGATCGGCGAGATCACCTTCATGCTGGCGTTGTCCGGCTGCTGCTGCAGCTCCACGCCGATGCCCTCGTAGGCACCATTGGCCTGCTCGTCGAAGGCCTGCGCGTCTTCCTTGTTGAAGTAGGTGCTGTGCGGATCGAGGTCGAGCAGCAGGCCACGCACGGCCGACTGCATCAGCTTCTTGTCATCGACCGGGTCAACATAGGCCGCGCGCACGGCGTTGTACACGGCCACGAAACGGCGGATTTCCTCCAGCGGCACCTTCGAGGTCACCGCCTCCTCGCTGTTCGCTGCCTGCCCACTGGTTTCCTGGCTCGGGGCGGGCGCGGTCTGCTGCGCCCAGGACAGCGCTGGCAACAGGGCCAGCAAGAGGGTGGCGGAACGGGCTGCGCGCATGGATCACTCCTGTCGACGTTGGCATCGTGCCCAAGGCACATGCACCGATTATGCGCGAAGCACAGCTAAATTCCCGTTGAATCCGGCCCGCATCCGGCAGGCCTGGATTCAGCGCCGCTGCAGCCAGCTGTCCGGGTTGACCGGCTGCCCGCCACGGCGCAGCTCGAAGTACAGCGCGGTGACACCCTGGCCACCGGAATTGCCGACCTTGGCCACCGCATCACCGCGGCTGACCCGTGCGCCGGCATCCTTCAGCAGGGTGTCGTTGTGGGCATACAGGCTCATGTAGCCATTGCCGTGGTCGACGATCAGGATCATGCCGTAGCCGGTCATCCAGTCGGAGAACACCACGGTGCCGTCGGCCACGGCCGTGACGGTGCTGCCGGCCGGCGCGCCGATCAGCACGCCGCTGCTGGTACGGCCATCGGGCAGCTTGCCGCCATAGCGGGCCAGCAGGTTGCCGGACAACGGCCAGCCCAGGCCACCGACCTTCGGTGCCGGTGCCGACGCCACCGCAGGCGGAACCTTGGTTGGCGGCGGCGGTGGCCGGCCCTGTGCGGCGGCCTGGCGTGCGGCCCGCTCGGCAGCGGCCTTTTCGGCGGCGGCCCGACGCGCCGCCGCGCGACGCTCGGCTTCGGCCCGGGCGGCGGCGGCACGCAGGTTGGCCAGCAGCGTTTCCAGCGCCTTGGCATCCTGGCCCAGTGCCTGTTCCTTCTCGCGCCGGTCCTTGAAACGTTCGTCCAGCGAGGCCACAGTCTGCGCGCGGTCACGGCGGTCGGCCGCCAGCGTCGCAGCCTGCTGCTTCTGGTCCTGCTGCGCGCCCTGCAGCTTCTGCTTGCGCTCGGCGATCTGCGCCTGCAGCGCTTCCAGTTCCTTCAGGTCGGCGGTGAGCGTGGTAATCCGCTGCGCACGTTCGCGCTGCAGGTAGCGGTGGTAGGCCAGCGCACGATTGGCATCGGCCACCGTGTCCTGCGACAGCAGCAGCTTCAACGGTGCATGGTTGCCCAACTGGTAGGCCGCGCGCAGCAACCCGGCCAGTTCGCGGTGCTGCTGGGCAAGGTTGGCCTGCAGCGTGCTGCGGCGCTGCTCGGCTTCGGCCAGCGCCTGGTTCTGCTCGCGCAGGGCCGTCTCGGTCTGCGCAAGCGCGCGGCCACTGCGGGCCACCTTCTCGTCGGCCTCGCGCAGCTGCTGGGATGCCTGTCCACGCTGTCCCTCGATCTGCCGTCGTTCCTGCGCCACGCCCTTCAGCTCGGTGCGCAGTTTCTGCAGCTTGCGCTCGGTCTCGCGGGTGGT
Organism: Stenotrophomonas sp. C9D9; assembly: GCF_056491205.1. NCBI lineage: Bacteria > Pseudomonadati > Pseudomonadota > Gammaproteobacteria > Lysobacterales > Lysobacteraceae > Stenotrophomonas > Stenotrophomonas sp. C9D9. The sequence continues at coordinate 1,047,573 of NZ_JBSZIF010000004.1, forward strand.
CTGCGCGGCGCCGGGCAGCGGCAGGGCCAGCGCCAGGACCAGCCCCAGCAGCAGGCAGCGCCCGCCGCGTACGGCGGCGATGTGATGTCGGCGTGATGGGAAGGCGTTGTCGCGCAAGGGCTTTCCAGTGACTTCAGGCAGTTGCGGGGGGTACCGGGGAATGGTGACATCTCCGCACGCGGCCTGCCAGCCGCACATCCATCGAGGTCCCCATGAAAACTCTATCCATTCCGCTGCTGTTGGGCGTACTGCTGGTCACCGGGCCGGTCTGCGCCCAGGAGAACATCAGCAAGGTCAACGGCAGCATCAGCGCCGAACCAGGTCAACGCTACGGCAAGCTGGACACCGTCAACGGCGGCATCCGCGTCGGCGAAGGCGTCGAGACCGGCAGCATCGACACCGTCAACGGCGGGGTGAAGGTCGCCGACCGCGCGCGCACCGGCAAGATCGAAACGGTCAACGGCGGTGTCCGCCTGGGTCGCGAAGTGATCGCCAGCGGCGGCGTCAGCACCGTCAACGGCAGCATCTTCACCGATCGCGGCAGCCAGATCGAAGGCGGCGTCGAGACCGTGAACGGCGGCATCGGCCTGGTTGAAAGCCGCGTCGGCAAGGACGTTGAGACCGTCAACGGTGACATCACCGTCGGCATCGGTTCGCAGGTCAACGGCGGCGTGCATGTGCGCAAGCCGAACTTCAGTGTCTCGCTGACCGCCAGCCGCAAGCCGCGCGTGATCATCGGCCCCAACGCGGTGGTCAGTGGGCCACTGCAGTTCGAGCGCGAGGTGGTGCTGTACGTGCATCGCACCGCGCGCATCGGCCCGGTCACCGGTGCCGAGCCGATCCCGTTCGATACCGAAACCGCGCCAGCCGACTGAATCCGTCGAACCTGCCGGTTCGGTGATACTCGCGTTTACCGGTCGCGCATGAGGTGCGACCGCCCTTTGTTCTCCAGGAATCGACGATGCCCCGCAAACTCCTCCTGTGCCTGGCCGCCGCGGCCGCGCTCAGTGCCTGCAAAGGCGAAGACACCCCGGCAGCCACGCCGGCCACCGATACCGCTGCCGCGAAGCCGGCCGCCCATCAGTTCTCTCCGGAGATCAACGCCGGCGACTTCGCCGAGATGGTCAAGACCCTGGCTTCGGATGAGTTCGAAGGCCGCGCCCCGGGCAGCAAGGGCGAAGAACTGACGGTCAACTACATCCGCGACCAGATGCAGCGCATCGGCCTGCAGCCCGGCAACGGCGACAGCTGGTTCCAGGACGTGCCGATGACCGAGACCACGGCCGACGAATCGACCGTGCTGAAGATCACCCAGGGCGGCAAGACCACCGAACTGAAGTTCGGCACCGACATGGTGGTCGGTACCCGTACCGGCCAGGCCGAGGTGAAGGTCGATGCCAGCGACCTGGTGTTCGTCGGCTACGGCGTCGATGCGCCGGAGCAGAAGTGGAACGATTACGCCGGCCAGGACTGGAAGGGCAAGACGGTCGTCATGTTCGTCAACGATCCGGGCTTCCATGTTGATGACGCGAAGCTGTTCGACGGCAAGCGCATGACCTATTACGGCCGCTGGACCTACAAGTTCGAGGAGGCCGCCCGCAAGGGTGCTGCTGCCGCACTGATCGTTCACGACACTGCCGGCGCGTCCTACGGTTGGGACGTGGTGAAGAATTCCTGGGCCGGCCCGCAGTACGACCTGCCCGCCAAGGATGACCCGGAGGCCCGGATCCCGGTGCAGGGCTGGCTGAGCGCCGACGCCGCCAAGGCGCTGTTCGCCGGTGCCGGCCTGGACCTCGCCCAGGCCTACAAGGACGCCAGCAAGCGTGGTTTCAAGCCGGTGCCGCTGAAGGCCACCGCTGCGGTCGACCTGAAGAGCCAGATCGCACAGAAGCAGTCGCGCAACGTGGTCGGCGTGCTGCCGGGCAGCAAGCGCGCTGACGAAGCCGTGCTGTACATGGCGCACTGGGACCACCTGGGCAAGCATGAGGGTGAGACCGGCGACAACATCTACAACGGCGCAGTCGACAACGCCACCGGCGTGGCCGGCATCCTCGAGGTGGCCGAAGCCATGGCCCACCAGGAACCGAGGCCGGAGCGTTCGGTGGTGTTCCTGGCGGTGACCCTGGAAGAATCCGGCCTGCTGGGTTCGAAGTACTACGTCGCCCACCCGACCTTCCCGCTGGACAAGATCGCCGGTGTGATCAACATTGATGCGATGTCGGTGGCCGGCCGTGCCAAGGACGTGACCGTCACCGGCTTCGGCAGCTCGGAGCTGGAGGACATCCTCAAGCCGCTGGCCGCCGCCCAGGACCGTACCCTGCACGGTGAGACCTCGGTGCAGAGCGGCTTCTACTTCCGCTCCGATCACTTCAACTTCGCCAAGGCCGGTGTGCCGGCCCTGTACGCCGATGGCGGCGAAGACCTGCGCGAGGGTGGCGTGGAAGCAGGCCGCAAGGCTGCGGCGGATTACGGCGCCAACCGTTACCACGGCCCGAAGGACGAGTTCGACGCGGCCACCTGGAAGCTGGACGGCACCGTCGAAGACCTGCAGCTGATGTACGGCGTGGGCAAGGAACTGGCCGGTGGCGATCGTTGGCCGAACTGGTATGCAGGCAATCCGTTCAAGGCGGCCCGCGACGCGATGATGAAGGACAAGGCCCCGGCCAAGTAAGTCGGGCCATGCTCGACTGAACATCGTTTGGAGCAGAGCGGCGCCCCACGGGGCGCTGCTTTTTTTGCGCGCTGCCATTGGTGGGTGCCAGCCCTGGTTGGCACCTCTTTACACGGCGAGCGCCCCATCCACGCGTGGCGTGGATCTACCGGTAGTGCCGGCCGCTGGCCGGCAAACGGCGGCGGGTGCATCGACTCATCCGCCGGCCAGCGGGCACCACCACCCGCATTTCCTGCGCACAAAGAAAAACCCCGCTGCGTGAGCAGCGGGGTTTTGGGTGTAAACCCTGGCGATGACCTACTCTCGCATGGCTTGAGCCACACTACCATCGGCGCAGCTGCGTTTCACTTCCGAGTTCGGGATGGGATCGGGTGGTTCCACAGCGCTAATTTCACCAGGGAGACGGTTGCAGCAGCGCTTGCAGCGCCAGCTTCGCGATCTTGCCCGTGGGGCGGAAGGGACCCGGAAAATGCAGTGCCTTCACTTAATAAGAAAAACCCCGCTGCGTGAGCAGCGGGGTTTTGGGTGTAAACCCTGGCGATGACCTACTCTCGCATGGCTTGAGCCACACTACCATCGGCGCAGCTGCGTTTCACTTCCGAGTTCGGGATGGGATCGGGTGGTTCCACAGCGCTAATTTCACCAGGGAGGCTTTTGGAGAGTCGCACTCGTCCCGGGGGACAAGGCGCCAGCCTCGCATAGTTCTTGTGACGTAGCGTGCACTTGGATGCTCTTACGACGCTGTCGTAAAGCCAAGGCAACTTGAGGTTATATGGTCAAGCCGCACGGATCATTAGTATCAGTTAGCTCAATACATTGCTGTACTTACACACCTGACCTATCAACCACGTAGTCTACATGGTTCCTTCAGGGGGCTTGTGCCCCGGGAGATCTCATCTTGAGGCGCGCTTCCCGCTTAGATGCTTTCAGCGGTTATCGCTTCCGAACATAGCTACCCGGCAATGCCACTGGCGTGACAACCGGAACACCAGAGGTTCGTCCACTCCGGTCCTCTCGTACTAGGAGCAGCCCCTCTCAAATCTCCAACGCCCATGGCAGATAGGGACCGAACTGTCTCACGACGTTCTGAACCCAGCTCGCGTACCACTTTAAATGGCGAACAGCCATACCCTTGGGACCGACTACAGCCCCAGGATGTGATGAGCCGACATCGAGGTGCCAAACACCGCCGTCGATATGAACTCTTGGGCGGTATCAGCCTGTTATCCCCGGAGTACCTTTTATCCGTTGAGCGATGGCCCTTCCATACAGAACCACCGGATCACTAAGTCCTAGTTTCCTACCTGCTTGATCCGTCGATCTTGCAGTCAAGCACGCTTATGCCTTTGCACACAGTGCGCGATGTCCGACCGCGCTGAGCGTACCTTCGAGCTCCTCCGTTACTCTTTAGGAGGAGACCGCCCCAGTCAAACTACCCACCATACACGGTCCCCGACCCAGATAATGGGCCCAGGTTAGAACGTCAAGCACGACAGGGTGGTATTTCAAGGATGGCTCCACTGCAGCTAGCGCCACAGTTTCATAGCCTCCCACCTATCCTACACAGACGAACTCAACGTTCAGTGTAAAGCTATAGTAAAGGTTCACGGGGTCTTTCCGTCTTGCCACGGGAACGCTGCATCTTCACAGCGATTTCAATTTCACTGAGTCTCGGGTGGAGACAGCGCCGCTGTCGTTACGCCATTCGTGCAGGTCGGAACTTACCCGACAAGGAATTTCGCTACCTTAGGACCGTTATAGTTACGGCCGCCGTTTACTGGGGCTTCGATCAAGAGCTTCGCCTTGCGGCTGACCCCATCAATTAACCTTCCAGCACCGGGCAGGCGTCACACCCTATACGTCCACTTTCGTGTTTGCAGAGTGCTGTGTTTTTGATAAACAGTCGCAGCGGCCTGGTTACTGCGACCCTCTTCAGCTATAGCTCGCACGAGCCACCAAAAAGGGTGCACCTTCTCCCGAAGTTACGGTGCCATGTTGCCTAGTTCCTTCACCCGAGTTCTCTCAAGCGCCTGAGAATTCTCATCCTACCCACCTGTGTCGGTTTACGGTACGGTCTGCGTAAGCTGAAGCTTAGGAGCTTTTCCTGGAAGCGTGGTATCAGTGACTTCGCCATAAAGGCTCGTCTCGGTGCTCGGTCTTAAAGGATCCCGGATTTGCCAAAGATCCAAACCTACCGCCTTTCCCCAGGACAACCAACGCCTGGTACACCTAACCTTCTCCGTCCCTCCATCGCACT
>NZ_JBSZIF010000004.1:1057500-1060000 GCF_056491205.1 Stenotrophomonas sp. C9D9
TAGTAAAGGTTCACGGGGTCTTTCCGTCTTGCCACGGGAACGCTGCATCTTCACAGCGATTTCAATTTCACTGAGTCTCGGGTGGAGACAGCGCCGCTGTCGTTACGCCATTCGTGCAGGTCGGAACTTACCCGACAAGGAATTTCGCTACCTTAGGACCGTTATAGTTACGGCCGCCGTTTACTGGGGCTTCGATCAAGAGCTTCGCCTTGCGGCTGACCCCATCAATTAACCTTCCAGCACCGGGCAGGCGTCACACCCTATACGTCCACTTTCGTGTTTGCAGAGTGCTGTGTTTTTGATAAACAGTCGCAGCGGCCTGGTTACTGCGACCCTCTTCAGCTATAGCTCGCACGAGCCACCAAAAAGGGTGCACCTTCTCCCGAAGTTACGGTGCCATGTTGCCTAGTTCCTTCACCCGAGTTCTCTCAAGCGCCTGAGAATTCTCATCCTACCCACCTGTGTCGGTTTACGGTACGGTCTGCGTAAGCTGAAGCTTAGGAGCTTTTCCTGGAAGCGTGGTATCAGTGACTTCGCCATAAAGGCTCGTCTCGGTGCTCGGTCTTAAAGGATCCCGGATTTGCCAAAGATCCAAACCTACCGCCTTTCCCCAGGACAACCAACGCCTGGTACACCTAACCTTCTCCGTCCCTCCATCGCACTTACGCGAGGTGCAGGAATATTAACCTGCTTCCCATCGACTACGACTTTCGTCCTCGCCTTAGGGGCCGACTCACCCTGCGCCGATTAACGTTGCGCAAGGAAACCTTGGGCTTTCGGCGTGCGGGTTTTTCACCCGCATTATCGTTACTCATGTCAGCATTCGCACTTCCGATACCTCCAGCAGACTTCTCAATCCACCTTCAACGGCTTACGGAACGCTCCTCTACCGCGCATAACAAAGTTATGCACCCCAAGCTTCGGTTCACTGCTTAGCCCCGTTAAATCTTCCCCGCAGACCGACTCGACCAGTGAGCTATTACGCTTTCTTTAAAGGGTGGCTGCTTCTAAGCCAACCTCCTGGCTGTCTGTGCCTTTCCACATGGTTTTCCACTTAGCAGTGAATTTGGGACCTTAGCTGTGGGTCTGGGTTGTTTCCCTTTTCACGACGGACGTTAGCACCCGCCGTGTGTCTCCCATACAGTCCGTCTCGGTATTCGGAGTTTGCAATGGTTTGGTAAGTCGCGATGACCCCCTAGCCATAACAGTGCTCTACCCCCGAGAGGATACATATGAGGCGCTACCTAAATAGCTTTCGAGGAGAACCAGCTATCTCCGGGTTCGATTAGCTTTTCACTCCTAATCACACCTCATCCCCTACCTTTGCAACGGGAGTGGGTTCGGGCCTCCAGTGCGTGTTACCGCACCTTCACCCTGGGCATGACTAGATCACCCGGTTTCGGGTCTACTGCCCGCGACTATGCGCCCTTATCAGACTCGGTTTCCCTTCGCCTCCCCTATACGGTTAAGCTTGCCACGAACAGTAAGTCGCTGACCCATTATACAAAAGGTACGCAGTCACTCCTTGCGGAGCTCCTACTGCTTGTACGCACACGGTTTCAGGTTCTATTTCACTCCCCTCTCCGGGGTTCTTTTCGCCTTTCCCTCACGGTACTGGTTCACTATCGGTCGGTCAGTAGTATTTAGCCTTGGAGGATGGTCCCCCCATGTTCAGACAGGGTTTCACGTGCCCCGCCCTACTCGTCTTCACTGAAATGGCCCTTTCAGATACAGGGCTATCACCTTCTATGGCCACTCTTTCCAGAGTGTTTTCCTAGAACCAAATCAGCTTAAGGGCTAGTCCGCGTTCGCTCGTCGCTACTTACGGAATCTCGGTTGATTTCTTTTCCTCTGGTTACTTAGATATTTCAGTTCACCAGGTTCGCTTCCAGCAGCTATGTATTCACTGCAGGATACCCGCAAGCGGGTGGGTTTCCCCATTCGGACATTACCGGATCAAAGCTTGTTGCCAGCTCCCCGATACTTTTCGCAGGCTGCCACGTCCTTCATCGCCTCTGACCGCCAAGGCATCCACCGTGTGCGCTTATTCGCTTGACCATATAACCGCAAGTTGCCTTGGGTTATATATATGACCCGGGGGTACAAAGCCCGGATACGAATATAACGACTCAATCAATAAAGAGACTTGCGTCTCTCGCCTTAGCCTCACGACACGTCTGATAGAACATCTCAAACGCTCGCTACGTCACAAGTTTTAAAAGAACACGTACCAGCCACAGTGCTGATGCGTATAAAGATCGATTGTATGCGTCATTCAGAGAATGGTGGGTCTGGGTAGACTCGAACTACCGACCTCACCCTTATCAGGGGTGCGCTCTAACCACCTGAGCTACAGACCCGGAAGTTACTCCGGAGGAAGCTCAAACGTGGTGGAGCCTGTCGGGATCGAACCGACGACCCCCTGCTTGCAAAGCAGGTGCTCTCCCAGCTGAGCTAAGGCCCCAAAAGGGACTCTCACATCGGCCTGGCCGACATGATT